>NZ_SZXG01000043.1:0-3094 GCF_005281305.1 Citrobacter sp. wls706 | reverse complement strand
GTAGACATGTTTTTGTTGAAGTAGTAGGTAGCACCCAGGTCTACGTATTCAACCAGATCCTGGTCGCCGTAACCATTGATGTCTTTACCTTTGGATTTCAGGTAAGCAATGGACGGACGCAGACCGAAGTCGAACTGGTACTGAGCAACAGCTTCAAAGTTCTGTGCTTTATCTGCAATACCTGTTACACCAGAACCGCCATAGGTGGTCATGTTACGAGTTTCGGAGTAGGTGGTCGCCAGGTAGATGTTGTTCGCATCATATTTCAGACCAGCAGCCCATACTTCAGCATTCTTACCGGAAGCCATGAAACTGGAGTTACCCACAGCCTGGCGGTCAGTACGGTCAGATTTCGCATAGGTAGCACCTACGCCGAAGCCTTCGTACTCATAAGTGGTAGACAGACCGAAGCCGTCGCCGTTAGCTTCTTTCACGTTGGTACGGTCATTTTTGCCCTGATACTGAGCGGCAAAGTTCAGACCTTCAACCAGACCGAAGAAATCGGTGTTACGGTAGGTTGCGACGCCGGTAGTACGGCCAGTCATGAATACGTCAGTCTGGGTCCAGGTATCGCCACCGAACTCTGGCAGAACGTCGGTCCATGCGCCGATGTCGTAAGCTACGCCGTAGTTACGACCGTAGTCGAAAGAACCGTATTCAGCGAATTTCAGGCCAGCGAATGCCAGACGGGTTTTGTCTGCTTCGGAACCCTGATCTTCAGAACGGTTGCCTTTGAATTCATATTCCCACTGACCAAAACCAACCAGCTGGTCGTTGATCTGAGTTTCGCCTTTGAAGCCCAGACGCGCATAGGTTTTGTCGCCATCGCTGCTGGTGTCATCAGAGAAATAATGCTGAGCGTGAACTTTACCGTAGATATCCAGTTTGTTTGCGTCTTTGTTATATACCTCAGCCGCGTTTACTGCACCTGCCGCCAACAGGCTAGTCACTGCCACTGCAACTAATTTAAGTTTCATTCTAAATAATCCTTATAATTTTTTCTTGGTGTGTTTCCTAAACCATTGCTAAACGAAGGGGTTCGTCAATGGCAAACCATTTTTAAATGACGCAGTGGTATAAGTTCAATAATAAGTTTCATAATATTGCGAAATATTTGAAGTTGTGTGATCCAGATCTACATAATACAGCTGATTATATTAATCTTAATATGTGACAGATCTGGTTAGATATATTTACGCAGGGGACTATTATGGCAACTATGATTTAAATGGCGTTAGTTTCGCTTGTATAATATATACATGCGGAGGGTTATAGATAAACATGAAATACTTTCACGCGTTAACTAATAATCATATATTTAACATTTAATTAAACAAATATAAACATAAAACACAAGTGCAATGAGCATAATTATCCATCAGTCTGGCTAAAGTATAGCCGGATTTTATTTGTTTGTGATAAAACCCGGTTTTTTTCAGGCGCGGCGAGTTGCCACCCAGCAGAGCAGTGAGCCAGCGCAGACCATCAGCGCGCCTTGCCAAAAAGAAAGTGAGAGCGGGGCGCTGAGTAGCACGGCAGCCAGCGCGGAGGACAGTACGGGAGTAAAATAAGAACCTACCGCCATAATGGTGACATTACCGTGCAAAATACCAATATTCCACGCAGCATAGGCAAATCCTAATGTTAATGCTGCAGTGAACATCTTTATCGTCACCGGAGTGCTGAAAACCATCTCCGGCTGTGGGGTGACAAAATAGTAAATCCACAGACTTGCGGCGGTAAGTAAAACGAACACCGTGATGCCGTTAAAGCCTTTTGCATATTTATTGGTCACTGTGCAATATGTGGCCCAGATAAAAGCTCCCAGAAAGGCGAGAAAATAGCTGAGTGGACTACTGGCAACATTGCTGATAATTTCGCCTGGATTGAGACCATTTTCACCGCCCAGTACCCAACAAACGCCGGTCAATGCGATAATTAGTCCTGGAATAACCAACCAGGTTGATTTTTGACCATTAAATAATATGGCGAACAATATCGTCAGGCTTGGCCAAAGATAATTTACCATCCCCACTTCAATAGCCTGATGACGGGTAGCGGCATAACCCAGGGCCAGCGCTAAACAAATTTCATAGCTCACAAAAAGCACGCTACCGGCGATTAAATAACGAACAGGAATTTTTCTGATATTTGGAAATCCGACGGTAAATATGAGCAACAGGCCGCTTAATGAAAAAATCATCGCTGCGCCGCCAGCAGGTCCCAGTCCCTCACTTACTCCCCGAATAAGTCCAACCATCGTGCTCCAGAGTACGATGGCAATCAGACCAATTAACGTTGCTTTTTGTTTTGTCATTCTGTTTCTCTGTCCATGCCACTGGCAAAAAATAAGCTGAAATTTATAGCACTTTTACACCATAGCGCGCTAATTAATTACCTTTTACGTACCTCCTTATGGGTACAAGGGTTAAACAAAGTGCACTATTTAGTAGCGGAACCGTTTCGTTTTTGATTTGACGCAAAAAAAATATGGATATAGCTGATAGTTTCGTCGCGAAGTTGTACATGTCATCTTTCAGGCTGCCTCGATTACGCGCTTTGAGAGATTTCTTGTACGAATCCCTGCAAAAAAGAGGAAAGCAATGGACGTCAGCCGCAGACAATTTTTTAAAATCTGCGCGGGCGGTATGGCGGGAACAACAGTAGCCGCTCTGGGTTTTGCACCCAAAATGGCACTGGCTCAGGCGCGAAACTATAAGTTATTACGCGCCAAAGAGATCCGAAACACCTGCACATACTGTTCCGTAGGTTGCGGGCTATTAATGTATAGCCTGGGTGATGGAGCAAAAAACGCCAAAGAGTCGATTTACCATATTGAAGGGGATCCGGATCATCCGGTGAGCCGAGGGGCGTTATGTCCTAAGGGCGCAGGATTACTGGATTACGTACACAGTGAAAACCGTCTGCGTTACCCGGAATATCGCGCTCCAGGTTCCGACAAATGGCAGCGTATCAGCTGGGATGAAGCTTTCTCCCGCATCGCGAAGCTGATGAAAACTGACCGTGACGCCAACTTTATTGAGAAAAATGAGCAGGGCGTAACGGTTAACCGCTGGCTTTCCACCGGGATGCT
>NZ_SZXG01000036.1:0-912 GCF_005281305.1 Citrobacter sp. wls706 | reverse complement strand
GGCTGAATACCGACGGCACTGCTCTGTACACCTGGATCGGCAGTTATAGCGGATGCCTGGGCGGTGTTCAGTTGAACCTGTCCATCCTGACTGCCGCCGTTAACGTGCGGGGTGCAGGTGTTATCGCTCACCAGACCAGCAAAATCTACCTGGCCGCCATCTAGGGCAAAGGCTGAAGTAGTGGAGGCAGCAGACAGAACCAGTGATAAAGCTATTAACTTTAATTTCATCTTGAAATATCCTTGTTAAAAATAGATGTCACTTAAGACAATATTTATTATAGGGAGTACTCTGCATCTATAAAAATATCATATGCGGATATTTCCTTTTTTTATATTCACAAACAAAATATTTAATTTGTTTTTTATCTATACTACAATTTCTTGTAATAATTTATTTGTGCATTGTTTTTAACGATTTTGTACATATTGTGCTTTTTTTTGCAAACATAGTATTTATTTATCTCTTGCTGTTATGTGTTGATGGTTTTTATTATCAATATATATATGTATTGTATTTGAGTTGATTGGTGTGTATTTGTATTTTTTATCATTATAAATAATGAAAATGATTTTAATTTTAACTGAAGTGACTACTATTATGTTTACAAGAGGTAAGGGTGTTCTTCTATCCTTGATAATTCTGTAAAGGAGTTATCTTGTTGAAAAAGATAACTCTCTGGGGACTGATGATCAGTTATAGGTAAGGGTATACGCGGTGTTGGATTTCACGTAGCCCGCTGTTACTGGTACCGCGCCAGACTGTTTGACGTAAGAGACGACGAAGTTGAACGTCGCCACGCCGTCAGCATCAAAAGTTGTATCGTGAATGTCGCTGGCGTCGTTTACTTTGACCTGGGTATAGGTCAGCGCGCTGCCGGAGCTATCGACCTGGTGGATCGCCAGGTTAACG
>NZ_SZXG01000003.1:0-787 GCF_005281305.1 Citrobacter sp. wls706 | reverse complement strand
AGGAAAACGATTGCTATTTATTGCCGCAGGTCAATTCCCTTTTTGCTCGCGATCGCACATAATACGCCCCCGGTTTGCACACTGGGAATCCAGGAGAGTTCATGTACTACCCCTTCGTTCGTAAAGCCCTTTTCCAGCTCGATCCTGAGCGCGCTCATGAATTGACATTCCAGCAGTTACGTCGCATTACCGGCACGCCGCTCGAAGCGCTTGTCCGCCAGAAAGTACCCGCAAAACCGGTTACCTGTATGGGGCTGACGTTTAAAAATCCGCTCGGGCTTGCTGCCGGACTGGATAAAGACGGGGAGTGCATTGATGCGCTCGGTGCGATGGGATTCGGTTCAATTGAGATTGGTACCGTGACGCCACGTCCCCAGCCCGGGAACGATAAACCACGTCTGTTCCGTCTGGTGGATGCGGAAGGTTTGATCAACCGCATGGGATTCAATAACCTGGGTGTTGATAACCTGGTAGAGAACGTTAAGAAATCACATTTTGACGGCATTCTCGGCATTAATATTGGTAAGAATAAAGATACTCCGGTAGAAAACGGCAAAGATGACTATCTGATTTGTATGGAAAAAGTCTATGCTTATGCCGGTTATATCGCGATTAATATCTCTTCACCGAATACGCCGGGATTACGCACGCTGCAATACGGTGAAGCGCTGGACGATCTGCTAACGGCAATTAAAAATAAGCAAAACGATCTGCAAGCGGTCCACCATAAATATGTTCCGGTGGCCGTAAAGATCGCGCCGGATCTTTCCGTCGAAGAACTGATCCA
>NZ_SZXG01000023.1:0-650 GCF_005281305.1 Citrobacter sp. wls706 | reverse complement strand
TCTTTGATACCAACGATTTCAACTTCTTCACCAACTTTGATGATACCGCGCTCTACACGACCGGTAACAACGGTACCACGACCGGAGATGGAGAATACGTCTTCGATAGGTAGCAGGAACGGCTTGTCAATCGCACGCTCTGGTTCCGGGATGTAAGAATCCAGGAAGCCAGCCAGTTCGATGATTTTCGCTTCCCACTCTGCTTCGCCTTCCAGCGCTTTCAGAGCAGAACCACGAACGATCGGCGTGTCGTCGCCCGGGAAATCGTACTGAGACAGAAGTTCACGAACTTCCATTTCTACCAGTTCCAGCAGCTCTTCGTCATCAACCATGTCGCATTTGTTCAGGAACACGATGATGTACGGAACGCCTACCTGACGACCCAGCAGGATGTGCTCACGAGTCTGCGGCATCGGGCCGTCAGTCGCAGCAACAACCAGGATCGCACCGTCCATCTGCGCAGCACCGGTGATCATGTTTTTAACATAGTCGGCGTGGCCCGGGCAGTCTACGTGTGCGTAGTGGCGAGTCGGGGTGTCATATTCAACGTGAGAAGTGTTGATGGTGATACCACGAGCTTTTTCTTCCGGCGCGTTATCGATCTGGTCGAATGCACGAGCAGCACCGCCGTAGGTTTTAGCCAGTACGGT
>NZ_SZXG01000024.1:0-891 GCF_005281305.1 Citrobacter sp. wls706 | reverse complement strand
CCAAAAGTTTTTGTTTATTTACTGACAACCATTGAGACGCTTTATCAAACGAGGGTTCCCCTTGAGGTTCAAAACCGAAAGAACGTCCATCTCGCAACATCAGATTGCTTAGTTATCGCTTGTTACCTATGGGGCGTACTGCATTTTAGTGAAACGCTTAAAGCTAAGCACCAACTTGCTCAAAGTTTATTTCCTAATTTCCTAGAATATTATCGCTTTGTCCGCCGTTGTAATGCCCTCTTACCGAGTATCCAAGTCATTCGCCAAGCACTCGTCTTTAAAGAGGTTGAAGGAATGAGTGTATCCATTATTGACAGCTTCCCCATTCCTTTGTGTCAGCCTATTCGTAATTTCAGAAGCAAAGTTCTTGGAGATTATGCAAATGTTGGCTACAATGCTACAAAGGGACAGTACTTCTATGGATGTAAATGTCATGCTTTAGTCAGTGAATCAGGCTATGTCATAGACTACACAATTACTCCTGCTTCAATGGCTGATAGTTCAATGACCGAGGAAGTGTTGAGTCAATTTGGGACACCAACAGTCCTTGGAGATATGGGATATCTAGGTCAGTCACTGCATGATAGGCTGGAATTAAAAGGAATTGATCTAATGACACCTGTCAGGAAGAACATGAAGCAAAAGAAAATCCTTTTCCCTAATTTTTCAAAACGTAGAAAAGTGATTGAGCGAGTTTTCTCTTTTTTGACAAATCTAGGAGCTGAGCGTTGTAAAAGTCGTTCGCCTCAAGGTTTTCAATTGAAATTAGAGATGATACTTTTAGCGTATTCTTTACTGTTAAAATCAGCTAAATCACTGGAACCAGAGACTTTAAGATATTCTATCGGGTATCAAGTCATGGCTAAATAATCAACTAGCAATTCGGGTTTA
>NZ_SZXG01000001.1:0-842 GCF_005281305.1 Citrobacter sp. wls706 | reverse complement strand
CGGATATGGCTCAAACCATACAAACTTTAGCACTCAATGTCAGACTAAGCTGTCAACTCCTTGATGTTCCTGAATCAAGTTATTATGAACGGATTAACCGACATCCATCTAAAACTCAATTAAGGAGACAATACCTGTCACTCAAAATTTCTCAACTCTTCAATGCTAACCGAGGAATCTATGGTGCTCCTAAAATTCATCATCTTCTACTTAAACAAGGGGAAAAAGTCGGGTTAAAACTGGTACAGAAGCTAATGAAGCAACTTCAACTCAAGTCTGTAGTCATTAAGAAATTTAAGCCTGGATACTCACTAAGTGATCACATCAATCGAAAAAATCTCATACAGACTGAACCTACAAAGAAGAATAAGGTTTGGTCAACCGACATTACTTATATTCCTACTCAACAAGGATGGGCTTATCTCTCAACCATTATGGATCGTTATACTAAAAAAGTCATTGCTTGGGATTTGGGCAAGCGAATGACTGTAGAATTAGTGCAAAGAACTTTAAATAAGGCCATTAAATCACAAGACTATCCAGAAGCTGTTATTCTTCATTCTGACCAAGGAAGCCAGTATACGAGTCTAGAGTATGAAGAGTTGCTTAAGTATTATGGGATGACTCACTCTTTCAGTCGAAGGGGATACCCTTATCATAATGCCAGTCTTGAATCTTGGCATGGACATTTAAAAAGAGAGTGGGTGTATCAATTTAAATATAAGAACTTTGAAGAAGCCTATCAGAGTATTTTCTGGTACATCGAAGCCTTTTATAATTCAAAACGAATCCATCAAAGTTTAGGGTATCTTACACCTAATCAATTTGAAAAGGTAAGTGCT
>NZ_SZXG01000037.1:333565-558272 GCF_005281305.1 Citrobacter sp. wls706 | reverse complement strand
CAGGAAGTGATTGTTGATTTCCTCAACGGTGACCCGGATCAGCCTGTCGTAACGGGACGGGCCTATCACGAAGATAATCCCTCGCCGGGTGACCTGCCGGCCACCCGGACAAAAATGACCATCCGCTCCAAAACCTATCAGGGCGACGGATTTAACGAGCTGACCTTTGACGATGCCACAGACCAGGAGCAGGTCTATATCCATGCGCAGAAGAACATGGATACCGAGGTGCTGAACAATCGCACCACCGATGTGAAGGTGGATCACAGCGAAACCATCGGCAACAACCAGAACATTACCGTGGGTCTGGGCCAGACGGTGACGGTGGGTAAGGAGAATGCAGGCGGCCACGATCAGAAAATCACCGTGGCGCATGACCGGCATGTCACGGTCGGGAACGATCAGCGCATCACGGTGCAGCACGATCATACGCAGGAAGTCACAAACGATCGCACCGTGCGCATTGGTCATGACACGTCGCTGAGCGTTGTGCGCAACAGAAGCGTGAGCGTTGAAGGGAAGCAGGAGCACCGCACCACAAAAGACCATATCAGCCTGGTCGGGGGTAAGCACAGCCTGGAAGTGAAAGGCGATATGGCGCAGAAGGTAGCCGGAGCGCTGGGGATCCGCGTTGAGGGCGATATTGTCCTCCAGAGTGACAGTAAGATCAGTCTGAAGGTGGGCGGCTCATTTGTGGTGATACACGCAGGAGGTGTGGATATCGGGGGATCGAAAATTAATCTTAACAGTGGGGGGAGTCCGGGTGATGCCATTCGGCCATTACAACTGACGAATCAGGATTCTGAAAAATATCATCTTCAATTTCATTTTTTTGATAAAAAACAAGAACCATATTCAAACATACGTTATATCGCATATTTTGTAGATGGAACTCAAATATATGGAGAGACAGATCAGAATGGGTATACCGAAATATTTACCCAAGATAACGATGAAGAAATTGCAATAAAACTTATCAATCCTGATTTTGATACATGTTGGGGAGAAGAAGAATGAGTGATAAAACACACGGTAAACCGTCAAAAGAAATGATAGTTTTTAAACAATGTAAAATAAATGATTTTGATGCAATGATAACAGAAACATTAGAGGCTCTGGATAAGGTATTAAATCAAAGAGAGAAAGATCTTAAAACTTGGGAAGACAAAGAAAAGAACGAATTCCAAACGATATCTGGTATATGGGGTGATGAATTTGTTCATATAAATATGCCTGTAAGAGGAGAGCAACATCTTGTTAAAATAAGCGCAAAGGGTGTGATGGAAGATTGTATTAGGCGAATTAGGTATGTGAAAAGTACAATGACCATTAAAAGTTTTATTAACAAAATTAATGAACCACGTGAAGTTAGTGCTAAAGTACCAGGGGAGCCACAGAAGGACTATAAGGTTGAAATTGGTATAAATTTTGTGGGGCGGAGAAAAAAAGACAGTAATGAAAAGAAACGCATATGCTCAAAACTTACCGGCCATGACTCTCGGGTGTCTACACTTTGCCACGAATTAAGCCATATACCCAAATTTTTTACAGACCCTAATGGTGGAGGAATGGGGACATCAGATTATGACTCTGAAGGAAATAAGCAATCGCCCTATCAAGAAGATAATGATGACTACAATGGGCATGTGAAAGGAGCTAATAAATTAATTACTGAAAATAAATTCGATCTTGTTTTTGACAATGCTTACAATATTGAAAGATACTTTGAAATAGAAATTAAAAACGAGTGAGGAATTATTTTTCATTATCCTTCGCAGATTAACTCTTTAAATCAAAAATATAAGATCCTTAATAAAATGAAGCGTTTCATTTATTTAAATAAACTTAACTTCAAAAAAATATTATTAATGATATTAGTTATACCAAACTGGTTATCAGCAAATGAATTATCCATTATCAAATACGGATATGGAATGAGAGGGTGGAATGGATATGAATATGAAAAAGCTCAACTACATCCCAAGCAATGGTACTTACCAAATTATCCTATAGTGCGTTTTAAATCATTGGAAGTTGCTAACACTAATGAGCAAGCGTTAAACGGTTTATATCTCTCATTATCGGTAAATAATAATAATAATAATGTACTTGCAACACTTTCCTTTAAGAATGAAAAATCTCACCCATATTTTATTCGGACAACATCTCTACCTTATATACCAACAGAAAATAAAGAAATCGCATCTGATATAAAACTATGTAGGATGCTTTTCTTTATATCCACGGCTAATATTTCATTAGATTATTTAGGAAGCAATTGCGATTATCGTAGTTCTTTTGAAAAAGATGACTGGTATAAACTTTCTCCGCATAGTGAAGTACATTTTCAAATAAAGCTTAACGAATATTATTATTTCATGCCTAATATTAAAATCTACAGCATCAGAACTACTGATTTCACCTTCGTAAAACAAGAATGGTTTATTGAACAAAATATAAATGAAAAAATTTTATCTTTGATTGGGGATGGAAATAACCCACATCAATATCATATACCACCACATTTACCACCGATAAAAAATAATTATATCTCGGAAAGTAACCAGTTAATAAAATTTATGGATAGATTTAATTTTAAGGGAATCAATAGTAATAATATCCTCATGGTTAAGTCCAATCAAGTTCATATAAAGATAGATGGAAAAAAAGTTAAATCATTATATTATAAGGATTAAATAAATATATTTTTTACAGCAATGAGAACACCTCATGATTTCTATCAAATCTGTCGACATCTACAAATAAAGCATTTGTTTTTTTATGACGATTATATTACAACCTGGAGAAAAACATGCCCACTGCAGCCAAGCTTAGCGATAAAGGTACTCAGCATGACGGTTATTACGAAACTGTCATCATCGCAGGTTCATCAACTGTATTTATTGACGGCTTACCAGCAGCTCGCCAGGGGGATCCGCTAACACCACACGCTAAACCCAAACACCCACCTCACCCCCGAAAAATAGCAGGCGGATCAGAAAGCGTCTTTATCGATGGTCTGCCAGCGGCAAGAACAGGAGATGCAGTTGAATGTGGTGGCGTAATAATCGGTAACAGTTCAGTCAATATTGGCTGACATATATTATAAATATACTCATAACAGCCCACGAAAATTAAGAACCAAGGATAACGCCTAATTGGTTCGCACGCTAAAAGTGTTCTTCGAATTCATTGATTTTTTCGCTCAATTATCTGCGGACTCGTTGTCCAAGCCGCTAACAGTTTCCTCTATACTAACCCAGGAGGTCCGATAGTCCAGTCAAGCCTCCATTTTTGCGCAGCAAATAATAAATGGTGTGGCGTCCCTGATGCCATATCACTGCTGGGCCTGTTTATTATTCTACCTGCTTAGCGACAGCTATTTTCAATGATAATGATGATCTTGTTAGGTGTGTTTGAATTCAATCATCACGTTATCCGGATTTAAGCCTGGGACGGGTCAACTGAATAAAAAAAGCCGGATCAGCTTATGCGCGATCCGGCTTTTCATCATTCATACCGGATCACGACGCTTACGTCTTATCCGGCCAGGGGTTTACGCGTTTTTCAACACTTCACTGACGATCTCAACAGCTTCTTTTTCGATCTGCTTGCGGTGTTCCTCACCCAGGAAGCTCTCGCAGTAGATTTTATAAGCGTCTTCCGTACCTGACGGACGCGCGGCAAACCAGCCGTTGTCAGTCATCACTTTCAGACCACCGATAGAAGCACCGTTGCCCGGTGCCGCCGTCAGACGTGCGGTGATAGGATCGCCCGCCAGCGTGCTGGCACTTACCATTTCCGGAGACAGCTTAGACAGCGCCGCTTTCTGCGCGGAGGTCGCGCTCGCCTGCAAACGGTTGTAGCTCGGCGCGCCGAAGCGAGCAGCCAGTTCGTTGTAGTGTTCTTGCGGATTCTTACCGGTCACAGCGGTAATTTCTGCCGCCAGCAGGCACATGATGATGCCATCTTTGTCGGTCGACCACGGTGTACCGTCGAAACGCAGGAAAGATGCGCCCGCACTCTCTTCACCACCAAAGCCAAAGCTGCCGTCGAACAGACCGTCAACAAACCATTTAAAACCGACCGGCACTTCCACCAGCTTACGGCCCAGATCGTTGACCACGCGGTCAATCATCGCCGAGGAAACCAGCGTCTTACCGACGGCAACATCTTTGCCCCATTGCGGACGGTGCTGGAACAGATAGTTGATCGCCACCGCCAGGTAGTGGTTCGGGTTCATCAGCCCTGCCGGGGTGACGATGCCGTGACGGTCGTAGTCCGGATCGTTGGCAAAGGCCAGATCGAACTTGTCACGCAGCGCCAGCAGACCCGCCATCGCGCATTCGGAGGAACAGTCCATACGGATAGCGCCATCTTTGTCGAGATGCATAAAACGGAAAGTCTGATCAACGTGGTCGTTAACGATAGTCAGGTTCAGGTTGTAGTGCTTCGCAATACGCTTCCAGTATTCGATACCGGAACCGCCCAGCGGATCGACACCCAAGGTCAGTCCGGCTTTCTGGATCGCCGCCATGTCGACGATGTCAGCCAGTCCTTCAACAAACGGCTGAACCAGGTCCTGCTCTTTCACATGACCCGATGCCAGCGCGGCGTCCAGCGACATACGCTTCACGCCTTGCAGACCGTCAGCCAACAGGGCGTTGGCCCTGTCTTCCACCACTTTGGTGACGTTGGTATCTGCCGGACCACCGTTTGGCGGGTTGTATTTAATGCCGCCGTCTTCCGGCGGGTTGTGGGACGGCGTGATCACAATGCCGTCAGCCAGCGGGCCGCCTTTTTTGTTGTGGACCAGGATGGCATTCGACACGGCAGGGGTTGGCGTAAAGCCGTTGTTTTCCTGCACGATGACGTCAACACCATTCGCCGCCAGCACTTCCAGCACAGAGATAAAAGCCGGTTCAGACAGCGCGTGGGTATCCTTGCCCACATAGCACGGGCCAGTAATCCCGTTTTTCGCACGTTCTTCAGCTATCGCCTGGGCGATAGCCAGAATATGCGGCTCGTTAAAACTATGACGACCTGCGCTGCCGCGATGCCCGGACGTACCGAACTTGACGGCGTGCTCAGCGTTCCCTGCCGTTGGTTTCAGTACATAGTACTGTGCCGTCAGTTGGGCGACGTTAATCAAATCACTCTGTTGCGCAGGTTGACCTGCACGGTTGTGGATTGCCATTGCCTAGTCCTTCTAATGCAAGGATTAAATTGTTCCGCAAACCTTTTCAATCAATTCCGCAGGGAATTGCATTGACTGCATGATGTGCTCCACCATGCTGCATTTACGGCCGGTGTTGGTATTGGTGATCACCCAGTACGGCGTGCCTGGCACGTGTTTCGGTTTGGTTTGATTACCATTTTTCAGCAGCGTCTGTTCATCTGCTGCAAAATAAACGCGCGTACGGCCATGCAACGAATCCGTTGCTTCGGCGAACGCGTTTTGATCCAGAGAATAGAGTGTAGACAGCACCAGCATAAAGCGATTTACTGCTTTCTTCTGTTCCGCATATTCATCGGACAACAGCAGTTCACGCATCGCGCGCACTTTATCTTTTACGGGGTTAACCGGCTTGGCTTCCACGACAGGTTGCACAGCGCGGACTTCTTTTACTACCGGAGTGACAGGCTGTGATGCGGCGGAAAATTTCAACATACGCCGTAAAATGTCGGATGCGCTCTCGCCGATATGCTTGGTGTGGCTGGCAATATAGCTATAGAGTTCATCATCAACTTCAATCGTTTTCATCTTAATCCAGTGCAGTGTTTAGCTGAATACAAGTTGTTGGGTTAACACGCGTAGTGTAAAGGCAAATCCCAACAGCGGATAGCGTCAAGCCTGGTGGCTGATAAAACTCGGAGTAACCGTAGTTGTTGCAGCCCTGTGGCAGAATGGTCAACATGATACCCTAACCCGTGAGTGTGAAAAAAAGAACTTTGCCATGAAATTGAATATCCGAGCGCAATCTGCGCAAAACCTGCACAATAATTCTCCCATCGTCCTGGTTCACGGCCTGTTTGGTAGTCTGGATAACCTGGGGATCCTGGCGCGCGATCTGGTGGCCGATCACGATATCATCCAGGTTGATATGCGAAATCATGGCCTCTCGCCCCGATCGCCTGAGATGAATTATGCGGCCATGGCGCAAGACCTGGTGGATACGCTGGACGATCAACAGATCGAAAAAGCGATCTTTATTGGTCACTCGATGGGGGGGAAAGCCGTCATGGCGTTAAGCGCGTTGGCCCCTGACCGTATCGATCGGATGGTGGCTATTGATATTGCGCCGGTTGACTATCATGTACGCCGTCATGATGAGATTTTTGCGGCAATCAATGCCGTAACCGATGCACAAGCGTCCTCACGCCAGCAGGCGGCAAGCGTCATGCGCCAGTATCTGCAAGAGGAAGGTGTTATCCAGTTTCTGCTGAAATCCTTTGTTGACGGCGAGTGGCGCTTTAACGTTCCCGTATTGTGGGATCAATATCCCCATATCGTTGGTTGGGAAACCGTCCCGGCGTGGGAGCACCCGGCATTGTTTATCCCAGGCGGTAACTCCCCTTATGTCACCGAAGCGTATCGCGGACAGCTGCTGGCACAATTCCCGCAGGCTCGGGCGCACGTAATTGCGGGCGCGGGGCATTGGGTACATGCGGAAAAACCTGAAGCAGTGCTGCGGGCCATTCGTCGTTATCTGAACGAGCAGGCTAACTGATTAAAAACTCAGCGTCCGTGCGCGATTACGCGCGTGGGCGTTGGCGTGCCTCCCCTGCTGATGTATTATGGCGCGCTATCCATCCGGGCAGACGCCTGGCTGATTGTTTCCCCGAAGTCACCAAGATCATGGCCAAAGAACAAACGGACCGTACGACATTAGATCTGTTCGCGCAGGAGCGTCGCCCGGGACGACCCAAAACTAATCCGCTCTCGCGTGATGAACAGTTACGTATAAATAAACGTAATCAGCTTAAACGTGACAAAGTTCGCGGGCTTAAGCGTGTCGAACTGAAACTGAACGCTGATGCCGTTGACGCGTTAAACGAGCTGGCCGAGGCGCGTAACATGAGTCGCAGTGAACTCATCGAAGAGATGCTGATGACCCAACTCACCGCATTGCGCGGTCAGGCATAGTCTGAATTTCTGCTCTAAATCATAAATCGTGTAGCACAGAGTGCAGTCCCGCGTGTTTGCTGTTTCCGCATGCCTGACTGTTCTGCTATGATTGCCCTTATCCGTGGGCAATGCGCCACCACCATTTCAATAAGTTTCAAGAGGTTATTTTACTCATGGCAATCACTGGCATCTTTTTCGGCAGCGACACCGGTAATACCGAAAACATCGCAAAAATGATTCAAAAACAGCTTGGTAAAGACGTTGCCGATGTACATGACATTGCAAAAAGCAGCAAAGAAGACCTGGAAGGGTATGACATTCTGCTGCTCGGCATTCCAACCTGGTACTACGGTGAAGCGCAGTGTGACTGGGACGATTTCTTCCCTACCCTCGAAGACATTGATTTTAACGGCAAACTGGTCGCACTGTTTGGCTGTGGCGACCAGGAAGATTACGCAGAATACTTCTGCGATGCGTTAGGCACCATTCGCGACATCATTGAGCCACGCGGCGCCACCATCGTCGGTCACTGGCCAACGGCGGGTTATCACTTTGAAGCGTCCAAAGGTCTGGCTGATGACGACCACTTTGTTGGTCTGGCTATTGATGAGGATCGCCAGCCGGAGCTGACCGCAGAACGCGTAGAAAAATGGGTTAAGCAGATCTCAGAAGAACTGCACCTCGACGAAATCATCAATGCCTGATTTCACGCGGCGTAGATCACCATCTGCGCCGCATCAATAGATAAAACCAATCAAAATAATTGCTACAAATTTGTAACTTTTTCGTCTGACCCTGTACAATGGCTGGATGCCAATCGGGTGTTGCACAGTGTGTTTGTCGGCGATACCACGTTTTGATTAACAATATATGCCAGAGACTTGCAGTTTTCATTTAACCATGGCAGTTCTATAATGATATGCAATTTCTCAAGTGCAATTTCTGTCACTTCTGTTAATGAAGTGAATCGTTTAGCTACAGGACAGATTCCGCATGACTGACAACAATACCGCATTAAAGAAGGCTGGCCTGAAAGTAACGCTTCCTCGTTTAAAAATTCTGGAAGTTCTTCAGGAACCGGATAACCATCACGTCAGTGCGGAAGACTTATACAAGCGCCTGATCGATATGGGTGAAGAAATTGGTCTGGCGACCGTGTATCGTGTGCTGAACCAGTTTGATGATGCCGGTATCGTGACCCGCCATAATTTTGAAGGTGGTAAATCCGTCTTCGAACTGACTCAACAGCATCACCACGATCACCTCATTTGCCTCGACTGCGGCAAAGTGGTCGAGTTCAGCGATGATTCCATTGAAGCGCGCCAGCGTGAGATTGCGGCTAAACATGGTATTCGCTTAACCAACCATAGCCTCTATCTTTACGGCCACTGCGCCGAAGGCGATTGCCGCGAAGATGAGCATGCGCACGACGGCAAATAATGTGACGCTTTCTGAAAAGCCAACCTTCCGGTTGGCTTTTTTTATGGGCTGAATTTGACCAGCACCCTCTTCCTTCTCCGTCAATGTTGCTTTAATGTAAAAATCAATTGCCCTTCCGGAGAGTTGAAATGGAACTTCGCCAGCTACGCTATTTTGTTCGCATTGTAGAAACCGGCAGCATGGGTAGCGCAGCGCTCGATCTTAATATCGGCGTTTCGGCGCTCAGTCAGCAAATGACGCGGCTCGAAAACGAACTTGCTATTCGCCTGCTACAACGCACCTCGCGAGGTGTGACACCCACCAGCGCCGGACTGGCTTTTTACTCCCAGGCGCAGCTGGCGCTCCGGCATGCAGACGATGCAATCCTCGCCGCTCGCGAGGCCCGACTTTCCGGGCATGTCAGCGTCGGTATGGCTCCCAGTACCGCTTCCGTTCTCGGCATGCCTTTTATTCACGCCATGCGGGAAAGCTATGCTGATGTTCGCCTGCACGTGGTGGAAAGTCTCTCTGGCAACCTGGAACGAATGATTAATACCCGCCAGATTGATCTGGCTATCGTGTTTCAAAAAGAAAAGATCCTGCGCTGGAGCGCCAGACCGATTCTTGAAGAACGGCTGTTTTTGATTGGGACCCATGCCCTATTGGCTGATATTGTCGACGACAATATTGCGCCTGCCCAACTGGCAAATATTCCATTGATCATGCCAAGCCCGGGACACGGTCTGCGCGGCAGGCTGGATGCCATCTGCCAGGAACACGCGCTAAATATTGAGATCGCTACTGAAATTGATGGTCTGGCGTTACTGATGCGCGCCGTACGCAGTGGCATTGGCGCCACTCTTCAGCCAGGCGCGGCGATCTCCCATCTCGATAAAGACACTCTAAGAGTGATCGGCGTCCATAATCCGATACTTAGCCGCCCTAACTTTCTGGTCAGTCTCTCTGACGATGAACTTACCCCGGCAGGCCTCGCCGCCCGTGTGGTGCTGACGAAAGTTATGCATCAACTGGTGGAAGCCGGAAGCTGGCCTGGCGCTACGCTTTACAATAACTAAAGCACTGTTTAGCGTCACGTCATAGCGCCCACACAGCCTGTACGTATACATTTCAATTACAAATTTAACAAATAGTTAAATGGTAATGGAGTATACGATGGTTGATGTTCTGGTGATTGGCGGTGGCAATGCCGCGTTGTGTGCTGCCTTGACCGCCCGCGAGCAAGGAGCTTCGGTACTCCTGCTCGAAGCGGCTCCCCGTGAATGGCGCGGAGGAAACTCCCAACACACACGTAATTTACGTTGTATGCATGACGCGCCGCAGGATGTGCTGGTGGAAAGCTATCCTGAAGAAGAATTCTGGCAGGATCTGTGGCGCGTCACAGAAGGGAATACCAACGAAGCGCTGGCGCGTCTGGTGATCCGTACCTCTTCACAATGCCGTGACTGGATGCGTCAGCACGGCGTTAACTTTCAGCCTCCTCTCTCCGGCGCTTTGCACGTGGCGCGAACCAATGCCTTTTTTATGGGCGGTGGAAAGGCCCTGGTAAATGCCTATTATCGCAGCGCAGAAAAGCTGGGCGTTCAAATTCGCTATAACACCCCCGTTCAGGCGCTTGAACTGCGTAATGGCGAGTTCGTGGCGGCGTTAGCAGGCGAAGAGCGCATCACCGCTAAGTCCTGCGTGCTTGCCGCTGGCGGGTTTGAGTCAAACCGCGAATGGCTGCGAGAAGCGTGGGGAGAGAACGAGCGCGGCGAATGGCCTGCGGATAACTTCCTGATTCGCGGCACGCGCTTTAACCAGGGCGTACTGCTCAAATTTATGATGGATGCCGGAGCCGACATTATCGGCGATCCCTCCCAGTCACACTGCGTGGCTATTGATGCCAGAGCACCATTATATGATGGCGGAATTTGCACCCGCGTGGACTGCGTCTCGCTGGGCATAATGGTAAACCGTGACGCAGATCGTTTTTATGATGAAGGCGAAGATTTCTGGCCGAAACGCTACGCCATCTGGGGGCGTCTGGTCGCGCAACAGCCAGGGCAGATTGGTTACTCCATCATCGACAGTAAAGCTATCGGCCACTTTATGCCTCCGGTCTTTCCCGGCGCGCAGGCCAATACGTTGGCAGAACTGGCCCTTCAGTTAGGACTGGATGCCGAACGCTTTACCCACACCGTGACGGAGTACAACAACGCCTGCCAGCCCGGCCAGTTCGACCATACCGTTCTGGATAACTGCACCACCAAAGATTTGCTACCCGCGAAAACGCACTGGGCGCGACCGCTGGACCAGCCGCCATACTACGGCTATGCCCTGCGGCCAGGGATCACTTTCACTTATCTTGGGTTAAAAGTGAACGAACGCGCCGCTGTGCATTTTGCCGGGCTTCCAAGCCGCAACCTGTTCGTCGCCGGAGAGATGATGGCGGGCAACGTTTTGGGTAAGGGCTACACCGCAGGCGTGGGGATGTCGATCGGCACGACCTTTGGCCGCATTGCCGGAAAAGAAGCCGCGCTAGCCGCACGTAAGGAGACTCGTCATGAAGCAGCTTGAGAAACTGATCATCGAAGCGCAAATTATCACCGAACCGGAAGCTGAAGTTGAACGTGTGATGCAAGTGTGCAATGCCTGTCGCTATTGTGAAGGCTTTTGCGCCGTATTCCCGGCCATGACGCAGCGTCTGGAATTCGGTAAAGCGGATATCAATTACCTGGCAAACTTGTGCCATAACTGCGGCGCTTGCCTGCACGCATGTCAGTATGCCCCGCCTCATGAATTTGCCATCAACGTACCGAAGGCGATGGCGGAAGTCCGGCTCGAAACCTATCAGCATTACGCGCAACCCGCCGCCTTTGGCGCGCTTTATCGTCGCGCAGGCGTCACCGTGACGCTGGCGCTGGTTTTCGGTCTGATCCTGTTTTTACTCCTCGCTATAGGTTTGAAAGGCTCACTATTCCATCCTCCGCTGGCCGGGGATTTCTATCAAATTTTCCCGCATAACCTGCTGGCCTGGATGTTTGGTTCGGTGTTTATTCTGGCGATCGGTTTGTTGATGGCCGGCGTGATCCGCTTCTGGCGCGAGATCTCTCCGGGTATGCCGCGTTCCGCCGAGATTGCTGAAGCCTCACACGATGCGCTGACGCTGAAATATCTCGATGGTGGCCACGGCAAAGGTTGTAACGAAGCGGATGATGCTTTCACCCTGATGCGCCGCCGTTTCCACCACTTTACCTTCTACGGTTTTATGCTCTGCTTTGCCGCCACCGTGGTGGCAACGGGCTATCACTACTTTGCAGGTATAGAAGCGCCCTACCCGTTCTTCAGCGTGCCGGTGATGCTGGGCACGTTGGGCGGCATTGGTCTGGTTGTCGGCCCGGCGGGCTTGCTATGGCTGAATCTTAAGCGTTCACCGCTGCATGGCGACGCCCGGCAAAAACCGATGGATCGCGGTTTTATTTTGCTGCTGCTGCTGACCAGTTTGACTGGTCTGGCGCTGCTGGCGGGAAGGGACACTTCATGGATGGCTATTTTACTGGCCATTCATCTCGGCGTGGTCATGGCGCTTTTTCTGACCATTCCTTACGGAAAATTTGCCCACGGATTTTACCGCTGCGCAGCCTTACTCAAGTGGGCGATTGAGAAAAGGCGCGGCAAACAAGCGGGGGTCACAGGCGACTAACCCGCAAACTCTTACCTCTATAAATATTATGATAAGACAGTGGAGCAACCCTAATGACACAACAACCATCGCGCGCTGGAACTTTCGGCGCAATACTGCGGGTAACCAGCGGTAATTTTCTCGAACAGTTCGACTTTTTTCTGTTCGGGTTTTACGCCACCTATATCGCAAAGACGTTCTTCCCCGCGGAGAGTGAATTTGCCGGGCTCATGTTGACCTTTGCGGTTTTCGGTTCGGGTTTTTTAATGCGGCCCGTTGGCGCAATCGTGCTGGGTGCTTACATCGACAGAATTGGACGCCGTAAAGGACTGATGGTGACGCTGGCGATCATGGGCTGCGGTACCCTGCTGATTGCCCTGGTTCCCGGTTATCAAAGCATTGGCCTGCTGGCCCCTGTGCTGGTATTAGTCGGTCGATTATTGCAAGGCTTCTCTGCGGGCGTAGAGCTGGGAGGCGTTTCGGTTTATCTCTCTGAAATCGCCACGCCTGGTAATAAAGGTTTCTACACCAGTTGGCAGTCCGCCAGCCAACAGGTCGCCATTGTGGTGGCGGCGCTGATTGGCTACGCTCTGAATGCCACACTGGGGCACGATGAGATCTCTGAATGGGGCTGGCGCATTCCGTTCTTTATTGGTTGCATGATTATTCCGTTGATCTTCGTCCTGCGCCGTTCGCTTCAGGAGACAGACGCATTTTTACAACGTACGCACCGTCCCGACACCAGGGAAATTTTCACCACTATCATCAAAAACTGGCGTCTGATCGCTGCGGGTACGCTGCTGGTAGCGATGACCACCACGACGTTTTACTTTATTACCGTCTACACCCCAACCTACGGCAGGGCCGTACTCCACCTGAGCGCGCGCGATAGCCTGGTAGTCACCATGCTGGTCGGTATTTCTAACTTTATTTGGCTGCCGATTGGCGGAGCGATATCTGACCGAATTGGTCGTCGTCCGGTATTGATGGGGATTACTGTACTCGCACTGCTTACCACCTGGCCGGTAATGCACTGGCTCACCGCCGCGCCAGACTTCATGCGCATGACGCTGGTCCTGCTTTGGTTCTCGTTCTTTTTTGGCATGTACAACGGGGCAATGGTCGCGGCACTCACCGAGGTGATGCCTGTCTATGTCCGTACGGTGGGCTTTTCACTGGCATTCAGTCTTGCCACGGCGATTTTTGGCGGCCTTACACCAGTCATATCCACGGCGCTGGTCCAGCTAACCGGGGATAAAAGCTCACCGGGATGGTGGCTGATGTGCGCAGCGCTTTGTGGACTCGCCGCCACGGCAATGCTGTTTGTCCGACTGAGTCGGGGCTATCAACCAGTGGAACATAAGCTCTGAAAAGCAAACGGGCGGAAAACTCTCCGCCCGTTGTCATTTTCTTTTCTCGAATTACTGCGCAGCATTCTTGCTACGTATTTCCTGCCAGACCTTGTCGCAATCAGCATTAACGGACTGATCGTTACCCGTGCGCGTGGCCTGGATACACTGCTGATAATCCAGTACGCGTACGCTTTCTTCATTAGCAAACTGCTGGTGCTGCTTTTCTTTCTTCAACACATTCAGCACGCTTTGGCAGGCTTCAATTTTCTCCGGCGATCCTTGCGCGGTGTTAATACACGCGCTGTAGGCTTCTTTCAGGCGACTGTCTTCTTTCGGCGAAGGGGATTGCGCACAAGCCACCAGCCCTGATGCCATAATGGCGATGAGTATCAGTTTTTTCATAGCACTTTCCTCAACGGAGCGGCAGACGTCTGGTCTGCCGCTGTTGGCATTAGAAGATGGTGAACGGAGCAATAACTATGAACTTCACGTCGCGTTCATCCTGGAAGATGTTGCCGTAACCACCGCCCCAGCTCGGAATGTCGGAATGGTTGTCGTACTGGGTGAAGTGCAGTTTGAACATAGTGCCTTTCGCACGACCGTCCTGCAGGGTATAGACCGCATCCAGGCTGTAAGAAGACTCTTCGATAGTCCGGTTTTTGTCGTAGTACGCATCCGGATTGAGCTGCCAGGTAGATGGCTTGGCATCCCAGGCGTAAACGTAGGACGCACCGACTGCCCAACCCGGCAGGTTCCAGTTCTTCAGGTCATACATTGCACCGAAGAAGACGGCCTTTTCGCCGTTGGCGTTGAAGTCAGAACGGTTGTCCCACCAGATATCCAGACGACCGTTTGATGAGGCGTAGGTCGGGGTCATACGCTGCAGGAAGTAACCCTGCTGCCCGTCTGCTTTAACCCAGGTCCCTTCCAGGCGCAGGTCAACCACTTCCGCCACTTTGTAGCCGAAGGTTAACGCCTGCAACCAGGCCGTGCCATCATAAATATCGTTTACTGTGCGATCATCAACTTTGTCGCGCGCGCCATAGAACTGATAGCTGGTGGTAAACGGGTTACCGCCTAAATCGAATTTGTAGCTGGCTTTCGCGAAGTATTGATCGACGTAGCCTTCGGACTGACCAAATGCCGCTTCCAGCAACAGGTTATTTTTGAAGTCATATTTCGCGCCGATTGAGTGCAGGTAATCTACGCTGGTCTTTTTATCGGCCTGATAAAATTTATCGACTTCGGTGTGCCACGGCGCTTTATATTCGTTGGCCCACATATAGGAGAAGCTCAGTGCGCCAGCATCACCATAGTCGAAGTTGGCACCAGCTTCGGCACCCTGATAGGTACCAGGCATAAAGCTCCAGTGCGGAGCCAATAGCGTCTGTCCGGTTGGTTGAATGTAACCGGCGCGCGCCCAGGTTGGGCCGTATTTAAATTTGGCCGCTGCTTTATAAAGGCTAATTCCGCTCTTGTCGCCGGAGTAATCTTCGTCATAGCCTTTATTTTTTGAAGAGAATGCGATTTCGTTTGGATGGCCGCTTTCGCTACTTTCGTTCATTTCAATCGCGGTGAATGCTGCGATATCAATACCAAACATATCGGCCGCATAACCGGACTGGAAGTCGAGGTTAGCGTTCCAGGTCGAGTGAGAAAGGTTGGTTTTGTATTTGTCATGATCGGTGACATCTTTACGGTCACGTTCACGCTGCCAGTAATAGATGCCGCCGGTTAAAGTGGAGTCATCAATGAAACCTTCGGCGTGAGCCTGGGGAGCGACAACGAAACCCGACATTGCTGTGATACCGGCGATAGCCAGCGCCAGCGTACTACGTTTGCCACTAAACGTACGCATATGTTAATCCTCTTTGACATAAAAATGCTGCCGATAAAAGCGGTCAGCGAAAAAACAAAAATTAAAAAAGTAGCGCCAAGAAAACCTCAGTGACTACAATGAATAGACTATTTTTCGCGACGCGAATTATCAATCTCTTTCTGTAACGAGTATGTAATAGTATGAGCAACCGCACATATTTCATTGCTTTCTGTTACATTTTCATCGAGAGATAAAAAAGCGTTGAAAAAATGAAAAAATCGCTTGTTTTCCATGAGGATGAAATCGGTTTCAGCCCATCTCATATTGAGGTAAGTTATTTAAACGTAAAAACATTCAGCCGTTTTATTATTACAGACATGTAATTAATTCGCTCCGCAAACGGAGCCTGTCACACGTTTTTTTGGCATAAAAAAACGCCGCATGATGCGGCGTTTAGACAAGATGTGTTGCGGCTTATTCGCCCGCTTTAGCCCACGTATCACGCAGACCAACGGTGCGGTTAAACACCAGCTTATCAGCCGTAGCGTAACGGCTGTCGAGGCAGAAATAGCCTTCGCGTTCAAACTGGAACGCTTTGCCTGCAACCGCGGCCTGCAGTGATGGCTCGCCGTAGCCGTGTTTAATCACCAGTGATTCCGGGTTAATCACGGACAGGAAGTCCTCTGCCGCACCAGGGTTCGGTACGCTAAACAGACGATCGTACAGGCGGATTTCAATCGGCAACGCATGAGCCGCGCTGACCCAGTGAATAACACCTTTTACTTTACGACCATCGGCCGGATCTTTGCTCAGAGTGTCGACATCGTAGGTGCAGAAAATGGTGGTGATATTCCCTTGCGCATCTTTCTCTACACGCTCGGCCTTGATCACGTAAGCATTACGCAGACGTACTTCTTTACCCATCACCAGACGCTTGTACTGCTTGTTCGCTTCTTCGCGGAAGTCAGCGCGATCGATCCAGATTTCAGCGCTAAACGGCACTTCACGGCTGCCCATTTCCGGTTTATTCGGATGATTAGGCATGGTCACCATTTCGCTCTCGCCCTGTGGGTAGTTTTCGATAACCAGCTTCACCGGATCGATAACCGCCATCGCGCGCGGCGCGTTTTCGTTCAGATCTTCACGAATACAGGATTCCAGCGAGGCGATCTCAATGGTGTTATCCTGCTTGGTCACGCCAATGCGTTTGCAGAACTCACGGATCGCGGCAGCGGTGTAACCACGACGACGCAGACCAGAAATCGTCGGCATACGCGGATCGTCCCAGCCCTCTACGTGCTTGTCGGTAACCAGCAGGTTCAGCTTACGCTTGGACATCACGGTATATTCCAGATTCAGGCGCGAGAATTCGTACTGGCGCGGATGAACCGGAATGGTGATGTTGTCCAGCACCCAGTCGTACAGACGACGGTTATCCTGGAATTCCAGCGTACACAGTGAATGCGTAATGCCTTCCAGCGCATCGCTGATGCAGTGGGTAAAGTCGTACATCGGGTAGATGCACCACTTGTTGCCGGTCTGGTGGTGTTCAGCGAACTTAATACGGTACAGCACCGGATCGCGCATCACGATAAACGGCGACGCCATATCGATTTTCGCACGCAGGCAGGCTTTACCTTCTTCAAAGCCACCAGTACGCATTTTTTCGAACAGCGCGAGGTTCTCTTCGACGCTACGATCGCGGAACGGGCTGTTTTTACCCGGCTGAGTCAGCGTGCCACGGTATTCGCGGATTTCGTCTGCTGACAGTTCGTCAACATACGCCAGACCTTTATTGATAAGTTCTACCGCATAGGCGTGAAGCTGATCGAAGTAATCAGACGAGTAGCGAATGTCGCCAGTCCAGTGGAAACCTAACCATTCAACGTCGTTTTTAATCGACTCAACGTACTCGATATCTTCTTTAACCGGGTTCGTATCATCAAAACGCAGGTTGCACTGGCCCTGGTAATCCTGCGCAATACCAAAGTTCAGACAAATGGATTTCGCGTGGCCAATGTGCAGATAGCCATTTGGCTCCGGCGGAAAACGGGTATGGATCGTGGTGTGCTTACCACTGGCCAGATCTTCATCGATGATCTGACGAATAAAGTTACTCGGGCGGGCTTCAGCCTCACTCATCGTGGATTCCTCAAAGCGTAAACAACGTATAACGGAACATGATCTTATAAGCGACGTCAGGAGACAACTATTAGTTGCACAAAAAAGGTGTTTCAACAGGATATATGAGGGCATTTGCTGCAAAAAAAAGCGGCGGAGGAATATCCCCCGCCGCTTAAGGCATTTAACTCACTTTACTCAGGAGCAGTTATTTACCTTTAATCTCATACAGTGGTGTCTGACCGGCAACCACATGACCTTCAGCTTTAATGACCAGAGCGCCGAAGTCATCGCTGTTGCTGCACACAACCGGGCTAATCATGGAACGTGCATTGGCGTTCAGGAAATCCAGATCCATTTCCAGAATCGGTTGGCCCGCAGTCACTTCCGCACCTTCTTCAACCAGGCGCTTAAAGCCTTTACCTTCCAGCGCTACGGTATCGATACCCATATGGACGACGATTTCCGCACCTTTAACAGTTTCCAGACAGAACGCATGGTTGGTGTTGAAGATTTTCACGATGGTGCCCGCAGCCGGAGCAACCACGATTTTATCCGTTGGTTTCACCGCCACGCCGTCGCCTACTGCTTTGCTGGCGAAGGCTTCATCAGGAACCTGCTCCAGAGCAACGACGTCACCGGTAATCGGAGAAACCAGCGCTTCAACGGTGACTGCGTTCGCGACAGCCTGCGGTTTTGCAACCGGGGCCGCTGCTACTGGCGCGCTTTCAGCAGACGCTGCCGCAACCGGGCCACGCGCCACAACTTTCTTCATTTCGTCGCCAATGGATTCCGCTTTCGCACCCACGATGACCTGGATGGTTTGCTTATTCAGCTTAACGACACCCGATGCGCCTAAACGTTTACACATCGCATCGTTTACGCGACCAGAGTCGGCCACGGTCAGACGCAGACGGGTGATACAGGCGTCAATCGCTTTCAGGTTATCGGTACCGCCAACCGCAGCAATGTAGTTGGTTGCCAGTTGAGCCAGACCTTCTTCAGTGTTGCTGTTCGCTTCTTCTGTAACGATATCGTCTTCTTTATCTTCGCGGCCCGGCGTTTTCAGGTTAAACATACGAATAACCGCGCTGAACAACACAAAGTAGATAACGAAGAAGACCAGACCCATCGCAACCAGCATCCAGACGTTCTTACTTGCTGCCGGCAGGTTGTACATCAACACGTAGTCGATAGCACCTGCGGAGAAGGAGAAGCCCGCGTGGATCCCCAGCAGCGTCGCAACGAACAGGCTGATGCCGGTTAACAGTGCGTGCAGGAGATACAGCAGTGGTGCCAGGAACATGAACAGGAATTCCAGCGGCTCAGTAACACCGGTCAGGAACGCGGTGATCGCAACGGACAGCAGCATGCCGCCAACCATCGGACGACGCGCTTTCGGAGCCGCGAAGTACATCGCCAGCGCCGCACCCGGCAGACCAAACATCATGATCGGGAAGAAACCAGACATGAACATACCCGCAGTGCCGTCACCCGCGTAGAAGCGGTTGATATCACCGTGGAATACGGTACCTGCAGCGTTAGTAAATTCGCCAATCTGGAACCAGGCAATGGTGTTCAGAACCTGATGCAGACCGGTTGGGATCAGCAGACGGTTGATGAAACCAAAGATGCCGGAACCCAGCGCGCCAGCGCCTACGATCCACTCACCACCCGCATGGATGGCGTTCTGCACCGGCGGCCACACGTAGCCGAAGATAGCAGCCAGCACCAGACAGAAGAAGCCAGTGGCGATCGGCACGAAGCGTTTGCCGCCAAAGAAGCTCAGGAAGTCAGGTAGTTTGATACCAGACCAACGGTTATACACCGCACCGCCGACCAGACCGGTGATGATACCCGCCAGCACACCCATGTTGATGGCAGGGTTAATGGTAACCATTGCTTTGGTCAATATGAAATAACCAACCGCACCCGCCAGCGCTGCCGCACCCGCGCTGTCTTTTGACCAGCTGGAAGCCACACCGATAGCGAAAATCAGCGCCAGGTTATCAAAGATAGCCCCGCCCGCTTGCGCGATGAAAGGTACGTTTAGTAAATCTGGTTGGCCGAATCGCAGCAACAGTGCCGCGACTGGCAGCACAGCGATGGGGAGCTGTAACGCCCTACCCAGCCGCTGGAAAAAACCTAAAATATTCATTTTATTCCCCCTACGAGACCCCGATTAGGCTTCTTTGAAGCCATATTTTTATTGTGCGACCATTCCTGACAGCAAGATTCTGGATCAACGATATTAACCATTCATCTACATTCAGAGTGTGTGAAAATTTAATTCGTATCGCAAATTAAACGCGTGTTTTTTGTGATTCCAGTCACCAAATATCGTTATTAAGCCTCCCTTCCACTGGCTAACTACGAAAACTTATTTTATCATTCAAAAAATCGAAACGGATTGATCCTTACCGATGCAAAACCAGGTTACGCTTAATACTGCACAGAGACTCAATCCGCCAATTGCTTACATTTACTTTTGAGGTGAAGAATGAGACTGATCCCCCTGAATACCGCTGAACAAGTCGGCAAATGGGCTGCTCGCCATATCGTTAACCGTATTAACGCGTTCAAACCAACGGCAGATCGCCCGTTCGTTCTGGGCCTGCCGACGGGCGGTACCCCGCTGACAGCTTATAAAGCATTGGTTGAAATGCACAAAGCGGGCCAGGTGAGCTTCAAGCATGTTGTTACTTTCAATATGGACGAATATGTTGGCCTGCCGAAAGAACATCCGGAAAGCTATCACAGCTTCATGCATCGTAACTTCTTTGATCACGTTGATATTCCAGCAGAAAACATCAACCTCCTCAATGGTAACGCGCCGGATATTGATGCAGAATGCCGTCAGTATGAAGAAAAAATCCGTTCTTACGGTAAAATCCACCTGTTTATGGGCGGTGTAGGCAACGATGGTCACATCGCGTTCAACGAACCAGCCTCCTCTTTGGCTTCCCGTACCCGCATCAAAACGCTGACTCACGACACACGTGTTGCTAACTCACGCTTCTTTGACGGCGACGTAAGCCAGGTGCCTAAATATGCCCTGACCGTGGGCGTGGGCACCCTGTTGGATGCCGAAGAGGTGATGATCCTGGTACTGGGTCATCAGAAGGCGCAGGCGCTGCAAGCCGCCGTTGAAGGCAACGTTAACCACATGTGGACCATCAGCTGTCTGCAGCTGCATCCAAAAGCCGTTGTGGTATGCGATGAGCCTTCCACCATGGAACTGAAAGTGAAAACGCTGAAATACTTTAACGAGTTAGAAGCGGAAAATATTAAAGGTCTGTAATTGATGTCTCCGCCCTGTCGATAAGTTGCAGGGCGGCATTTTTTGAAATCGGGGGTCGGAATGTATGCTTTAACCCAGGGCCGGATTTTTACCGGTCACGAAATTCTTGATGACCATGCGATTGTTGTCGCCAATGGCCTGATTGACAGCGTTTGCCCACTGGCTGAGTTACCGTCAGGAATTGAACAGCGCTCACTGAATGGGGCCATTATTTCCCCCGGTTTTATCGATGTACAGCTAAACGGCTGCGGCGGCGTACAGTTTAACGATACGGCAGAAGCCGTGACCGTTGAAACACTGGAAATCATGCAGAAAGCCAATGAAAAATCAGGCTGCACCAACTATCTGCCTACGCTTATCACCACCAGCGACGACCTGATGAAACAAGGCGTTCGCGTCATGCGTGAATACCTGGCGAAGCACCCGAATCAGGCATTAGGGCTTCATCTGGAAGGTCCGTGGCTGAATCTGGTGAAAAAAGGCACCCATAATCCGGGATTTGTCCGTCAACCGGACGCTGCGTTGGTTGATTTCCTGTGCGATAATGCTGACGTGATAACCAAAGTCACGCTGGCACCAGAAATGGTCCCTGTAGAGGTCATCACCAAACTGGTAAATGCAGGTATTGTGGTTTCCGCCGGTCACTCAAATGCGACGGTAAAAGAGGCCAAAATCGGCTTCCGCGCAGGGATTAGCTTCGCAACGCATCTGTTTAACGCCATGCCTTATATAACGGGCCGTGAACCTGGCCTGGCGGGCGCTATTCTTGATGAAGCCGATATTTATTGCGGTATCATCGCTGATGGTCTGCATGTTGACTACGTCAATATCCGTAATGCCAAGCGCCTGAAAGGCGACAAGCTGTGCCTGGTTACCGACGCGACCGCGCCGGCAGGTGCAAATATTGAACAGTTCATTTTCGCTGGTAAAACAATATACTACCGGAATGGATTGTGCGTTGATGAGAACGGGACATTGAGCGGTTCATCATTAACCATGATTGAAGGCGTACGCAATCTGGTCGAACATGCGAATATCGCTCTCGACGAAGTGTTACGCATGGCAACGCTCTACCCTGCTCGCGCTATTGGCGTCGACAAACGACTCGGCAGCATCGCGCCAGGCAAAGTAGCCAACCTGACTGCGTTCACGCACGACTTTAAAATCATCAAGACCATCGTTAATGGCAACGAGGTCGTTACTGAGTAAGAGAAAGAATGACACCAGGCGGACAAGCTCAAATAGGTAATGTTGATCTCGTAAAACAGCTTAACAGCGCGGCGGTTTATCGCCTGATTGACCAGCATGGGCCAATCTCGCGCATTCAGATTGCCGAGCAAAGCCAGCTTGCCCCCGCCAGCGTAACCAAAATTACGCGTCAGTTGATTGAACGCGGGCTGATCAAAGAAGTCGATCAGCAGGCCTCCACCGGGGGCCGCCGCGCTATCTCAATCGTCACCGAAACTCGCAATTTCCACGCCATTGGCGTACGTCTGGGTCGTCACGACACCACGCTCACGCTCTATGATATGAGCAGTAAAGTGGTCGCCGAAGAGCATTACCCTCTCCCGGAGCGCACCCAGGAAACGCTGGAGTATGCGCTACTCAACACCATTGCCACTTTTATTGACAGCTGCCAGCGGAAAATCCGCGAGCTGATTGCGATTTCCGTCATCCTGCCCGGTCTGGTTGATCCTGAAAGCGGCGTTATTCGCTATATGCCGCACATTCAGGTCGAAAACTGGGGGCTGGTCGAAGCGCTCGAAAAACGCTTTAAGGTGACTTGCTTTGTCGGTCACGATATCCGCAGCCTGGCGCTGGCCGAGCACTATTTCGGGGCAAGCCAGGATTGCGAAGACTCCATTTTGGTGCGTGTTCACCGCGGTACCGGGGCGGGTATTATTTCCAATGGCCGAATTTTTATCGGTCGCAATGGCAACGTGGGGGAGATTGGTCATATTCAGGTAGAGCCACTGGGTGAGCGCTGTCACTGCGGTAACTTCGGCTGTCTGGAAACCATTGCCGCCAATGCGTCTATCGAACACCGCGTGCAAAACTTACTGAAACAGGGTTATCCCAGCCGACTCACGCTGGATGATTGCAGCATTAAAGCTATCTGTAAGGCGGCGAATAAGGGCGATAACCTGGCGGCAGAAGTCATTGAACACGTTGGTCGCCACTTGGGTAAAACCATTGCCATCGCCATCAACCTGTTTAACCCACAAAAAATCGTCATTGCAGGCGAAATTACTGAGGCGGATAAAGTGCTGCTGCCTGCAATAGAAAGCTGTATCAACACGCAGGCGTTGAAAGCGTTTCGTCACAATTTACCGGTGGTGCGTTCCACGCTGGATCACCGTTCCGCCATTGGCGCCTTTGCGCTGGTGAAGCGTGCGATGCTCAACGGGACATTGCTGCAACGTTTGCTGGAAAACTAATGCTCTCATATAGTAGTGGATTATTTTCATACTCATAACGAATTCCCTGGGTTGTTCATGACCATTAAGAATGTAATTTGTGATATCGACGGCGTGCTGATGCACGACAATGTTGCCGTACCGGGTGCGGCAGAATTTCTGACCGGGATCCTGGAAAAAGGCCTGCCGTTAGTTCTGCTGACTAACTATCCTTCACAGACCGGGCAAGATCTGGCAAACCGCTTCGCCACCGCGGGTGTGAATGTCCCCGATAGCGTCTTTTATACTTCCGCCATGGCTACCGCTGATTTCCTTCGTCGTCAGGAAGGGAAAAAGGCCTACGTGGTAGGTGAAGGCGCATTAATTCATGAGCTATATAAAGCCGGGTTTACCATTACCGACGTGAACCCCGATTTTGTGATTGTTGGCGAGACGCGCTCCTACAACTGGGACATGATGCATAAAGCGGCATATTTTGTCGCTAACGGCGCGCGTTTCATCGCCACAAACCCGGATACTCACGGCCGCGGCTTTTATCCCGCCTGCGGTGCACTGTGCGCCGGTATCGAGAAAATCTCTGGTCGTAAGCCGTTTTATGTCGGTAAACCCAGCCCGTGGATTATTCGCGCGGCGCTCAACAAAATGCAGGCGCACTCGGAAGAGACCGTTATCGTTGGCGATAACCTGCGTACCGATATTCTGGCAGGATTCCAGGCCGGTCTGGAAACCATTCTGGTATTGTCTGGCGTCTCAACGCTTGACGACATCGACAGCATGCCGTTCAGACCGAGCTGGATTTACCCGTCCGTTGCTGAAATAGACGTCATTTAATCTCTTTAGCCGGATAACAACATCTGCAAGTTATCCGGCCTGAAAAATACATCCATTCAATAAAATCACCACTTCACTGTTGATTCATTAATAATAGCGCTCATTACATAATCTTTTTTCATCAATCAGCAATGACCATTGCGTTTTTTATTTTCCGCACCGTAATTCGCTTGCGCCCTCTCCCGCTTTGCGGCATTTTCTTTATCAAGCAAACATAAAAAGCATTACGCAACAGGTTAACGGAGAAGGTTATGTGTTCTATTTTTGGCGTATTCGATATTAAAACTGACGCAGTTGAACTGCGTAAAAAAGCCCTGGAATTGTCTCGTCTGATGCGCCATCGCGGCCCGGATTGGTCAGGTATTTACGCCAGTGATAACGCCATTCTGGCGCACGAACGTCTGTCCATCGTCGACGTCAATGCCGGCGCTCAGCCGCTGTATAACGTGAAAAAAACGCATATCCTGGCTGTTAACGGTGAAATTTATAACCATCAGGCGCTGCGAGCGGAATATGGCGATCGCTATCAGTTCCAGACGGGTTCAGACTGCGAAGTTATCCTCGCGCTGTATCAGGAAAAAGGCCCAGAGTTCCTGGATGACCTGCAAGGCATGTTTGCTTTTGCCCTGTACGACAGCGAACAGGACGCTTATCTGATTGGTCGCGATCATATCGGGATCATCCCTCTGTATATGGGTTACGACGAACACGGTAACTTCTACGTCGCGTCTGAAATGAAAGCCCTGGTTCCGGTATGCCGCACGATCAAAGAATTCCCGGCCGGTAGCTATTTGTGGAGTAAGGACGGCGAAATTCGTCAGTACTATCAGCGCGACTGGTTTGAATACGATGCGGTCAAAGACAACGTGACCGATAAAAACGAGCTGCGTCAGGCGCTGGAAGATGCAGTGAAAAGCCACCTGATGTCAGATGTTCCTTATGGTGTGCTGCTGTCCGGTGGTCTGGATTCATCCGTCATTTCCGCGATTACGAAAAAATACGCGGCGCGCCGTGTTGAAGATCAGGAACGTAGCGAAGCCTGGTGGCCACAGTTACACTCCTTCGCCGTCGGACTGGAAGGCGCACCGGATCTGAAAGCCGCGCAAGAGGTAGCGAACCATCTGGGGACCGTGCACCATGAGATCCACTTCACCGTGCAGGAAGGTCTGGATGCTATCCGTGACGTGATTTATCACATCGAAACTTACGATGTCACAACGATCCGCGCATCGACGCCAATGTACTTAATGTCGCGTAAAATTAAAGCGATGGGCATTAAAATGGTGCTGTCGGGTGAAGGCTCTGACGAAGTATTCGGCGGCTATCTCTATTTCCACAAAGCGCCAGACGCGAAAGAGCTGCATGAAGAAACCGTGCGTAAGCTGCAGGCGCTGCATATGTTCGACTGCGCCCGCGCCAACAAAGCGATGTCTGCCTGGGGTGTGGAAGCTCGCGTGCCCTTCCTGGATAAGAAATTCCTTGATGTGGCAATGCGCATCAACCCGCAGGATAAAATGTGCGGCAACGGCAAAATGGAAAAACATGTGCTGCGCGAATGTTTTGAATCTTACCTGCCTGCCAGCGTCGCATGGCGTCAGAAAGAGCAGTTCTCTGATGGTGTCGGTTACAGCTGGATTGATACCTTGAAAGAGGTGGCTGCTGAGCAAGTTTCTGACCAACAACTGGAAACCGCCAGCTTCCGTTTCCCTTACAACACGCCATCGTCTAAAGAAGCGTATTTGTACCGTGAGATTTTTGAAGAATTGTTCCCGGTTGCCAGCGCGGCGGAATGTGTGCCTGGCGGGCCATCAGTAGCCTGTTCTTCTGCCAAAGCGATTGAATGGGATGAAGCGTTTAAAACCATGAACGATCCCTCTGGCCGTGCAGTTGGCGTACATCAGTCCGCTTATAAATAAGTTAATCCTTAGAAAAGGGCCCTGCGGGGCTCTTTTTTTATGTCTTTTTCTGTGCAAAAAAACAATTAATAACTAATAATTGCCGAATATTGCGCCATGCTGTTCGCAACCTAACCAAACAGTCACATTCCAGCTATTTTCAATGAAAAAGGGGTTGACGCTTCAAGGCTCAATACGCATAATGCGCCCCGCAACGCCGATAAGGTTACGCGAAAAAAAGATGGCTACGTAGCTCAGCTGGTTAGAGCACATCACTCATAATGATGGGGTCACAGGTTCGAATCCCGTCGTAGCCACCATCTTTTTTGCGGGAGTGGCGAAATTGGTAGACGCACCAGATTTAGGTTCTGGCGCCGCAAGGTGTGCGAGTTCAAGTCTCGCCTCCCGCACCATTCACCCGTAAGCGTTGCACGGATGGGGTATCGCCAAGCGGTAAGGCACCGGTTTTTGATACCGGCATTCCCTGGTTCGAATCCAGGTACCCCAGCCATTTTTTTCTTCGATATAGCGGTTCACCGCAACGGTCATTGGGGTATCGCCAAGCGGTAAGGCACCGGTTTTTGATACCGGCATTCCCTGGTTCGAATCCAGGTACCCCAGCCATTTTTTTCTTCGATATAGCGGTTCACCGCAACGGTCATTGGGGTATCGCCAAGCGGTAAGGCACCGGTTTTTGATACCGGCATTCCCTGGTTCGAATCCAGGTACCCCAGCCATTTTTTTCTTCGATATAGCGGTTCACCGCAACGGTCATTGGGGTATCGCCAAGCGGTAAGGCACCGGTTTTTGATACCGGCATTCCCTGGTTCGAATCCAGGTACCCCAGCCATTTTTTTCTTCGATATAGCGGTTCACCGCAACGGTCATTGGGGTATCGCCAAGCGGTAAGGCTCTGGTTTCTGATACCAGCATTCCGAGGTTCGAATCCTCGTACCCCAGCCAATTTCAAAAGTCGTCCACATTGTGGGTGCGCCCGTTGGGGTATCGCCAAGCGGTAAGGCTCTGGTTTCTGATACCAGCATTCCCTGGTTCGAATCCAGGTACCCCAGCCATTTTTTTCTTCGATATAGCGGTTCACCGCAACGGTCATTGGGGTATCGCCAAGCGGTAAGGCACCGGTTTTTGATACCGGCATTCCCTGGTTCGAATCCAGGTACCCCAGCCATCGAAGAATAAGTAATATATGGCTACGTAGCTCAGCTGGTTAGAGCACATCACTCATAATGATGGGGTCACAGGTTCGAATCCCGTCGTAGCCACCATATTAAGGACGTATCGACTCGTTCGGTAACGCCAAAATATTGTTGGGGTATCGCCAAGCGGTAAGGCACCGGATTCTGATTCCGGCATTCCGAGGTTCGAATCCTCGTACCCCAGCCATATTAAAAAAGCTCGCTTCTGCGAGCTTTTTGCTTTTCTGCATTTATCGCCTGATGGCGCTCCGCTTATCAGGCCTACGTATTTTCCCCGTAGGCCTGCCTGAATTACAATCCTAACGCATACTTCAACGCCTGACGCTTCAGTACGCCTGCGCGCTCTGCGGCCATTAATCCGAGATTACGCATGATACGCAGTGGCTGTAGATTGTTGCTGAATCCGGCGTAGAACAGATCCATCCCGCTCTGCATAATGAAATTATCAGTCATACGACGGTTCTGATAGCGCTTCAGCACCGGCTGGCTGGCCCAGGATTCACCGTAGCTGCGCGCATTAACCAGCACGTCAATCAGCGCATCCACATCACGGAACCCGAGATTTACGCCCTGCCCTGCCAGCGGATGAATGGTATGCGCGGCATCCCCCACCAACGCCAGCCCTGGCTGGACATATTGCAGCGCGTGACGACGCGTAAGCGGGAATGCCCCCGCCGCCACAGGCGTAACGTTGCCGAGTCGTGACGGGAAGTGTTTGGCGATCTCCGCCTGCAGTTGCGACATATTCAGACCTTGCAACTGTCGGATACGCGCCGGTGAGTCATACCACACCAGCGAGGCCCAGTTATCAAACAGCGGTAAAAACGCGCGTGGACCGTCAGGCGTGAATTGTTGCCAGGTGCTATCGCCGGGCGCGTTATCGCATTGTACGGTGATCAACATACAGGACTGCGCGTATTGCCAGGCATGAATACCAATCCCGGCCATTTTCCGCACCTGAGAATTTGCGCCATCCGCGCCGATCACCAGCTTCGCGCTGATTTTCTCACCGCCAGCCAGTTCAAGCTCATGCCGATCGTGATGTTGATGCAGAGAGATCAATGACGCCGGTACGCGCAGCGTGACTTTGGGGTGGGCTTCCAGCGCCTGCCAGAGCGCCTGTTGCAGAACCGTGTTTTCCACCATATAGCCCAGCAAAGGTAACTTAAGCTCGGCGGCATCAAACATGACATGGGCATTTTCCCATTCCCACGTTTCCAGACGACGGTAAGGATGACTGCGCATACCCTGAACCGTATCCCAGACCCCCAGTCCTTTCAGCAACGACACTGAGGCGGAGCTAATGGCGGAAATTCTGACATCGGGCTGTCCATCAGCCACAAACGGCGCGGGAACGGCATGTTCAATGACCGTTACCGTAAATCCATGCTGCGCCAGTCCAAGCGCCAGCGCGCCGCCGACCATCCCCCCGCCGACAATGGCAATTTCCGTTGGTTGATTTGTCATGTGGTCAATCATCCTGTTACATGTATTGTGTAAGTTTACAGGATTTTTTACCCCTTGAGGCTGACATCCGTCATACTGGTCACAACCGCGCCAAAGCAGTACACTATGCGCCCTGCATTTCAGCCACAATTTCGCAAGAGCAAGTCGATGACCAAAAAACTCCATATTAAAACCTGGGGCTGTCAGATGAACGAATACGATTCATCGAAGATGGCCGATCTGCTGGATGCCACTCATGGGTATCAACTGACCGACGTGGCGGAAGAAGCGGATGTGCTGCTGCTGAATACCTGCTCAATCCGTGAGAAGGCTCAGGAAAAAGTTTTCCATCAGTTGGGCCGCTGGAAGCTGTTAAAAGAGAAAAACCCCAATCTCATCATCGGTGTCGGTGGCTGTGTCGCGTCACAAGAAGGCGACCATATTCGCCAGCGCGCCCACTACGTCGATATTATTTTTGGGCCGCAGACTCTGCATCGCCTGCCGGAAATGATCAACAAAGTACGTGGAAGCACTAGCCGTAGCCCGGTAGTTGATATCAGTTTCCCGGAGATAGAAAAGTTTGACCGCCTGCCGGAACCGCGTGCTGAAGGTCCAAGCGCGTTTGTGTCCATCATGGAAGGCTGTAATAAATATTGTACCTACTGCGTGGTGCCCTACACTCGCGGTGAGGAAGTCAGCCGCCCGGCGGATGACATCCTGTTCGAAATCGCTCAGCTTGCGGCGCAAGGCGTGCGTGAAGTGAACCTGCTGGGGCAAAACGTCAACGCCTGGCGCGGTGAGAACTATGACGGCACAACAGGATCCTTTGCTGACCTGCTGCGTCTGGTGGCGGCGATCGACGGCATTGACCGCATCCGCTTCACCACCAGCCATCCGATCGAATTCACCGATGATATCGTTGAAGTTTATCGCGACACGCCGGAGCTGGTGAGCTTCCTGCATCTGCCGGTACAGAGCGGTTCAGATCGCGTACTGAATCTGATGGGGCGCACCCATACCGCGCTGGAATACAAAGCGATTATCCGCAAACTGCGCGCAGCGCGTCCGGACATTCAGATTAGCTCGGATTTCATCGTTGGCTTCCCAGGCGAAACCACACAGGATTTCGAGCAGACCATGAAGCTGATTGCAGACGTGAATTTTGACATGAGCTACAGCTTTATCTTCTCTGCGCGTCCTGGCACCCCGGCCGCCGATATGGTTGACGACGTACCGGAAGAAGAGAAAAAACAGCGTCTGTATATCCTGCAGGAGCGTATCAACCAGCAGGCCATGGCCTGGAGCCGTCGTATGGTCGGCACAATCCAGCGCATTTTGGTTGAAGGTACGTCGCGCAAAAGCATTATGGAGCTGTCAGGCCGTACCGAAAACAACCGTGTCGTGAACTTTGAAGGCACACCGGAAATGGTCGGTAAGTTTGTGGATGTTGAAATTACCGATGTCTGGACAAACTCCCTGCGCGGTAAAGTGGTTCGCACCGAAGACGAAATGGGTCTGCGCATCGCAGAATCCCCTGAGTCGGTCATTGCGCGTACCCGCAAAGAAAACGATCTGGGTGTAGGTATTTACCAGCCTTAATCTTCTGGCCCGTCAGCTCTGGCGGGCCTTGTATTTCCTCCTGCAATCCCCATATTTATTGCAATGCTTGCGCCTTTTCCCTATGGCGTGAATAATTTCCTTAGATGCCGGTAAATGTTCAGCGTCCGGCGAGACATGCTAAAGAGGAACAGTTTGAACATAGACACTCGCGAAATCACCCTTGAACCCGCAGACAACGCCCGCCTGTTGAGCCTTTGCGGTCCATTTGATGACAACATCAAACAGTTGGAACGTCGTCTCGGCATCGAAATTAACCGTCGGGATAACCACTTTAAGCTGACCGGTCGCCCAATTTGCGTCACCGCTGCGGCTGATATTTTACGCAGCCTGTATGTCGATACCGCCCCAATGCGCGGTCAGACCCAGGACATTGAACCTGAGCAAATTCATCTGGCGATTAAAGAAGCGCGAGTGCTTGAGCAAAGCGCGGACAGCGTGCCGGAATTTGGCAAAGCGGTGAATATCAAAACCAAACGCGGAGTGATTAAACCGCGTACGCCAAACCAGGCGCAGTACATCGCCAACATCCTCGATCACGACATCACCTTCGGCGTTGGCCCTGCGGGTACGGGTAAAACGTATCTTGCGGTTGCCGCCGCGGTCGATGCACTTGAGCGCCAGGAGGTCCGTCGAATTCTGCTGACCCGTCCGGCAGTAGAAGCGGGTGAAAAACTCGGTTTCCTGCCGGGAGATCTCAGCCAGAAAGTCGATCCGTATTTACGTCCGCTGTATGACGCGCTATTCGAAATGCTCGGTTTTGAGAAGGTCGAAAAACTGATTGAGCGTAACGTCATTGAGGTGGCGCCGTTGGCCTATATGCGCGGTCGTACCTTGAACGATGCGTTCATCATTCTTGATGAAAGCCAGAACACCACCATCGAACAGATGAAAATGTTCCTGACCCGTATCGGCTTTAACTCCAAAGCGGTCATCACCGGCGATATCACTCAGATTGACCTGCCGCGTAGCACCAAATCCGGTCTGCGTCATGCCATTGAAGTGCTGGCTGAAGTCGACGAGATTAGTTTTAATTTCTTCCATAGCGAAGACGTGGTTCGCCACCCGGTAGTCGCCCGTATCGTCACGGCGTATGAAGCCTGGGAAGAAGCAGAACAGAAACGTAAAGCCGAGCTGGCAGCGGAACGCAAGCGCGAAGCTCAGGAGCAGGAGCAAAAATGAGTCAGGTTATTCTCGATTTACAGCTGGCATGTGAAGACGAAACCGGTTTACCCACAGAAAGTCAGTTTCAGGGCTGGCTGGATGCGGTAATCCCGCAGTTTCAGGAAGAGTCTGAAGTGACGATTCGCCTGGTCGATGACGCGGAAAGCCACGAGCTGAACCTGACCTATCGCGGAAAAGATAAATCAACCAACGTGCTCTCTTTCCCGTTTGAAGCTCCGCCGGGCATTGAGATGCCGCTGCTGGGCGATCTGATCATCTGCCGTCAGGTGGTTGAGAAAGAAGCTCAGGAGCAAGGTAAGCCGCTTGAAGCCCACTGGGCGCACATGGTGGTGCACGGTAGCCTGCATTTACTCGGCTACGACCATATCGAAGATGATGAAGCGGAAGAAATGGAATCCCTCGAAACAGAGATTATGCTTGCTCTGGGCTATGAGGATCCGTACATTGCCGAGAAGGAATAAGCCGTCGGGCATCTGCCCGGGCTTCCCATGAAGCCATGCGCTGAGTTTACGCGCATTGAGCGACCTATTAACTAACATGAGAACCCATACGACGCCATGAGCGACGACAATTCACACAGTAGTGACACCTTAACCAGCAAAAAGGGATTTTTTTCCCTGTTACTGAGCCAACTTTTCCACGGTGAACCGAAAAACCGCGACGAACTGTTGGAGCTGATCCGTGATTCCGGGCAAAACGACCTTATCGATGAAGATACGCGCGATATGCTCGAAGGGGTGATGGACATTGCGGACCAACGCGTGCGCGACATCATGATCCCTCGCTCGCAAATGATTACCCTGAAACGCAACCAAACCCTGGATGAATGCCTCGATGTCATTATCGAGTCAGCCCACTCGCGTTTCCCGGTGATCAGCGAAGACAAAGATCACATTGAAGGGATTCTGATGGCCAAAGATCTGCTGCCGTTTATGCGCAGCGATGCCGAAGCTTTCAGCATGGAGAAAGTGTTACGCCAGGCGGTTGTCGTCCCTGAAAGCAAGCGGGTTGACCGCATGCTGAAAGAGTTCCGCTCCCAGCGTTATCATATGGCTATCGTCATCGACGAATTCGGTGGTGTCTCTGGTCTGGTGACCATTGAGGACATCCTTGAACTGATCGTTGGTGAAATCGAAGATGAGTACGACGAAGAAGATGATATCGACTTCCGTCAGCTCAGTCGCCACACCTGGACCATTCGCGCGCTGGCGCCAATTGAGGACTTCAACGAAGCCTTTGGCACCCACTTTAGCGACGAAGAAGTCGATACCATTGGCGGTCTGGTCATGCAGGCCTTTGGTCATCTGCCCGCTCGTGGGGAGACTATCGACATTGATGGTTACCAGTTCAAAGTGGCAATGGCCGACAGCCGTCGTATTATTCAGGTTCATGTCAGAATTCCGGACGACTCACCCCAGCCCAAACTGGACGAATAAACCCGAAACTGGATCTTAGACTACATGGCATTTGCCTCACTAATTGAACGCCAGCGCATTCGCCTGCTGCTGGCGTTATTATTCGGTGCCTGCGGGACGCCGGCTTTCTCTCCGTATGACATCTGGCCTGCGGCGATCGTATCGCTGATGGGCCTGCAGGCTCTCACCCTCAACCGCCGTCCACTTCAGTCAGCCGCTATCGGCTACTTCTGGGGCCTGGGGTTGTTTGGTTCCGGCATTAACTGGGTCTACGTCAGCATCGCGCAGTTTGGCGGTATGCCAGGTCCGGTTAACGTTTTCCTTGTGGTACTGCTTGCCGCCTACCTTTCACTCTATACCGGTCTGTTTGCTGGCGTGTTGTCACGCCTGTGGCCGAAAACAACCTGGCTACGCGTCGCCATTGCCGCGCCGGTTGTCTGGCAGATAACCGAGTTCCTGCGGGGCTGGGTGCTGACCGGCTTTCCGTGGCTGCAGTTCGGCTACAGCCAGATTGACGGCCCGCTAAAAGGGCTGGCGCCGGTGATGGGCGTTGAAGCGATTAACTTCCTGCTGATGATGGTCAGCGGCCTGCTGGCGCTGGCTATCGTACAGCGTAACTGGAAACCGCTGGTTGCAGGCGTGGTGCTTTTCGCTCTGCCCTTCCCGCTGCGCTACATCCAGTGGTATACGCTTGAGCCGGAAAAAACGACTCAGGTTTCGATGGTACAAGGTGACATTCCACAGTCACTCAAATGGGATGAGGGTCAGCTACTTAATACGCTGAAAATTTATCTCGACGCCACCCAGCCTGAAATGGGCAAATCACAGCTGATCATCTGGCCGGAGTCCGCTATCCCGGACCTGGAAATTAACCAGCAGCGTTTTTTGAGCATGATGAATGACCTGCTGAAATCGAAAAACAGCACGTTGATTACCGGTATCGTAGACGCGCGGCTGAATAAGCAGAACCGTTACGACACCTACAACACCATCATCACGTTGGGTAAAGACAGTCCGTACAGCTACGACTCCAGCAACCGCTACAACAAAAACCATCTGGTACCGTTTGGCGAGTTTGTTCCGCTGGAATCGATCCTGCGCCCGTTAGCGCCGTTCTTTGACCTGCCTATGTCGTCGTTCAGCCGCGGACCGTATGTGCAGCCACAGCTGCATGCGCATGGCTTTAAGCTGACCGCAGCTATCTGCTACGAAATCATTCTTGGCGAACAGGTTCGTGATAACTTCCGCCCGGATACGGACTATCTGCTCACCATCTCTAACGATGCGTGGTTTGGTAAGTCTATCGGCCCGTGGCAGCACTTCCAGATGGCGCGTATGCGTTCCCTGGAACTGGCGCGCCCGCTGCTGCGTAGCACCAACAACGGTATTACGGCGGTGATTGGTCCACAGGGTGAGATTCAGGCGATGATCCCGCAGTTTACCCGCCAGGTTCTGACCACCAGCGTGACGCCAACCACGGGCTTAACCCCGTATGCCCGTACCGGTAACTGGCCGCTATGGCTGCTTACCGCGCTGTTTGGCTTTGGCGCGCTGGTAATGAGCCTGCGCCAGCGTCGTAAATAACCTTCCTTCCCCGGGCCGGATAACGATGTGTTTATCCGGCCGACAAAACTCCCTACCTTGCCCATTCTGGCACGCCTATTGCTTTGTTATACAAGGCAAACGCCGTTTTGGCTGAATGTGCAACCTGGTCGCACCAAAGTTGAGCTTTGGTAGCACCTGAAAAGTGCAACAAGATATTTTTGCCCCCAAATGGTGCGGCGCACTTCGCAAAAATAAACAATAACACAGCAAATTCTTTACATTCATCCAAACTAAATGTTAACAAACATATACAAGACTGCACGTTTAAGTAGCAAACAATAACAACATCACAATGGGTATCAATGCGTCCCTGGCGCAGACGATAAAGGAGTTGGATATGCAATTACGTAAGCTCGCCACTGCCATGCTGGTCATGGGAATGTCCGCCGGTCTGGCGCACGCAGAAGACGCAGCACCAGCGGCAGGCAGCACGCTGGACAAGATCGCCAAAAATGGCGTTATCGTTGTCGGCCACCGTGAATCATCGGTACCGTTTTCTTACTACGATAATCAGCAAAAAGTGGTCGGTTATTCACAGGATTACTCCAACGCCATCGTTGAAGCCGTGAAGAAAAAACTCAACAAGCCTGACCTACAGGTAAAACTGATCCCGATCACCTCACAGAACCGTATCCCGCTGCTGCAAAACGGTACCTTCGACTTTGAATGTGGCTCCACCACCAATAACGTCGAGCGTCAAAAACAAGCGGCATTCTCTGACACTATTTTCGTTGTTGGCACCCGTCTGCTGGCGAAAAAAGGCGGTGATGTTAAAGATTTCGCTGACCTGAAAGGCAAGGCCGTGGTCGTGACTTCGGGTACCACCTCGGAAGTGCTGCTGCACAAGCTGAACGAAGAACAAAAAATGGATATGCGCATCATCAGCGCGAAGGACCATGGTGACTCTTTCCGTACTCTGGAAAGCGGCCGCGCCGTTGCCTTTATGATGGATGACGCCCTGCTGGCTGGCGAACGCGCGAAGGCGAAGAAACCAGACAACTGGGAGATCGTCGGCAAGCCACAGTCTCAGGAAGCCTACGGCTGCATGCTGCGCAAAGATGACCCTGAGTTCAAAAAGCTGATGGACGACACTATCGCCAAGGCGCAGACCTCAGGCGAAGCGGAAAAATGGTTTGATAAGTGGTTTAAAAACCCAATTCCACCGAAGAACCTGAACATGAATTTCGAACTGTCAGACGAGATGAAAGCCCTGTTCAAAGAACCGAATGATAAAGCGCTTAACTAACTAAAATAAATGGGAGGCTTCCCCTCCCTCTCGATTGTTACCCGGCACGGACAGACTATAAGCCTGATGGTCGTTCCCCATCAGGCCTGAAAACCGCAAAACGCCGAATAACAATCTTCGAGGGTAGCGCTGCTACCCTTTTTTTTCTGGAGTAGATTTATGTCTATAGACTGGAACTGGGGCATTTTTTTACAACAAGCCCCGTTCGGCAACACCACCTATCTCGGCTGGCTCTGGAGTGGTTTCCAGGTCACGGTCGCGTTATCCATTACGGCCTGGATTATCGCTTTCCTCATCGGTTCTTTATTCGGCATTTTACGCACAGTCCCCAACCGCTTCCTCGCCGGGATCGGCACGCTGTACGTTGAGCTGTTTCGTAACGTTCCGCTCATTGTCCAATTTTTCACCTGGTATCTGGTCATTCCTGAACTGTTACCGGAAAACATTGGTATGTGGTTTAAGTCGGAACTGGATCCCAATATTCAGTTCTTCCTTTCATCCATGCTTTGTCTGGGGCTGTTTACCGCCGCGCGCGTCTGCGAGCAGGTTCGCGCTGCTATTCAGTCTCTGCCTCGTGGGCAGAAAAACGCAGCTCTGGCAATGGGGCTGACGTTGCCTCAGGCTTATCGTTATGTTCTGCTGCCAAACGCTTACCGCGTGATTGTTCCGCCAATGACCTCAGAGATGATGAACCTGGTGAAGAACTCCGCGATCGCCTCCACCATCGGCCTGGTCGATATGGCTGCTCAGGCAGGTAAGCTGCTGGATTACTCCGCCCACGCTTGGGAATCGTTTACGGCTATTACCCTGGCCTACGTGCTGATTAACGCAGTCATCATGCTGGTGATGAATCTCGTCGAACGCAAGATCCGCCTGCCGGGCAATATGGGAGGCAAATAATGTACGAATTTGACTGGAGTTCTATTGTCCCTTCCCTGCCGTACCTGCTGGACGGGCTGATCATCACGCTGAAAATCACTGTCACGGCGGTCGTCATTGGTATCGTATGGGGAACTATCCTGGCCGTCATGCGTCTGTCCAGCTTCGCGCCGATAGCCTGGTTTGCGAAAGGCTACGTCAACGTATTCCGTTCTATTCCACTGGTGATGGTACTGCTGTGGTTCTACCTGATTGTGCCCGGCTTCCTGCAAAACGTATTGGGTCTGTCGCCAAAAACCGATATTCGCCTGATCTCGGCGATGGTCGCATTTTCGATGTTTGAAGCCGCGTACTACTCAGAGATTATCCGGGCTGGGATCCAGAGTATTTCTCGTGGGCAGTCCAGCGCCGCGCTGGCGCTGGGGATGACCCACTGGCAGTCGATGAAGCTCATTATTCTGCCGCAGGCCTTCCGCGCGATGGTGCCGCTGCTGCTTACCCAGGGTATCGTACTCTTCCAGGATACCTCGCTGGTCTATGTATTAAGTCTGGCAGATTTCTTCCGTACCGCCTCCACCATTGGCGAGCGTGACGGCACGCAGGTTGAAATGATCCTGTTTGCTGGCGCCGTTTATTTTGTATTCAGTCTGAGCGCATCGTTGTTGGTCAGCTATTTGAAGAAAAGGACAGTTTAATGATTACCCTGAAAAATGTTTCTAAATGGTATGGTCACTTTCAGGTGCTGACCGACTGCTCTACGGAAGTGAAAAAAGGTGAAGTGGTCGTGGTCTGCGGCCCTTCAGGTTCCGGTAAATCCACGCTTATCAAAACGGTAAACGGTCTGGAGCCGGTACAACAGGGCATCATCACGGTTGATGGCACCGTGGTGAACGACAAAAAAACCGATCTGGCCAAACTTCGTTCCCGTGTGGGCATGGTGTTCCAGCACTTTGAACTATTTCCACATCTGTCGATCATTGAAAACCTGACTCTGGCCCAGGTCAAAGTGCTGAAACGCGATAAAGCGCCTGCCCGCGCAAAAGCGCAGAAGCTGCTGGAGCGTGTCGGTCTGGCGGCCCATGCCGAGAAGTTTCCGGCTCAGCTCTCCGGGGGACAGCAACAGCGTGTCGCCATCGCCCGGGCACTGTGCATGGATCCTATCGCCATGCTGTTTGACGAACCGACATCTGCGCTTGATCCTGAAATGATCAACGAAGTACTGGACGTCATGGTTGAACTGGCCAATGAAGGAATGACCATGATGGTGGTGACCCACGAAATGGGCTTTGCGCGGAAAGTGGCGAACCGGGTGATCTTCATGGATGAAGGGAAAATTGTTGAAGACTCACCGAAAGAAGAGTTCTTCGCCAATCCGAAATCGGACCGCGCCAAAGACTTCCTCGCGAAAATCCTGCACTAATCTTGCTGGCGCGCACCGCTATGTGCGCGCCACCTCACGCTTTATCTCTTCACTTCTCGAAACAGGTACAGCCCAGCGTTACCCTTGTCACAAAGTCCCACTTACAAGGAGCAACAATGGCACTTCCTATTCTGTTTGATTGCGATCCAGGTCATGACGACGCTATCGCAATTGTTCTCGCCCTCGCCTCACCTGAACTGAATGTGAAAGCAATCACCTCTTCTGCCGGCAACCAGACGCCCGACAAAACGCTGCGTAACGTATTACGCATGTTAACGTTACTCAACCGTACGGATATCCCCGTAGCCGGCGGAGCCGTAAAACCGCTGATGCGCGATCTGATTATTGCCGATAACGTCCACGGTGAGAGTGGGCTGGATGGCCCGGCATTGCCGGAACCCGCTTTCGCTCCTCTGGACTGTACCGCCGTGGAACTGATGGCAAAAACCCTGCGGGACAGCCCGGAACCGGTGACCATTGTCTCCACCGGGCCGCAAACTAACGTCGCATTGCTTCTGAACAGCCACCCGGAATTGCACGCCAAAATCGCCCGTATCGTGATTATGGGGGGCGCGATGGGCCTCGGGAACTGGACGCCCGCGGCGGAATTCAATATCTATGTTGATCCTGAAGCCGCTGAGATCGTATTCCAGTCGGGTATCCCAGTGGTAATGGCCGGGCTGGACGTCACGCATAAAGCGCAAATACATCGTGAAGATACCGAGCGATTCCGCGCTATCGGCAACCCTGTTTCGACGATCGTGGCAGAACTACTCGACTTTTTCTTTGAATATCATAAAGACGAAAAATGGGGATTCATCGGCGCGCCGCTGCACGACCCATGTACCATTGCCTGGCTGCTGAAACCTGAACTGTTTACCACCGTCGAGCGCTGGGTCGGCGTGGAAACCCAGGGCAAATACACCCAGGGGATGACTGTGGTGGATTATTACTTCCTGAGCGGCAATAAGCCAAACGCCACCGTGATGGTGGACGTGGATCGCCAGGGGTTTGTCGATCTGCTGGCAGAACGTTTAAGATATTACGCGTAAAAATGTAGGCCGGATAAGGCGCTTGCGCCACCATCCGGCATATTGCCTGATGGCGATGCTGACACATCTTATCAGGCCTACAAATGACGTTTGGCACGTCTAATCATTAAGGCTCAAACGGCCTGCGCTGGAACTGATCGTGCCCGCATTTCGGGCACAGCGGCAGCACATCCGGGGTGTATACCGCTAAATGGAAGTGGCACTTCTCGCAGACCAGATTGCCCAGGCCGACCACCTCGCCGCTGTGATAAACCCCATGATGGCTGAGATCCTGAAAGACTTCGCGCCATTCGAGCTGCGTTTTATCGGTAATATCAGCCAGTTCTTGCCAGATACTCTCTTTGATAACCCGCATAAAGACGCTGTCAGTCTCCTCATCGAGACTCTCTTCATAACTCAACGCAAACTCTTCCAGGTCACGTCTGACGGCCCGGGTGACCTCTTCCACCTCGGTTCGCGTTAACTCCCCGGTCTGCATAACTCGCTGACGCGCCTGCTCCACCAGCGCATCAATATCGCGTTCGCCGTTACGCAGGCGTTCGCTCAGTGAAGCCACCAGTTCGCGGTAATATTGAGCAACCTTGTTCATCACTTCACCTCCTGGGTCGTTAACTGTCTATAATAATAGACGTTATTTACGCTACGCTTTGCAAGACTGTCCACAGAGTGTGTAAATTCGTGCAAGAATTATCCTTGCGGGAATTCAACGCTGAATGCGCGAAAGGCTGTTTTGGCGCGGGCGTTTGGGCTATGCTATGCGGATCTGAAACACCACATCTAGAGCTACGTTTGTAGCTGTATTGAAAACAGGACCACTGGCTGCCATGCAAGAGCAATACCGCCCGGAAGAGATAGAATCCAAAGTACAGCTTCACTGGGATGAGAAGCGCACATTTGAAGTGACCGAAGACGAGAGCAAAGAGAAGTATTACTGCCTGTCTATGCTTCCCTATCCTTCTGGTCGACTACACATGGGCCACGTACGTAACTACACCATCGGTGACGTGATCGCCCGCTACCAGCGTATGCTGGGCAAAAACGTACTGCAGCCTATTGGCTGGGATGCGTTCGGTCTGCCTGCGGAAGGCGCTGCGGTTAAAAACAACACCGCACCGGCACCGTGGACGTACGACAACATCGCCTACATGAAAAACCAACTCAAAATGCTGGGCTTTGGTTATGACTGGAGCCGCGAGCTGGCGACCTGCACCCCGGAATACTACCGTTGGGAACAGAAATTCTTCACCGAGCTGTACAAAAAAGGCCTGGTGTACAAGAAAACCTCTGCGGTCAACTGGTGCCCGAACGATCAGACCGTTCTCGCCAACGAGCAGGTTATCGACGGCTGCTGCTGGCGTTGCGATACCAAAGTTGAGCGCAAAGAGATCCCGCAGTGGTTCATTAAAATCACCGCTTACGCTGACGAACTGCTGCGCGATCTGGATAACCTGGATCACTGGCCGGACACCGTTAAGACCATGCAGCGCAACTGGATCGGTCGTTCGGAAGGTGTGGAAATCACCTTCGACGTGAACGGTTACGACAACACGCTGACCGTCTATACCACCCGCCCGGATACCTTTATGGGTGCGACCTACCTGGCCGTTGCCGCTGGTCACCCGCTGGCGCAGAAAGCCGCCGCGAACAACCCTGAACTGGCCGCCTTCATTGACGAATGCCGCAACACCAAGGTTGCTGAAGCCGAAATGGCGACCATGGAGAAGAAAGGCGTCGACACTGGCTTTAAAGCGGTTCACCCGCTGACTGGCGAAGAGATCCCGGTTTGGGCGGCAAACTTTGTCCTGATGGAATATGGTACAGGCGCAGTGATGGCCGTTCCGGGTCACGATCAGCGCGACTACGAATTTGCCACCAAATATGGCCTGACCATCAAGCCGGTCATTCTGACCGCCGAAGGTGCAGAGCCGGATCTGTCGGAACAGGCACTGACTGAAAAAGGCGTACTGTTTAACTCCGGTGAGTTTGACGGCCTCGACTTCGAAGCTGCCTTCAACGCCATTGCTGACAAGCTGGTCGCTAAAGGCGTGGGTGAGCGTAAAGTTAACTATCGTCTGCGCGACTGGGGCGTTTCCCGTCAGCGTTACTGGGGCGCGCCGATTCCGATGGTGACGCTGGAAGACGGTACCGTGCTGCCAACACCAGAAGATCAACTGCCGGTTATTCTGCCGGAAGACGTGGTCATGGACGGCATCACCAGCCCGATCAAAGCCGATCCTGAGTGGGCGAAAACCACCATTAACGGCATGCCTGCGCTGCGTGAGACCGACACCTTCGATACCTTTATGGAATCCTCCTGGTACTACGCGCGTTATACCTGCCCGCAGTACAACGAAGGCATGCTGGATCCAGAAGCCGCTAACTACTGGCTGCCGGTGGATATCTACATTGGCGGTATCGAACACGCCATCATGCACCTGCTCTACTTCCGCTTCTTCCACAAACTGATGCGCGACGCGGGCATGGTCAACTCTGACGAGCCGGCTAAACAGCTGCTGTGTCAGGGCATGGTGCTGGCAGATGCGTTCTACTACGTCGGCGCCAACGGCGAGCGTAACTGGGTTTCTCCGGTTGATGCCATCGTTGAACGCGACGAAAAAGGTCGTATTGTGAAGGCGAAGGACGCCGAAGGTCATGAACTGGTGTATACCGGCATGAGCAAGATGTCCAAGTCCAAAAACAACGGCATCGACCCGCAGGTGATGGTTGAGCGTTACGGCGCAGACACCGTGCGTTTGTTTATGATGTTCGCCTCTCCGGCTGACATGACCCTGGAATGGCAGGAATCCGGCGTTGAAGGGGCTAACCGCTTCCTGAAACGTGTCTGGAAACTGGTTTACGAACATACTTCCAAAGGGGATGTCGCTGCCCTGAACGTTGATGCTCTGAGCGAAGATCAAAAAGCGCTGCGTCGCGACGTGCACAAAACTATCGCTAAAGTCACCGATGATATCGGTCGTCGTCAGACCTTTAACACCGCAATTGCGGCGATTATGGAGCTGATGAACAAGCTGGCGAAAGCGCCACAGGAAGACGAGCAGGACCGCGCCCTGATGCAGGAAGCGTTGCTGGCTGTTGTGCGTATGCTTAACCCGTTCACCCCACACGTTTGCTTCACCCTGTGGCAAGCGCTGAAAGGCGAAGGCGATATCGATAACGCACCGTGGCCAGTAGCTGACGAAAGCGCTATGGTTGAAGACTCAACGCTGGTTGTCGTTCAGGTTAACGGTAAAGTACGTGGCAAAATCACCGTTCCGGTAAACGCCACCGAAGAACAGGTTCGTGAACGTGCAGGCCAGGAACACCTGGTGGCAAAATATCTTGATGGCGTTACCGTACGTAAAGTGATTTATGTACCGGGTAAACTCCTCAATCTGGTCGTTGGCTAAGCGCGGGAGGAAGCGTGCGACTTCTGACAACATTGTTGTTATCTCTGGCGGTGCTGGTCACCGCCGGGTGCGGTTGGCATCTGCGTAGTACTACGCAGGTTCCCCCCTCAATGAAAACCATGATCCTGAACTCTGGCGATCCGAACGGCCCGTTAAGCCGCGCGGTTCGTAATCAGTTGCGTCTGAACGGCGTTACGCTGCTTGAAGACGGTTCAATGCGTAAAGATGTGACGTCCTTACGACTGGGAGCAGTGAGTATCTCAAAGGATACCGCGTCGGTATTCCAGAACGGTCAAACGGCTGAGTACCAGATGGTGATGTCCGTAAGTGCTACCGTGCTGATTCCAGGACACGATATCTACCCCATCAGCACCAAAGTTTATCGTTCGTTCTTTGATAACTCTCAGGCTGCGCTGGCGAAGGATAACGAGCAGGACATGATCATCAAAGAGATGTACGACAAAGCGGCAGAACAGTTGATTCGTAAGCTGCCAAGCGTACATCTGGCCGACACTCGGTCCTCCAGTGCGGATGCCGAGCCAGCAGCGACGCCAGCCGCAGCGCCTGCGTCATCTCCAGCACGTGTTTCCACCACGCTGGGTAACTGATGCTCAAGTTGTACCCTGAACAACTCCGCGCACAGCTCAATGAAGGGCTGCGCGCGGCGTATTTACTACTGGGCAACGATCCCCTCTTATTGCAGGAAAGCCAGGATGCCATCCGTCTGGCTGCCGCAACGCAAGGATTCGAAGAACACCACGCTTTTACTCTGGACACCAGCACCGACTGGGGAGAAATATTTTCACTCTGCCAGGCGATGAGCCTGTTTGCCAGTCGTCAAACGCTGCTTTTGCAGTTGCCTGAAAATGGCCCCAATGCCGCCATTAACGAACAACTCGCGTCGCTGGTCACTCTGCTTCATGACGATCTGCTGCTGATTGTTCGCGGCAACAAACTGACTAAGACACAGGAAAACGGCGCATGGTATACCGGGCTGGCGAATAACGCGGTTCAGGTTAGCTGCCAGACACCGGAGCAAGCACAACTACCGCGCTGGGTTGCCGCGAGAGCGAAACTTAACAACCTGCAACTGGATGACGCAGCCAATCAGCTATTGTGCTATTGCTATGAAGGTAACCTGTTAGCTCTGGCGCAAGCACTTGAGCGGTTAGCATTACTGTGGCCTGATGGCAAACTCACGCTGCCTCGCGTGGAGAAAGCCGTTAACGATGCCGCGCACTTTACGCCATTCCACTGGGTGGATGCTCTGCTGATGGGCAAAAGCAAGCGCGCGCTGCACATCCTGCAACAGTTACGCCTTGAAGGCAGCGAACCGGTTATTTTACTGCGTACGATACAGCGCGAATTGCTGCTGCTGGTCAACCTGAAACGGCAGTCGGCCCATACGCCCTTACGCACGTTGTTTGATAAACATCGTGTGTGGCAAAATCGCCGTGGCATGATGGGGGATGCGCTTAACCGGCTAAATCCGGCACAGCTGCGTCAGGCGGTGACGCTGTTAACACGTACGGAAATTACGCTTAAACAAGACTATGGTCAGTCAGTGTGGGCAGAACTTGAGGGACTTTCCCTTTTGCTCTGCCATAAATCGCTGGCCGATGTTTTTATTGATGGTTGATATGAAATCATTGCAGGCTCTGTTCGGCGGCACCTTTGATCCGGTGCATTATGGTCATCTTAAACCGGTTGAAATTCTGGCGAATCTGATTGGCCTTTCCCGGGTCATCATCATGCCCAATAACGTGCCGCCACATCGCGCGCAACCCGAAGCGTCCGGCGAACAACGTAAGCGTATGGTTGAACTGGCCATTGCTGATAAGCCGCTGTTTTCTCTGGATGAACGCGAACTGAAACGCGATACCGCCTCCTACACCGCGCAAACGCTACAAGAGTGGCGCGAAGAGCAAGGTCCGGACGTGCCGTTAGCGTTTATTATTGGTCAGGACTCGCTGCTTACCTTTCCTTCCTGGCATGACTACCACACGATTTTGGGTAACACGCATCTTATTGTGTGCCGACGTCCGGGCTATCCACTCGAAATGGCGCAGGAAAAGCACCAGCAGTGGCTGGAGGATCATCTGACCCATTCGCCGGAAGACCTGCACAACCTGCCCTGCGGGAAAATTTACCTGGCCGAAACGCCGTGGTTTAATATCTCCGCCACGCTGATCCGCGAACGCCTGGAAAAAGGCGAGCCGTGCGACGACTTACTGCCAGGCGCTGTGCTTGACTATATCAATCAACAAGGGCTGTACCGCTAAGCGCCTTGCGTAATGCCGCCAGCAGTCGGTTATTCTCTTCCATGCTGCGAACGGCCACCCGATAATAACGCGTATCCAGTCCTGGATAGTTGGCGCAACTGCGGATCAAAACATGTTGTTCGAGCATGGCGCGTTGCAGATCAACATCCGCCCGATCGCAGCGTAATAAACGATAATTTGCCCGGCCGGGATACACCGTCAGGCCGGACAGAGCTTGCAACTGTTGATCAAACCGCGCCCCCTCTTGCTCCAGCCATTTCCACGTCGCCTGCTGATAGGCGCTATCGGGTAAAATAATCTCGCCTGCAAGGGCAGCAAACGCATTAATTGACCACGGCATTTGTTGGCTACGCATCTGTGCAACGGCGTGTTCGTTACTGTTGACCAGATACCCCAGGCGCAATCCCGGTATCGCATAGAATTTAGTCAGCGAGCGCAGAACCCAAATATGTGGATTCCCGTGCAGCAGCGGGATAAACCCCGGCTCACCGGCAATAAAATCAATAAATGCTTCATCAAGGATCAGAGTGATCCCAAGCTGCTCACAACGGGTAGCAATCTCGTGTAGCAGGTGGTTATCGGGCAGTAATCCGGTGGGATTGTTAGGTGTACAGAGAAACAGGCAGTCCAGTTCTGGGGTTAACGCATCGAGGATGGCCTCGGTAAGCTGCCAACCATCCTCTTCACGCAGCGCAAATTCATGAATCGTACCCCCCCCCCATTGCAACGCCCGACGATATTCCGCAAACCCGGGCGTGACGATCATCGCATGGCCTGGCTTGAGGCCATGCACCAGGGTAAAAATAGACTCGGTCTCACCGTTTCCGGCCAGGATCCACGAGGCCGGAATCTGATGATGATCCGCCAGTGCCGTATGCAGTTGAGCGTAATCGACATCCGGGTAACGCTCCGCGCTGTCCAGATTGTCGATGATCGCGCGTTTTAAACTTGCTGGCATACCCAGCGGGTTAATATTCGCGCTAAAATCCAGCAATTGTTCAGGCGAGATACCCAACAATTCGGCGGCTTCTCGGGTATTACCACCATGCGCGCTCTTCAATAAAGACATCGTGCCGCTCCACGTAAAAAAGGGTATTTTAGTGAAAAAACTCTGCGCAATCAGGGCAAACATCATATTTTGTGCGAATAGCTTCACGAGGAAAACATGAGACTCTGGTTAGTACGGCATGGCGAAACCGACGCCAATGTCGCCGGATTATACAGCGGCCACGCCCCCACTGCGCTAACGGAGCGGGGGATCGCACAGGCGCAAACAGTGGGCAAGCTGTTACATAATCTTCCCGTTGACAACGTGCTTTGCAGCGAACTCGAACGCGCCCGCCATACAACCCGGTTGATCTTAGGCGATCGCGACCTCCCGGTACGTATTATGCCTGAGCTGAATGAGATGTTTTTTGGTGACTGGGAAATGCGCCACCATCGCGATTTAGCACGTGAAGACGCTGAAAATTACGCCTTATGGTGTAACGACTGGCAGAACGCAACGCCAACAAATGGCGAAGGCTTTCAGGCATTTTCTCAGCGGGTTGAACGCTTCATTGCCCAGCTTGCCGATTATAAAGCGAGTCAAAATCTGCTGGTGGTGAGTCATCAGGGCGTGCTGAGCGTTTTGATTGCCCGCCTGCTGTCCATGCCGGCTGCGGCAATGTGGCATTTCCGCGTCGAACAAGGCTGCTGGAGCGCGATAGATTTATGTGACGATTTCGCGGTACTGAAAGTGCTTAACAGCCGAGCCGTATGGCATGACGGGGAGTGAATGCGCGGTTTTTTCTGCCGAAGGCCCTCTCTCCCATTGACACCCCCTGACAGGCTGTTATCCTCCGCAACCTGACTTTTCCCGCCTTTCAGAGCTTTGCAGAAATTGTTTTACAAAAATGGCGATGCATTCTGTGGCGTGGGGTGGGATGATAGCGCACTTCAAAAGCGCTTTCGGAGACATTTGTCCCGATATCGCCTCTGGTTCAGGTATACTAACAGACGTTTTTAACTCTTTTCACCCAGGGGGAACACTTGCAGGGTAAAGCACTCCAGGATTTTGTAATCGACAAAATTGATGACCTGAAAGGTCAAGACATCATCGCCTTAGACGTTCAGGGCAAATCCAGCATCACTGATTGCATGATTATCTGCACTGGCACGTCCAGCCGTCACGTTATGTCCATCGCAGATCACGTTGTTCAGGAGTCCCGCACTGCCGGCCTGCTGCCGCTCGGCGTGGAGGGCGAGAACGTCGCTGACTGGATCGTCGTTGACCTCGGCGATGTGATTGTCCACGTGATGCAGGAAGAAAGCCGTCGCCTGTATGAACTGGAAAAACTCTGGAGTTAATGCGTGAAGCTGCAACTTGTCGCTGTGGGTACGAAAATGCCTGACTGGGTACAAACAGGATTTACCGAGTATCTGCGTCGGTTTCCGAAAGATATGCCCTTTGAGCTGATCGAAATCCCGGCAGGAAAACGCGGCAAGAACGCGGACATTAAACGCATTCTCGACAAAGAGGGTGAGCAGATGCTGGCCGCCGCAGGCAAGAACCGCATCGTCACCCTTGATATTCCGGGCAAACCCTGGGACACGCCGCAGCTGGCGACCGAACTGGAGCGCTGGAAACTGGACGGCCGCGACGTCAGTCTGCTGATCGGCGGGCCGGAAGGTCTGTCTCCCGCTTGTAAAGCAGCGGCGGAACAAAGCTGGTCACTCTCTGCGTTAACCCTTCCTCACCCTCTTGTTCGGGTTCTGGTAGCGGAGAGTCTGTACAGGGCGTGGAGCATTACCACCAACCATCCTTATCACCGTGAGTGATCATTGATTCTTGAGTAGATTAAGCAGCGGATGAAACTACAGAATTCTTTTCGCGACTATTCGGCTGAGTCCGCGCTGTTTGTGCGCCGGGCGCTGGTCGCTTTTTTGGGGATTTTGCTGCTGACCGGCGTGCTGATCGCCAACCTGTATAATCTGCAAATCGTTCGTTTTACTGATTATCAGACACGTTCGAACGAGAACCGCATTAAACTGGTACCTATTCCTCCCAGTCGCGGCATTATTTATGACCGCAACGGAATTCCGCTTGCCCTTAACCGCACCATTTATCAGATTGAAATGATGCCGGAGAAGGTAGACAACATTCAGGATACGCTCGACGCGCTGCGCAACGTCGTAGATCTGACGGACGACGATATTGCCGCGTTTAAAAAAGAACGCGCCCGTTCACACCGCTTCACCTCTATTCCGGTAAAAACCAACCTGACGGAAGTTCAGGTCGCACGGTTTGCCGTTAATCAATATCGCTTTCCTGGCGTTGAAGTCAAAGGCTATAAACGCCGCTACTACCCTTACGGTTCCGCCCTAACCCACGTGATTGGCTACGTATCGAAGATCAACGATAAAGACGTGGACCGCCTGGACAAAGACGGCAAACTGGCTAACTACGCGGCGACGCACGATATCGGTAAGCTCGGTATTGAACGCTATTATGAAGACGTGCTGCATGGACAGACCGGCTATGAAGAAGTTGAAGTCAACAACCGCGGTCGTGTCATTCGTCAGCTTAAAGAGGTCGCGCCGCAGGCCGGGCATGATATTTATCTCACGCTGGATTTGAAGCTCCAGCAGTATATTGAAACGCTGTTGGCGGGGAGCCGCGCCGCCGTGGTGGTCACCGACCCGCGTACCGGTGGCGTTCTGGCGCTGGTCTCCATGCCAAGCTACGACCCCAACCTGTTTGTGGATGGCATCTCCAGTAAAGATTACTCCGGGTTGCTCAATGACCCGAATACCCCATTGGTTAACCGCGCCACGCAAGGCGTTTATCCTCCAGCGTCGACGGTTAAGCCTTACGTTGCGGTTTCTGCGTTAAGCGCAGGCGTCATCACTCGCAATACCGGTCTGTTCGATCCGGGCTGGTGGCAGTTACCCGGCTCTGAGAAACGTTACCGCGACTGGAAAAAGTGGGGTCACGGCCACCTGAACATCACCCGCTCTCTGGAAGAGTCCGCGGATACGTTTTTCTATCAAATCGCCTATGATATGGGGATAGACCGGCTTTCCGAGTGGATGAGCAAGTTTGGCTACGGTCAATATACGGGCATCGATCTTGCCGAAGAACGTTCCGGAAACATGCCAACCCGTGAATGGAAGCAAAAACGGTTTAAAAAGCCATGGTACCAGGGTGATACCATTCCGGTCGGCATCGGTCAGGGTTACTGGACGGCAACCCCTATCCAGATGAGTAAAGCGCTGATGATCCTTATCAACGACGGTTTGGTAAAAGTCCCGCATCTGCTGATGAGCACTGCAGAAAACGGCAAGCAAGTCCCATGGGTGCAGCCGCACGAACCGCCCGTTGGCGATATTCATTCCGGTTACTGGGAAATCGCCAAAGACGGTATGTACGGCGTCGCTAACCGCCCTAACGGGACTGCACATAAATATTTCGCTGGCGCGCCATACAAAATTGCGGCGAAATCCGGTACCGCACAGGTCTTTGGCCTGAAAGCTAATGAAACCTATAACGCGCATAAAATCGCCGAACGTTTACGTGACCACAAGTTAATGACGGCCTTCGCACCTTACGATAACCCCCAGGTCGCTGTCGCCATGATCCTTGAAAACGGCGGTGCGGGTCCGGCTGTAGGGACGATTATGCGCCAGATCCTTGACCACATTATGTTGGGCGACAACAACACCAATCTGCCTGCGGAAAACCCAGCGGTTGCAGCAGCTGAGGACCAATAATCGTGACGGATAATCCGAACAAAAAAACATTTTGGGACAAAATCCACATCGATCCCACAATGTTACTTATTTTGCTGGCTCTGCTGGTCTACAGCTCGCTGGTCATCTGGAGCGCCAGCGGCCAGGATATTGGCATGATGGAGCGTAAGGTCGGTCAGATCGCGATGGGCCTGGTCATCATGGTGGTGATGGCGCAAATTCCGCCCAGGGTTTATGAAGGTTGGGCGCCCTATCTCTATATCTTCTGCATCATTCTGTTGGTGGCGGTTGACGCCTTCGGCGCTATTTCCAAAGGCGCCCAGCGCTGGCTGGATTTGGGTATCGTGCGCTTTCAACCTTCTGAAATCGCCAAGATTGCCGTGCCGCTGATGGTCGCACGCTTCATCAACCGCGACGTCTGCCCGCCATCGCTAAAAAATACCGCGATTGCGCTGGTGCTGATTTTTATGCCCACGCTGCTGGTTGCCGCTCAGCCTGACCTCGGCACCTCAATTCTGGTTGCCCTTTCTGGTCTGTTTGTCCTGTTCCTTTCTGGTTTAAGCTGGCGTTTAATCGGTGTGGCAGTCGTTTTGGTCGCCGCGTTTATTCCGATACTGTGGTTCTTCCTGATGCATGACTACCAGCGTCAACGCGTCATGATGTTACTCGACCCTGAAACCGATCCGCTGGGCGCGGGCTATCACATTATTCAGTCTAAAATTGCTATTGGTTCCGGCGGATTACGCGGTAAAGGCTGGCTGCACGGTACGCAGTCGCAGCTTGAGTTTTTACCCGAACGCCACACTGACTTTATCTTCGCCGTCTTAGCGGAAGAACTGGGTCTGGTGGGAATCTTGATTTTGCTGACGCTGTACATTTTGCTGATTATGCGCGGGTTGTGGATCGCGGCTCGCGCACAAACCACCTTTGGTCGCGTCATGGCGGGTGGTTTAATGTTGATATTATTCGTTTATGTCTTCGTAAATATTGGTATGGTGAGCGGTATTCTCCCTGTGGTTGGGGTTCCACTCCCACTGGTCAGTTACGGAGGCTCAGCACTGATCGTGCTGATGGCCGGGTTCGGGATTGTTATGTCGATCCACACCCATAGAAAAATGTTGTCGAAAAGCGTGTAAGGGGTACGCAATGCGTAAGCAGTGGCTTGGTATCTGCATCGCAGCAGGAATGCTCGCGGCGTGTTCGAATGATGATGGTCAGCAACAGGTTGCTGTCGCGCCGCAGCCTGCGGTGTGTAATGGTCCGATTGTTGAAATCAGCGGGGCCGATCCGCGCTTTGAACCCCTGAACCCAACGGCGAATCAGGACTACCAGCGTGATGGTAAGAGCTACAAAATAGTCCAGGATCCCTCCCGCTTTAGCCAGGCCGGGCTTGCCGCTATTTATGATGCGGAGCCTGGAAGCAATTTAACCGCGTCTGGTGAAGCGTTTGATCCAATGCAGTTGACCGCTGCGCACCCGACGCTGCCGATCCCAAGCTATGCCAGAATCACCAACCTGGCAAACGGCAGGATGATCGTCGTGCGCATTAACGATCGCGGCCCTTATGGCAACGATCGCGTAATTTCACTTTCACGTGCCGCCGCCGATCGACTGAACACGTCTAACAACACCAAAGTGCGTATCGACCCGATCATCGTCGCTCAGGATGGTTCATTATCCGGACCGGGTATGGCCTGTACGACCGTGGCGAAACAAACCTATGCCCTGCCCGCTCGCCCTGATTTAAGCGGTGGTGGCACTATGTCTTCCGCACCGGATGCGGGCCAGCCGCAAAATGACATCCGTCCTATCAGCAATTCCACGCTGAAAAGCGAGGATGCCAGCGGTGCGCCAGTCAACAGCAGTGGTTTCCTCGGCGCGCCGACAACGCTTGCAGCTGGTGTGCTTGAAGGCAGTGAACCCACGCCTGCACCACAGCCTGTAACCACCACTCCCGCGGCATCAACTGCCCCGGTAACCGCGCCAGCGACCGTTGCCGCGCCAGCCGCTGCGACCAACGGACGCTATGTCGTTCAGGTCGGTGCCGTTAGCGATCAAACCCGAGCGCAGCAGTATCAAAAGCGCTTAAGTCAGCAGTTTGGCGTCCCAGGACGGGTAGTGCAAAACGGCGCGGTATGGCGTATTCAGATGGGGCCATTCGCCAGCAAAACTGAAGCCTCCTCATTGCAGCAGCGTCTTCAATCCGAGGCACAATTACAGTCCTTCATCACCGGCATGTAATAACGTAAACCGGGTATCTGAATTGTCAATTTCCGTAAATGACATTAACAAAGTCACGCGGAAAGTCAGATGCCTGCCCGTTATGCATTTGCTATAGTAGGGCACTTTTTTTAATTTCATCACGGACGTCGTAGTTCAGACCATGAAGACCACTTTTTCCGCTCGTTTCGTGCAGCGTATGGCGCTCACCGCGGCTCTCTGCGCAGCTACTCTCTCTGCTGCACATGCCGATGACCTGAATATTAAAACCATGATCCCCGGCGTTCCGCAGATCGATGCGGAGTCGTATATCCTGATTGATTACAATTCAGGTAAAGTTCTGGCAGAACAGAATGCTGACACTCGCCGCGACCCCGCCAGCCTGACCAAAATGATGACCAGCTACGTCATCGGCCAGGCGATGAAAGCCGGGAAGTTCAAAGAAACCGATCTGGTCACCGTCGGCAATGACGCATGGGCTACGGGTAACCCGGTCTTTAAAGGTTCATCGCTGATGTTCCTCAAGCCAGGCATGCAGGTTCCTGTCTCTCAGTTGATCCGTGGTATTAACCTGCAGTCCGGGAACGACGCATGTGTGGCGATGGCTGACTTCGCTGCCGGTAGCCAGGACGCTTTCGTCGGCCTGATGAACAGCTATGTGAACGCGCTGGGTCTGAAAAACACCCACTTCCAGACCGTTCATGGTCTTGATGCTGACGGTCAGTACAGTTCAGCCCGCGATATGGCGATGATTGGTCAGGCGCTGATTCGCGATGTGCCTAATGAATACTCTATCTATAAAGAAAAAGAGTTCACCTTTAACGGCATTCGTCAGTTAAACCGTAACGGTCTGCTGTGGGATAACAGCCTGAATGTCGACGGTATCAAAACCGGTCACACCGATAAAGCTGGCTATAACCTTGTTGCATCCGCAACCGAAGGCCAGATGCGTCTGATCTCCGCCGTAATGGGTGGCCGCACCTATAAAGGTCGCGAAACCGAAAGCAAAAAACTGCTGACCTGGGGCTTCCGTTTCTTCGAAACCGTCAACCCGCTGAAAGTGGGTAAAGAATTTGCCTCAGAACCCGCCTGGTTTGGTAACACCGATCGCGCATCGTTAGGTGTCGATAAGGATGTCTACCTGACCATTCCTCGCGGCCGTATGAAAGATCTGAAAGCAAGTTATGTGCTGAACACCACTGAACTGCACGCGCCGCTGCAGAAAAACCAGGTTGTCGGTACTATCAACTTCCAGCTTGATGGCAAAACCATCGAGCAGCGCCCACTGGTCGTGCTGCAGGAAATCCCGGAAGGCAACTTCTTTGGGAAAATCATTGATTACATTAAATTAATGTTCCACCACTGGTTTGGCTAAAAATCGAACACTTGAAAGTGTGATTTACGTCCCCATATACTAGGTATCCAGATAACTCCCACGCGCTGTGGGAGTTATTATTTTTTGATGTAACGCCGGAGCTGACATGAAAACCAAACTTAACGAACTGCTTGAATTCCCTACTCCATTTACTTACAAAGTAATGGGGCAGGCGTTGCCTGAGCTGGTTGATCAGGTGGTTGAAGTGGTACAGCGCCATGCGCCAGGTGATTACTCTCCGACGGTAAAACCGAGCAGCAAAGGCAACTACCACTCGGTCTCTATCACCATCACTGCTACACACATTGAGCAGGTTGAAACGCTGTACGAAGAATTAGGTAATATCGATATCGTACGCATGGTGCTGTAAAACCTGTCGGTTACCCGCTGCATCCCCGCTCGGGTAACCTCTTCCTCCTGTGATATACTTTTCCCCTCTTTAACATTCTCTACTCTGTGTGAGTATCTACGGAGATGCCGTTTTGTATCAGGATAAAATTCTGGTCCGCCAGCTCGGTCTTCAACCTTACGAGCCAGTCTCTCTGGCCATGCACGAATTTACCGATACCCGCGATGAAAACAGTCATGATGAAATCTGGCTGGTAGAGCATTATCCTGTCTTTACTCAGGGTCAGGCAGGTAAAGCCGAGCACGTACTGATGCCGGGAGATATTCCGGTGATTCAGAGCGATCGTGGTGGTCAGGTGACCTACCACGGACCGGGCCAACAGGTCATGTATGTGCTGTTGAACCTGAAACGCCGCAAACTGGGTGTTCGCGAGCTGGTTACGCTGCTGGAGCAAACTGTCGTCAATACCCTTGCGGAAATTGGCATCGACGCCCACCCGCGAGCCGACGCGCCTGGCGTTTATGTCGGTGAGAAGAAAATCTGCTCATTAGGGTTACGTATTCGTAAGGGATGTTCATTTCACGGCTTAGCGCTCAACGTGGATATGGACCTGTCGCCTTTCCTGCGTATCAATCCTTGTGGTTATGCCGGAATGGAGATGGCAAAAGTATCGCAATGGGATAGCGCGGCCACCACTGAGAGCATTCGCCCACGCCTGCTGGCCAACATTCTGGCGCTGTTGGGTAACCCACCGCACGAATACGTTGCGGACTAAAAATGCGGTCATACTTTGCCACGGCATATGTTGTGGCAAATGGCACAAAACAACAACTATTTTACATTTTGCCAGCCTGTCAGGCTGCTTTCTGGCCCGTTTCAATGATATACTGCGTATCACTAATTCAAAAATAGTTGATAAATGCAACATTCCCTTGAATTGAAACGCTTTCCTTCGTAATTCGCAACTGGAACACGCAAGCTATGAGTAAACCCATTGTGATGGAACGCGGTGTTAAATACCGCGATGCCGATAAGATGGCTCTTATCCCGGTTAAAAATGTGGCAACAGAGCGTGAAGCCCTGCTGCGTAAACCGGAATGGATGAAAATAAAACTGCCAGCGGACTCCACTCGCATCCAGGGCATCAAAGCGGCAATGCGCAAAAACGGCCTGCACTCTGTCTGCGAAGAAGCTTCCTGCCCTAACCTGGCTGAATGTTTCAATCACGGAACCGCAACCTTTATGATCCTCGGCGCAATCTGTACACGCCGTTGCCCATTCTGTGACGTTGCCCATGGCCGTCCGGTTGCGCCTGATGCCAACGAGCCGTTGAAACTGGCTCAGACGATTGCGGACATGGCGCTGCGCTATGTCGTCATTACCTCCGTTGACCGTGACGATCTACGTGACGGCGGCGCTCAGCACTTTGCTGACTGCATCACCGCTATTCGCGAGAAAAGTCCGTCGATTAAGATCGAAACTCTGGTGCCTGACTTCCGTGGTCGTATGGATCGCGCGCTGGATATTCTCACGGCCACACCGCCGGACGTATTTAACCACAACCTCGAAAACGTACCGCGTATTTACCGTAACGTACGTCCGGGAGCTGACTACAACTGGTCGCTGAAGCTTCTGGCGCGTTTCAAAGAAGCGCACCCGGAGATCCCGACTAAATCGGGTCTGATGGTAGGTCTGGGTGAAACCAATGCCGAAATCATTGAAGTCATGCGCGATCTGCGCAGCCATGGCGTGACCATGCTGACGCTGGGGCAGTATTTACAGCCGAGCCGCCATCACCTGCCAGTGCAACGCTACGTCAGCCCGGATGAGTTCGACGAGATGAAAGCCGAAGCCATGGCGATGGGCTTTACCCATGCAGCCTGCGGCCCATTCGTTCGTTCTTCATACCACGCTGACATGCAGGCCAAAGGGCTGGAAGTGAAGTAATCGTGTAATACTCACTTACATTTCAGCAATAAAAAAACCGGCAAATTGCCGGTTTTTTTCATACAGAGCACACAGTAAGAGCATCATGCTCCTGACATTACTCTTTATGAGAGAGCTTTTCCGCCTGAACGCTACCATCAGCCTCTTTTCTGGCATCGGCATTATCGTCGTTCATCGCTTTCTTAAAGCCCTTAATTGCCGTTCCCAGGTCTCCACCCAGTGTACGTAACTTCTTGGTACCAAACAGCAGAACGACCAGTGCGGCAACCACCAGCAGTTTGGTAATACTAATCTCACCCATAGATACCTTCTTAACTTAAACCAGGCTGCATAAAGCGCCATATTAACCTGAGAATATTAACGGCCTTTCGACGCGCGCACACAATAGCAATCTGTAACAAGGTGAATCAAGCCTTGTTTAAAAAAACGTCATAATAATTGCGGTGGCGCAAAGCGTCGGTTACTTAATACCGGAAGTTGGGCCCTGACCTGCTTCACCCGCTCTGCTGAAACCTCGGCCATAATCAGCGCCGGCGTTTCTGCCGCGGCGGCAATGGTCACGCCAAAGGGATCGATGACCCGGCTTTGACCAATGTTCTTATTACCACATTCTCCTGCCGCAATAACATAGCAAGTGGCATCCAGGGCTCTTGCCGCCAACAATGTTGCCCAGTGATGCTCTTTTAGTGCTCCCCGCACCCATGCGGCAGGTAAAGCGAGTATGTCTGCCCCCTGCAGAGCGTGCGCTAACGCCAGCTCAGGGAAACGCAGGTCATAGCAGGTCATCAACCCTACCTTTAATCCGTCTACGTCCAGCAGCGGCGCTATGGCGTCTCCAGCATCGACATTCCGCGACTCCTGAATCGCGAACGCGTCGTAAAGATGCAATTTTGCATAATGGGCAACCACCCGGCCTCCCCGTAACGCCACCAACATGTTAAATGCCCGGCCTGGCACAGAAGGAACATGAATCGTCAGGATTGTCGTCATCTCATTTTGCGCGCTTTCCTGGAGTAAACGTGTCAGGAACCCACCCTCCAGCAATTGTGCTGACTTTACTGACAGGTCAGGGTCAATATCGTTACGGGCCAGCAACGCCTCCGGTAATACCAACAACGATACTCCCTCTCCTGCGGCCTGAGACATCAATGATGCACAGGTTTCTGCATTCCTTTCCCACGAAGGTCCCACGGCAAACTGCCCTGCTGCAACGAACATATTCCCTCCAGAAAAGTTTGTCAGGCTCGCCAACAACGATTATTCAGCGTTACACTCACCCTATATACAATCAAATAGCAGGATTTAGCAGTGTTACAACTTCTTTTAGCGGTTTTTATCGGTGGTGGTACAGGTAGCGTAGCAAGATGGATGTTGAGCATGCGCTTCAACCCACTGCATCAGGCTATTCCATTCGGTACACTGGCGGCAAACTTACTTGGCGCGTTTATCATTGGTATGGGTCTGGCGTGGTTTAATCGTATGACAAACATCGATCCAATGTGGAAGGTTCTGATTACTACCGGCTTTTGCGGCGGGCTGACAACGTTCTCCACCTTCTCGGCAGAGGTCGTATTTTTACTTCAGGAAGGACGCTTTGGCTGGGCTATGGTGAATGTGCTGGTTAATCTACTGGGATCATTTGCGATGACCGCTCTGGCATTCTGGCTGGTTTCTGCCTCTCCCGCACATTAGAGCGAAAAAAACCCGCAATTAAGCGGGTTTTGAATGCTTGCTGTCGTATGCTTACAGAGCGATTACGTTTGCAGCAGAAGGGCCTTTGGCACCGTTAGTGATTTCGAACTCTACGCGCTGACCTTCAGCCAGAGTTTTAAAACCATTGGTCTGGATTGCAGAGAAGTGTACGAACACGTCTTTGCTGCCATCTTCCGGAGTAATGAAACCGAATCCTTTGGACTCATTAAACCACTTAACGTTACCTTTAATCTTAGACATCAAAATTACCTTTACATGAAAAATAGACACAAATGCTGTGTCGGGTATCAGTACAACAATTGTGGTGCGCTTTGTCCAGTCGAACTTTATCAAAAAGTGATAAATGTCGCGTTATTTTTCAGTGAGAGTTGCCATCTATCTGTTTTTTAATGATTTTTAATACCTGACTGACACTACAGGCAGCCTATCAAAACTGGAAGCGTAACCACGCAAAGTAGACGTTACCATTGTTATAGGTTCCTGGAATGTAGGTCATCTGGAACGTTGCCGGACCATAACCAATTGACGCCAGCGGTAACAGCACCGGCACGGGTATGTAGTTCCAGTTATCGCGCGCGGTAAAGCCAGCAGTAAAGCCAAGGCCGGTATGGAAGTTTTCATCAGGCAGCGGACGCCATGTTTTCTCCCAGCCGTAGCCGCCAATCGGTTCCCATTTATTGTAGGAATCCTTAAAGGCCATAATATAAAGCCCGTGCCAGTTTCCTTTATCATCCCAGCGGGATTGGCCAAATCCTGCCCCCCAAGGTCGCTCGTTGTAGCGATCCGTTTTTTCTTTATCGTAAGCAAAACGGGCATGCCAGGTAATAGCCGGTACATACAGATCATAATGTTCCGGCTGCTGCCAGGTTTCACTGACATTATCTTTAAACGTGGCAAACCAGCCTTTATCTTCAGCAGCCCCCTGGGGAATGAAAGCTAACTGAATAAAAAGAAATGAAAAAATGAGAAAATATCGTTTAGCGACAATCACAACTTAATTACCATCCTGGGAGTTATTAGCAATTGTAGCAAACTCAACCTTAATGTTAACTTAACAAAAATGCGCAAGTAAAAAATCAGAATATTCTTTGGATAATGCTTATAAGATGATTCCCCTCTATTTACTGGGCTTTATTACAGGAATAAGTTTCTCTTAATTGCTATTAAATTGTTCTTTTCAAACGTGACAAGCAAATAAAGAAACAACAATTTAACATTTTAATATCAAAATACACACAACAGCAATGCGTTTCACAGTTTTTGCCGGGGAGATTCTTTTTTAAACCACGATGTTGAAAAAACAGTCTGGCCATCGGTTGAATCCGTATTTTTATTGATTTCAATCAGCAATAGTTATCGGTTTATTAGGCACATTCTGTCACCACTTTTTACTTTTTTTAGTTTTTTTACTTTCTGGGCAGCAATGCGACAGGGGAAACAATGTTGACATTTATTGAACTCCTTATTGGGGTTGTGGTTATTGTGGGTGTGGCGCGCTACATCATCAAAGGTTATTCCGCCACCGGCGTACTGTTTGTTGGCGGTCTGGTTTTGCTGATTATCAGTGCGGTGATGGGACATAAAGTTCTGCCTTCCAGCGCAGCAACGACGGGCTATACTGCTACAGACATTGTTGAATACATTAAAATTTTGCTGATGAGCCGCGGTGGCGATCTCGGCATGATGATTATGATGCTGTGTGGTTTTGCCGCCTACATGACGCATATTGGCGCGAACGATATGGTCGTTAAGCTGGCCTCCAAACCGCTGCAATATATCAACTCACCTTATCTGTTGATGATTGCCGCCTATTTTGTCGCCTGTCTGATGTCGCTGGCAGTCTCGTCAGCTACCGGCCTGGGCGTATTGCTGATGGCAACGCTGTTCCCGGTTATGGTAAACGTTGGGATCAGCCGTGGAGCCGCGGCGGCCATATGTGCCTCCCCCGCTGCAATCATTCTTTCACCGACGTCCGGTGATGTGGTGCTGGCGGCAAAAGCCGCAGAAATGCCGTTGATTGATTTCGCGTTTAAAACCACGCTGCCAATCTCCATTGCCGCCATCATTGCTATGGCGATCGCACACTTTTTCTGGCAGCGCTACCTGGATAAAAAAGAGAACATTTCTCACGAAATGTTAGACGTGGCAGAAATCACCACTACCGCGCCGTCTTTTTACGCCATCCTGCCGTTTACACCGATCGTAGGCGTCCTGATTTTTGATGGTAAATGGGGTCCACAGCTGCACATCATTACGATTCTGGTACTGTGCATGCTCATCGCCGCCGTTCTGGAATTTATTCGTGGATTCAACACTCAAAAGGTGTTTTCAGGTCTGGAAGTCGCTTACCGTGGCATGGCGGATGCCTTTGCTAACGTAGTTATGCTGCTTGTTGCAGCGGGTGTTTTTGCCCAGGGGTTGAGCACCATCGGCTTTATTCAGAGTCTGATCTCTATCGCCACCTCGTTTGGCTCAGCAAGCATTATTCTGATGATGGTGCTGGTGATCCTGACGATGCTGGCGGCAATGACTACAGGCTCCGGTAACGCCCCGTTCTATGCTTTCGTTGAGATGATCCCTAAGCTGGCACATTCTTCCGGCATTAACCCGGCTTATCTTGTTATCCCGATGCTTCAGGCTTCTAACCTTGGGCGCACAATTTCCCCGGTCTCCGGCGTGGTTGTGGCTGTCGCAGGGATGGCGAAGATTTCTCCGTTCGAAGTGGTGAAACGTACCTCGGTTCCGGTACTGGTCGGACTGCTGGTGGTGATTATCTCCACCGAAGTGATGGTACCAGGCTCTTCTTCAGCCGTTGTTGGCGGCTGACTTTCAGCGAAATGTAGGCCGGATAAGGCATTTACGCCGCATCCGGCATTTCAACCCCGTTGCCGGATGGCGATGCTAAAGCATCTTATCCGGCCTACTTAAGAAATCAGCATTTAGCCGCCGTGATAAATACGCTGCGGCCTGCCTACCTTCCCGTGAATAATCTCCGCGATAATCAAATGGCGGCTGGCACAGTACTCCAGATAGCGTCTGGAGGTCGTACGACTGATGGTGAGCGCCTGGGCGATCGTTTCCGCAGTATGATGTACCGTCGGATCGGCAAATAGCTTCAGCACCGCATTCAGCGTTAACGCATCAATCCCGGTCGGCAAATCGCCTTTCGGCTCGCCGCGCGCGTAGGCGTTAAACATTTCATCAATCTGCTTTTGACTGGCGCTGTCATTGCCTGCCAGCATGCGTCTGCGCTGTTGATACCGCGTAAGCGTCTGCCCCAATCGCTCGTAAGCGATAGGTTTGACCAGATAATCAAACGCGCCGCTGCGCACGGCCTCGGAGACCGTTTCCATATCGCTGGCCGCCGTGGTAAAGACCACACCGCCCGGATAGCGCGCCTGGGTCAACTCATGCAACAAAGTAATACCCTTACCGTCCGGTAAGTAGTTATCAAGAAGAATCAAACCGGGCTTAAAACGCTCAATCATCATTCTTGCCTGCGCAAGATTACCCGCCAGCCATATCTGGCTGAAGCCGGGTATATGGCGGATATATTCAGCATGCATTTCCGCCAGTAGCGTTTCATCCTCAACGATCAGTAGCGTTAATGGTTCCGTCATTATTTTTTTTCACTTTCGGAAGAAATAAAGAAAATAAGGTGCCGCAAGGGGAGTTATCTTCGAGCGTAATCACCCCGTTACAGCGCCTCACATAACTTGCAATCAGATACAAACCGATGCCATGTTCGCCTGGTTCATCGGTACGGGTGCTTACACCCTGTTCAAATATTTTTTCACGCAATGCTTCCGGCACACCGCATCCCTGATCGGCAACTTCGATGACCACATCATCCCCTTCGTCGCTCAAATAGAGTTCGACGACTTTGTTGCCTTGCTGGGTGCGTAAACTCGCTTCAAATGCATTATCAAGCAGATTGCCAACAATTGCTGCAAACTCTGTGCTATCCAGCCCTTCAGGTAGTTGGTGCAGTTGGCTGCCAGGAACAATGGTCATCGTAAGACCCAGTTCCCGTGCACGTTGTACCTTGCCAAATAACAGACCCGCCACCTGACGATCGGCAAAGGCGCCGCGCAGGCTGTCAATCAGTTGCTGCTGTGCCTGCGACTCTCCCTGAACCATAGCCAGCACCCGGTCATACTCTTTCATTTGCAGCAGGCCATTGATGGTCGACATCCAGTTCAGGTGCTCATGACGCAGCGTTCTCAGGCTCTCAACATACTGTTTGATTTGCGTTAATTGCGCATTAAGGGTAGCAATTTCATCTTTACTACGAAAACTGATAATAGCGCCGAGCAGTTCGTCACCGGAGCGAATCGCCTCACGGTTGGCGATAACGCTCAACCCATTAAAATTAACCATCGCATCCTGGCGTTGTTCCGCAATCTGCTGGGTGAAAAAGTCCGCTGGCTGAACGACTTCATTTACCGGTTTTCCCAGCCACTTTCTGCCCGGCGATGACAGCCCCAGCATTTTCCTCGCACTGCGGTTTATCGCAGTGATATATCCGTCAGGATCCACGGCAATCAACCCTTCATACACCGAGCTGAACAGCGCTTCCTGCTGACGCACCACCCGCGCGATTTGTTTAGGCTCCATCCCCAACATCTGCCGACGAATATGGGCAGCAAAAAACCAGGAGAGCAGCATAAGTACCAACAACAGCAGGATAAATACCCCAGCCATTGGCAGTAAGAAATCCGATCGCCAGCTGTCAATTTTACTGATCAGATAGCCAATTGAGACCACGCCAATGATTTTGCCATCGTCATCAAAGATAGGAGTTTTGGCGCGCATTGCCATCCCAATAGATCCTTTACCGGTAATAAAGTAGCTCTCACCTTTTTCCAGCGCGCCAGGCTTGGTGAACTGCATCGGGTAACCAATTTTTTCCGGGTTCGGATGATAAAGACGAATGGAGTGCGTATCTCCAATAACGACATAGTCGAAATCAGTCCCACTCTGTAGTTTGTCGGCAATAGTCGCCAGGCGCTTGTAATCACGATGCTTCACCGCCGCGATGATGCTGTCATTAGAGGCGATGATTTTCGCCTGGTTCATTGCCATATCACGGACGTGTGTCGTCAGATAATCTTCAAAACTGGCGGTAAAGTATTGTGCTAACGCTGCGATAATAAGAACAGAAACGACCAGAATGAGCAGAAAGATGCGTAACGGAAACGCCAGACTGCGAAAAAAAGGAAACCGTGTTTTATTTTTCTGCTCTGCCATAATTTTTCCTCACCGACGTTCCCGAAACTTATTTTCTATTGTAGTTGTAATAAAAATGTTTTATTTAAAAGTCACGGTATAAAACAGGATCGTTGCAGATTCCCCACCTTAAATCAATTAAACAAATTAAAACCGCGCGCTATTTCCGAGTTAAATTAATTAAAAAACTTAAAACCATAAAACACATTAAAACCTTCTAACTTATTGTGAAATAAATCAAAAATTACCTCCAAAATACTCCTTACGATGTATGCAGCAGGGAAAAAAAGAAATACTCCGTAATAAAAAACCATTCCCTTCAATTGCAAACAAAACGTTATCAGGTTGCTAATCAGAGCAACAAAAACAGAAACCCAGTAACAAATATAGCATCGGGGCTCTATTTACTATGTTCGGTAATAATATATTCACGCAAGTTAAACGCTCAGAAAATAAAAAGATGGCGGCTATCGCGCAATTTCTGAAAGAGAACGATCTGAGCGTTGATACCACCGTCGAAGTATTTATCACCGTCACCCGTGACGATCGCCTGATTGCCTGTGGCGGTATCGCCGGAAATATCATTAAGTGCGTCGCGATTTGTGAGTCCGTGCGCGGTGAAGGCCTGGCGCTGACGCTGGCGACAGAACTCATCAACCTCGCCTATGAGCGCCACTGTACGCACCTCTTCATCTATACCAAAACCGAGTACGAATCGCTGTTTAAACAGTGTGGCTTTTCCACGCTCACCAGCGTGCCCGGCATTATGGTATTGATGGAAAACAGCACCACACGGCTGAAACGCTACGCCGAATCGCTGGCAAAACAGCGTCATGAAGGGAAAAAAATTGGCTGTATCGTCATGAACGCCAACCCCTTCACCAACGGTCATCGTTTTCTGATCCAACAGGCGGCCGCGCAATGTGACTGGCTGCATCTGTTTTTGGTGAAAGAAGATACCTCGCGTTTTCCGTATGAAGACCGACTGGATCTGGTACTCAAAGGGACAAAAGACATTCCGCGTTTAACCGTGCATCGCGGTTCGGAATACATCATTTCCCGCGCCACGTTCCCGTGCTACTTCATCAAAGAGCAGAGCGTTATTAACCACTGCTACACCGAAATAGACCTGAAAATCTTCCGCCAGTACCTGGCCCCGGCTCTCGGCGTTACGCACCGTTTCGTGGGTACCGAGCCGTATTGCACCGTCACCTCCCAGTATAACAACGATATGCGTTACTGGCTGGAGACCCCAACGCTTCCCGCCCCACCGATTGAACTGGTGGAAATTGAGCGGCTGTGCTTCCAGGAGATGCCGATTTCCGCCTCCTGGGTGCGCAAGCTGCTGGTTAAAAAAGATCTCACGGCTATCGCATCCCTGGTTCCTGACGCCACGCTGCGCTATCTGCAAAGCATGGTTGAACGAGCCTCATCGGGTGCGGCAGTCCGCCAAAATACCCCCGCATTAGCAACAGGTGAAAAATGAAAATAAACCAGGCAGCCGTCGCAGGCACACTCGAGTCCGGTGATGTGATGATCCGCATCGCCCCACTCGATTCGCAGGATATTGACCTGCAGGTTAACAGTAGCGTCGAAAAGCAGTTCGGTGATGCCATTCGGGCCACCATTCTGGACGTACTGTCCCGCTACAACGTACGCGGCGTGCAATTAAATGTTGATGATAAAGGCGCACTGGACTGCATTTTACGTGCGCGACTGGAAGCACTACTGGCCCGCGCTGGCGGTATTCCGGCACTGCCATGGGAGGATTGCCAGTGATTGCCGAATCTTTACAACAACGTAAAACCCGTACCCGCCGTAGCATGTTGTTCGTACCGGGCGCCAATGCCGCCATGGTCAGCAACTCGTTTATCTACCCGGCTGATGCGCTGATGTTCGACCTGGAAGACTCCGTCGCGCTGCGTGAAAAAGATACCGCTCGCCGCATGGTGTACCACGCGCTGCAGCATCCGCTGTATCACGACGTTGAAACCATCGTGCGCGTGAACGCCCTCGACTCCGAATGGGGCATCAACGACCTCGAAGCCGTTGTGCGCGGCGGCGCTGACATCGTGCGTTTACCGAAAACCGATACCGCACAGGATGTCATCGACATTGAAAACGAAATCCTGCGCATCGAAAACGCCTGCGGTCGCGAACCCGGCAGCACCGGCCTGTTAGCCGCCATCGAGTCGCCGTTAGGCATTACCCGCGCGGTAGAAATCGCCCACGCTTCAGAACGCCTGATCGGCATTGCACTGGGTGCAGAAGATTATGTGCGTAACCTGCGTACTGAACGTTCCCCGGAAGGCACTGAACTGCTGTTTGCCCGCTGCTCTATTTTGCAGGCTGCGCGCTCTGCCGGTATTCAGGCGTTCGATACCGTCTATTCCGATGCCAACAACGAAGCAGGTTTCCTGCACGAAGCCTCACACATCAAGCAGTTGGGTTTTGACGGCAAGTCGCTGATCAACCCTCGCCAGATTGAACTTCTGCATAACCTCTATGCCCCGACGAGCAAAGAGCTGGCTCACGCCCGTCTGGTGGTGGAAGCCGCTGAAGCTGCCGCCCGCGAAGGTCGTGGCGTGGTTTCCCTGAACGGCAAGATGGTCGACAGCCCGGTTATCGAGCGCGCCCTTCTGGTTATCTCCCGGGCAGAACTTTCCGGCATTCGCGAAGAATAAGGCAAAAAAATGACGCAGAAAATCGAACAGTCTCAACGCCAGGATCGCGTGGCGACCTGGAGCCGTCATGCAGAAAGCGAGCTTTCCGCTTATCAGAGCACCGCAAAAGCAGAATTGCAGGCGCAAAAACCGCGCGACAAAAAGCTGTGCGCTAATCTGGAAGACGCTATTCGTCGTTCAGGTTTACAGGATGGTATGACCATCTCTTTCCACCACGCATTTCGCGGTGGCGATCTGACAATTAACCTGGTGATGGACGCCATCGCCAGCATGGGCTTTAAAAATCTGACGCTGGCCTCAAGCTCCCTGAGCGACTGCCACGCGCCGCTGGTTGAGCACATCCGTCAGGGCGTGGTCAGCCGAATTTATACCTCCGGGCTGCGTGGCCCGCTGGCAGAAGAGATTTCTCGTGGTCTGCTGGCTGAGCCAGTGCAAATCCACTCCCACGGCGGTCGTGTACACCTGGTGCAAAGTGGCGAGCTCAACATTGATGTCGCATTCCTCGGCGTACCGTCCTGCGACCAGTTTGGTAACGCTAACGGTTATACCGGTAAAGCGTGCTGCGGTTCACTGGGCTATGCCCGCGTCGATGCCGAAAACGCCAGACAGGTTGTCCTGCTGACAGAACAGCTGCTGACCTATCCGCATAACCCGGCCAGCATTACCCAGGATCAAGTGGATCTGATCGTGCAGATCGACCAGGTCGGCGATGCGGACAAAATTGGTGCGGACGCGACCCGTATGACCACCAATCCGCGTGAATTGTTGATCGCCCGCAGCGCGGCAGACGTCATTGCTAACTCCGGTTACTTCAATGAAGGCTTCTCATTGCAGACAGGAACCGGCGGCGCGTCTCTGGCCGTTACCCGTTTCCTGGAAGACAAAATGCGTAGCCGTGACATCCATGCCGATTTCGCGCTGGGCGGCATCACCGCCACCATCGTTGATCTGCATGAAAAAGGCTTAATCCGCAAACTGCTGGATGTACAAAGCTTCGACAGTGCCGCCGCGAAATCTCTGGCCCGCAATCCAAATCACATTGAGATCAGCGCTAATCAGTACGCTAACTGGGGCTCGAAAGGCGCATCCGTTGACCGTCTGGACGTTGTGGTACTGAGCGCATTAGAAGTAGACACCAGCTTCAACGTTAACGTACTGACCGGCTCCGACGGCGTACTGCGTGGCGCTTCCGGTGGTCACTGCGATACGGCTGTGGCCGCAGCGCTTTCTATCATCGTCGCACCGCTGGTTCGTGGACGCATCCCGACATTGGTAGATAACGTGCTGACCTGCGTAACCCCAGGTTCCAGTGTTGACATTCTGGTTACCGACCACGGTATCGCCGTCAACCCTGCTCGCCCTGAACTGGCGGAACGCCTGCAAGAAGCTGGCATGAAAGTGGTGTCGATTGAATGGCTGCGCGAACGTGCCCAGCAGCTAACCGGTCAACCGCGCGCCATCGAATTTACCGATCGCGTAATTGCCGTTGTGCGCTACCGCGATGGTTCGGTAATTGACGTTGTGCATCAGGTGAAGGAATAAACCATGCACCTGCTCCCTGAACACGCCACTTGCCACGCGGTTTCCATCCCCGAGCTGCTCGCCAGCCGCGATGAGAGACAAGCAAGGCAGCATGCCTGGCTCACGCGTCATCACGCGCCACTGGTCTCGTTTACCGTGGTCGCGCCAGGTCCGATTAAAGACAGCGAATTAACCCGTCGCATCTTTAATCACGGCGTCACCGCCCTGCTCGCGCTGGCGGAAAAATCCGCCTGGATTGTCAGGGAGCAAACTGCGCTGGTCTCTGCCAGCGGACCGGAAGGCCTGCTGGCCATTGAGGCTCCGGCCCGAGACCTCAAGCTCGCCACTATCGGACTTGAGCATTCACATCCGCTGGGACGGTTATGGGACATCGACGTCCTGAACCCTGAAGGGGAAATTCTGTCCCGGCGTCATTTCGCGCTCCCTGCCCGCCGCTGTCTGCTGTGCGAGCAAAGCGCTGCCGAATGCGCGCGGGGTAAAACTCACGCGCTTTCCGACTTACTCATTCAGATGGAGGCACTGCTGCATGATGCCGATTCCCGCAACATCAACTCATAACGCAGTCCTTCCTCTGGATCTGCCTGACGCTTACGCCACGCTGGCGTGGCGCGCCATGCTGACGGAAGTCAACCTGTCGCCCAAACCGGGTCTGGTGGATCGTATTAATAACGGCGCGCATAAAGATATGGCGCTGGAAGATTTTTATCGCAGTGCTGAAGCGATTCAGACATGGCTACCGCGTTTTATCGAATACGGCGCATTTAGCGCACAGCAGTCGCCGGAAGATGTCCTGCAAGGACTGCGTCCTCTGGGCATGGCCTGCGAAGCCGATATGTTTCGCGCCACTGCCGGAGTGAACACCCATAAAGGCAGCATCTTCTCGCTGGGATTACTGTGCGCCGCCATTGGCCGCCTGCTCCAGCTCCGCCTGAGCGTTACCGCTGAAACCCTTTGCTGTACGGCAGCAACATTTTGCCGTGGCCTGACCGAGCGCGAACTGCGCCAGAACAACCAACAACTCACGGCCGGCCAACGTCTTTATCAGCAACTGGGATTAACCGGCGCCCGCGGCGAAGCCGAAGCAGGATATCCCCTCGTTATTCAGCATGCTCTGCCGCACTACCGTGCGCTGCTGGCTGAGGGCCGCGATCCTGAACTGGCGTTACTCGATACGTTACTGCTGCTGATGTCTATCAACGGCGACACCAACGTGGCTTCCCGTGGTGGCGCAGAAGGTTTGCGCTGGTTACAGCAGCAGGCCTCCACGTTGTTGCAACAAGGCGGGATTCGTACCCCTGCCGATCTCGAATACCTACGCCAGTTCGACCAACAGTGCATTGAACGCAACCTCAGTCCTGGAGGCTGCGCCGATCTGCTGATCGTCACATGGTTCTTAGCTCAGATTTCACAAGTTCATCATTATCACAATTAAAGATCCTTTCCGGAGAATCACACACATGTCTTTAGCAAAAGATAAAATTTGGAAGTTACTGGCCCCATTGGTAGTCATGGGCGTCATGTTTCTTATCCCCGTCCCTGATGGCATGCCCCCACAGGCATGGCACTATTTTGCCGTGTTCGTGGCCATGATTGTCGGGATGATTCTGGAGCCAATTCCGGCAACGGCAATCAGCTTTATCGCCGTGACGATCTGCGTTATCGGCAGTAACTATCTGCTGTTTGACGCTTCCGAGCTGGCCGACCCGGCATTCAAAGCGGGTAAGCAAGCGCTGAAATGGGGTCTGGCGGGCTTCTCCAGCACCACCGTGTGGCTGGTGTTTGGCGCGTTTATTTTCGCACTGGGTTATGAAGTTACCGGCCTGGGTCGTCGTATCGCGCTGTTCATGGTGAAATTCATGGGTAAACGTACCCTGACGCTGGGCTATGCGATTGTTATTATCGACATCCTGCTGGCGCCGTTTACACCGTCCAACACCGCGCGTACCGGTGGTACCGTATTCCCGGTTATCAAAAACCTGCCGCCGTTGTTTAAATCATTCCCGAACGATCCTTCCGCGCGCCGTATCGGCGGATATCTGATGTGGATGATGGTCATCAGTACCAGCCTGAGCTCCTCTATGTTCGTGACCGGCGCGGCGCCGAACGTACTGGGTCTGGAATTCGTCAACAAAATTGCTGGCATTCAAATCAGTTGGCTGCAATGGTTCCTCAGCTTCCTGCCGGTCGGTATTATTTTGCTGATCGTTGCGCCGTGGCTGTCCTACGTTCTGTACAAACCAGAAGTCACTCACAGTGCTGAAGTTGCCGCATGGGCCGGTGAAGAACTGAAAACCATGGGTAAACTGACGCGTAAAGAGCTGACCCTGATCGGTCTGGTTCTGCTCAGCCTGGGTCTGTGGGTCTTCGGGGGTAAACTGATTGATGCCACCGCGGTGGGTCTGCTGGCCGTTTCCCTGATGCTGGCGCTGCACGTTGTACCGTGGAAAGATATTACCCGCTATAACAGCGCATGGAACACCCTGGTTAACCTCGCCACGCTGGTTGTTATGGCAAATGGTTTAACCCGTTCAGGCTTCATCGACTGGTTCGCTAATACCATGAGCACGCACCTGGAAGGTTTCTCGCCTAACGCGACCGTGATCGTGCTGGTGCTGGTGTTCTACTTTGCTCACTACCTGTTTGCCAGCCTTTCCGCACACACCGCCACCATGCTGCCGGTTATTCTGGCGGTCGGTAAAGGTATCCCAGGCGTTCCAATGGAACATCTGTGTATCCTGCTGGTGCTGTCCATCGGTATCATGGGCTGCCTGACTCCGTATGCAACAGGCCCTGGCGTTATCATCTACGGTTGTGGTTATGTGAAGTCCAAAGACTACTGGCGTCTGGGAGCTATCTTCGGCGTTATCTACATCGCTATGCTTCTGCTGGTCGGTTGGCCGATTCTGGCAATGTGGAGCTAATCATTCCTGCTCACGCCTGATGAAAATGATGCCAGTCAGCTAAACCTGACTGGCATTTTTTATGATTAAATAGATGATATTCAGAATTTATATAAGTATCCGAAATCATCATGACATCAACATGGCGTTATTCTTCTTTACTGGCAGCGCTTCTGCTGCCAGTTTCTGCGGCTCAGGCCGATGAACTTCAGGCAAAACAGTACGCTGATTTTGACCGCTACGTGCTGGCCCTTTCCTGGCAAACCGGTTTCTGTCAAAGCCAACACGAGCGTAATCGTCAGGAGCCTGACGAATGTCGTCTGCAAAAAGAGAGCGCGGACAAAGCGGATTTCCTGACCGTTCATGGCCTGTGGCCCAGCCTGCCAAAATCGATCGCCGCTCGCGGAGTAGATAACCGCCGCCGGATGCGTTTTGGCTGCGCAACGCGTCCCATTCCTAACCTGCCTGAAGCGCGTGCCAGCCGTAAATGCGCAGCACCTGAAACCGGCCTGTCACTCGAGAGTGCGGCGAAACTGAGCGCGGTGATGCCCGGGGCTGGCGGAACATCCTGCCTGGAACGCTACGAGTATGCCAAACACGGCGCCTGTTTTGGTTTTGATCCCGACGTATACTTTGGCACGATGGTGCGGCTGAATAATGAGGTTAAGAACAGTGAAGCGGGCAAGTTCCTCGCGGATAACTACGGTAAAACCGTCAGCCGCAACGCATTTGACGCCGCCATCGCCAAAAGCTGGGGCAAAGAGAACGTCAAAGCCGTGAAGCTAAGCTGCCACGGCAATCCGGCTTATCTCACAGAGATCCAGCTATCCCTGAAAGCCGACACCATCAACCAACCGCTATCTGCGCAGTCATTCTTACCGCAGCCGCATCCGGGTAACTGCGGTAAACAGTTTATTATCGACAAGGCAGGATATTGAAAATAGCGACCGACGCCGCAGCCTGGCGTCGGTCTGCATGGTTAGCGTTTTGCTCGGGCGTCCGGGCGAACTAAATCAAAGCGATGTGTTTCACTGATCGAATAATACGCCGTTGGCCCACCAGCACGCAGTACCGGTTTCGCTTTCGCCGTCTGATAGATGCCGTCTTCCAGGAGCGTTTCGTCTATGTGAATGCCTACCACTTCCCCCAATACCAGCCAGGTATCAACCGGTGAGCCATCAGCGGTAGTCAGTTGCAGGCTTTGCGATAAGCGGCACTCAAAATTAACCGGGCTTTGCGCCACGCGCGGCACGCCGACAATCCGGCTGTCGGCTTTACTCAGCCCAGCGGCAAAAAACTCGTCCTCACCGTGCGGCAAACTGGCAGACGTTTCATTCATCGCGCCAGCCAGTTCAAGGGTGGTCAGGTTCCAGACAAACTCACCGGTTTCGACAATATTCTGCACGCTATCTTTCCAGCCGCTGCTGGCAAAACCAATAATCGGCGGATGGTAGTTAAAGCAGTTAAAGAAACTGTACGGCGCCAGATTATGTCGCCCGTTGCTATCACGCGACGCAATCCAACCAATGGGGCGCGGTCCAATGATGGCATTTAGCGGGTCGTGCGGTAAGCCGTGCCCCTGTGATGGTTGATAGAAATACATAGCCTTCTCTGGTGTCGTTAACGTCAGCTAAGCACGAATTATGCTTCGCTCATCTCCCTGGAAAAAGAGGATCAGCGTAGAACAATCCGTTAAAGATTACGACTGAATAAAGTTAAGCAGATCGCCATTGATCTGCTGTTTATGGGTGGTGCAAATGCCGTGAGAACCACCGGCATACACCTTCAACTGCGCGTCCGGCAATATTTCTGCCGCGACCTTGCCGCAGGTTTCAAACGGGACAATCTGATCGTCATCGCCGTGGATCACCAGCGTCGGGATGGTCATTTTTTCGAGGTCGCCACGCAGGTCTGTTTCTGAAAACGCATGAATGCAGTCGTACAACGCTTTGATAGACCCTTGTAAGCCCTGTTCAACAAAACTTTCCCGGACAGCTTTCGACTCTTTCGCGCCCGGACGGTTATAACCATAGAATGCCGCGGTCAGTTCATAGAAGAAGGCGGCGCGATCGTTCACTACCCCTTCCCGGATGCCATCAAACACCTCTTTCGGCACGCCATTCGGGTTAAAGTCGGTCTTGATCATGATGGGCGTCACCGCGCCAATTAACACCGCTTTTGCCACCCGCTGCGTCCCATGGCGACCAATGTAACGCGCCACTTCCCCCCCGCCGGTAGAGTGCCCAACGTGCACGGCATCTTTAAGATTGAGATGCGCGGTAAGTTCAGCCAGATCGTCAGCATACTGATCCATATTGTGGCCATCCCACGGTTGGGCCGAGCGGCCATGTCCGCGCCTGTCATGGGCGATCACACGAAATCCTTTCGACCCAAGAAACAGCATCTGATCCTCAAACGCATCTGCCGTCAGCGGCCAACCATGGCTGAACACGATGGGCTGTCCACTTCCCCAGTCTTTAAAATGCAAATAGCTGCCGTCTTTTAAGGTAAGTTTGTCGTACTGGCTCATGAGATCTCCTGTAGCGGAACACTGAGTTGTATTGACGCACCCGCAACGAGCGCTTAAAAAGCATAATGCAAATTGGAGAACGATCACGTTTTTCGGCTAAAATCACAGCATACGCGACAATATTGATGATTTACCTGAATGTGAACTAAATCACTTCAAACATAGGGTAAGTCTCAGTATCATCATAAAAGCTAAACCCTTGCCGCCTGACGGTGAGGGTTTTCTTTTGGGATTATTTACCTGCGCACCCGCAGTATCGACGACATGGAGTAATAAATGTCCAGACCAACTATCATCATTAACGACCTCGATGCGGAACGCATTGACCGCCTGTTGGAGCAACCTGCGTTTGCTGGTTTACCGATTGCCGACGCCCTGAACGCTGAACTGGATCGCGCGCAAATGTGTTCTCCAGAAACCATGCCGCACGATGTCGTGACCATGAACAGCCGCGTGAAATTCCGCAATCTGAGTGATGGCGAAGTCCGTGTGCGTACCCTGGTGTATCCGGCCAACATGACTGACAGCAGCACGCAGCTTTCCGTCATGGCGCCTGTTGGCGCGGCACTTCTGGGTCTTCGCGTTGGCGACACCATTCACTGGGAACTGCCGGGCGGTACCTCAACACACCTCGAAGTCATCGAACTTGAGTACCAACCAGAAGCTGCGGGCGACTACCTGCGCTAACTCTGTCTTATCAAAGCTATTCGCTTTATCTTGCAGGGGATGCATCTGCATCCTCTTTCCGGTTACTCCTCATCTCCCTACCCTCGCGTTATTTCCTGTTCGCAAAACATAAATCTGTGCCGTGACTGACAGAATCATTTTTAATACTATGCTGTTATGTGTTCATGTAATGACAAGGAGAATGTTTATGTACAACACAATCATAATGCCTGTTGATGTATTCGAAATGGAACTGAGTGACAAGGCTATTCGCCATGCAGAATTCCTGGCACAGGAAAACGGCGTTATCCATCTGCTGCATGTGCTGCCAGGCTCAGCGAGCTTAAGCCTGCACCGCTTTGCGGCAGACGTTCGTCGTTTTGAAGAGCATCTGCAGCACGAAGCGGAAACGCGTCTGCAAACAATGGTCGGTCACTTCAGCATCGATCCCTCCCGCATTAAACAACACGTGCGCTTTGGCAGCGTCCGTGACGTGGTCAACGAGTTGGGTGAAGAGTTGAATGCAGATGTGGTGGTCATTGGGTCGCGTAACCCGTCCATCAGTACCCACCTGCTCGGATCAAATGCCTCCAGCGTTGTCCGCCATGCTACTCTGCCGGTATTGGTTGTTCGTTAATAACGTCTGATTTGCTGTAAAAACCCCCTGCCAGGTTAACATCTGACAGGGGGTTTTTATTACCGTGCAATCAATACAAATGACCGATATTCACGATGGTGCTGACCGTATCGCCAAAGAATGTCAGACGACTGAGGATTACGCCAACAAACAGCAGAACAAACAACGCTTTTGCCCGACGTTCGCCCTGACGACTCAACACAAAGGCCAGCGCCAGACAAACCAGGCTCGCCAGATAAAGCGGCGAGGTCAGCCAGGCATGCGCGGTCATCTGCATAATGGTCCCGCCGCTTAACCAGATAATTGGGGCTGCGATCATGACCGCCATACAAACAACAATTCCCTGGCGTAATGCGGCAATGGCAGGTGCGAGATTAAGCAGCGGAATCGCCGCACAACCCATAACCCACACGGTGATGAAGAACAGCAGCATCGTCAGACCGTTGGCGATCGCCACCATCGCCGGTGCGGCATAGGTCATACCCTGTACCGCCACCAGCGCAATCCCAAGGACAGACGCCAGAACAGCCGGAACCTTGTGCCCTTTTGCCAGGAACGTCACGCCCACCGCCGCGCCATATAAGGTTGCGCCAAGAATTTCACGGCTTAGCCAGGCGTGCTGCAGGTTTATCAGGGCGTTGTAGGCACGGTCCGGATGCGCAAGGTGCAGGATCGCTGCCACGGACGCAGCCGACAGAACCAGACCGGTAACCAGCCAGTACAAGCGTTTGCTTTCCAGTTTTCCTTGCAGCTTGCGTAGCGTCAAAATCAGCGTGATCCCAACCGACATCTGACTCAGTACGGTAAAAATGACCAGAGGAAGTTCATACTTTTCCATTACTTGACCTCCGGCTGCTTCGGTTGACGCGCCAGGATAAAACGCGTGCCCGGATTAAGCTGCGGCATGCGTGGGAACCCCGGCGGATACTGGACGGCATTGTTGGGTATCGGGTCGGCATCCAGATCGATTAGCGTCAGCGCCCCCACCGGACAAGCATTTACACATGCCGGTTGCATACCAACGTCAAGGCGTTCGTAGCACATGCTGCATTTTTCCGCCTTTTTCGTCTCTTCATTGAAACGCGGCGCTCCGTATGGGCAATTACGGATACAGTTTTTGCATCCAATACAACGTTCCGGGTTATGCACCACAACACCATCCTCACGTTTGGTGTAAGCCTCGACCGGGCAAGCCGCCAGGCAGGCTGGGTTTTCACAGTGATTGCAAGCCAGCGAGTAGAACGCCCGCTCTTCATGCGGATAAATTTCTTTATCCAGCGGATAGACGTAGCGCCAGAAACGTTCAGGCTCCAACTGGTTAAAACTCTTACACGCCATCGCGCAGCCACGGCAACCGATGCATTTATCGCTATTGACTAAAAACGCGCGTCTCATGCCGCTGCTCCTTTACTTACCAAAATGATATCCGCAAACTGACTGTGGATCGCCGCACCCGGTGCACCGGTTTTCATCAGCCCCATATCGGCCGGGGTATCCGCCACCACGTTTTGTACGTTGTATTTCCGTTTCGGAAACCACGCCTCGTACATCACCAGGAAATCTTCCGGAACGTTAGCGGTCACCTTCGCACGCAGTTCTACTTCACCTACGGTGTTAAACACTTTCACCAGGTCGTTTTCGGCAATGCCTCTTTTTTCTGCAGAAATCGGATGCATATAGACAAACGGCTCCGGATAGAAGACCTGCATCCAGTCAAGGTTGATAAATTGGGAATGGATACCGAACTGCACATGCGGTGTAAACAGGTGGAATGGCAGTGTACTTTTCGCCTCCGATTTATATTCCGGCAGCGCCGTATGGCCATTTTTCTCACATAGCTCAGATTTGAATTCAAACTTTCCAGAGGGGGTTTTAAATTTACGGTCATACCAGGCCGCAGAGCTCGGCAAAATGGCTTTTTTCGGGCCATCCAGCAAATCATCCCAGGAGGAGATGCCAAACATTTTGCCCATCCCGTCGTTAAATTCCTGATCCAGCCAGCGCTTATGATCGAACTCCTGCGGGAATGTACAAGAACCTGGCTCCAACTTATTTATCGTCCGGGAGAGTAAAACGGCAATCTCCAGATCGCATTTCGCCTCATACATCGGCTTAATGGCCGGTTGGTTGATAGAGAGCCAGTAATGCCAGTAGGAGGCATCAACATTCCACTCTTCAAAGGCCGTAGTGACCGGTAAGACGATATCGGCGTGCTGGACGGTTTCATTAAAGAACTGATCGGCGCACACCACCATTTCCAGTTTTTCAAACGCCTTTTCCATCTTGCTGCGATCAAAATCCTGAGCAAATGGGTTCTTACAGGCAACCCAAAGCATACGAACAGGCGGTTCGTTGGCTTCCAGAATTCCTTTGGCGGTCTGGTTGATATTAAGAGAACGATCGGAATATTGCGCCACTGCCCCAGCAGAACCGAACTCACTGGTTGTACCCGCTGCTCCAGGCATACCGATGGAGCCTACCGGTGGCTTTTGCAGCATGGCATTGTAGTTAAAGCCCCAGGTATGCAGATGCCCATAACGAGCGCCGCCGCCTTCAATACCGATATTACCCGTCATGGCGACGAAAGCATCAATGGCACGAACATTCGCGCCACCATTAACATGGCGCTGCATGCCATAACCAATCCACACGGTAGCAGGATTAACCGCCGTAAATTCTTCCGCCAATTGACGAATGACATCCGCAGACAAACCACAGATTTCAGCCGCCCACTCAACGGTCACACTGTTGCGCAGATAGGCTTCGAATTCCGGGTAACCATGAGAATAGTTGTTGACGAAATCCTGGTCCACCAGGCCTTTATCCACCAAATGACGTGCCATACCCAGCGCCAGCGCACCATCAGAACCTGGACGAACGCGTAAATAAAGATCGGCTTTTGCGGCGGTCTGCGTTAACAGCGGATCGATAACGACCACTTTCGCCCCTTTCTCCCGCGCCTGGTAGATATACTTCATGGTGTGCATTGAGCACCATGCCGGATTAGCACCCCAGATGATGATGTATTTTGCTTTCACAAAATCTTCCGGGTCGTTACACCACATATCGCCCATATCGTAGTTCTGGGCATCGATACCGGCAGGCCAACAAGGCGTTCCGGCAAAACGGGTGGTGTAACCCAGCGAAGACATCATCCCTTCAACCGCATAGTTCAATACCCCGAATTTGCCGGAATATTTGGTCATCGCCAGGCCCAGCATTGAACCATCTTTCTTTTTGATCTCCAGCATCTTGGTCGCAATGCGCTGCATTGCTTCGTCCCAGGAAATACGACGCCAGTTACCGCTACCGCGAACATCCTGAACCATTGGATATTTAATGCGATCCGGGCTGTATACCCGACGCGGGTAGCTCAACCCTTTAACACAGGGTGCTCCATGCGTAAACGTTGACTCAGGCGCGCCTTCCACAAAGGTGATGACCTCGTCCTTCACCCATGTTTTCAGGCTACAGGTGTCATAGCAGTTACGCGGACAGGCGTTGCGATAAATTTTGTAGGTTTTCGGGTTAAAAGGAATGGGCGGTTGCGCTAATGCGCAACGTGAAGTCAGCAGTCCCCCTGGTAGGGCAGCCACCGTGCCAAGGGCAATCAACCCTTTCAAAAATGAACGTCTGTTCAGAACTCCCGGTTCATTGCTCATATGATACTCTCGTGTTTAATTCATCAAGCCAAGAAGACAATTTTCCCGCTACGGTTCTCAACGTGGCGGCCTGTGCATTTATCTTTATTTTTTCTATAAAATCGGGAACCCAAACCACTATATACTCATTTACATATCGAGTGAGGACAGTCTGATATTCTGCTGATGCCCGGGCGTTTACCGATAATAAAACGGCCAACTCCAACACATATGAAATATGATCATCAGGAATATTATTCACATGATTTATAGATAGGCCGATATTTGCCATGAATTCCCGAATACTCAGGGTTGATTGACCCATAACAAGAGCATCTTCTTCGAGATAAACTGAAGCAAACGGTGCGGCCTTGAGCGCCTGCGGCCCGATAAAGAGTGCATTGAAGTCATACTCCGCTTGCAGCCACTCGTGCTCTGTCAACGTCGAGGCATTTGTATCCAGCGCGGAATAAGCTTTTTTCAGCGTATTACTATCAGAAGAAATAAAAAAATCACGCAACAATAACCCTGTCGATTCAAAGATCGTCAGGGTTTCATATATTTCACCCATGAATTAACCAACCATTTATTCACACAAGAAATGAAAACATAGTGCAGGTTAATATAATAAAGAAAATGCCTATTCTTTTTTTGGTGAAACTAATGATCAGGCTAATTAAATGAATATTTAATGCAGTTTATTGTTTCAAGAATTGACAATCTGAAAGCGCGGAAATAAAAAACCGCCAGCGGATGACTGGCGGTTTTGGCATGCAGGTGAGTCTTACTTTTTTATGCTACTGTTGTGCGAATCAGATAATCAAAAGAGCTTAACGAGAAAAAAAAACCCGCCAGCGGATGACTGGCGGTTTTGGCATGCAGGTGAGTCTTACTTTTTTATGCTACTGTTGTGCGAATCAGATAATCAAAAGAGCTTAACGAGGCTTTCGCGCCTTCGCCTGTCGCGATGATGATCTGCTTATACGGTACGGTTGTGCAGTCACCCGCAGCGAAAACACCTTTCACGCTGGTTTCGCACTTCGCATCGATGATAATTTCACCCATGCGGTTGCGTTCAACTGCGCCTTCCAGCCAGTTGGTGTTCGGCAGCAGACCAATCTGTACAAAGATACCTGCCAGCTCCACACTGTGAATATCTCCGCTTACGCGGTCACGATACTCAAGACCAGTCACTTTGCTGCCATCGCCTTTTACTTCTGTCGTTTGCGCATTCAAAATGATGTCGACATTTTTCAGACTGCGTAGTTTATTCTGCAGTACCTGATCGGCCTTCATTTCAGGAGCAAACTCCAGCAGCGTCACATGTTCAACGATGCCCGCCAGGTCGATAGCGGCTTCAACACCGGAGTTACCGCCGCCAATCACCGCCACACGCTTGCCTTTAAACAGCGGGCCATCACAGTGCGGGCAATAGGTTACGCCTTTAGTGCGATACTGATCTTCACCCGGAACGTTCATGTTGCGCCACTTCGCGCCGGTCGCGATGATAATGCTGCGCGCTTTCAGCACCGCGCCGGATGCTGTTTCAATCTGATGCAGACCACCTTCCTGCGCCGCAGGAATCAATTTGCTGGCGCTTTGGCTATCGATAACATCAACATCATAGTCATCGACGTGTGCTTTCAGCGCGCCCGCCAGTTTCTGGCCTTCGGTTTTTGGCACCGAGATATAGTTTTCAATATCAACGGTATCCAGGACCTGACCGCCAAAACGTTCGCCCATCAGACCGGTGCGGATACCTTTACGTGCAGAGTACACCGCAGCAGCAGCTCCCGCAGGACCGGAACCAACAATCAGTACGTCATAGGCATCACGCGTGTTCAACTCTTCAGCCGCACGTTTCTCTGCGCCGGTATCCACTTTCGCCACGATCTCAGTCAGCGTCATGCGGCCCTGGCCGAACTCTTTACCGTTCATAAATACCGCCGGAACGCCCATCACGTTGCGATCGGTGATTTCGTTCTGGAAAGTACCGCCATCAATCGCCGTATGCTTGATGCGTGGGTTCAGTACCGACATCAGGTTCAGCGCCTGCACCACGTCCGGACAGTTATGGCAGGAGAGTGAATAATAGGTTTCAAACTCAAAATCGCCGTCGAGATCGCGGATCTGCTCCAGCAAAGCCTGCGCCTCTTTTGACGGATGACCGCCCGTCCACAACAGCGCGAGCACCAGCGAGGTAAACTCATGGCCCAGCGGAGAACCCGCAAAGCGCGGCCCCTGATGAGAGCCAGGATTAGTAATCAGGAACGATGGCTTACGTACCGGCAGAGTATTGTCTTCTTTAAAGGTGACTTTCTCTGACAGTTCAGCAATTTCAGTCAGCAGTTCCTTGATTTCTGCCGATTTAGCGCTGTCATCCAGCGTAGCAATCAGCTCAACAGGTTTGGTCAGTTTCTCAAGGTAAGCCCTGAGCTGGGTTTTCATATTTGTGTCGAGCATTCTTCTTCCCTCTCTGAAAACATCATCATGCAAGCGGCCTCGTTCAGACAGTCTGAATACGTTTGCATCATGGTGTTGGAATAAAACGGGCACGACGCACCCGCTTAAGGATTAATTCGCAAGAATTTCGCGTTACAGGCAGGCGGCAAGCTTATGAATCCCCGGGAGCTTACATAAGTAAGTGACCGGGGTGATTAAGCGTAGCCAACGCACCTGTAGCGCGAAAGGCGTAGCGAATTTTAGATTTTACCAACCAGGTCTAAAGATGGAGCCAGAGTCGCTTCACCTTCTTTCCATTTAGCCGGGCAAACTTCGCCTGGGTGGGATGCAACATACTGTGCGGCTTTAATTTTGCGCAGCAGGTCAGAAGCATCACGACCGATACCTTCAGCGGTAACTTCGATTGCCTGGATGATACCCTGCGGGTCAACAACAAAGGTTGCGCGGTCAGCAAGACCTTCATCTTCACGCATGTTGTCGAAGTTACGGGTCAGGGCGCCAGTCGGGTCGCCGATCATCGCATATTTGATTTTTGCGATGGTGTCAGAGCTGCTGTGCCATGCTTTGTGCGTAAAGTGGGTATCGGTAGAAACAGAGTAAACGTCTACGCCCAGTTTCTGCAGTTCTTCATAATGGTCTGCAACGTCGCCCAGTTCGGTCGGGCAAACGAAGGTGAAGTCAGCCGGGTAGAAGAAGAAGACGCTCCAGCGACCTTCGGTATCTTTCTCGGTTACTTCGATGAACTCACCGTTTTTGAACGCCTGGTTTTTGAAAGGTTTAATTTTGGTATTAATCAAAGACATCTGTACTTCCTCCGTGTTTTCGTTGAGAGATAAGTTAACGAAAATCTCTTCAAAGGGCTAATGCGTTTCCTTTATCAAATCAATAAGCGTTAACTAACAACTTACTCAATCGAACCTAAAAGACAAAAGTAAAAAAGGCCCCCTATGCAGGGAGCCTCATTACCCGAGCTACCCGCAGGTAACGTCAGTACCAGCAGAGCTGGCTATGTGTTGCGCTCTACATTACCTTAACAAAGGTCGTAACAGCGATTGGGATTACATCACCCAACTAAAGAAAGGGCAATCGACAGACTGTCGATCTTACCTATGGCTGTGATAGGTTTTGCAATTCAGTCCCCTTTCCTTCTGATTTTATAAGGAAAATCAATGTTTAAACGTACCTTACTCTTATCCTTGCTTCCCGCTATTGTCCATGCCGAAGAGCTACCGCCCCCTGTTAAAGCCATTGAGAAACAGGGTATTACCATCGTGAAGCCCTTCGACGCGCCAGGTGGAATGAAAGGTTATCTTGGTAAATACCAGGATATGGGAGTAACCATTTATGTCACTCCTGACGGCAAACATGCCATCTCCGGTTATATGTATAACGAAAAAGGAGAAAATCTTAGTAATACGCTGATAGAAAAAGAGATCTATGCCCCAGCAGGGCGCGAGATGTGGCAGCGAATGGAAAAAGCCTCGTGGATTCTGGATGGAAATAAAGAGGCTCCGGTAATTGTCTACGTGTTCGCCGATCCCTTCTGCCCTTATTGCAAGCAGTTTTGGCAGCAGGCGCGTCCGTGGGTCGATTCCGGTAAAGTTCAGCTGCGTACGCTGTTAGTGGGCGTAATCAAACCCGAAAGCCCGGCAACAGCTGTCGCAATCTTGTCGGCAAAAGATCCGGCCAAAACCTGGCATGACTATGAAGCTTCTGGCGGCAAAATGAAGCTGGAAATTCCGGCCTCTCTCCCGCCCGAGCAGATGAAGATACTCAATATCAACCAAAAGTTGATGGATGATTTGGGCGCAAACGTGACGCCAGCCATCTACTACATGAGTAAAGACAATACGTTACAACAGGAAGTCGGGTTACCCGATAAGGAAAAATTAAACATTATCATGGGAAATAAATAAAGGTAACAAAATGAGTGATTGTTATCGTTCTCATCTCAATCACTCATCATCACTGATTTTTTTACTCGTAAAAAATAATCTTGTTGTGCTATTTTAGCTTCAGTACATCATACTTTAAGTATTCAAACATAAACTCATAGAATAATTTTACTTATAACATTCTTAATGCAAATTACACCTGACAGAACTTTACAGGAAGATAACGATGGCTAATCTCTATGACCTCAAAAAATTTGACCTGAATCTACTGGTCATTTTTGAATGTATATACCAACATTTAAGTATAAGCAAAGCTGCCGAAACATTGTATATCACGCCATCAGCGGTTAGCCAGTCATTACAACGACTACGCACACAGTTTAACGACCCCCTGTTTATTCGATCCGGTAAAGGCATTACGCCTACGGTGACGGGGGTCAATCTTCATCATCATCTTGAGCAAAATCTGAATATGCTGGAGCAAACCATTAATATTATGCATGACTCCAGTCTGAAAAAAAAATTCATTATCTACAGTCCGCAAATCACCACCACACTGGGGGTAACGGAATTAATCAATGCCCTAAGAAAAAATCCAGATATCGAAGTTGAACACCACGATATATTAATGTCAGCAGAAACCGCAGAGAATATACTAGCGTATCGGAAGGCAGATATGGTGATAACTACGGTTCCCGTGCATAACCGCTCTATTGTATGTAACTTATTTAAAAAGATTGAATGCACTTTGGTATGCAGTGGTAGTCATCCAAGAATGTCTGCACATAGCACGCTCGAAGAAATCATGCGGGAGCAATTTACATTGCTTAGCACAACGCAACCCGGTATCCACGAGCAACAGTTTGTAACGAATGATCTTTTTCCAGAACGTAAAATTGGTTTTAGCAGTGACTCACTGACTTCCATTACTAATATTATTGCCAGCACAGATCTTATTGGCATCATTCCTACAATCATTTATGAGCAAAATGCCGCTGCACTTAACCTGAAAGAAATCAGCATTAATTTTAAATTACCACCGGTTAAACTTTTTTTAATGTACAATCGTTCCTCGCTTAACAACCAGTCTTTTGCTGATTATATTAAAAGGATTAGCCCATAAAATTAAAAAAAGCCTTCATGACAAATCTGTTATATGTATAACTTAACAAACAGTCATTTAAATCATGAATACATTAAAACATTGCATCTTTGAGAAATTGGCATATCTTATTGCAAGCATTTATTATATCTGTAAATAATAAAATCTGGATATGGACTTGATATGTCTGTTTATAAAATACCACTGAATCAAAACGTTCTCGAAGCCGCGCAGGAACGTATTGCCTGGACGCTTGAGGCTCTGCCACGTATTTGCGTTTCTTTCTCTGGAGGGAAAGATTCAGGGTTGATGTTACATCTGACAGCCATAAGCGCCCGCCAGACGGGTAAAAAATTCGACGTGTTATTTATCGACTGGGAAGCCCAGTTTTCCTGCACTATCGACTATGTACAGGCACTTCGCGAACGTTATTCCGATGTCATCGAACGCTTTTATTGGGTCGCGTTACCTCTGACCACACAAAACTCACTTTCACAATATCAACCTGAATGGCAGTGTTGGGAACCGGGAACGCCGTGGGTTCGCCAGCCTCCGGAAGATGCCATAACCGATCCTGATTATTTCTCTTTTTACCAGCCCGGCATGACGTTTGAACAATTTGTTCGCGAGTTCGCTGATTGGTATTCAGATAAACGACCAGCCGCGATGATGGTCGGCATTCGCGCGGACGAGTCCTATAATCGCTTTGTGGCCATAGCTAATTCGCGCAAGCAACGTTTTGCCGATGACAAGCCGTGGACGACTGCTGCGCCTGGTGGACACACCTGGTATATTTACCCGCTATATGACTGGAAAACAGCCGATATCTGGACATGGTTTGCACAGTCAAAATTGCCGTGTAACCCCCTGTATAATCTGATGTACCAGGCCGGGGTCCCGACAAGATATATGCGTATATGCGAACCCTTTGGACCTGAACAACGCCAGGGGCTGTGGCTGTACCATGTTATTGAGCCTCAGCGATGGGCGGCTATGTGCGCCCGCGTCAGCGGTGTTAAAAGCGGAGGTATTTACGCCGGTCATGACAACCATTTTTATGGCCATAGGAAAATACTCAAGCCTGAACATTTAAGCTGGCAAGAGTACGCCATGCTGCTATTGAATAGCATGCCAGAACAGACCGCAGAGCATTACCGCAACAAAATCGCCGTCTATATACAGTGGTATAAGAAAAAAGGTATGGACAATATCCCGGAAAGTCAGGAAAGTGATATTGGTTCCAGGGATATCCCCTCATGGAGAAGGATCTGCAAAGTACTCCTGAATAATGATTACTGGTGTCGAGCACTTTCGTTCAGTCCCACAAAAACGAAAAACTACCAGCGATACACTGAACGAATGAAAACCAAACGCCAGGAATGGGGGATCTTATGCAGCAACGACTAACTCAGGAACTCACGGACTTTCTTTCTGCGCTGTCTGAAGAAGAGCGTATTGAAGCGATCAATGAATTCCGGAAAGCTATCCATAGCGTCAGCCCTTTTCGTGAAGAGCCGGTAGACTGCGTGCTATGGGTTAAAAGCGACCATATTTATCCCAACGACTACAACCCGAACAATGTTGCTCCGCCAGAGAAAAAATTGCTGCTGAAATCTATTGAAGCGGATGGCTTCACGCAGCCGATTGTCGTCGTTGAATCATTCAGGGAAGAATATGAGATAGTAGACGGTTTTCATCGCCATGAATTAGGTAAAAATAAAGCATCGCTAAAACCGCGCTTAAAAGGCTATCTGCCCGTCACCTGCCTGCAACGCAATCGTCATGAGCGTATGGCGGCGACAATCCGCCACAACCGCGCTCGCGGACGCCACCAAATCCACGCCATGTCGGAAATCGTACGTGAATTATCGCAACTGGGCTGGAGTGAAGAAAAAATCGCTAAAGAACTCGGCATGGATAACGACGAAGTATTGCGACTGAAACAAATCAACGGCCTGCAGGAATTATTTGCCGACCGTCGGTTTTCCAAAGCCTGGACAGTGAAATAATTACAGCGAAACCAGACGCTCTGCGGCTGCTAACAGCGTCGATTCTTGCTTGGCAAAACATAGGCGGATCAGCTTATGCGGGAAAGGATCGGCGCAGAACACCGACAGCGGTATCGCCGCAACGCCCACTTCTTTAGTTAACCACTGACAAAACTCAACGTCATTAAGCGTTGAGACCGCACTGTAATCGACCAGCAGAAAGTACGTCCCCTCACACGGCAGAATTTCCAGTCGACTGTCGCGTAACGCATTCACCAGTACATCACGCTTTTTCTGATAAAACGTGGGCAGCTCGCGGTAGTGTATTGGGTCCTCCCGCAGCATATCCGCCAGCGCCAGCTGAGCCGGCGTGTTGACTGAGAACGTCAGGTACTGATGGATTTTGCGTAGCTCGGCGCTAATGGCGGCGGGTGCAACGCAATAGCCAACTTTCCAGCCGGTCATATGATACGTTTTACCGAATGATGAAACGGCAACAGCGCGTTCCCGTAGCTGCGGATGAGCCAGCACGCTCGCATGTCCATGAGCGGCAAAGCAGATATGCTCATAAACTTCGTCGCTGATAACAAAAATCTCACGCTCTTTAATCGCCTGCCATAACGCATCAAAATCAGTGCGCTGCCAGACGGTCGCAGATGGGTTATGCGGTGTATTGAGGATCACTAACCGGGTACGCTCGCTGAGTAACGTGGCAAATTCCTGCCAGTCCACACGAAATAACGGCGGTTGCAGCGCAATACGTTTCACCACGCCGCCGGATAACGCCACCGCAGGCGCATAGCTGTCGTAGCTCGGATCAAAACAGATCACTTCATCACCAGGCCGCACCAGCGCCGTAATAGCTGCATACAATGCTTCTGTGGCCCCAGCCGTGACGCTGATCTCACTTGTCGCGTCGGGCTTATAGCCGTACAACTCCGCTGTTTTATCGGCAATGGCTTCGCGCAGCGGCTGCACGCCCGTCATCGGCGCATACTGGTTAGCGCCATGCGCAACATGATATGCCAGACGTTCCTGCAAGAAGTGTGGACCGTCAAAATCAGGAAATCCCTGCGAGAGGTTAATGGCCTGATGCTGCTGCGCCAGCGCGCTCATCTGCGTGAAGATTGTGGTGCCCAGATTAGGCAGTTTACTTTGCACAATCAGCGGGTTATTACTCATTATTGTTATCCCAGCGAGTGATGTTGTTGTTGAAGCCACTATAGCACGATGCTAGTATTTGGCAATCAAGACGTTCAGACGTCTATATAAATATAACCTGCCAGGACAGGACAGCCAAAAGGACAACACAACATGAGTAATACCGAGATTCGCGTCGTCACCGGCCCGGCCAACTATTTTTCCCATCCCGGCAGTTTGTCGAGACTCAACGATTTTTTCACAACCGACCAACTCTCACGCGCTGTCTGGGTTTACGGTGAGCGCGCCATCGATGCGGCCCGCCCTTATCTGCCAGAGGCTTTTCATCTTGCCGAGGCTAAGCGCCTACTGTTTACGGGACATTGCAGCGAAACCGATGTTGCTCAACTGGCAAAAGAATCGGGAGATGATCGCAGCATCGTGATTGGCGTGGGCGGCGGTACACTGCTCGATACGGCTAAAGCGCTGGCTCGCCGTCTTGATTTACCTTTCGTGGCGATCCCGACCATTGCCGCCACCTGCGCGGCCTGGACGCCGCTTTCCGTCTGGTACAACGATGCCGGTCAGGCGCTGCATTTCGAAATATTCGACGATGCCAATTTTTTGGTGCTGGTTGAGCCACGAATCATACTCAACGCGCCTGAAGAGTATTTACTGGCCGGTATTGGCGATACGCTGGCGAAATGGTATGAGGCAGTGGTGCTGGCTCCCCAGCCAGAAACGTTACCTTTGACCGTACGTCTGGGCATCAACGGCGCGCTGGCCATCCGCGACGTCCTGCTGGAAAGCAGCGAGCAGGCACTGGCAGATAAGCAGCGTGGTGAACTAACCCAGGCGTTTTGCGACGTGGTGGATGCGATTATAGCCGGCGGCGGCATGGTTGGTGGTCTGGGCGAGCGCTACACCCGTGTGGCGGCGGCACATTCGGTCCATAACGGTCTGACCGTCCTCCCGCAAACGGAGAAGTTTCTCCATGGCACCAAAGTGGCGTATGGCATTCTGGTGCAGAGCGCATTACTTGGGCAAGATGATGTTCTGGCGCAACTTGTCACCGCTTATCAGCGGTTCAATCTCCCCACCAGGCTGGCCCAGTTAGACGTGGATATCGCAAATCGCGCTGAGATCGATAAGGTGATTGCGCATACCCTGCGCCCGGTGGAATCTATTCATGCGCTGCCGGTAACGTTAACGCCAGATACCCTGCGCGCAGCATTTGAGAAAGTAGAATCGTTGACGGTGTGACTATCGTACAGGTTGCCTGATGACGGCTTCGCCTTATCAGGTCAACGACGACTAATTATAACGGCAAATGCTCACAATAATTCGAGGAGTTGTAGGCCGGATAAGCGTCAGCGCATCCGGCAAAAAATTAACAGCACTTCGCGCCGCCTTTCCCCCCATAGCGCGCATCCTGCCGCTCGCGGAAAAACTCTTCGTAGGTCATTGGCGTCTGATCCGGATGCGTGACGCGCATATGCTCAACATAGTTGTCATAATCCGGCACACCGATCATCAAGCGGGCGGTTTGCCCTAAATACTTCCCGGCTTTAGCGAGTGTTTCAAACATAGTGATTCCCTGGCGTACAAATGCCCTCCCCGCTCAGGAAAGGGCTTGTTGGTGAAGAGAATATTAGTGCGCGCCTTTAGCCTGCGCCACGATCTCTTCGACATTCTCCGGCATCGGTTCGTACGGCGTTTCTTTCGACGTCGGTTTGTCCTCTTTCAGTGCTGCCAGCGCAGTTTTAATCGAGAACAGACCCAGCACCACGACGACCACCATGAAGAAGATGGTAAGACCCGCATCCAGACGGTTGTTAAACACCAGTTGCGTCAGTTGCGACTGGGTGTACTGCGCCGGAATATTACCGCTGTCGATCATCGCCTGGAACTTGTTGGCGATAGCCAGGAAGCCAATTTTCGCATCCGGGCTAAACGCTTTCTGCCAGCCCGCAGTCAGAGTACAAATCAGCAGCCAGGCCGTTGGCACCAGCGCTACCCATGCGTAGCGCTGACGTTTCATCTTGAACAGCACCACCGCACAGAGCATCAATGCCATACCGGCCAGCATCTGGTTGGCGATACCAAACAGCGGCCACAGGGTGTTGATACCGCCCAGCGGATCCACCACGCCCTGGTGTAAGAAGTAACCCCAGGCCAGTACGCACAGCGCTGTAGCCAGCAGGTTCGCAGGCAGTGAATCGGTACGTTTCAGGCTCGGTGATACCACGCCCAACAGATCCTGCAGCATAAAGCGTGCGGCGCGTGTACCGGCGTCAACCGCCGTCAGAATAAACAGGGCTTCAAATAGAATGGCGAAGTGATACCAGAACGCCACATCCATCATGCCGCCCAGCGCACCATGCAGAATATACGCCATCCCAACGGCCAGCGTCGGCGCACCGCCTGCGCGGGAAATGATGGATTGTTCGCCGACTTCATTGGCGATTTGATGCAAGGTGTCTGGGGTAATAGCAAAGCCCCAACTGCTGACCACCTGCGCCGCAGAAGCAACGACATCCGCCGTACCCGCCGGAGCCAACACCGCCATCGGGCTGTTCATCGCGAAGTACACGCCCGGATCGATGATGCACGCGGAAACCAGCGCCATAATGGCGACAAAGGATTCCATTAACATTCCGCCATAGCCGATAAAACAGGCCTGCCCTTCGTTCGCCAGCATCTTCGGCGTGGTACCGGAAGAGATCAGCGCGTGGAAGCCAGATACCGCACCACAGGCAATGGTAATAAACAGGAACGGGAACAGGTTACCGGTCCAGACCGGGCCAGTACCGTCAACAAACTTGGTCAGCGCAGGCATGGTCAGCGTCGGACGCATGATCAGAATACCCACCGCCAGACCAACAATGGTGCCGATCTTCAGGAAGGTAGAGAGATAATCACGCGGGGCCAGCAACAGCCATACTGGCAGCACGGCAGCGACAAAGCCGTAACCCACCAGCATCCACGTCAGTTGTACGCCGGTAAAGTCAAAATACGGTGCCCAGGTCGGACTTTCGGCCACCCAACCGCCGGAAATAATGGCAAACACCAGGAATACCAGACCGATGACCGACACTTCGCCAATGCGGCCCGGACGCAAATAACGCAGGTAGATCCCCATAAAGATCGCCAGCGGAATGGTAAACGCGACGGTGTAGGTTCCCCACGGGCTGTGGGTCAGCGCTTTCACGACGATCATCGCCAGTACCGCGAGGATAATCACCATGATCATAAAACAGGCTACCAGCGCAATAACGCCCGCCGTTGGGCCCATTTCTTCTTTCACCAGTTCGCCAAGGGAACGACCATCGCGACGGGTAGAAACAAACAGTACCATGAAGTCCTGCACTGCCCCCGCAAGTACCACCCCGGCAAGCAGCCAGATCATCCCCGGCAAATAACCCATTTGTGCCGCCAGCACCGGTCCGACTAACGGACCCGCCCCGGCAATCGCCGCAAAATGGTGACCGAACAGCACTTTTTTATCGGTAGGAACATAATCCAGACCGTCGTTATGGCGCACGGCTGGCGTCATACGCGTTGGGTCCAGCGCCAGCACATTTTTCGCAATGTACAGGCCATAGAAACGGTAAGCGATAAGGTAGACACAGACCGACGCCACGACTATCCACAACGCGTTGATCTGTTCACCACGGTTTAATGCGATATAGCCGAGGGCAAATGCTCCCATAACGGAGAGCACTGTCCAGACGAGGTACTTCCCTGATTTATTCATATTGATTATCCGTTGTCCAGGTCAGAGAGATGTTACATTTTGTTTCTATAACATCTTTTCTGAATTTAACAACATGACAACCATGCAAACCCGAAGTATCACTGAATTTTTACATTGCAGTGTTAACTAGATCACTTCATTTACCTGTTAACCCTGCAATTTCATTTTACTTTGCCGGGCGACTTCACCCCATCACCGCAGTACCTAATCGGCAGGTACAACAGCGCCGTCCTTGCTCATCAAAGATAACGATTTCCCAGCTTTGGTTCTGCCGTCCAAGATGCAGTGGCTGGCAAACACCGCGCACTTTGCCCTGTGAAACCGCCCGATGGTGCGTGGCGTTCAGTTCTGTACCGACCACACACTGCCCGTCGCGGGTCATCAGATAACCCGCCATTGAACCCAACGTTTCGGCCAGTGCCGCCGACGCGCCGCCGTGCAGCAAACCAAACGGCTGATGCGTGCGGGTATCAACCGGCATTTCGGCCTCCAGCACATCATCGCCCAGCCGGGTATAAAGGATGCCTAAGTGCGCGACCATGGTGTTGCGGCTGGTGGCATTTAATTCGTCCAGCGTGAGATGGCGTTTCCAGATCATCATCATGCTCCCAGCGTTGAGCCGCCATCCACCACGATATCCTGTAGCGTAATGTGGCTGGCAAGGTCGGAGGCGAGGAATAAAATGGTGTTGGCGATCTCCTGTGGACGGGCGATTTTCCCCAACGGGATACCAAGCTTAAACTGCTCGCCAAACCCGCGAATACGCTGCTGTTCCGCGTCATCACTGACCCATAACGTGCGCTGCATGTCAGTATCGGTCGAGCCTGGCGAAACCACATTACAGCGCACACCGCTGCCCGCCAGTTCCAGCCCGACGGCGAGCGCCAGGCTTTTTAGCGCAGCTTTTGACGCTCCATAAGCGCTCATGCCGATACGCGGCGTGTGCGCCGCATCCGACGCCACGGTCACGATCGCCCCGCCCTGCTGACGACGAAACTGCGCCATCGTCTGCTGAAACAGATTGAACGCGCCGCCAACGTTAACGGCAAACGTCTGCTGCCACTCTTCAACGCTCAGAGCGTCAGTGGCCCCCATGCGCAGAATACCGGCGGCATTGACCAACACATCCAGCCGCTCGCACGCTTTAAGGACGCGCTGGCACACCTCAGCCACCTGCCCGGCATCGGCCACATCCAGCACTTCGGTCGCAAACGGATAGTTATCCTGAGGAAATTCGCGATCAAAGCCAGTCACCTGCGCGCCTGCTTTCACAAATGCCAGTGCCGTAGTGTAACCAATGCCTTTTCCCGCGCCGGTTACCCAGACGGTTTTCCCTGCAAACTCAAATCCGGCCATCAGTTCACCTCGCGGGAGAGCAGCTTCCACCAGGCGTCTATGGTCGGATTTTTCGCCAGCATCACGAAATCAATATCGCCATGAACTTTACGCCAGCGTGCCGCCAGCGCCATCATGCGCACGGAATCCAGCCCGTAGTCGATCAGGTTTTCGTCATCCATTGGCTCCTCGGACTCATCAAGCAGCGGCAAAATGATGCTACGCAGCGCCTCTTTACTCGCCGGAACCGGCGTCGGCAAAAGCTCCTGGGTCATTACCACCCGACCGGAGCGTCCCGCCACGTATTTCAGCGACATCAGGTGTTCATCGCGACTAAAATCCGCCAGCGCATCGGCGACCATAAACGGCTTGATATCGCGCATAAAAGCGTCCGTCGCAGTGGTCATGCAGCCAATATGAGCATACACACCGGTAATAATCAGTTGATTACGTCCGGTTTCCTTGAGCATCTGCTCCAGCGGAGAGCGATGAAATGCGCTATAACGCCATTTCACCAGAATAGTATCCGCTTCATCCGGCGCCAGCGCCTCAACGATCTTTTGTTGTTCCGGGGAACGCGTCAGGCCCGGTCCCCACATATCATTCAGCAGAGCGCGATCTTCATCACTCTGTTCTTTCGGCTGAGCGGTGTAATACACCGGAATGTTATGCTCTTTGCAGTACTGGCGCAGCGCGGCGATGTTCGCGATGACCTGCTCCATCATCGGGCAGTTATCGCCCCAAAAGCCGATAAAATAATCCTGCATGTCGTGGATCAGCAGCGCAGCGCGTTCAGGGTCAAATGCCCAGTCGACTTTGTTCACCGGAACATCGAGCGCCGTTGGTAGCGCATAAGCCTGCAGTTTAGGAATTGCCATTTCTATTTCTCCTTCAGGCCAGTGAACGTGATGCCAGCCACTGACGTAATTGTTTTTTATCCACTTTACCGACCGGGGTCAGCGGGAGTGACTCAACGCACTCCACGCGGTCAGGTAATTTGAATTCCGCCACGCCCTGGTCGCGCAGGAAACGGCGCACCTGCACCGCGCGCAGCGGCTCTTTCACCACCAGCCAGGCACAGCTTTTCTCGCCCATCAGTTCGTCATCCATACTGACCAGGGCCGCATGGATCACCAATGGGTGGCGTAACAGCAGATTTTCAATTTCTTCTGCTGCGATCTTCTCGCCACCCCGGTTGATTTGATCCTTTTCACGTCCTTGTACGGTGATATAGCCATCCTGATCGATAGCGATCAGATCGCCGGAGCAGTAAAAACCGTTGGCGTCAAAAGCGCTGGCGTTGTGCTCCGGGCTTTTGAAATAACCGCGGAAAGTGTACGGACCACGCGTCATCAGACGTCCGGTCTCTCCCTGGGCTAAGGGGTTGCCGTCAGCGTCTGCAACCCAGACTTCATCATCCGGACACATCGGACGGCCCTGGGTGTTGATGATGCGCTCAGGGCTGTCGTCCAGACGGGTGTAGTTCACCAGCCCTTCCGCCATGCCAAAGACCTGCTGCAACTGGCAGCCAATCTCCGCTGGAATACGCGCCGCAAGCGAGGCAGAAAGGCGTGCCCCACCAACTTGCAGCAGCGTCAGCGAAGCCAATTGCGCATTACTCCCCCACTCCGCAATCGCCTGCAGCCACAGACTCACCGCCGGCGGCACCAGCGCCGTGACGTTAACCTGATGCTGTTCAATCAGTGGGAAACACAGGGTTGCGCTCGGGTCAGCCGCGAGAACCACCGTGCCGCCAGCCAGGAACACGCCCAGCGCGCCAGGCGAACTCATGGCGTAGTTATGCGCCGCCGGGATCGCGCACAGATAGCGCGTTTCCCCGGTAAAGCGGCAGATCTCATTACTGCGTCGCACGCTGTAGTAGTAATCGTTATGAGTACGAGGAATAAGCTTTGGCGTGCCGGTGGTACCGCCGGAAAGCTGGAAGTACGCCACTTCATCAGCAGGCGATGGCGTCGCGGTAAAATCAGCCGTAGGCTGGTCTATCGCCTTTTGCAGGTTATGTTCGCCTTCATCATTGCGCAGTTGCACCACGCGCACTGAATTGTGTTCAGCCACAAAGGCATTGAGAAAATCTTCCCCGCTAAACAGCGCATGCTGGCGATCAGCAATCAGCAGCGCCGGTTCAATCTGTTTGGCATAGGCGTTGAGTTCGTTACGCTGATGGCTGAACAGGGCCAGCACCGGAGCGACACCCAGCTTGAGTAACGCAAAGAAGGTGATGTACAGCTCAGCCACATTGCCCAGTTGTACCAATGCGGTTTCGCCGGGTTTGATTCCCTGACGACGCAGGCTGCAGGCAAGATTGTCAGCGGCCTGATTCAGCTGGCGATAGCTCAAATGGCGTTCACCATCAATAATCGCCGTATGGTCGCTGTCGGCATGACGGGTCAGAATGTCGGTCAGCGGCAAATCCTGCCAGTAACCTTTTTCACGATAGCGGCGGGCAAACTCCTCCGGCCAACGGGTGAAAGGAATACTCATCATGACTCCTTAATGCAGTCCAAAAACATTCAGCATGGTGGAAAGCTTGGCTCCCGTTTCACGCCATTCCGCAACCGGAGAAGACGCAGGCACAATTCCGGCGCCAGCAAAGAAACGAACCTGATTACGCAGCAGCTTCGCGCAGCGGATCGTCACCACCCATTCGCCGTTGCCTTCGGCATCACACCAGCCGACAATGCCGCCGAACAGTTCGCGATCGAACGGCTCCAGCTCGGCGATCAGCTTGCGCGCAACCTGATGCGGGAAACCGCTCAGCGCAGGCGTCGGATGCAACAGGCACGCCAACGTCAGCGCGTTTTCCTCTGCGTTGGCTTTACCTTCAAACGGCGTACCGAGATGCCAGAGCGTCGGCGTAGTAACCAGTTGCGGAGAGGAAGGCAGTTGCAGTTCACTGCTGCGATCGCGCAATACCGTTTTCATCGCCTGCGTCACCAGATCGTGCTCATGGCGGTCCTTCTCAGATGCCAGCAGGCGGATCCCTGCTTCGCGATCCAGCACATCATCAGGCTGACGACGCGCCGAACCGGCCAGCGGCAGAGAACTGAAACGATCGCCCTCTTTGCGTAACAGCAGTTCCGGGCTGGCGCCAATCAATACGCCACCGTCTTCAATAGGGACATGGAAGTTGTAACTCGCCGGATTTTGCGCCACCAGGCGTTCAAGTAACGCCCCACTGTCAATATTGGCATCGGTGGTGATATCGATCAGGCGTGACAACACCACTTTGTCGACTTCCGGGGTTGCCGTCAGCGCCGCCGCCCGGGCAACCATCTCTTCAAAAAAGTCCTGTTCCGGAATCGATTTACGCTCAACCACGTTTAATGACTGATGCCGGTTAAAGTAACGTGATGATTGCTGCTTTGCCGTGCGAGAGAAGCTCTGCCACGATTGGGGAATAAACAGCGATGATGGCTGGCGGGTATCGAAAGGAATCGCCCCTACCATGATGGGGTTCGCGATGCCCTGCGATTTGGCATCAGCAAACAGTGCGTGCATTTTGTGTTGGAAAGGGCTGTCTGGCGAATCGCCATCAATTGCCGGTTCCGCATAGCGGGTGAAGCATCCTGACGTCGTAAAACTACGATACGGCGACATAAAGAAAAAACTGTCGGGAGCGAGCGTCGGCATAGTCTGCGTTTTTTCCTCGGCCAGTGACATATCCATATCATCCTCCAAAAATGATAAAGGCTCTAATAATGATTATCATTTATATTTTCGGTCGCTAACCTAAAAGCAAAGCGGCTGTATGTCAACTCTTGTGGCAGCACAATGTGCGACTTTGGCTTGCATCCTTGCTCGCTAACAATGAAAATGAGAAGCATTAACTATACTGATAACAGGAAGCTGATTCGTGAGTCTCCCCTCTTTTTGTCGCACCGTGCTTTTACTGACTGGTGTGTTTATTTCAGGAGTTTCTTTAGGTCACGCCGCCGACTGGCCGCGTCAGATCACCGACAGCCGTGGCACGCATACGCTGGAGCATAAGCCGCAGCGCATTGTCTCCACCAGCGTAACCCTCACCGGCTCGCTGCTGGCGATTGATGCCCCTGTCATCGCCAGCGGCGCCACCACGCCGAACAACCGCATTGGCGATGCGCAGGGCTTTTTACGTCAATGGAGCGACGTGGCCAGGGAACGCAAACTCAGCCGTCTGTACATCGGCGAACCGAGCGCTGAGGCCGTAGCGGCACAAATGCCGGATCTGATTCTAATCAGCGCTACCGGCGGCGACTCCGCCCTCGCGCTATACGATCAGCTTTCCACCATCGCACCCACACTTATCATCAACTACGACGACAAAAGCTGGCAGTCGCTGCTGACGCAACTGGGTGAAATTACCGGTCAGGAACAACAGGCAGCGGCACGTATTGCCGAATTTGATAAGCAACTGCAAGCGGTTAAGCAACGTATCACCCTGCCACCACAGCCGGTCAGCGCGCTGGTGTATACCGCCGCGGCGCACAGTGCCAATCTTTGGACGCCTGAGTCGGCGCAGGGCAAGCTGATGGAACAGTTAGGTTTCACGCTGGCCCCGTTGCCTGCTGGTTTGCACACCAGCCAGAGTCAGGGCAAACGCCACGATATCATCCAGCTTGGCGGTGAAAATCTGGCGGCAGGCCTGAACGGCGAAGCGCTGTTCCTGTTTGCTGGCGACAGCAAAGATGCCGACGCCATTTATGCCAATCCGCTTCTGGCGCATCTGCCAGCCGTGCAAAATAAACGTGTTTACGCCCTGGGCACGGAAACCTTCCGTCTCGACTACTACAGCGCGACGCAGCTGTTGCAACGTCTGTCGGCTCTCTTTTAAAAGCCAGCGCCGGATGCGGCTAACGCCCTATCCGGCCTGCAAACCGTAAAGCATAACGCCATCAGGCATTCACTGGCATTTGCCGGAATCGACGTAGTTCCCCCAGCAACAGCAGCAGTAGCAGACCAACAATCACCAGCCCAAATCCACTCACGCTTGCCGAGGCGACGGGCGTCATCATCGCCCCCAAACCGCCTAACAGCGCCGCGCCAATCGCATCCCCGGTGACGTTCTGCGCCGTCCACAAACCGTTAATTCGCCCGAGCATCGCTTCTGGCGTTTGCGTCTGTAACAGGGTGTACTGCAACAAAGAACTAACCGCACTTAACCAACCGAACAGCGCCAGGCAGACTACCCCAAGCTCCCAGACCGGCATCAAGCCAAACAGGCCGATAGCCAGGAACGAAGCCACGGTAGAACCCAGCATGATCAGTCCCGGACGAACGCTGTGCGCTAGCTGTCCGCTGGTCAATGCCCCCACCGCCGCGCCAAGAGGAATAGCCGCATACAGCAAACCTATTTGCGCGCTCGACATCTGCCAGTTAATCGCCAGCGCCGGATACAGCACGCGCACGGCGCTCGCCATGGTCAACAAGCCCCCGAGCAACGCAATGCCGCCAATCAGCGGACTGGCGAGCAAAAAGCGAAATGCTGCCAGCAGCGATTTCAGCGGATGCTCGCGCGGCTGCGGCGGTGGAGGTAACGCGGGAAGGCTCAATAGAGGCAGTAAGGTTATGAACGTGCCTGCCGCCGCCAGCCCGTAGTTCCAGGCCACGCCGCCGGTCGCCAGCAGCACTCCGCCAAGCATCGGCGAAATGACCGAACCCAAACGCACCGTCAGCATGGTAATCGCCCCGGCCTGCATCAGGTTTTCCCGCCCGACCAACGCCGGCGTTGCTGCCAGCAAAGCTGTCACGCCCAGCGAGGCAAAGAAACCGTCCCATAAACCAAGCAGATAAATCGCCAGTAACGACGGTTCGGGCAGCAGCGCATTCAGACACAAACCAATAAAGCCGATGCCACAGGTTCCACGCGCCAACAGGATCACTTTTTTACGCTCATAGCGGTCGGCCAGTACGCCGCCAACCATCAGGCCAATAAACATCGCGCTGCCGGTCAACGTCACCGACAAACCGACTTGCCAGGTCGATTGGGTCATCATCTGGATCTGTACCGGAACCGCCACACCGAGCAGCCCCAAAGAGACAATGGAAATAAAACGAGCGAGGAAGACGGCGCGAAATGCAGGGTGGGTCTTTAACAGGCTGAGATTAAGCAGCCAGGATTGTCGATTCATTACAGAGCCTTACCAGGTACTTTTTCAATATCCATTCGATGGCTGCACATGCTAACATATCCAAATAAGATCGATAACGATAATTACTATCATTATCAGGGAAGTTGATATGTCATGCTCTGTTTCCGCGACACGCGCCTTCGCCGTGCCCGGACTATTGTTATTACTTGTTCTCACCACGGTATTAAGTCTGGTTATTGGCGCAAAATCGCTACCTGCCTCCGTGGTGCTGGACGCACTCTCCGGCAGTTGCCAAAGCGCGGATTGCACCATCGTGCTGGACGCGCGACTGCCACGCACGCTGGCAGGACTGCTCGCCGGCGGCGCGTTGGGTCTGGCGGGCGCATTAATGCAAACGCTCACGCGTAACCCGCTCGCCGATCCGGGGATCCTTGGCGTTAACTCTGGCGCCAGCTTCGCCATCGTGCTGGGCGCGTCGCTGTTCGGTTTCTCTTCGCCACAGGAACAATTGCTGATGGCTTTTGCCGGGGCGCTGGCCGCCTCGCTGATTGTGGCGTTTACCGGTAGCCAGGGCGGTGGGCAACTCAGCCCGGTACGACTGACGCTGGCGGGCGTTGCGCTGGGTGCAGTGCTCGAGGGGCTATCCACCGGCATCGCCCTACTCAACCCGGACGTCTACGATCAGTTGCGTTTCTGGCAGGCCGGTTCCCTGGATATCCGCAGCCTGCAGACGCTGAAGGTAGTACTGTTGCCGGTACTGATTGCCGCGGCTGTCGCATTGTTCCTCAGCCGTGCCCTGAATAGCCTGAGTCTCGGCAGTGACACCGCAACCGCGCTTGGCAGTAAAGTCGCTCGTACGCAGTTTATCGGCCTGCTGGCGATCACTGTCCTGTGCGGCAGCGCGACCGCGATTGTTGGTCCTATCGCCTTTATCGGCCTGATGATGCCGCATATGGCGCGCTGGCTGGTAGGCGCCGATCACCGCTGGTCATTGCCCGTCACTCTGCTGGCAACCCCCTCTCTACTGTTAATTGCCGATATTATCGGTCGTGTGATTGTCCCCGGTGAGCTGCGTGTTTCGGTGGTCAGCGCGTTTATCGGCGCGCCGGTGCTTATCTTTTTGGTACGCCGTAAATCGCGCGGGGGTGGCGCATGATGCATCGCTCACGTCGCCTGATCATCAGCAGCATGCTGCTGGTTGTAGGTTGTCTCGTCGTTGGATTGTGGAGCCTGCGTAGCGGGGTCGTTACGCTGGAAACTCAGCAAATTATTGCCGCTCTGTTCGGCGATGCGCCGCGCAGTATTACGCTGGTGGTAACCGAATGGCGTTTGCCACGCGTGCTCATGGCGCTATTGATTGGCGCGGCACTGGGCGTGAGCGGCGCAATATTTCAGTCGCTGATGCGCAACCCGTTGGGCAGCCCGGATGTGATGGGTTTCAATACCGGTGCCTGGAGCGGTGTACTGGTGGCAATGGTGCTGTTCGGCCAGCATCTCACCGCTATCGCACTGGCGGCTATGCTGGGTGGGATCCTGACTTCACTGGTAGTCTGGGCGCTCGCCTGGCGTAATGGTATCGACACCTTCCGGCTAATTATTATTGGTATTGGCATACGCGCTATGCTGGTGGCGTTCAACACCTGGCTGCTACTGAAAGCATCATTAGAAACCGCGTTAACAGCCGGACTGTGGAACGCCGGATCGCTCAATGGCCTGACCTGGGCCAAGACCTGGCCTTCTGCCCCGCTGATTATTGTGATGCTGGTGTGCGCCACACTGCTGGTGCGCCGGATGCGTTTACTGGAAATGGGTGATGACAGCGCCTGTGCGCTTGGCGTCAGCGTTGAGCGTTCGCGTCTGATGATGATGCTGGTCGCCGTGGTACTGACCGCCGCCGCCACCGCGCTGGCAGGTCCAATTTCCTTTATTGCTCTCGTCGCCCCGCATATTGCGCGTCGACTTAGCGGCACATCCCGCTGGGGATTAACCCTGTCAGCGCTGTGCGGCGCATTGCTGCTGCTGATGGCGGATTTATGCGCCCAACAGCTGTTTATGCCTTATCAGCTTCCGGTGGGCGTTGTCACCGTAAGCCTCGGCGGTGTTTATCTTATCGTCTTGTTAATTCAGGAGTCCCGCAAAAAATGATCGAATCAGTTGCCCGTTTGCGCGGCGACCAGTTAACACTGGGTTATGGCAAGTTTACCGTAGCGGAAAACCTCAATGTGTCGATTCCCGACGGTCACTTTACTGCGATCATTGGGCCAAACGGCTGCGGGAAATCAACGCTACTACGTACACTGAGTCGTCTGATGGCACCCGCACACGGCAAGGTTTGGCTCGACGGTGAGCATATTCAGCACTATGCCAGCAAAGAGGTCGCTCGCAGAATAGGTTTGCTGGCGCAAAACGCCACCACGCCGGGCGATATTACCGTACAGGAGCTGGTTGCTCGCGGGCGTTACCCACATCAGCCGCTGTTTACCCGCTGGCGGCAAGAAGATGAAATCGCGGTAAACACAGCGATGCAGGCCACAGGGATCACGCATCTGGCGGCGCAAAGTGTAGATACTCTTTCCGGCGGGCAACGTCAGCGCGCATGGATTGCAATGGTACTGGCGCAGGAAACATCGATTATGTTGCTCGATGAACCCACCACCTGGCTGGATATCAGCCATCAGATTGATCTGCTGGAGCTGCTCAGTGAACTCAACCGGGAGAAGGGTTACACGCTGGCTGCCGTTCTGCACGACCTCAATCAGGCCTGTCGCTACGCCACGCATCTGATTGCGCTTCGTGACGGAAAAATTATTGCCGAGGGGGCACCGAAGGAGATTGTTACTGCGGAGCTTATCGAAAAAATCTATGGATTACGCTGTATGATTATCGACGATCCAGTTGCCGGCACGCCGTTAGTGGTGCCACTAGGGCGCAACAAATAGCGAGATTTAACGTATGGCGACTGCCCGCCGCCATACGCCAATTAATCACACCAGTTGCTGATCAATAAACGTCATTTTTTGCTTACGCGACACCATGGCGTAGTTCAGCAGAACGCCACCACAGGCCACCATACCACCCAGTAACGCCGCCAGAATAACGATCATCGATTTAGCCGGACCATCTTTATGCACTGGCAGCGAAGGTGAAAGCTGATATTTAAACGGCGTAAATTTTACGTCACTCACATTCATCGCTAACAGTTGATCAACGTGATATTGGCGGTTACGTAATTCTCCGTTAATCTCCGCAACATCTGTTACTGATTTTTCTATTTCTAATTTACGCGAGATACCGTCAGCGCCCAGTGAAATAGAGAAATCAGGGTCATCTTTCACCGCCTGGCCATTACTGTAGACCGGCTTTTTAATCCCGGCGGCATTCGCAATTTCCAGGGAGTAGTTGAGTCGCTGGATATTTGCTTCCATCTGGTTTTTGAGCCTGACGCGATCCATCGCCAATTTTTCTTTCTCATAACTGGTTTTGATGAACAGTTTATTGCGAATATCTTCCAACGTTTCTTTCACTACAATATCAGAAATATATCGGATATATCCCTGTAGCACAGACTGGGCTTCTTCGGCCTGAGGGGCGGTAAAGCTCAGGGTCCACGCGGTATACAGCGAGGTCTCATTCTTCTTACCGACATTGGCGTCAACCGCGGTCATTTTTTCACTGAGCCTGACGATTGCGCGGTGCAGGTCCATTTCGTCAATATCAGCGCCTTTCAATTGATCCATCACATAGGGTGAAGAACGCAGATAATCTTCTAACAATGAGGGTGACTGGAATTTTTTGATAAACAGGTTAAACACATCCCCACGGCTAACGCCAATATCCATATCCAGTACGCGCAATTTGGTCAACGTATTCTCGAGGTTCTGCCACTGAACCGGTTCTGCTGGGGTCACGATGGCCTGACTGGTCCATTTTTGCGGCAGCAGGAAAGAGACCAGGATACCCACGCAGGCAAAGGCGAAAACGGTAGCCACAATTTTCGTCCTGGCGCGCCATAAGATTTCGATCAGGTTAACCAAATCTATTTCGTTGGCGTTTACCGCAGGCTGAGGATAGGCAGTAAATTCCGAAACGTTGTCTTGCTTAATATTTAATGATGACATGTTGCGTGACCTGAAAACTTTCCCATAAGAAAAACACTCCCGTGGGAGAAGTCTACCAGCTAGTCAGAATTATCCGAAACTTTCTTTACGCATCAGCCCCTACCAAAAATTATATTCGGAATTTATTCACTCTCCTTGCCAACCCATCACACAGTAAAGTAACAACCCCACAACATGACGCTGCATTATGGGGTTGTTCGATCGCCGCAATAGCAAAAGTGACTTTGTTACACAGATTGATTAATCAGCGCATTAATTACAGGCCCTATCGTCTCAAAGGCGGTGGTAGAAATGATGTCGACATGCGCGCAGTCCTGACGATAAACATCCAGACTGGATATCCATGGTGACCAGCTACGTTCAGGGCTAACGTCCTGCGGTAATGTGCGTTCAGCAACAAACAACGTAGCGTGGCCCGCAAAAGGTACGCTGTGGGCTGTGGTTAACAGGCGAACCGCATCGGTATAATTACCTTCGATAGCGTTGAATAACGCGTCAGACGCATTGCCCTGCTGTGCGGCCAGAAACGCTTCACGTTCACGCTCGATCTCCGCCAGTACGGCAGGATCCAAGCCATTAGCCTCTTTTTCCTGCCAATTTTGCGTTTCCGGCGGCCAGGTATCCAGCAGCCCCAGAAAGGCAACTTTCTCACCCCGAGCGAGTAAACGCGCGGCAATCCCCTGCGCCAAAGTGCCTCCCAGTGAATAACCTAATAAATAGTATGGGCCGTGAGGCTGCTGGTTAAGCAGCGTTGCCAGATGATGGTCACATACCGCATCGAGGTTTTCCGCCGTTTGCATGGGTCCATCCGGTCGCGGTGACTGAATGCCTATAATCGACCACTGTGGACTGAGGTAACGCGACAGCACGCTAAACTGCCAGGCAAAACCCGACGCCGGATGGAAGCAAAACAGCGTTGGGCCGTGACTTTCACGCAGCGGCAGCAGCGTCTCAAATCCCAGACGCTGCGACTGTTCATCATCCTGACTCTCCAGCAATGCGCTGAGTTGTTCAACAGTAGAAGCCACCATAATCTGACCAGGCGTCACCTGACGCTCAAAAACCCGGCTCAACTGCGCTGCCAGCTTCATCGCCAGCAACGAATGACCACCAAGCGCAAAGAAGTCCGCCTCCACATCATTGACCTCACAATCCAGCAAGGCTGCAAAAGAGCGCGCAATGGTGGTTTCGATCCCTGGGCGCGGCGCACGTCCCGTTGTACGCGACGTTAGCTGAGGCATCGGTAGCGCTTTACGATCCAATTTACCGTTCGCGCTGAGCGGCAGCTCCGCCAGTTGCAACAATACCGTCGGCACCATATGCGCTGGCAGTTTTTCGCGCAGACTCTCCCGCAATCCAGATGTGTCCAGCGGTAAACCCGATTGCGACACCACATACCCCACCAGTTGACGCGCATCGCCGCCGGTCGCCGCTGCCTGATTAAATACGCAGGCATGGGCAACAGCATGCTCGACATCGGGCAGTTGCTGCATCACCCGATCAATTTCCCCCAGTTCAATACGCTGTCCGCGAATTTTAAGCTGGTCATCGCTGCGCCCGAGATATTCCACCGCGCCATTTTCCAGCCAGCGGGCCACATCCCCGGTACGGTACATGCGTTCACCGGCATTAAACGGATCGGCGATAAAGCGGCTTGCCGTCAGATCCGCTCGTCCCAGATAGCCCTGCGCCAGTTGGATCCCCGTCAGGTATAGATCGCCCGCTACGCCGAAGGGCACCGGACGCATCATGGCATCAAGGATCCGCAAACCGGTGTTCCATACCGGATAACCAATCGGCACGCTGTTGCCGGTTACGGCGGCGAGCGCTTCCCCCCAGGCCGGATACCAGCTCACATCGACCGCCGCTTCGGTTGGCCCGTATAAATTGTGCAATGGCGCATGGGTCAACTGTTCCCACTCACGACATAAATCTGCAGGCAAGGCTTCGCCACTGCAGAATACCCGCTTCAGCGAGGCACAACTTTCCTGCGCAGTTTCCGGCGTCAATGACGCAATAAAAGCAGCCAGCATGGAAGGGACAAAGTGAGTGGTCGTCACCCCGTATTGGGCGAAGAATTGCTGCATCGCCAGCGGGTCGCGGTGTGCCTCAGGTTCCGCCATCACCAATTTTGCGCCGGCAATAAACGGCCAGAAAAATTCCCACACCGAGACATCAAAACTGCACGGCGTTTTTTGCGCCACCACATCCTCTGCCGTCAGCGGATAGTGATTTTGCATCCACAGCAAACGGTTAACGATGGCCGTTTGCCCGACCATCACCCCTTTTGGTCTGCCGGTAGAACCGGAAGTAAAAATAATATAGGCCGTATGATTAGGTTGAGAGAGGGCCAACGGCGCGGTATCACCCACAGGAAGCGGCGCGTTGTAGCACAGACTTTCCAGTCCTGGGATATCGCCAAAGCGCGCCAGTTGTTCATCGGTTGCGATCAACAATTTCGGCTTCGCGTCTTCGAGCATCATCCGCAGGCGATCGTCCGGGTATCCGGTATCCAATGGTAGCCAGGCGGCGCCGGCTTCAACAATACCGTGCAGCGCCAGCGTCAGGAACACGGAACGCGGTAATGCTACCGCAACGCTGTCACCTGGCTGTACGCCACGCGCACGCAGTAGCTGCGCCAGCGCCACAACCTGCTGGCGCATTTCGCGATAGCTTAACTGATAGCGAGCATCGGCCAGCGCCAGGGCATCCGGCGTTTTATCGGCCTGCTGTGCCACCAGCGCGCTCAGCGTAGTGGACGGGATCTCCACCGTCGTGTCGTTAATCTTCGCCAGCCGTTCATACTCCGCTGGCAACAGCATCCCGGCCTCACTACAGCGTAGCGCCGGATTGTCGGCAAACTGTTCGATAAGCGCGGTTAAACGCGATGCGTGTTGCGCCAGCGTCGCGGCATCGTAACGCTGTTTATTGGCGAGGATTTCAATACTTAGCCCACCGTTTTCATCCGGGAATAGCGCCAGCTCAAGATCGTTGACCGGGCCTGTCGCCAGGGTATGGGTCTGCGCCTGAACGCCCGGAATATTCAGCTGATAATCGAATATTTTCACGTTCAGCACCGGGCCGAACAGCGGCTCGGCAGCGGCTGCACGCCCGCTATCGCGCACAATTTGTTCAGCGTCATAACGCTGATGTCGCCGCATTTTCTTCAACTGCCCTGCCAACCGCTGTGCCAGCGCAGGCAAGTTTTCTGCCGCATCCAACCTCACACCAAAGGGCAAAACGTTTAAAACCGGTCCGGTGGACGTGAGCGCCGCCGATCCCATACGCCGCATAAAAATAAACCCGGCGGCATAATCCATTCGGCTGCATAAACGCCCCAGCCACAACGCCACCAGCGCCAGGGCAAGATCTGCTCGCTGAACGTCAGGCATCCGTGCCGCAAGCTGACGGAACGCTCCTTCTGGCGCGGTTAGCTTCAGACGAATAATATCGGCACTGGCCGAACGACCCGGCAACGGTTTGTCCGACAACGAGGCCGGGGGCGGTAGTTGCTTGCGTTGCTCGGTCCAGTAAGCACCATCACGTTGCCAGGCATCGCTTTGACGATACTGTTGGTACTCTTCCACGACCTCGGCGAATGGCGTAAAAGGCGAGTCTGGCGTGGATTGTCCACACTGCCATGCGCGGTAAATGGCGGCTATCTGGCGGGTAATGGCCGGGAAACTGAAGCCATCAACCAGCAGATGATGATAACGCTGATACCAGTACCATCGTTTATCTCCCACCTGAATGAGCTGATGGAAAACCAACGGTTTACCGCCATCAGCGCGTAAGTCCTGTTGCAGATCAGCCTGCATCAATGCGCGGGCTGCTTCATGTGGGTTGGCATTTTCACGTAGATCGAGAATTTCAGGTTGCGCAAAAGTGAGCGTAGGATCGACCCATTGCCAGACCTCGCCGTTATCTTCGCTAAACCGCATCCGCAGGGTATCAGCCTGATCCAGACCGGCAACGATTGCCTTTGCCAGCAACGGCGCGTTCAGTTCACCGGTTAATTCTACATAGTGCGCAACGCTCCATGCCGAGGGCAAGGTGGAGAGTTTTTCCGCCATCCAGATCCCCGGCTGAGCCGCGACTAACGGTAAACGCTGAGTCATGGAGCCTCCTGCACATCAACGTAGTTTGCTGGCGTCAGGGTGGTCCAGTTTGCGTCCAGCCATTGCTGGCAGGCTTCCGGCGATTGCGGTTCGCACGCGACTTGCCAGCCAGCAGGAAGGGAGCACTGCTGCGGCCAGAGGCTAAACTGACGCTGTGGGTTTTGCAGAATGTAAAACTGGCCCTGCGGATTATCGAAGGGGTTACTGAATTCCATACTCAACTCCTGTCGTGGAACATCGTCCGGTTAAATCGTCTCGGAAAGCGGCTGCCAGAGCGTCATTAGCCCTTGCATCAGGCCGCCGCGCCAGCAAAGCGCATCGTGTCCGCCATCAACCTGACGCCAGAAAATAGATTGTGGTGCAGAGGGTAATTGGGCATATAGCGCCTGATTGGCACGAAAAATTATCGGCTCGCGGATCCCGGCCTCCAGAACGATACGCAGTCCCTGCACGCTGACCTGGCCGCTCTTCAGTTGCTCAACAATCGCCCCATCCTGATGACCGCCGCGATGCGGCCACCAGTAAGAACCGGACTGGCTAAGCACACAGCCGAAGCGCGCGGGCCAGTTCAGTCCCGCATACAGCGCAGACAACCCGCCAAAACTTTGTCCGGCGACCACCGTGCGCTGCGGATCGTCACTGAACGCAGTGGTCGTCTTTACCAGCGGCAATAGCTCCTGCTGTACCGCCAACCAAAAATCGGCGTTACACGGCAGTTCGCGACTACGATGAGATGTGTCGATCGCGTCAATCAGAAGATATACGGCGGGTGGGAGTTCTCCGCGGTGCGTGAGCGCAGCCAGTGCAGGCCAGACCGGCATACTTTGTGCCCAAAACTGACCGTCCAGCAGGATAGCCAGCGGACGCGCTTCTGGTCGGGCGTCGCCGGTGGTAAATACCCATACGCGACGCGTATTCCCAAGCCTGGTGCTGTGCCATTGCAGGCAAACTGCGGGGCAATCGGGATCTTCAGGCTGATCCCATCCAGGCTGTACGGGAGCGTCTGGCATTTCCAGCGCAGACACCGCATGGCCACGACCTCCCCGCCAGCTCTGAGGATTAAGAGGATCGGCAATCGCCTGCGGTAACAATTGTCGCCAGCCTTCACGCAACACAGTTCGGTCAGGCGCTTCACCCGCCGTCAGCGCGGAAAAAATATCGTCCCGAGCGGTGGGAATGAAACAGTAGCTACCGCGCCAGTGGGCGCTGAGGGAAACACTCCAGCACCAAACATTCGTACCGCTAATACGTTGCATCGACTGAGGGGGGACATTTTGATGGTGGTCGGTGACGCCGGTGATATAGACCCACACACGACGAATGGCTGACTCTTTTTCCGTTCCCTGCGGGTCACGCCACCAGAAGGTTACCCGATAATTTCCGTTCTCTTCACGCTCCCACTCCGGGCCTTTTTTCGACTGCCACCACGCTTCGCTTCCCGTCTTTAACGTCGTCACCGCCATAACCCCATGTTTATTGTGAATTTTTATGATTCAGCGTGAAATATATTGATAATATTATTGATAACTATTTGCATTTGCAATAGCGTATTGTCGCGCTGTGGGAAGCGCGCACAGTTTTTCACCACTTATAAACCGACCTGGCGCTGCGTACTTTTTCTGGAATGGAGGGTTTACGCGGATGCGGGCGACATCAGACCAAATGCCGCACCACGGCACATGGGTTCTCGTGGCTAAAAGAACAGCAGGACATACAATGAACAACAAGATTCATTCACTGGCCTTATTGGTCAATTTAGGGATTTACGGGGTAGCACTGCCAGCAATGGCAGAAGATCAAACTGAAAACGCCGCTGTCTCTCATGAAGACACTATCGTCGTTACCGCCGCTCAGCAGAACCTGCAGGCGCCGGGTGTTTCAACCATCACCGCGGATGAAATCCGTAAAAATCCTCCCGCCCGAGATGTGGCGGAAATCATCCGTACCATGCCTGGCGTTAACCTGACTGGTAACTCAACCAGCGGCCAGCGCGGTAACAACCGTCAGATTGATATTCGTGGTATGGGTCCAGAAAACACCCTGATTCTGATCGACGGTAAACCGGTGACCAGCCGTAACTCCGTGCGTCAGGGCTGGCGCGGCGAGCGTGATACCCGCGGCGATACCGCCTGGGTGCCACCGGAGATGATCGAGCGTATTGAAGTGCTGCGTGGTCCTGCCGCCGCACGTTACGGCAATGGTGCTGCGGGCGGCGTGGTGAATATCATCACCAAAAAAGGCAGCAATGAATGGCACGGTTCGTGGGATACCTATTTCAATGCCCCGGAACACAAAGACGAAGGCTCGACCAAACGTACCAACTTTAGCCTGAACGGCCCATTGGGTGGGGATTTCAGCTTCCGTCTGTACGGTAATCTCGATAAAACTCAGGCCGACGCATGGGACATCAACGACGGTCACCAGTCGGCTCGTACAGGGTCATACGCCGATACGATGCCAGCCGGTCGTGAAGGGGTAAAAAACAAAGATATCAACGGCCAGCTGCGTTGGGATTTTGCTCCGATGCAATCGCTGGAGTTTGAAGCAGGCTACAGCCGCCAGGGCAATCTGTATGCTGGCGACACTCAGAACACCAACAACGATAACAAAACCAATGGGCTGGTAAAAAAATACTACGGTAAAGAAACTAACCGTATGTACCGCCAGAACTATGCGCTGACGTGGAACGGCGGTTGGGACAGCGGCATTACCACCAGCAACTGGGCGCAGTACGAACACACCCGCAACTCTCGCTTAGGTGAAGGTCTGGCAGGAGGTCTTGAAGGATTATTTAACAGTAATCATTTTACTGACACTGACCTGGCGGATGTCACTCTACACAGCGAAATTAGCATTCCATTCGACCTGTTGGTTAATCAGAACCTGACGCTGGGTACCGAGTGGAATCAGCAGCGTATGAAAGACATGAGTTCCAATACCCAGACGTTTATGGGGGGGAACATACCTGGTGCCAGCAGTACAGATCGTAGCCCGTATTCACAAGCTGAAATTTTCTCTCTGTTTGCTGAAAACAACATGGAACTGACCGACAGCACCATGCTGACGCCGGGTCTGCGTTTCGATCACCACAGCATTGTGGGCGATAACTGGAGCCCGTCGCTGAACCTGTCTCAGGGGCTGGGCGACGACTTTACGCTGAAAATGGGCATCGCGCGCGCCTATAAAGCACCTAGCCTGTACCAGACTAACCCGAATTATATTCTGTACAGCAAAGGCCAGGGTTGCTACGCCACCGGTTCTGCCACCGGTATTGGCTGCTATATGATGGGTAACGATGACCTGAAAGCTGAAACCAGCATCAACAAAGAGATTGGTCTGGAGTTCAAACGCGACGGCTGGCTTGCAGGCGTTACCTGGTTCCGTAACGATTACCGCAACAAGATCGAAGCGGGAACCGCACCGCTAAGCAGAACGTCAATTACCCAGAAAAACCCGACTACGGGCAAAGAAACAACAACCTACACCGATATCTATCAGTGGGAAAATGTGCCTAAAGCGGTGGTTGAGGGTCTGGAAGGGACGTTGAACGTGCCGGTTAGCGAAACCGTTACCTGGACCAACAACATCACTTACATGCTGCAAAGTAAGAATAAAGAGACCGGCGAACGCCTGTCGATTATTCCTGAGTACACGCTGAACTCAACGCTGAGCTGGCAGGCACGCGAAGATTTGTCACTGCAATCAACCTTTACCTGGTACGGCAAACAGCAGCCGAAAAAATATGATTACCAGGGCAAACCGGTTACCGGCAGTTCGGCGAGTGAAGTCAGCCCGTACAGCATCGTCGGTCTGAGCGCGACCTGGGATGTGACGAAAAACGTCAGCCTGACCGGCGGCGTGGATAACGTCTTCGACAAACGTCTGTGGCGTGAAGGTAATGCCCAAACCACCAGTGATATCAAAACTGGCGACTATATGGCGGGCGCAGGCGCATACACCTATAACGAACCGGGCCGGACGTGGTTCATGAGCGTGAACACGCACTTCTGATAACGTTTATCCCTCTCCTCGCCTGTGGGGAGAGGGAAATCATCACTAGCATGCACACCACGCACACACCACTCACTTTCGCAGACCACACGCTGCATATTGTCGAGTTTGATCCCGCCAGCTTCCATGAGCAGGAGCTGCTCTGGCTCCCCCACCACGCTCAGCTCCTGTCCAGTGGACGTAAGCGTAACGCTGAACACTTAGCAGGGCGGATCGCTGCAGTATACGCTCTGCGCGAATTTGGCCTCAAAACCGTACCCGGCATCGGCGCACAACGCCAACCGTTATGGCCGCAAAATCTGTTTGGCAGCATCAGCCATAGCGCATCAACTGCGCTGGCGGTGGCGTCGACGCGTCCCGTTGGAGTGGACATCGAAACTATTTTTCCACCACCAACCGCCGTTGAGCTGGCTGACAGCATTGTCGATAACCACGAACGACAGATTATGCATCACGCCAACCTGCCCTTTCCACTCGCCTTAACCCTGGCGTTCAGCGCAAAGGAGAGCCTGTATAAAACGTTTTCGGAACACACTACGGCGTTACCGGGGTTCGCCAGCGCTAAAGTTACCGCCCTCACCCCAACCCAGATAACCTTGCGAATCCAGCCCTTATTTTCGCAAAGCCTCGCCGGGCAGGAAATTAACGTTCGCTGGTTTCAGCGCGATCGCCAGGTCATTACGCTGTGCGACGTTATTTTTTAACAAACTCACCAATCGCCTGATACGTAGCCTGCGCCTCCTGCGGAACTTTATCCTCCAGCATCAAATATGCGTGCGTCATCCCAGGAAAGTGCACATGCTGAACGGATATCCTCTCCGCCTGCAATCTGGCGACAAATGCAAAACCCTCATCCCGTAACGGATCCAGCCCACCACTGAATACCAGGGTAGATGGAAAATTCTGGCTCAGCGGCAGATAAAGCGGAGACGCCTGTTTACGATCTTCTCCATTGCGGAAATATTGCTGAAAATACCAGCGTATTTTGCTTTCATCCAGCAGCTTTCCTGAACCATTCTCCTGTACCGACGGCCAGTTCAGGGTGTAGTCCAGGCTTGGATAAATCAGCACCAGGCGATGAATTAATCCCGGCAGCTCACGGGATAAAGCAGCGGCCAGCGTCGCGCTGAAAGCACCGCCGCCGCTGTCACCAATAAGCGTAAGTTGGCGAGTATAAGGAATATGCTGACTTTCGAGCAGCGACCAGACGTTTTCTATCGCGGCTTTAGCATCGCAAAGACCCGCCGGATAAGGATTTTCTGGCGCACGTCGATAATCAACCGCAACAACGGTATTTTTTGTCGCCATCGCCAGATGTCGGGCGATAGGGTCGTACACCTCCACCGAACCACTCAGATGTCCGCCGCCATGGATAAACACCACCACCTTCGGCTCTGTGGTAAGTGTCGGGCGATAAATCCGTACCGGAATGCGACGCTCCCCGGTATCTACTTCAGTATTGATAATCGCCGCCATCGGCTCCAGGGCGGATACATTCGCTTTTGTCAGCGCCGCTAATCCTGCTCGAGAGCTGAGCGTGTCGTAGACGGGATTGGGATTATGGGGTTGCGCGGCGAGAAAATCAGCCAGCGGCGCGGGCGGTGTTTGCGCCACCGGACCGTGTTCCTGTTGCCAGCATTGTTGATAACCTTGCTGTTGCGTCTGCACTGTCTCAGCGTTGACGACCTCACAGGAAAAGCACTCTGCCATCGACCTGCGTTGCCGCCCATGTTCATCAAAGTTGTCGGCAGCCAGCCAGCGCTGCAATGCGGCATCGCGCTGCGGCCATTCGCTATCAATTATTGATAACCAGTCGCTGTCGCGGTTGCGCCCCTTACGCACAATCTTCTGGCGAAAACGCCCTTCAAAGATAAATCCAAGACGCTCTGCCGCCCGTCGCGACGCCGTATTCAACGAATCGCATTTCCACTCCACACGACGGTACCCTAACGCAAACGCCTGACGCAGCAGCAGCCAGACGCTTTCGGTGCCGAGTACCGTATTTTTCATGCGCGGCGACCAGGTCACATGACCAATTTCGACCGAGCCATGCTCCCGCTCGATCGCCATAAAACACACCAGGCCAACGGCACGCCCGGAACGCTGTTCAATTACCGCATAAGGAACCAGAGAGGCGTCAGTGGATTTTGCCGTGATCCAGCAAGCCGCGGCTTCAACGCTCGTTGGGCGAGAGCTTGCAAGCCAGGTCCAGTCGCGATCGTCGGGTGCCTGCGCATAGGCATCAAACAGGTCGGCGGCATGGCTGTCAGCATCCAGAGGAACCAAACGGCAGTACTGCCCAACAAGCTCTTCCCGTGGCAGCACGGCGGCACCTTTCCAGTCCGGAACAACATCGCCGACTGTCTGTCCATACAGATTTATTTCCGGCACGACTCAACCCCTGTTGCGAAGCAAAAAATAGTTATAGCACCTGCCATTTCGCCTTCAAAGCGTCATGCGATGATTTCTTACGCCGAACAGAAAACCAGCAGCCCTTCTATACTTAATCAAAATCAACGCTGAAGAGAACCCTATGTCACTACCCGATTTTCATGTTTCCGACCCTTTTACGTTAGGCATTGAACTGGAAATGCAGGTGGTTAATCCCCCAGGTTACGACCTGAGCCAGGATTCTTCCCGGCTGATTGACGCCATTAAGCCGCAGCTTACCGCCGGGGAAGTGAAGCACGACATCACCGAAAGTATGCTGGAGATGGCAACCGGAGTTTGTCGCAATATCGACCAGGCTGATGCTGAATTGTCGGCCATGCAGCAGGTAATCATGCGGGTTGCGGCAGAGCATCACCTCGCCATCTGCGGCGGTGGTACGCACCCATTTCAAAAATGGCAACGTCAGGAAGTCTGCGATGACGAACGCTATCGACGTAATCTGGAAAATTTTGGTTATCTTATTCAGCAGGCGACCGTTTTCGGTCAACACGTCCATGTTGGCTGCGCCAACGGTGATGATGCCATTTACCTCCTGCACGGGCTGTCGCGATTTGTTCCTCATTTTATTGCGCTCTCTGCCGCCTCACCTTATATGCAAACATCCGACACGCAATTTGCCTGCTCGCGCCTGAATATATTCTCCGGATTTCCCGATAACGGTCCGATGCCATGGGTGAATAACTGGCCGGAATTTACGGGACTATTTCGTCGCCTGGCTTACACCAGCATGATTGATAGCATTAAAGATTTGCACTGGGATATCCGCCCCAGCCCGCACTTCGGTACGGTTGAGGTTCGGGTAATGGACACTCCGTTGACCCTTAAACACGCGGTCAATATGGCGGGACTGATTCAGTCCACCGCCCACTGGTTACTCACCAAACGTCCATTCAAACACCAGGAGCAGGATTATTTACTGTATAAATTCAACCGTTTTCAGGCCTGCCGTTTTGGTATGGCGGGAATCGTCACCGACGTGAATACGGGCGATGGACATCGCCTGGCGGATGACACGCTACGGCTGCTGGAGAATGTCGCCGCCTCTGCGGACAAAGTGGGTGCGACCAGCGCGATTGAAGCCTTACGCCTACAGGTTAAAAATGGTCATGATGAAGCACAGAATATGCGGGATTTCGTGGCGGAAGGCGGATCGTTGAGTGGTCTGGTGAAAAAACACTGTGAGATTTGGGCAGGGCTTTAGGCGTGGGATTTGCGTTGCCCGCAGAGATCCCGGACAATGGTATTTTAACTCAACTTTAACAATATCATGAAACACCCGCTTGAATCGTTGATGACCGCCGCAGGGATCCTGCTGCTGGCTTTTCTGTCCTGCCTGCTCTTGCCAGCCCCTTCACTGGGCCTGGTGCTGGCGCAAAAACTGGTCGCCACCTTTCATCTGATGGATCTCAACCAGTTTTACACTTTGCTGTTTTGCCTGTGGTTTTTACTACTGGGGATGATTGAGTATTTTGTGCTGCGCTACATTTGGCGGCGCTGGTTCTCGCTGGCGGATTAAGCCCGCGAGAACCCGGTGCCGTTAATGCGTTCGGCTATGATTTTCTTTGCGATAAGCGCCAGGCGGTTGACTAAACGTACGGGTAAAAATACGCGTAAAGGTCTGCTGCGAATCAAATCCGTACTTCAAACAGATGTCGTACACTTTCTGATCGGTATCGCGTAGATCGCGCGCCGCCAGCAGCAGTTTACGCTCGCGGATGTAACGCCCCAGGCTCTCGCCTTTGTACTGCATAAAAAGACGCTGTAGGTGCCATTTTGAATAACCCGCATGGCGGGCAACATCATCAATGCGCAATGGTTGATTCAAATTATCATCAATCCATTCAACAATCGTATCAATTACCTGAGCAGAAATCGTCATCATGCTCTCCCCTGTGTTCATTGATTCGCCTGCTGCCACCAGGCCGCAAATGTTTGGTCCGGTTCGGACAGTATGACCGGTTCACCCAGCATCGGCGTCAGCAGTCGGTAATCTTGTTGGCGGCTTGCAAGCGCCAGTCGTTTGTACGGATCATCCCAGGTATGTTTCGCCAGAACAAAACGACCTGCGTGCCCAGGCAAAACGGCTTTCGCATGCAGATCCGCCGCGGCCTGAGCCGTCTCTTCCGGCATCATGTGAATAAACTTCCAGTCCAGGTCATACTGACCGTTCTCCATAATCGCCAAATCAACCGAGCCAAACTGCTCGCCAATGGCTTTAAAATGCGGTCCATAGCCGGAATCACCGCTGTAATAAATGTTCTGTTCCGGCGTTTCAAACATAAAGCTGGCCCATAGCGTCTGATTACGCTTAATGCCTCGTCCCGAAAAATGGCGGGCTGGCAGAACATGCACAATCAGTGAGTCCGTCACTCTGACGGACTGATTCCAGTCACGTTCGTCGATTATTTCGCTGCGCATTCCCCAATAACGCAGATGCGACCCCACCCCCAGCGGCGTAATCACCCGCTTAATCTTTGGCATTAACGCCTTGATGGTGGCGAGATCCAGATGGTCATAGTGATCGTGCGAGATGATAAGCAGATCGATCTCCGGCATTGTCTGTGCGGTCCACGGATAATCCCCGGCAAAGGCTTTATTTAGAAATGAAAACGGCGCGGCATAGTTGCTGAACACCGGATCAATCAGGATGCGTTGACCCGCCAGTTGCAAATACCATGAAGAGTGACCCAGCCAGACCAGAGTATCCTGCTGCGGCGGTAACCCGGCGAGATCGCTCGCCACCAACGGTAACGGCTGTGCTGGCCGCGCATTTTCACGCTTAGCGACCAGAAACTCCCACCAGGCCGCCAGCATACCTTTGTTACCGGTATAGCCCGGTGTCGGCAGCTGGTTATGAAACTGTCCATCACGATAGTGTGGCGACTGTTCAACCTGACTCAGTTGTGCCCCTTGCGGCGCCTGGCCAAATCCGGCATTGAGTACAAACGGTAAACTTGTAGCAGCGGCAATAAGCATAATAACAACCACACAAACTGTGAGACGCTTCATATCCTGACCTTAAACGCGCCTCCTTTCCGCTGGTTTGCGCGACTGACCCTTGATTATGAGTGAGTAAGCACTCATTATAGAAATCGAAAGTTCGCCGTCAAGATGATTTTCAATCTTTGACATTCGCCGTTGCGGTGCTGCAAAGGCCGTGATTCAATCATGTTTTTTACAGACTTAAGGGTAAAGTGTAGTGGCTCGTCCGAAGAGTGAAGACAAAAAATTGGCATTACTGGAAGCTGCAACCACAGCATTTGCACAATCAGGTATTGCGGCCTCTACCGCCGTAATCGCGCGCAATGCAGGGGTTGCGGAGGGAACGTTGTTTCGCTATTTCGCGACCAAAGATGATTTGATCAACGAACTTTACCTCTTTTTAAAACACGATCTCTGCCAGTCAATGATGGCAAATCTGGATCGCTCAGTGACCGATGCCAAAACCATGACTCACTACATCTGGAATAGCTACATTAGCTGGGGTCTGAATCATACCTGCGGACATCGCACCATTCGCCAGTTGGCCGTCAGCGAGAAAATCAGTAAAGAAACAGAACAGAAGGCTGACGATATGTTCCCGGAACTGCGCGATCTTTGCCATCGCTCCGTGCGACCTGAATTTATGTCGGACGAGTATCGCGCCTTTGGCGACGGGCTTTTTTTAACACTTGCAGAAACAACCATGGAATTCGCTGCCCGCAATCCTGCCCGCGCAACTGAATACATTTCGCTGGGGTTTGAAGCCATGTGGCGCGCCCTGACTCGCGAGGAAAAATAATGGACGGAAAGACACTGCATGCCTGCGCAAAGCGCCTTGCGCTAGAACTGCCTTTCACCGAGCACTGCTGGCCTTTTGGCCCGGAATACGACGTGTTCAAGGTCGGCGGTAAGATTTTCATGCTGGTGTTTGAACATCACGGACGCCCGCTGGTTAACCTGAAATCCGATCCGCAAAAATCATTGTTAAATCAACAGATCTACCCCAGCATTGAACCCGGTTATCACATGAATAAAAAGCACTGGATCTCAGTCTATCCAGGCGACGACATTACCGAGTCATTGCTGACGGACCTGGTGAATGACTCATGGCACCAGGTAGTGGATGGCCTACCCAAACGAGAGCAAAAGCACCTGCGCCCTGTCTGATTTATCGTTAACGTCGATAAGTGTTTTTGCATTTTTCTGTCTTATCTTTTTTCTGCTAACCCTGTACCCTGCTGGAACAAAACGCACCCGCAGGGTAGGAAAATCACCAGGAGTAGTTATGGATATTGTTTCTGTCGCCTTAAAACGTTACTCCACTAAGGCATTCGATCCGAATAAAAAACTGACCGCTGAGCAGGCCGAAAAATTAAAAACGCTGCTGCAGTTTAGTCCGTCCAGCACCAACTCTCAGCCGTGGCACTTTATCGTTGCCAGCACTGACGAAGGTAAAGCGCGGGTGGCGAAATCCGCAGCCGGTGGCTTTGTATTCAACGAGCGTAAAATGCTGGATGCATCCCACGTTGTGGTGTTCTGCGCCAAAACGTCGATGGACGATGCGTGGCTGGAGCGCGTTGTCGATCAAGAAGAGTGCGATGGGCGTTTCGCTACCCCGGAAGCCAAAGCCGCTAACCATAAAGGCCGTACTTTCTTTGCCGACCTGCACCGCAAAGATCTCAAAGATGACAACCACTGGATGGCGAAACAGGTGTACCTGAACGTCGGTAACTTCCTGCTGGGCGTTGCGGCGTTGGGCCTGGACGCGGTGCCAATCGAAGGCTTTGATGCCGCCGTTCTCGACGCAGAGTTTGGCCTGAAAGAAAAAGGTTTCACTAACGTGGTCGTGGTCCCGGTAGGTCATCACAGCGTGGAAGATTTCAACGCCGCGCTGCCGAAATCTCGTCTGCCGTTGGAAACTACGCTGACGGAAGTCTGATTTTTTCCGTCACGCCCGATGAGTATCACTGCCATCGGGCGTATCACTACTGATTCAGCCACGCCAGAGCCTGCTCCCCCGCTTCATCCATCGGTAAATAAACCAGCAGCCGCGAACCGTTACGCGGGGCGGAATACCAGTACATTTGCTGCAAGCTAAAACGCCCTAACTGCGGATGAACAAAGTTTTTGACCTGATTTTCCACACCGCGAACGTCATAACGCTGATGCCATAATGCTTCAAACTCAGACGATGCGGCAAAAAAGCGCGCCAGTTTATTTTCCCAAACAGGATCGCTGCGATGTTCCGCCATTGCCGCACGGAAATAAGAAACAAACGTCGGTAATACATCGCAGTTTGCTATACGGCTACGCCAGGTTTCATTGGTGAGATAGAGGTAAATACAGTTGCGGTCTTCGCTCGGGAGCGTGGAAAAATCAACGCCCATCAACCGGCAAAAACTCTCATTCCAGGCCACGATGTCAAAACTGGGTTTCTGAATACTGGCGGGCTGCGGCATCAGACTGTCGAGCATTTTTCGGGTGCCTGGTGTGATCCCTTCACACACCATCACCGGCGTGGATTCCGGTGGCGTCAATCCGGCCAGCACAAACAGGTGGCGGGTTTCCAGCGGACTGCATTGCAGCGCATTCGCCACATTCAGCAAGACCGCTTGCGACGGATTGACCTCTCGCCCCTGCTCCAGCCAGGTGTACCAGGTGACGCCCACGTTAGCCAGCATCGCGACCTCTTCGCGGCGCAGACCGGGCGTTCTTCGCCGCCCAATACGCGGCAGACCCAGACGCTGCGGATCGAGGCTTTCCCGTCGCGCACGTAAAAACGCGCCAAGCTGCTTGCGGCTATCATCGGGGAGGATAACCGCGGATTCCTGTTGCGCTATTACCGCCATGGACTCTCCAGCATAGTAGTAACAATACCAGTATAATCAGGAACTGGTACCCGTTTAATTTTTCAGTGATGCTACGTCCATCTGCAAAATGATGCAATGGAGTTACTATGAGTACATCAACTGTTTCACCCGGCCGCATAGGGTTGCTCCTGTTATTGACAGGCCAAATGCTCCCGCTCATTGATACATCAATTACCAATGTCGCTCTGGATTCCATTACCCAGTCGCTCCAGGCCACTACCACGCAGCTTGAACTTATTGTCGCTTTGTACGGGGTGACTTTCGCCGTTTGTCTGGCGCTAGGCAGCAAACTTGGTGATAACTATGGTCGCCGCCGCCTGTTTATGGCGGGCGTCGTACTGTTTGGCATCGCCTCCCTTTTTTGCGGGATGGCGAATTCCATTCACATGTTGCTGAGTGCTCGCGTTCTACAAGGTGCGGGTGCGGCGCTGATCGTGCCACAGATCCTTGCCACCCTGCACGTCACGCTGAAAGGTCCTGCACATGCGCGGGCCATCAGTTTGTATGGAGGAATTGGCGGCATCGCGTTTATTGTCGGCCAGATGGGCGGAGGCTGGCTGGTTTCGGCAGATATTGCAGGGCTGGGCTGGCGCAACGCCTTTTTTATTAATGTCCCGATCTGTCTGTTAGTTCTGATGTTCAGCCAACGCTATGTCCCGGAAACCACGCGAGAAACCCGAACCCGCATCGACTGGCTGGGCACCAGCAGTCTGGCTGCGATTCTCTGCTGCTTGTTGTTTCCCATGGCATTAGGCCCGGAAACCGGCTGGCCGTGGCAGACTCAGCTTGCTCTGGTCGCCATCCTGCCTTTGGGATGGTGGATGCGCAGCAATGCGTTACGACAAGAACAGACCGGGCAACATCCTCTCTTACCGCCACGCCTGTTAAAACTCAGCAGCATCCGGTTCGGCGTGCTGATCGCATTACTGTTTTTTAGCGCCTGGTCAGGATTTATGTTCTGTATGGCGCTGACGCTACAGGCCGGTCTGGGGATGGCGCCCTGGGAATCCGGCAATAGCTTTATTGCGCTTGGCGCAGCCTATTTTATTTCCGCCTGTTACGCACCGCGACTCATTGCCCGCTATAGCACGGGACGTATTTTGCTCACCGGGCTGGTTATTCAGATCGTTGGCTTGATAGGGTTAATGTTGACCTTCTGGTATTCCGGTATGCATACCACGGCCATTACGCTCGTTCCGGCTACGGCGTTTATCGGCTACGGTCAGGCGCTGATTGTGAACAGTTTTTATCGCATCGGTATGCGCGATATCGCCACGCACGATGCGGGCGCCGGAACCACTATTCTGAGTACGTTGCAGCAGGCGACATTAGGACTCGGTCCCGCCGTGTTGGGGGCGCTGTTCCTGCATCTGCAACAACATTACCACGGTGATTACACGCGCTCGGTTATCGGGTTTTTAGCCGTCGAAGCCACAATGATGACCGTACTGTTACTAACTACCTTTTTATTTCGCCGCACGCTGAATATTAATCCGGTGTGCGCCAGCATCGCCGCAAAATCGTAGGCAAGACGAGCGTAATTTGCATAAGCTCCCGACAGCGGTCATCATAGGCCGCTGTTTATTAAGGAGACATTATGCAGGAATTGATATCTCAGGTAGAAGAACTCGGCATTGAAATAAACCACACCACCTCGCTGGTGATGATTTTTGGCATTATTTTTCTCACCGCCATTATTGTTCACGTTATTTTGCACTGGGTGGTGCTGCGCGCATTTGAAAAGCGCGCGAACGCCAGCTCCCGTCTGTGGCTACAAATCATCACGCAGAATAAGTTATTTCACCGACTGGCATTCACCCTGCAGGGTATCATTGTCAACATTCAGGCCGCGCTGTGGTTACAAAAAGGCAGTGAAGCCGCAGAGATATTAGTGACCTGCGCACAGCTGTGGATCATGATGTACGCCCTGCTGTCCCTCTTCTCCCTGCTGGACGTTATTCTCAATCTGTCGCAAAAACTCCCTGCCGCATCTCAGCTACCGTTGAAAGGTATATTCCAGGGAATCAAACTGATTGGCGCAATTATCGTTGGGATTTTGATGATTTCCCTGCTGATTGGTCAGTCTCCGGCAATACTGATAAGCGGCCTGGGCGCGATGGCCGCCGTCTTAATGCTGGTATTTAAAGATCCAATCCTCGGTCTGGTGGCTGGGATCCAGCTTTCAGCGAACGATATGCTCAAACTGGGCGACTGGCTGGAAATGCCGAAATACGGCGCAGACGGTGCGGTTATCGATATTGGTTTAACCACCGTAAAAGTGCGCAACTGGGATAACACCATCACCACTATTCCCACCTGGTCACTGGTATCGGACTCTTTTAAAAACTGGAGTGGGATGTCAGCTTCCGGTGGTCGACGCATTAAACGCAGCATCAGCATTGATGCCACCAGCATTCATTTTCTTGACGAAGATGAACGCCAGCGACTGCATAAAGCACACCTGTTAAAGCCGTATTTAACCACGCGTCATCAGGAAATTGACGAGTGGAATCAGCTATTGGATGCGCCTGAATCCGTATTGAATCACCGCCGGATGACCAATATTGGCACTTTCCGTGCCTATCTGAACGAATATTTACGTCACCATCCGCGGATTCGCAAAGATATGACGTTAATGGTACGCCAGCTTGCGCCGGACGATCACGGTTTACCGATCGAAATTTATGCTTTTACTAATACGGTAGTCTGGCTGGAATATGAAAGTATTCAGGCTGATATCTTCGACCATATATTTGCAGTGATCGAAGAGTTTGGCTTACGCATTCATCAGTCGCCTACCGGAAATGATATTCGCGCATTGTCAGGGATCTTTCAGCGTTAATCAGCAATGAGAAGCAGTGACCGATCTCATCACCAGGATGAGATCGGTCAGATATTAGCGGGATTTGCGGCGCAGCAGTTTGAAAGCAACAAACAGGAACAGGATCCATATCGGCAGCAGAATAGCGGACAGGCGCATATCATCCATGGTGCACATCAGCACCAGAATCATGCCGAGGAAGGCAATGCACAGATAGTTTCCGGCCGGATAAAGCAGCGCTTTGAACTGCGTATCACGTCCTTTGCGGCGCATCGCCGCGCGGAATCGCAAATGCGCCAGACAAATCATAATCCAGTTTAGTAGCAGCGTCGCGACAACCAGCGCCATCAACAGACTGAACGCTTTTTGCGGCAGCACATAGTTGATCAATACCACCAGTGACGTAATCGCGCCGGACAGAATCAATGAGTTCACCGGTACGCCACGACGACTGACGCGGGTTAAAAACTTCGGCGCATTTCCCTGAACGGACAAACCAAACAGCATGCGGCTGTTCGAGTAAACCCCGCTGTTATACACCGACAGCGAAGCCACCAGAATGACAAAATTCAGCGCAGAAGCCACCACATTACTGTCAAGATTATGGAAAATCATCACGAACGGGCTGCTATTCGATTTCACTTCCACCCACGGATACAAGGCCAGCAGCACCACCAGAGAACCGATGTAAAACAGCAGAATACGGTACACCACCTGGTTTACCGCTTTCGGAATACTTTTCTGTGGTTCCTGCGCTTCCGCGGCGGTGATCCCTATCAATTCCAGCCCGCCAAATGAGAACATAATCACCGCCAGCGAGAGGATCAATCCATTCCAGCCAGTGGCAAAAAAGCCGTTGTAACGCCAGAGATTATCGATGCTCGCATGTTCCCCGCCGTTACCGGAAAACAGCATCCAGATGCCAAAGCCAATCATGCCGATAATGGCCAGCACTTTAATCAGCGCAAACCAGAATTCCGTTTCGCCATACAGACGTACGTTAACCAGATTGACGGCATTGATGATCACAAAGAAAGCGGCAGCCCAAATCCAGGTGGGGACATCGGGCAGCCAGTACTGCATGTAGATTCCGGCCGCTGTCAGCTCCGCCATGCCAACCAGCACAAACATCACCCAGTAGTTCCAGCCGGACAAAAAGCCAGCAAAAGGTCCCCAGTATTTATAGGCAAAATGGGCAAACGATCCGGAAACGGGTTCTTCCACCACCATTTCGCCCAGTTGACGCATAATCAAAAAAGCGATGATTCCGGCTACGCCGTAACCCAGTAACACCGCAGGCCCCGCCATCTGAATGGCCGGTCCAATGCCCAAAAACAGGCCGGTTCCAATTGCGCCGCCCAGCGCAATTAACTGAATATGGCGGTTTTGCAACCCCCGCTGAAGCGTCGGCTCATTCGTCGACGCGGCATCAGGCACGCTGGTGCCAGATGCAGTTGACGCGTTTTTCACGCCCTTCCCCTGTGTCGTTTTTATTGAAGGGGCTTCTTTTAACATTTCAACCTGGTTGCCGCAAGGCGCAATCGTTTAACATCATGGTTGTCAGCGATGCCTGAGCAGTTGTTATTTTTCATGGGTGGGCTCCTTACCAGAGTTCACGCTTTTCATAATTACAGTGAATTATTCTGGACGAAAAGGTATTGCAGGCCACAGAATGCACCTTACTGTTTTTCTAACATTTTCAAACGGGTGGGCCTGTTGTATTTAAGCCATTCGTTTTTGAGTCAGGCCAGGCAACGACTGTCATGAATAAGATCATCAAACGACTGGAAATCGTCAAAAGCGCTATTGAACTGGAAGATGAGGAGATTATTTTCCAGCAGGTGGCGCATCTGAAAAATGAGCCTTTGTCAGTCGTGCCAGACACCATCGTGCAGGCGATCGAAGCCCGGCGCTTTAGCGATGCTCTGCGTGAAATCACGGCCTGGCTGCAATCTCAGCGAGCGGTCTCTACGTGGCGGGATCCTGCGATTGCGGCGAGTAAACTCGAACTGAAAGCGCTTGAAGCACAATTGCGTGACCTGATTGATAAGCGCAACACGCGCATTCAAATCCTCGATGATTTCAACGATCTATACCATCTTCGTCTTGGGCCGTTGATGAGCCGCATCCTTGAGCTGCGTAAGCAACTGGCCGCCAGCGCGCAACGTAAGCAGGAAGCGGAGCGAAAACGCCGGGAAAAAGACTATCAATCCTGTCAGCACTATATTTCCCAGGCCGTTGAGCAGTTGGCCAGACTCAAGCAGCAATGGATGAACCAGCACTCAGATTCGCGCGAATCTGTCGAAACCCGGCAACGCATTCAGCAACAAACGGAGCTGATCACCGCCCTGCTGGCGGAGATTCGTGAGCTGGAAAACGACTTTTCTCGCCAGGACGACAGCGCGACTCGCCAGGCACAAGAAGAGGCCAGTCATGAATATGATGAATATCAGGAGCAGCAGCAGGACGCACAGCATCGTTTTACTCGCGACCAACGACTTTCTGCCGATGAGCGTAACGAGCTAAAACGCCTGTGGCGGCAGGCCAGTCGTCTTTGCCACCCGGACGTGGTGGCGGATGATCTGAAAGAGAAAGCGCATCAGATGATGGTGCAGCTTAACCAGGCGCGCCAAAATGCCGACCTTGCCGCCGTACGGGCGTTACTGACCCAGTTACAAAGTGGTCTCGAACCGATGATGGCGAGTGACCGATTGAACGATCTGCAGCATTTACGCAGCAAAATACAGCAGCTCAGAGAACAAATTAACGCACTGCTGAAAGAGATTACCGAACTAGAGGCGGAAAACGCCTGGCGCCTTGCTTCCTCCGTGACCGATAAAGAGGCTTACTTCTCTGACCAGCAACGGGCGCTGACGGAAATCCGCAACTCGCTGGAACAACAGGTGCAACAGGTCGAGCAGGAGCTGTTAGCGGGCTGAGCGCTAGCAGCGAAGTAAGCAGATAAAATGACAACGGCAAGCAACATGCTCAAATAAAGCACAAAAAGACCAACTCAGAATAAAAAACTATGAATGTTTATTTAATTGGCTAAATAGTCTTAAATTCAAACATTTTTAGATGCTTAATGTAAATTTGGCGATATTTCCATCTTCAATGTTCCCACCCGTCCCTTCTTCCTAATCTTAATTAAGAATTCTCCTACCCACCAACCAGCCCATCATCACAAGCTGGCATTCCTTTGAAATATAATCATTTTTAAATAAATCGCCGTCAATAAGCCCAGGAATATCCTGCCTTTATGGAAAAGGTTGGCCCATTCTTATGGTGATCCATAAGCGAAATCTATCAATCATCTGCTCAGAGGTGATATAAACGATTTATCTTAAATTTTAACAAAGTGTAATATCTACTTTCAGAATAGTTAATGCTTCAAATAAATACAGAAAATATCTGTTGAATTGGCAATAAATAAGGATGCGTTCAAACCAAAGAACGTTATACGAGATTTAATTAACATTCCACGCGTCGCAAGAAACTCTTTTTTCAGCCAGAAAAAAGAGGCGACCGCTTGCATTAAAATTTCAAGGAGATCGTAATGTCTAAGGCTATTTTTTTGGGTGACTCACTTTATCCCTGGCTAGGCATGCGAGAAATTCTACGTGGCTCATACTTATATATTGATATCACGTACCACTCCTCTCAGACGTTTTCAGCAGTCAAATTTCTGCCAGATGATACAGATTACATCATTATTAATCCTGACAAATCAGATTTTTTAAAATATGCCAGGATTATCCGCAGCATGGCTATCCGCCCTGCCACAAAGATTATTGTTTTGGCAGATGAAGCCACCTTTTCTCTTTTTCAAACCGTTTGCGGGAAGAATATGCAATTACTCGATCAAGATGCCAGTCTTGATCGGCTGCTGCATGCCGTTACACGTATCATACAGAATAAAAAACAAAATAATATCAAAGCACTGCACACAAAAATCACCGCAAACGAATTCAATGTGATGATGATGCTTGCCCGGGGTTGGTCACTGGCACAAATCGCCGGGGCATCACAAAAAAGTGAAAAAACCATCGGGGCGTACAAAAGCAACATTGCCAGAAAGCTCGGTAAAAATAACACCCGGCTCAAGTACACCATTTCCCACTATAGCCAGCCATAACTGACTTATTTAAGGACAATTATCACGGTTATTATTTAAAGCTGTCCTTTCGGCTCATTTTTTAATTCCGCATAGCTCGGAAGGGAACCCTATTTCCCAAAATCACCATACCGGGTAACGCGTCCGCGGGCCAACCATAGCCAACAACTCAACGTATTAACACATACATAACAGGAATGTAGACGAGGGTTATATATGAACAAAGTTTACAGCATTATTTGGAACGCGGCGCTCGGTATCTGGGTGGTCGTTTCTGAATTAACTAAAGGTAAGAAAAAAAGCAGCTCGCGTAAAACTGTCGCCGTACTGGCGGCTGGCGCATTAAGCGGAGCGTCGATGATGGCCTCGGCTGATCCGATTATTGATACCGGCGATCATAATATTTCTACTGACTACCAGCGAGGAATTTCCGCTGGCGTTTATGAGGGAATTCATAACTACGGCTTCTTATATGAAGATAATACCACTGGTCAGGCGCTCAATATCAGCGGCGCGATCCCGACGATTACCCCAGGCCAAAGCGGCGTTGTTGAGTCAACGACTATCCGTGAGCTGCTGCAAACCGGCAAAATCACGCTTAAGGCTACCAGCCCTGACCAGAGCGTAAAAACAATCTCCACGGAGGAAGAGCTGGCAGAATACCTGACTCATACCCAATCAGCGAAACCTTCGCAAAGCACGGATTTTGATATTTTTGATCCGGCGCTTCCTGGAGAACCAAATACCATTAAAGTTTTTGATACCAGCGCGTTAGCCGGGTTTATCACTGAGTCACAAATCGGCGATGCTGTTTTAAATACGTATGATCCGCAACAAACGCAAATCTATAAGCAATTTGGCATCGCGTTGGCAACCAATGGCGCCACGGCCAACCTGAATATTGGCAACGATACGCTTCATGTGCGTGACAAAGCCAATACCATCGAATTACTGGCTAAAGATTCCTCGCTGCTGGAAGCGCAAGGCGCCAACAGCCAGGTGAACTGGCAATCCGATAACTACATCAAATTTAACGCCGCCCCCGTTATTCCGACCAAAACGTTTAACGGTTCCAGGACAACCTCCGTATTTGGCGGCGATGTAACGCTGATGACGTATGGCTACAACGACGCCGGCGAGGTTATCGAAACAGGTGAAAAAACGTTCTCAATTACCACGGCTGCGGAACTGGCCGAGTTCAATAGCTGGCTGTTAGGCGAAAGCGATGATGCCGCGCAAAAACCGGATGGACAAAAAGTCAGTCAGATCCAGTTGTGGCTGGATGTTGAAGACAGTCAAATCACAACCGTCTCCGCCGCGCAAGCGAAGTATGCTGAGCTGATTGATGACTTACTGACTTCAGGTAAGTCATCTGATGTTATCTCCTGGGATTACGACGTCTGGACCGATGGCGAGTCGCATAGCAATAACACGACCGCCGATCGCGGTGAGCTGCACGCTATCTATGCCAACGGCGCAGGTACCGCCGGTACATTGAACAAAGACGCGATGATCGCCGTAGACGGCAGTATTAATGGCGTGATGAAAGCCATTGACGGCGGGATTATCACTAACCTGGGCGAACTGAACGCATTGCGTACCTCTACCGGGCAAAGCCTGGCAATTGGCATGCTGGCGAAAGATGCGACGGCGACCAACCACGGAACCATCAACTCCGGGCTGTTTATTGATAAGGACGGTAACCAAAACGTCAGCAGCTACGGTGCATTTGGCATGCAGGGGCAAGGCGCCAGCGTAATTACTAACGAAGGCACCATCAACCAGGCGATTACTACCGATAACTTCGGTACCGCTTCTGCTGCCGACCCCTGGAGTAAAGACGATCCCGAGACTTCGCTGACGCTGGCCATTGGTATGCAGCTGTCTAACGACGCGCAGGGCACGAATAACGGCGATATCAATATCGTCGACGGACGCAAAAACAAGAAGTCCTTTGGTAATGGCACCGCCTTTGGCGTGGAAGTCGCCGACAACGCCACATTTACCAACGCCAAAGATGCAACGATATACCTTGGCCGCGATGCGAATAATTCCTCCCTGGATGCCGTATTGCCAGGCGGTGCCAGCCCAAGCGCCGGTATCATGACCAAAAGCGCCAAAGAGGTGATTAACAACGGTCTCATCACCCTTGGCGTCGGCATACGTAACGCCGCCGGGATCCTGATCGGCAATGCAACAGGTAATGTGCTGAATACCGGCACTATCACAATCAATGGCGATGATCGTGGAGGCACCAGCAAGAACTACGGCATCACTGTGCGTGACAGTGGCGCAGAGAATGGTCAGATCATTAGAAATGACGGCAAGATTAACGTTAATGGCAACAATAACGTCGGGATCCACGTCAGCGCCAATAAGAAAAACGCCGAAGTCACCACCAGCGCTTCTGGTTCTATCGTAGTAGACGGTGACGGCGGCGTCGGTAACCGAAACTATGCTATTTGGGCGGAAGGCGGCGCCAACGGTCAGGCAACGGTCAATGTCTATTCTGGTATCACCCTGAATCAGGCCGGTAATATCGGCGTACACGTGCGTGATAACGCCATCGCTAACGTCGATAGTCTGAGTAGTCCGGCATTCAACAATACCGATCAGATTGGTTATTACCTGTATGGTAAAGGCGCGACCGCCAATATTGGGCAGGCGGTGATGAATGACAATGGTCAGGATCGCACCACTATTTTCCGTATCGCCAATGGCGCATTGCTGGCCGGTAATACGACTAACCCGAAGGATCAGTCCACTTCTGACCTGAATCTGACGCTCAACGGCAACAATTCTGTTGGCGTCCTCGCCACCGGCGCAGGCAGCAGCGTAGATACCGGGGAAGCGACATTTACTGTTAAGGGCACCAACTCCGCAGCACTGCTCATCGAAGGCGGCGCCAACGGTACCATCAGTGATAAAACCACCATCAATTTAACCGGTGAAAGCACCATTGCCGGGGTGGTGGATGGTCAGGCGCATCAGTTGAATGGCAACACGCAGGGGAATGCCACAAACACGATCCTCACCTCGAACGCGAAGATCACCTCTGAAGCCAGCGGCAACAAGGTTATCGCCTATGTGGCGAGAAATCTGGGCAACCTGCTCCTTGATACCAATTCGATTATCGATCTGGCCAGCGTCGACAGCATCGGCGTTGATGTGCAACAAGGTGGGAGCTTAACCAACAACTCCTCCAGCGCCCTGCATGTCAGCAACGGCATCGGCGTACGTGCCTCAGGCTCTAACGCGCAGATTAATAAGCTGGGCAAAATTCAGGTTGATGATGGTACTGCTGGCGTTCTGCTGACCCAGGGGGCCAGCCTGCTGATTAACGGTAAAACTGGCGACAGCATTACCACCAATGGATCTGCTGACGGTATTCGTCTGGCCGAGGGCGCTGGCGCACTGGCCGCGCAAAGCGTGATGATTCGCGCTGAGGGTACTGGTGCCGGCATTCAAAACGATGCCAACAACACCAATATCACGCTGCGTGATGTCACCATCGATTCCAACGATGGTCCGGGGATCCGCACCAGAGTCGCGCTGACCATGAACGATGGACTGAACAACATCCTCAACGTCAACGGGAAAGGTACCGGTTTCGCCTTTGAGCAACGCAATGGCGACGCGGTGACGGGCGATCTGAAAATCGGCAAAGGCTATACCGTTGAGGTGCTAAACAGCGAAGGCAGCGGTATCCGCGCCAACACGGATGGCCGGGTCACGACCAGTGCCGATATCAACGTACATGACAGCGCGGGCGGTTCTGCGATCATCGCGAAAAACGTCAACGCATTGACCAACAGCGGGAAGATTATTTCTGCCAGCACGACTTCACCAGTGATTGACGCCAGCGGCGACAGCAATAAAAAAATCACCAATACCGGCACCCTTCAGGCCATTAACGACACGGCCGTAGCAATTCAGTCTGGTAAAGGCAATGACACCATAGATATCAGCGGCGGTGTCACCAGCGGCGTAATCAATACCGGCGAAGGCAGGGACACCTTCAACTGGCGCAGCGGTTCCTATGCGGGCGAAGTGAATTTCTCCGGCACTGGCGGCAACAATAAAGCCAACATCGGCAATGTAATACTGGATAAAACACGTCACATCACTACCGCTGCGGGTACGGGCAATGCCCTCACCTTCACCAATACGAAAGATGCGAAGATTGGCACGCTTGCCAGCGACAACCTGAATACCGGCACCAACATTGGCTCCGGCTGGGATTCACTGACCATCAGCGGATCAAACGCGGATGTCCGCGTCGTTGAAAACCTGAGTCTGGCGAGTAAAACCATTGCCGTAAATAATGGCGCAACGCTGCGCACCGGCGATCACGTTGAGCCGACCAGTACTGCCGCCAGCATTGGCGATTACGATGTGACGACCCAGGGCGCAGGCAGTCGGGTTATCTTCGACACCCAGGGAGATGCGTCAGCGGCGCAGATCTATCGTGGCATCATCAGCGGCGACGGGAAATTTGAACGTGCGGCGGGCGGCACCACGGTGTTTACCGCCAACAACACCTACACCGGCTCTACCACCATTGATCAAACCGGTACGCTGCAGTTGGGTAACGGCGGAAATGCAGGCGAAGTCAGCGCCGTGTCTGACATCATCGACAACGGCGTGCTGGCGATCAACCGCGCCAACAACGTCCTGCTCAACGGGGTGATTTCGGGCATCGGCGCGCTGCAACAAATCGGCGGCGGCATTACCCGCCTGAACGGCAATAACACCTATACCGGCGACACCACCGTCACCAACGGTACACTGCTGGTGAATGGCGATCAAAGCGCGGCGCGCGGCGCAACTACCGTCAGCGGCACCTCCACACTTGGCGGGAATGGCATTATCGGCGGCAATGTATTGATGAACGATGCCACCACCCTCAGCGCGGGTGATGGCGGTGCAGGTACGCTCACCATTAACGGTAATCTGCAGCTTGGCAGCAAAACGACCTCCGCTTTCGAACTAGGCAACGCTTATACGCCAGGCGGTGCGTTAAACGATCTGGTCAACGTCGCAGGCGATCTGCAACTTGACGGAACCCTGGATGTTACCACTTCACAGGGCGGTAACTTCGGACCGGGCGTATATCGTATCTATAACTACGGCGGCACGCTGAATAACCAGACGCTGGAGCTGGGCGCAATACCAGACAGCCAGGATAAAAGTAATATTTTTGTCCAGACCTCTATCGACAAACAGGTCAACCTGGTGAATGCCAACGGCGTTACCCTGCAGTTCTGGGACGGCGCAACCGTCAATCAGAGCCATGGCGCGTCGGGAATTGAAGGCAACAGCAAAATTGACGGCGGCGATGGCAAATGGATGGCGATCGGTAGCCAGGGCGATAACAACTGGACCACGGCAACCGGTGAAGGTAATGCTCCCTGGGCGCAAAAATCCTTTGCCGTCTTCACCACCAAAGGCGGAACCGTTACCGTGGATAACGCCGCGGGCGAAGTTAATTTCTCCGGGGCACAGTTTGACGCCGATGGCTATGTGGTTAAAGGTGATGCACTTAACGCGTATGCCACCACAGAAAACGCGACCCATGCAGGCCAGACGCCAGGCACCGGTGAACTGCTGCTGCGCGTTGGTGCCGGTGGCGCGGGTCAAAACTATACCGCGGCCATTGAGTCCGTGATCCGCGAAGCCAGCACGACTGACAAACTGACGCTGGTGAAAACCGACCTTGGTCGTCTGATCCTCAGCGGTGATAACGAGTATCGCGGCGGCACGCGCATTGATGGCGGTACGTTGCAGATTTCCTCTGACAGCAACCTCGGCCAAAGCGGAACCGATCTGGTTATTAACAACGGCTCCACCCTGCAGATGGGCGCAGACCTGACCAGCAATCGCACTATTGAGCTGGGAGCGAGTGATAACGCGGCGGTGTTTGACCTCAATTCGCACCACTTCACGCCAGCCGGTGAGATTACCGGCGACGGTAAACTGAAAGTCACCAGCAGCTCAAGCGATGCGGGCAGCACCTTGTCACTCGATCGCGCCAACAGCTACAAAGGCGATACCGAAATTGCCGGGACGGGTAATGCCAACAATGTCACGGTCAACGTCAGCAAAACCGGAGCCTTTGGTAGCAATGAAAGCAGCACCGTGAACGTCAATAAGGGGGCGACGCTCAATGTCAGCGGGACAGATACCAGTCTGCAATCCCTGACCATGAACATCGCCGACAGCCTGTTAACGCTGGCGGATAACGTCACCGCCGCAAGCGCCAAACTGAACCTGACGGGCGCAGCAAAAGCGCTGTTAACCGACAACGCCACTGCAGGCAACGCGACGGTTAACGTGGCAAAAGACAGTACGTTGGCTCTGGAAGATAATGCCAGCGGCGGCAATGCCAGCGTGAACAATAGTGGACTGATGACCTTTGCCGACCAGGCGATGGCTGAAAATACCGTCGTTAAGAACCTGGCGGGCGGTAAGGTCGATATCAGCGCGGTCGACAGCGCAACGTCTATCGGCTCGTTGTCCGGCGCGGGGAATGTCGAACTGGGCAATAAAACATTGTCGCTGGGGAATCTGCATCTTGATGACACCATCAGCGGCATTATCAGCGGTAACGACGGCAGCCTGGTGAAAATCGGTGACGGTACGTTAACGCTGACAGGCGATAACACTTACACCGGTACCACGGACGTCAATAAAGGCGTGCTGCTGGTCAACGGCAACCAGTCCGCCGCGACCGGTCAGGTAACGGTTAAATCCGGCGCGACGCTCGGCGGTAACGGTATTATCGGCGGCGCGGTTGACGTGCTGGACGACGCTCATATTACAGCTGGTGCTGCCATCAACAGCGTGGGTAAACTGACCACCGGTTCACTGACGCTGAGTGATAACGCCCAACTGGATTACCAGTTTGGTCAGGCTTATACCCCAGGCGGGGCCTTCAACGACCTGATTGATGTGAATGGCGACTTGACGCTCGACGGTAAGCTCAATATCGAGACATCTCCGGGCGGCAGCTTTGACGTGGGCGTTTACCGCGTCATCAACTACACCGGCACCTTGACCAACAATGTGATGGACATTGCCAACGCGCCGGAAGCCGCAGACAGCCTGTACGTGCAAACCTCGGTTAACAACCAGGTTAACCTGGTCAACCATGCCGGACTGACGCTGCGCTTCTGGGACGGCACCGGCGGTGAGAATGGCGAGCTGAAAAACAACGGCGTCATCAACGGCGGCGACGGTATCTGGCAATCCAGCCAGGGTAACGACAACTGGACCACGGATGAATCAACGCCAGAAGGCGCGCTGAACGCACCGTTTACCGATGCCGCCTTCGCTGTCTTCCAGGGTGAAGCTGGCAACGTCACCGTCGATAACAGCAAAGGCGACGTCATCATCAGCGGCGCACAGTTCGCCACCGATGGCTATCGCGTGGGTGGTGAGGCCATTACCACCGACAAGGCGAACACGCTGATTCGCGTCGGCGATGGCACGGTAGACGGCGCAAACTACACCGCAACTATCGACAGCGTGATCCGCGGTACCGGCGGCCTGAATAAAGGCGATCTCGGGACGCTGATCCTCACTGGCGACAACACCTACAGCGGTGGAACCACTATCACCTCAGGTACGTTGCAGGTGGCGGGTGATACCAACCTTGGCGCGCCAGAGACGGGTATTACCTTCAACGGCGGTACGCTGAAGTATGGCGAAGCATTTGATACCGCCCGTCAGGTGACGCTGGAATCCGGCGGCGGGACATTCAATACCAACGGACATAACGTTTCCCTGCTGACGGAAGTCGAAGGTAATGGTCATCTGACCAAAACCGGTAAAGGCTCCCTCACCCTGACGCTGGATAATACCTACACCGGGGGCACTACCATCGAACAAGGTGTTTTACAGTTGGGTAATGGCGGTAACATTGGCAGCATTCAGGGAGATATCGTTGATAACGGCGTACTCAAGGTTGATCGCGCGGATACCCTGGCGTTAGCGGGCAATATCAGCGGTAAAGGCCAGTTGCACCAGACCGGCAGCGGTATTACGGAACTGCAAGGTGAAAACAGCTACAGCGGCGCAACGTTAATTGCCAACGGCGTACTGCGGGCGGGTAACACCAACACCCTGAGTAGTGCGTCACACCACTACGTTGTCGCTGACACCATGTTGAACACGCAGGGATACAACCAGACAGTCGCGGGCCTGAGCAACGGCGGTGATGTCTCGCTCATCGGCCAGCAGACTGGCACAACGTTAACCGTCAAAGGGGATTACATCGGCGAAAAAGGGACCATCAACATGGCGGCCATTCAGAATGGTAGCGGTGCAGGCATTGCCGACCGTCTGATTATTGATGGCGGTAAAGCCAGCGGGAGTACGCTGCTGGACGTTGATGGTTCTGGCCTCGGCGCGCCGACCGTCGGTGATGGTATCGAAGTCGTTACGGCGCTCAATGGCGCAACCACCACCGCGCAAACGTCGCGTGACGCCTTCCATCTTGCCGCCGATCGTATGGCCGCGGGCGCGTTTGAGTACCAACTGCATGCGGGCAATGCTCAGGGTCAGGGGGAAAACTGGTATCTGAGAAGCGAATATCGTCCAGAAACTATGCTGTATTCTGGCCTTGCCAGCGTTGTGCGTCAGGGCGACATCAGCCTGCTAGGTAACATGCACCAACGTATGGGCGACGAGGTTAAACCGGGTATTGACGAAGATAATCGCGCCTGGGCGAGAATGCTTGGTTACTCCGGTAAAACCAAACTGGACGATGCGGCCGGGACACAAACCAGCACCCATACCATGGGTATTCAGGTCGGCGTTGACATGTATGCTAACGAAAACTGGAAAGCCGGGATGTATACCAGCATCCTTGACATCGACAGCAACGTGAAAGGCACGAAGACAGGCAGCGACGGCAAAGGCGGTAACATCGATGACAATGCGTTTTACGTCGGCGGTTACGCCACCTGGTTCTCGGGTAACGGGATGTATGTTGATAATGTCCTGCAGTACGGTAACCATAAATCTCGCCTGGCGGCGACCGGCAACAACGGTTCTTATACCGTCAAAGGCAACACGCTGACGGCGTCAACGGAGATGGGTAAATCGTTCCGTCTGGGTTCAAGCGCCTGGAGTCTGGAACCTCAGGCTCAGTTGATCTACCAATACAGCGATTTTGATAATGGTCGGCTTGACGGTGTGACCCAAACGAAAGTGAAAATGGACACCGCAGATTCCTTTACCGCCCGTCTGGGCGTACGTCTGGTTGCCGACTATGACACCAACCATGGCAAATTCCAGCCGTACGGCAGGGTTAACGTTTGGCAGGGTCTGGGTTCAAAAGACAAAACGCACTTTAGCAATGCGGTCGCCACCACCACGCTGGAATCCTCACAGCAGTACTCCAGCACCGAAGTTGCGGCCGGTCTGTCCTGGTCAATCGACAGAAACGTGCAGGTCTACGGTGAACTGGGTACGCAATTCAGCAACGGTGGCAGTAAGTCGCAAGTTGAAGCCCCGATCAATGCTTCCATTGGCTTTAAGAAATCGTTCTAAGCAGTCATAAACTCACCAGCCCTCTGTTATGCAGGGGGCTTTTTTTTGCTTTGCAGTTTGCAGGGTCGGGAAATATAAAAAGGATAGATTAACGATTATACTGCGTCAGGAGTAACGGGATTTCTTCTGCCAGCACCGGCGGAGAAATGAAAAAGCCCTGAATTTTGTCACAGCCAATCTGCATTAAACGGTCCAGTTGGGACTGGGTTTCCACCCCTTCGGCGAGAACTTCAATACCAAAATTGTGTGCCAGTGAAATAATGCCCTCCACAATCTTTGTCGATCGGGTATCGGGCTCAATGCCAGCAACAAATTCCTTATCAATTTTTAGGGTATCAAAAGGATACTTCAGCAGATAATTAAGATTCGCGTGACCGGTACCAAAATCATCAAGAGCGAGTTTAACCCCGATATCCTTTAGCTCCAGCATATTGTTAACCGCTATTTGGCTGTCGCGCAGTGGTGACGTTTCCGTCACCTCAATTTGGCACCGATAAGGCGGTAGCCCACAGAGGGTGAGATTACGTCTGACGCGTTGGGGTAAGAGAGGGTCACAAAATTCAAGTGCGGAAATATTGATTGATAATACAAGAGGATCGGGCCAGGAAGTCGCCACATCCCAGGGGGTGTGGGTAACCATGTCTTCAATTGAAATGATATTGCCGCTGTCTTCCAATAACGTAATAAAAATATCGGGAGAGATCATCCCCATCTGAGGGCTGTTCCAACGCATTAATGCTTCAAATCCGCTAATTTGCTGAGTGTGCAAATTAAAAATGGGCTGATAAACCATATAAAACTGACTGGTATTCAATGCCTGTTCAAGCGCGGTGAGCACCTCGTTGGAATTAAACATTCCCTCTACCTCTATAAATCATATAATTTAAAACCAGTCAACATCGCTCCCGAATTATATCTACTATGAGATGTTTTACATCAGAAAAGAATCACCAGACTAGGGTAAAAAAGACATACGATGGGTGAATCTGACAATTAATTTATTTAAATCAGAAGTATTGTTCAGTCCCAACTTGGCGACGACTCGCATTTTATGAGCCTGAATGGTTTTATAGTTAAGGTTTACTAACTCAGAAATTTCTTTAGCGGTATAACCACTTACCAGCAAACTCAGGATCTGCTGTTCCCTTTCAGTTAACCTTTTCTGCGAACGATACAGCCGGGGATTCCATTTCCCGACCGACAACGTCGCCAATTGACCGAAATCTCGCAGGGAAGATTTCTCAGTCAACACTATTGCTTTCTCAATATATAATAACTCCACGCATAATTTCGCCACCAAACTGTCAGCCACAATCACTACGACGTTATTATAGAACTTGAATCGATTTTTATTCAGAAACTGTACGACGTCTGAACACGGTTGTTCATTATTAATGATATTAAAAACCATGGTTTGATGCTGACATAATGATGACTGATGCAACATATCCTCAAACTCGAATGTTTGTACGGGTACTTGTTTGCTGGTCAGGTAGGCGAACATACCGTTGCCCACAAAATTATCATTGCCACACATCAACATCCTGTTTACCGCTCCTTATAAGCTTCTGATCTTGTTACTCATTAAAAATTTGATAATAATTTTCTCGACTTCAGCCTCTTCACGACGATTTTTAAAATCGAACTCACACGAGATCTGATGACAGGAGTACAACTGATTATCCTCATCAAACTCATTGATCGTGACGACATCGATCACTTTTAAATCCAGCTGTAAACTGCCAAACGTATCAAACTCCAGCGAGGCATTTTTAATCACCGCATCTTTATAAACAAAGCGGGTATTTACATCTTTAACAATTAACGCACAGCCACCCTGAGAGATGTTTTTAATCCTGAAAGAGTAGTTTTCTCCGTTTTTGTAACGACCAAAGCAGAAAAAGTCATAACCCTTCAGGAAGGAAAAACGCTGATTTTGTCGCTGCTGGGCAAAGAAAATCATATCCGGGATGAGGTAGGATAATCCTGCCTCCGCACCTGCTGGTGGAGTTTGTTCAAATCTGGCACTAAATTTTACAATCCCGCTTTCGCTGTGCAGGATAAAGTATTGGACCTTTTCAGGCACAATCTCTTCATGGCCGGAGATGACAAACCGTTCGAAATCGACCTTATCTAGCTGTGTGATAACGCTACTGTTTTCGCATAAGACTTCCAGTTTCGTTTTCTTGTGCAGCTCTTCACGAAGGATAGCGATGATTTCAAACTTGTTGTCCTTTGCTAATCCAAAGCTCATTCTAAAACCCTTATTTCCATATTTAAGATATGTCCCGCTTTTGGTTACCCAAAAACGCGAGATCAGCATCCGCCCTGGTGCTTAATTACCATAGTGGATTCCATGTCAGACAGTTGGTTAAAAATTAAGTTTTTAACTATCTTTAGCCAATTATTGATACGTAAAAACATTTAATCAGGATAATTCTAGCTTAAGCCGCGCTTAAAACCACGCGAACTTATGGATTAACTATAACAAAAATGAATAATAATTTTATTTAAGATGCTGTTTTGAGATAACAAATAGCAAGAATTGCACAGAAAAAAATAGAGAAAAATGAAGGTATTGGGATGGTTGGGCGATGCGCAGGTTGTCGCGCTTTTGTCATCAGTGCGTATGGTACTCACCTCTTCATATCATTAACTGCCAAAACAGCCCTGACTCGTTATTGTTATAAAGTGAATAGTTACATTTTATATATTAAATAAATTTCCCTTAAGTCAGAAAAAAGCCAGCATCCTGCTGGCCCGGTAAATACCGAATCGAACTAGAGTGGCTTGCTACCTTACAGAGGGCACAACGTTAAAAATTCAATACCGCTGCATAACGATTGAGCTGACTGAATCTGCAACGATCATCACCGCTCCCGCCAGCATTAACGTATCCTTCAACACCAGAGGTCCATCTCCAGACAAGTACGGAAATCCGTGGTGTATATCTTCCCTGCGCTTTTATTATTTAACGAGAGAAAAGAGATCGTTTAATGATTCACTCATACTCGGATGGGTAAATATTTGATCGCGTAAAGTTGTATAGGGTAATCCTGCATCCATAACCGTCTTGATGATATTAATCATCTCATGCGAATCCACACATAATAGCGAAACACCTAATATCTGTTTCGTTTCGCTATCCACCACCGCTTTAAGTACGCCACGGGTGTCATCCATCACTCGCGCACGCGGAATCGCCGCCACCGGTAGCGTGACTACCTGCACAGAAGCACCACTGGCGCGGGCCTGTTCTTCGGTCATCCCCACGCGGGAAAGCGGCGGCGTCATAAAGACGGAATACGGTATATTTTGACGATCGCCGGTGTGACGTACCCCCTCGCCTAACAGGTTGTCACGCACAATACGGAAATCATCCAGTGAGATATAAGTGAACTGCAACCCGCCGGTGACATCGCCCATTGCCCAAATATTATCTGCCGAGGTACGCAGATATTTATTCACGATAATGGCGCCGCGGTCGTTTACATCCACACCCGCTTTCTGCAACTGCAGATTTTCGGTCGCCGGTTTGCGGCCCGATGCCACCAGCAGCGCATCCACAGTCTGGACGCCTCCCGGCATTTTCACCTGTACCGCGCCGTCCACGGACGAAACCGCCTGTACGTTGGCGTTAAGGATAATCTCAACCCCTTTGTCGCGTAAAATCCCGGCGATAGCTTCGGCAATATCCCGATCTTCGCGGGCTAAAAACAGCGGAGCGGCTTCATAAAGGGTGACTTTGCTGCCGAAGTTGGCAAACATTGATGCGAACTCTACACCAATGTAACCGCCGCCCAAAATACCCAAACGCTCAGGTCGTTGCGTCAAATTCAACAGCCCGGTACTGTCGAACACACCCGGTGTGGTGGTTAACCCTTCTACGTTTGGCATCGTTGACTGCGCACCGGTATTAATAAAGATCTTCTCGCCGCTTAGCTCAATCGCGCCAGTTGACTGCACGACCCGCACAGTACGGTTATCGACAAATTCAGCACGACCGTCGATCACATCTACATTTTCCAGATCGGCCAGATTATGGAAGTTTTTATCGCGCAGGAAACTGACAACGGCAGCCTTGCGCTGCATCGCCGCAGCAAAGTCATGCTGGAGTTCAGCGTCGTGTACCAGGGTTTTAGTTGGAATACAGCCGATGTTAATGCATGTCCCGCCATACATGGTGTTCGACTGTTCAACAATCGCTACTCGCCAGCCCGTTTTTGCCAGGGTAGCTGCCAGCGTTTTACCCGCTTTGCCAAATCCAATAATAATCGCCTGATACTGATTCATGCTGTCTCTCCGCCTGATCACTGTTCATTTGTTGAACTGAAGTATAAGGGTAACCATGCAAGGAAAACGTATCCAGAACGCGCTCATTACTGTCAAATCGTCTAAATCACTTTTAATCTCTTTCACGAAACATATAAGCATAATAAATTAACACTTTAAATGTATTACTTTAATTTTGAATTAGCGAGATAATCCCGCCAAAATAACAGCGGTTAAAACTGCTCAGGAGTCTTCATGGATACTCTAAGTCGATTACTCATGCTTAACGATCCGCAAGGCTCGATCGATCAAAACTGTTTACTGAGCAGAGACTGGCAACTGCCGCATGCGGCGGGCGAGCTGTCCGTTATCCGCTGGCATACGGTCACTCAGGGGGCAGCCCAACTTGATATGCCCGATGGGACATCTTTCACCCTGCGACCAGGGACTCTCGTTATCCTGCCGCAGAACTCCGCCCATCGACTTTGCCAGTCAGGGGATGAACAAACGCATATCGTTTGCGGTAGCCTGCGACTGCACGCCACCTCGCGCTATTTTTTAACCGCGCTACCGGAAGCACTGATTCTGGCGCCAGAAGAAAAGAGTCCCGTCAGCCACTGGCTCAAGGCCGTGATTGCGCTATTACAACAGGAATCCATCAGTGGGTTGCCGGGTTCCAGCGCTGTATGCAGCCAACAATGCGCCACGCTGTTCGCCTTAGCCGTTCGTGAGTGGTTAACCAGAGCATCGCCCGCACAAAACGTGTTGAATTTACTGCTGCACCCCAAACTCGGAGCCGTGGTGTTTCTGATGCTCGAATCACCGTCCTTTGCGTGGACCGTCGAAGAGCTGGCGAAACGCGTACACATGTCGCGGGCCAGCTTTGCGCAATTATTCCGTGAAGTCTCAAACGCCACACCGCTGGCGGTGTTAACCACTTTGCGCCTGCAAATCGCCGCTCAGATGTTGTCACGCGGATCTCAACCATTGATTGTGGTAGCTGAATCGGTGGGCTACGCCAGCGAGTCATCGTTTTATAAAGTCTTTCTACGCGAATTCGGCTGTACGCCGGGCGAGTACCGCAAACGCGTGAAAGCGCTGGAAGCATAGAGCTACGCCTGTTTCGGGGTACAAACCGAAGACAGGCGTATGATTGATAAGGTTACTTTTGCTTGCGATGTCTGTGCAGCCACATCAGCTTATAGGCTGCCGGAATAATGAATAGCGACAACAGCGGCGCAGTAATCATGCCGCCAATCATCGGTGCGGCGATGCGGCTCATCACTTCTGACCCGGCTCCTGTCCCCCACAAGATGGGCAACAGCCCGGCGATAATCACCGCCACGGTCATTGCTTTCGGGCGCACGCGCAGTACTGCGCCGTGATATAACGCTTCATCCAGTTTATCTGCCGTAAAGGTTTGCGGATTTTCCAGCGCGGGCTCTGCTTCTATGGCGTGACGTAGATACATCAGCATCACCACGCCAAACTCCGCGGCCACGCCAGCCAGAGCAATAAACCCGGTTCCGGTCGCGACCGACATATGGAACCCCATCCAGTAGAGGAACCAGATCCCCCCTACCAGCGCAAAGGGAACGCTGGTGATAATCAGCAGCGCTTCGCCAAAGCGACGGAAAGCCAGATAAAGCAGGACGAAGATAATCATCAGCGTCATCGGCACCATCAATTTGAGCTTATGACTGGCGCGTTCAAGCAGTTCGAACTGACCGGAGAACGCCACGCTGGTCCCCGGCTTTAACTGTACCTTTTCCGCGATCGCTTTTTGCAGATCGTTCACCACCGAAACCATGTCACGATCGCGGGCATCGATGTAAATCCAACTGGTGGGTCGCGCATCTTCGGTTTTTAACATTGACGGCCCAGAAACGACCGTGACATCCGCCACATCAGCCAAGGTGATTTGCTGTTTCATGGGGGTCAGAATGGGCAAATTACGCAGCGCTTGCGGGCTATCGCGATAGCTCTGCGCATAGCGAAGGTTGATAGGATAACGCGCGATCCCTTCTACCGTTTCGCCCACCATCGCGCCCCCCACAGCGGAGGTCACAAACAGCTGTACATCGCCAACGGTCATGCCATAACGGGCCGCTTTCTCACGATTAATATCCACGTTGAGATAGCGTCCCCCTACCAGACGCTCAGCTAACGCAGAGGCGACGCCTGGCACGGTTCTGGCCACCTCTTCAATTTGTTCCGCCGTGGCATCTATATCAGCCAGCACGTTACCTGACACTTTAATCCCGATAGGGCTTTTTATCCCGGTAGAGAGCATGTCGATGCGGTTACGAATAGGTGGCACCCACAGATTCGCCAGCCCCGGCAAGCGCACGGTTTTGTCCAGCTCGGCGATGATTTTGTCCATCGTCATACCCGGACGCCACTGATCCTGCGGCTTCAGTTGGATCGTCGTTTCAACCATTTCCAGCGGCGCGGAATCTGTTGCGGTTTCCGCCTTGCCGGTTTTACCAAATACGCGCGCCACTTCAGGAACGGTCATGATCAGCTTATCGGTTTTTTGCAGCATGTCCGCCGCCTGCGCCGCCGAAATCCCCGGCAGTGTCGAAGGCATATACAGCAAATCGCCTTCGTTAATCTGCGGCAGGAATTCACCACCGACTTTATTCAGCGGGTAGATAACCGTCAGTATTGACAGCACCGCGACCAGGATAGTGGTTTTGGGCCAGTGCAGCACCTTCAGCAATAGCGGATGGTAAATACGGATCAGGAAGCGGTTAAGCGGGTTGCTGCTTTCCGCTGGTATTTTGCCGCGGATCCAGAACCCCATCAGGATCGGAATAACCACAATGGCCAGAAATGCCGCGCCCGCCATGGCATAGGTTTTGGTGAACGCCAGCGGACCAAACAGCCGCCCTTCCTGCCCTTCAAGGGTGAAAATAGGGATAAATGACAACGTGATAATCAGCAAGCTGATGAACAATGCCGGGCCAACTTCCACCGAGGCGTCGGTAATGACCTTCCAGCGCGTGGCGTTATCTAGCTTTTCACCCGGATGCTGATGCCCCCACTCTTCCAGTCGCTTATGGGCGTTCTCAATCATCACGATTGCCGCATCAACCATCGCCCCAACGGCAATAGCAATTCCCCCGAGCGACATAATATTGGCGTTCAGCCCCTGGAAATGCATCACGATAAACGCGATACACAGCCCCAACGGCAGGGAAATAATCGCCACCAATGCCGAACGCAGATGCCACAGGAACAGCGCGCACACCAGCGCAACGACGATAAACTCCTCCAGTAGCTTGTAGCTCAGGTTATCAATGGCGCGATCGATAAGCTGACTGCGATCGTATGTTGTAACTACCTCAACGCCTTCCGGCAGGCTGCTTTTCAGCGTATCGAGTTTGGCTTTAACGGCAGAGATCACCTCACGCGCATTTTTACCGGATCGTAGAATAACCACGCCACCCGCGACTTCGCCTTCGCCATTGAGTTCGGCGATCCCACGGCGCATTTCCGGCCCAATCTGGACGCGTGCCACATCGCGCAGATAAACCGGTACACCGTCGGCCCCGGTTTTCAGGACGATGTTATTAAAATCATCAAGCGTTTGCAGATAGCCACTGGCACGAACCATATATTCGGCTTCGGCCATCTCCACAGACGAGCCGCCCGCTTCCTGATTTGACGTATCCAGCGCAGATTTCACCTCCGCCAGGCTGATGCCATATTGCGTCAGCTTCATCGGGTCGATAACCACCTGGTACTGTTTAACCACGCCGCCCACCGAGGCCACTTCCGCCACGTTAGGAATCGTTTTTAACTCATATTTTAAGAACCAGTCCTGAAGAGAACGTAATTCCGCGAGGTCATGTTTTCCGCTGCGATCCACCAGCGCATATTCAAAGATCCAGCCGACGCCCGTGGCGTCCGGCCCCATTTCAGCACTAACGCCTGCCGGTAATTTTCCCTGCACCTGGTTGAGATATTCCAGTACGCGCGAGCGCGCCCAGTAAGGATCGGTACCATCCTCGAAAATGACGTAGACGTAGGAATCGCCAAACTGCGAGAAGCCACGCACCGTTTTCGCGCCGGGTACCGACAGCATGGTGGTGGTCAGCGGATAAGTGACCTGATTCTCAACGATTTGCGGGGCCTGTCCGGGGTAGCTGGTTTTGACTATCACCTGGACATCAGAGAGATCGGGCAGCGCATCAACCGGCGTGTTAATGATGGTCCAGGTTCCCCAGATGCTGAGAAACAGCGCCCCCATCATCACCAGGAAACGGTTTGCCACTGAACGGCGGATAATCCATTCAATCATTTATCATATCCTCAATGTGAATGGGTCGCCTGGGCCGGCATCGCGCCTGCGTCTTGCGCACCACTGTTCTGGGCGCGCATACGGTCAAGGGCACCAGAAATATTCGCCTCGGAGTCAATCAGGAACAGACCGCTGGACACCACTTTTTCACCTTCAGTCAGGCCTGAGCGAATAGCCGTCTGCCCCTGAGATTCATGGAAAACAGCCACCTGCTTCGGCACAAATCGACCTTCCTGATCAACGGTAATCACCCGCTGTTCGGTACCCGTATCAATTAACGCTTTAGACGGGATCAGCAGCATCGGCTCGCTTTGCGTTTTCAATTGCAGGTAAGCATTCATTCCAGGCTTGAGCGCTTCGTCGGGGTTATCAACCTGCAAACGCAGCTGGAGGGTACGCGTGGTGGCATCAACGCTTGGCAAAATACTCCACTTACTGATGGTGAATGGCTTATCCGGCCAGGCAGGAACCGTGATGCGAAATTGCGAGGCGTCTTTAATCAGCCAGGCAATAGATTCCGGGACCGACGCGCTGACCCATACCGGATCCATTCCCTGAATTTTCGCGACCACATTGTCTTTGGAAATATTCATGCCGGTACGCAAATCGAATGCGGTGATCACCCCATCAATGGGGGCTTTCAGGGTAAAGCGGGTCTGAATTTTACGCGTCGACTTTAAACGCTGGATATCCGCTTCCGGCATACCGGCAAGGCGTAATCGCTCCAGAATCCCTTCCACCTGCGTCACGCTGCCGCCGGTCTCGCGCAGCAGCAAATATTCGCTCTGCGCCTCAACCCAGTCAGGAATCGTCAGGTCAATGAGCGGAGAACCCTTCTTGATTTTGTCACCCACGGTAAGCGGGTAAACCTTCTCGATAAAGCCAGCGGAGCGTGCCTGGACAATAACAAACTGGTATTCGTTATAGCTCACGTTAGCCGGGAAAGTTTGCGCATAGTGCAGTGGTCCCCGACGCACGGGTTCCGTTTTTAGCCCCAGATTCTGGGTCTGAGTGGGATCGATGCGCACACCAGGTGCTGACGCGCTTGCGGTCTCTTCATCGGCATATTTCGGGATTAAATCCATATCCATGAACGGCGATTTGCCCGGCTTGTCAAAACGCGTATTCGGATACATGGGGTCATACCAGAACAGAACTTTTCTGGCTTCTTTTGGCGAAGCCTGTCCGGTTTCGGTCGATACTTTTGCGGATGAATAATAAGTATAAACACCGACAGAAATAATTCCGCCTGCAATCATGCCAGCGAGAATAAGCGCGGTATTTTTAATATTTAAAGACGCCATAATGATTTCCATTGCGCGATAATCTCACCCGCGCTCGCAAGAACCCGGGCAAGAATTAAAGAGACCAGCGAGAACGTTATTTACTGATGTGAATATCGCGTAAAACAGAGATATTTCCCTGCTGAACAAACGTAAACGCGACCTTATCACCCGGCTTAATATCGTCAGCCCTGGTATCGGCCACCAGCGTAAAACGCATCGTCATGGCCGGCCAGTTCACCGCCGGAATAGGATCATGTTTAATCGTGACTTTTTTACTCTCCATATCAACAGCTTCAATCACCCCGGTAGCGCTAATGCGTTGTTCCTGCTGAGCCGCCGGCTGCATATTCATCATCTCGCTATGTTGATGCTCATTGGCCTGAGCGTTAAATATGACCACAGAGAAAAGGCTTAACAGCACGGCTTTGGCGGTAGTATTCATAATTGATGCTCCTGAAAAGTTAATATTAAGGATTACTCCACCCAACCGCCGCCTAAGGCAGCAAACAGCTTAATTTCATTAACCTGCTGGGAGTAATTAAGATCGAGCAGCGATTGCTGCGTGGCAAATAAAGAACGTTCGGCGTCCAGAACTTCGATATAGCTAACCGCGCCATTCTGATAAAGCGCTCTGGCACGTTGTAGCGTGATTTGCAATGACGCCAGGTAGCGCTGCTGTCCGCTAATTTGATCGGCTATGCTTTGGCGCAACGCCAACGCATCCGCCACCTCTTTAAATGCGCCCTGAATTTTTTGTTCGTAATTCACCACCGACTGCTGTTGGCGAATTTCAGCCAGATCGAGATTGGACTGATTACGTCCGGCGTTAAAAATGGGAATATCTATTTTGGGGACAAAATTCCACATGCCGCTGGCAGCATTAAATAAGCTGGAGAGATCGCTGCTGCTACTGGACACGGAGCTGGTCAGGGTAATCGACGGGAAAAATGCCGCCCGCGCGGCGCCGATATTGGCATTCGCCGCCATTAATCCGTGCTCAGCTTCCATAATATCCGGGCGCTGCAACAGTATCTGCGACGAGAGTGATGGCGGCAGCGTAACCGGTTTAATATCTCCGCGACTGAGCGCCCGATCCTCGGGTAATTTTCCGTAGGTACCCAGCAACAGTTGCAGCGCGTTGTTCGCCTGCGCCAGTTCACCTTTACGCTTCGCGATTTCGCTGCGCGTACTTTCAATCACGCCCCGCGCCTGTTCCAGCGCCAGTACGTTAGTGCTACCGGTGACCAGTTGTTTTTCAACAAAGGCGTAGGAACGCTGATAGTTTTGCAGCGTTTCTTCGGCAATTTGCAGTTGTGCATAAGCCAGACGTTGATTGAAATAACTTTGCGACACGTTAGAGATTAATGAGATATGTACCGCCCGACGCGCCTCTTCACTGGCAAAGAAATTCTGTCGATCGGCTTCACTCATATTTTTCAGCCGACCAAAAAAATCCAAATCGAAACTGAGATTCAGCCCGGCCTCGAATTCGCGATCGGTGCCGCTGTCGCCTTTTAATTTACCGCTGTAGGTACCGCTGGAGCCTGCCGTAATTTGCGGATAGCGGTCAGCGTCCGTGACGCCATATTGCGCTCGCGCCTCCTGAACCTTCAGCACTGCCATACGCAAATCGCGGTTATTGACCAGCGCCTCACCAATCAGCATCTTAACCTGGTCGTCAACGAAGAAGGTCCGCCAACCGGTGTCCTGATAATTCCCAGAGGCTGACACCAGCGCATTCTGGCTTAAGGAGAATTGCTGTGGCACCGGTAAAGCCGGGCGCTGATAGTCCGGCGCTAATGAACAACCGGCGAGAACGAATATCGCGCTGAGGGTAAGAAGCTTAAATTTGCTCATAGTTCTTCTCGTCCTGACCGGACTGATGACCCTAAAATATGCAGGAATTTATAGGGTTGTACTTTAACGAAGTGACTCTGTTTAACCGGTGACAGGAAAATGACAAAACTGTCATTTTCCCAATAACCGATTGCTATCCGATCCCGCTTCCCTAGAATTGAAAGTCCGCACAAGCAGTGCGAGAAGGAGAATGCGATGAAGATTTTGATAGTCGAAGATGAGAAAAAAACCGGTGAATATCTGACAAAAGGCCTGACGGAAGCAGGTTTTGTCGTGGATTTGGCGGACAACGGCCTGAACGGGTACCACCTGGCGATGACCGGCGATTACGATCTGCTCATACTCGACATCATGCTGCCGGATGTAAACGGCTGGGATATCGTACGCATGCTGCGTAGCGCCAACAAAGGCATGCCCATTCTTCTCCTCACCGCGCTGGGTACTATTGAACATCGGGTTAAAGGTCTGGAATTAGGCGCTGACGATTATCTGGTCAAACCGTTTGCCTTTGCCGAACTGTTGGCGCGGGTCAGAACGCTATTACGCCGGGGCGCGGCGGTGATTGTTGAAAGTCAGTTTCAGGTCGCAGATTTAATGGTTGATCTGGTGAGTAGAAAAGTCACCCGCAGCGGGGCGCGCATCACCCTGACCAGCAAAGAGTTTACGCTGCTTGAGTTTTTCCTGCGCCACCAGGGAGAAGTTTTACCCCGCTCGCTGATTGCCTCTCAGGTCTGGGATATGAATTTTGACAGCGATACCAACGCCATCGACGTCGCCGTTAAGCGTCTGCGCGCCAAAATCGATAATGACTTTGAGCCGAAACTGATTCAGACCGTGCGCGGTGTGGGATATATGCTTGAGGTTCCTGATGGCCAGTAAACGATGGCAACGCCCTTTTTCCCTGGCGACGCGACTGACCTTTTTTATCAGTCTGGCGACTATCGCTTCATTTTTCGCCTTCGCATGGATAATGATCCACTCAGTAAAAGTGCATTTCGCCGAGCAGGACATCAATGATTTACAAGAGATCAGCGCCACGCTGGAGCGTATTCTTAATCAACCGAACGAACCTGAATCACGCCGACTGGAAACGCTAAAAAACGTCGTGGCGGGTTACTCGAACGTCATTATTTCTCTGGAAGATAGCAATCAGAAGGCTATTTTTCATTCACCTGGCACCCCGGATCTCCGGCAATTTATTGCCAGTGCAAGGCCGGATAAAAATGCCCATGCCCGCGATGTCTTTATTATATCTGGTCCCATGCTGCAAACGCCCAAACATACGCACGGGCAGATGACATCATCAAACTGGCGCATGATTCGTTTGCCTGTCGGACAGCTTGCCAATGGAAAACCGGCATATACGCTGTACCTGGCGTTATCGATCGATTTTCATCTGCACTATATTAATGACCTGAAAAACAAACTGATTATGACAGCATCGCTGATTAGTATGATGATTGTTTTTATCGTGCTGTTCGCCGTTTATAAAGGCCATGAGCCTATCCGTAATGTCAGTCGCCGCATCCAAAATATCACCTCGAAAGATCTCGACGTACGCCTCGACCCGCAAGCCGTGCCTATTGAACTGGAACAGCTGGTAAGTTCGTTTAATCACATGATCGAACGCATCGAGGATGTTTTTAAACGTCAGTCGAATTTCTCAGCGGATATTGCCCATGAGATCCGCACCCCAATTACCAACCTGGTCACGCAAACAGAAATTGCGCTGAGCCAGACCCGTAGCCAAAAAGAGCTGGAGGACGTGCTGTATTCCAATCTCGAAGAATTTGGCCGGATGTCGAAGATGGTGAGTGACATGCTGTTTCTGGCGCAAGCGGACAACAATCAACTGATCCCGGAAAAAACCGCGCTCAATCTGGCTGATGAGGTCAGTAAAGTGTTCGACTTTTTCGAAGCCTGGGCAGAAGAGCGTGAGGTTAGTTTACGCTTTGAGGGGCGCGAATGCTGGGTATCTGGCGATCCGTTAATGTTACGCAGGGCAATGAGTAATCTGCTTTCAAACGCCATGCGCTACACGCCAAAAGGCGAGTCAGTGACCGTGCGGGTGAAAGAGGCCGATGAACAGGTGCAGATAGTCGTTGAGAACCCCGGCCCGCCAATTCCTCCGCAACATCTTCCGCGGCTATTTGACCGCTTCTATCGGGTAGATCCTTCCCGGCAACGTAAGGGAGAAGGCAGCGGTATTGGCCTTGCGATCGTGAAATCGATAGTCATTGCCCATCAGGGAAAAGTTGCAGTGACATCTGATTCACATGCCACCCGCTTTATTCTGACGCTGCCCCGGCATGCAATTTAATCTCCGGTAATAACGGTTAAGTCATTCCTGTTCTCTGACTTAACCGTCATATTCCTGTCACGTCACTGACAGCGTGCGCTAATTATAATTTCTTCCGTAAACCCACACAGGAGAAATATGATGAATAAGATGTCCTCTTTTTTAGCTATCGCGTTTTTTATCTCAGCAGGCGTTAATGCAGCCGAAACGTCACCACATGCACAATCATTTTCACAAATGAATGAACATGAAAAAGCGATGGTAGTACATCAGTCGACAAATAATGCTCATTCCTATGCCCATGAGCAGCAGGCGGAAAAACACCGTGCGCAGGCAAACAGTTCGCGATAACGGATAACGCCAAAGGGCGCTGCGATCACAGCGCTCTCAAAAGCAGTGCGTTACAGTATGCCATTTTAAGACTGGAGTCAGGCATGGCTTTAACCCTCACGGTATTGCTTGAAAACCGGCGCGCTGCTGGTGCAGATAAAACATTACGGGCAAAGCCTGGATTAAGTCTGTTAATTCAGGATGAAACCACCACCATACTGTTTGATACCGGGCCGGATGACAGCTTCATACTAAACGCTGCGCAAATGGGGATCGACCTGACGCAATTAACCGCCGTGGTGCTGTCACACGGTCATTACGATCATTGTGGCGGCGTCCCGTGGCTTGCCGATAACAGCCGTATTATTTGCCATCCTCAAATAGCCTGCGAGCGTTACGCGTCGATAACGCTTGCGGGAAAGCCGCGACAAATTAAAAAACTCTCCCGCGATAACGACTACTCTCGTCTGAATATGGAATACACCCGCGAACCGTTGGCGATAAGCGATCGTTTTTTGTGGTCCGGGGAAATTAACGTACCCACACCGCAGACCTATGGTGTTATTCGCGAGAAAACACCTCAGCCAGATTACATCAGCGATGAAGGCGTATTGATCTATAAATCTGACCGTGGGCTGGTGATCATTACCGGCTGTGGGCACCGGGGAATAGAAAATATCGTCCGCCATTGCCAGAACATCACCGGCATTCGCAAAATTCACGCCCTCATCGGTGGGTTCCATTTACGCGCCGCCTCCCCCGCTAAGCTGTGGCGGACGCGGAAATTTATTAAGCAGCAGCAACCGGAAAAACTGCTCGGCTGTCATTGTACCGGTTCGTGGGGACGGTTGTGGCTACCGGGAACAAAAGCCCCGGCAACGGGGGATGTCATCGTGCTGGCGAACTAAAGGCGGTAAAACGTGACCCACATCTGCATTAGAAAACGGGAACTTACGTTCCCCGTTTATCATTAACGACAATTATGCACGTAACCTTGATCTGGTCACTTATTATACAGAGACAACCTTGGATACACTCAGGATAGAGGTAAACAAACAGGAGGTAGTGAATATGTATCGCTCAATTCTGGTGCCCATTGATATCTCTGAAGCCGATTTAACCCGCCATGTTGTGCCGCAGGTTCAGGCGCATGCCAAAACCGCCAAGGTCCATTTTCTGGCCGTTATTCCTACCGTTCCGTTCTATGCCTCGCTGGGACTGGCCTACTCTAGCGAATTCCCGGACCGCAGTGGTCTACAGGCCAAGGCCAGCGAAAAACTCGAAGAGATTGTTAAGCAATTCAACATTCCTGCTGGCAGGAGTCAAATCCACGTCGTTTACGGCCCGCCGAAGGATCAGATCCTCAAACTGGCGGAAGCGGTTGACGCCGAACTTATCGTCATCGCCTCGCATAAGCCCGGTTTTAGCACCTACCTGCTGGGTTCAACGGCTTCTGCCGTAGTTCGCCATGCAAAATGTCCGGTGCTGGTTGTGCGTTGACACTGGCTAACACAATAAAAACGGGCGTAAATTTTCGCCCGTTTTTATTCCGACTGAGGTCAGCACTCAGTGCTGATTATCCAGCCTGACCAATGCCAGCAACAGCTGGCTCAGTGCGCCATAAAACCCAAAATCATCATAACGACAGCATTTAGCGGTGAATTCCGGTAACCAGCGTAACAACCCCGCCAGCGTTTCTCTGCGCAGCGCGTCAATTTGCCGATGACGCAAGCCAGCTTCAGCCAGTGAAAAATGCAGATGGCTCAGCAGTTCGACGAAAATCGCCAGGTGATCGGCTGACTCGCTAAACGTATTGCTGACCTGCATGCCCGCATCAGATAACAGTTGTTTAATGACGCCGTAGTTCGGTCCCTCTTCAAGATGAGCCGACGCATAGGGTAATGCCGCATGTTCATCCGACATCAGAAACAGGCTGCAAAAATCAGCTGCCAGTTCCAGAGTGACGTCTTCACGCATCTTAAGCGCCGCAATTTTTTCCTCCAGCAGAAGTACTTCCGCCTCAAGCGATGGCTCACTTTTTAGCAATGCAAACCACTCCGCCATTTCGCTGGACTGCAACTGCTCCAGGCTTTCGTCATCTCGCTCACGGGAAAATAACTGCGCCAGCCAGGCGTAAACGCAGGCCACCTGCTCGGATGTCAGGGAAGAGTCTTTCATTATGACCTCCCCTGCTCTGCCGGAACATATTCGCACTGCGCCACCATTTTAATCGGGCCGCTGAATGCCGTCACATTCGCCAGCTTGCCAGTATATTTCTCGATTTCCACCAGCGCAGTATGGGCACTGGTGGCTTGTGCCAATTGAGACGTGCCGATATCTATCGTTAACACGTTCGGGTTGCCGTATTTGCACAGTGCCCCGATTTCTCCGCCGTTCTCCGGGTCGTACCAGGCACCTTCATGAATACGCACGACGCCAGGCGAGTAGAGATCAGAGACAACTGCCCCGGCGAGCACTTGTCCACGCGCATTAAATACACGGACGATATCACCATTGCAAATCCCTCTTGCACTGGCATCCTGCGGGTTGATAAACACCGGTTCTTTGCCACTTACCGCATAATGCTTACGTAGCGCTTCAGATTCACAAAGCTGCGAATGCAGACGGAAGTCCGGGTGGACGGATTGCAGATGCAGCGGCCAACGCTGCGACCCCGGCCCGCCGTGTGATCGTTCGATTTTCTCAAACCACATCGGATGCCCCTGGCAGTCGTCATACTGCATATCGGCAATAGTTTTCGAGAAAATTTCGATCAAACCGCTTGGTGTCCCCAGCGGCTCAAGATCGGGATCTTCGCGGAATGCCTGATGTCGAACAAACATCTGCGGATGCTCGAACTCAACGTACTCCTGCTGATTCCAGAAGACGTCAAATGCCGGGAGATGAACGCCGCGCCCTTTCCCCTGCTGGCTTCCTTCCTGCCAGATCCGCTTCAACCACCCCATCTCATCCAATCCTTCGGTGAAGGCTTCTTCACGATTAAAGCGGCGGCAAAGATCGCGGAAAATATCGAAATCATTACGCGCTTCAAATTGCGGCTGTACCAGCTGTTTCATGGCGATAATGCCGCGGTTGGAGTGGTTGCCATACTGGTCGAGATCGTTACGTTCAAATTGCGTCGTCGCAGGCAATACAATGTCGGCAAAGCGACAGGTCGAGGTCCACTGATTATCAATAGCGATAACGGTTTCCAGCTTCCGCCAGCCCTCAATAATGCGGTTGATCTGCTGGTGACGATGGAACGGATTGGTCCCGGCGAAAACGCACATCTTCAACGGCGGCAGTTTCACCGTTTTACCGTTCCAGTTAATTTTCTTGCCCGGCTCCAGTATCGCATCAATAAAACGTGCAATAGGGATGGTGCTGCTATAGCCCTTATAATCGGTGCTGTCATGTATCGGAGGAACGGTGGTAGAGCCAGAAAAACCACTCAGAATTACACCCTTACGGCCTGGCGTACCCGCGCCGTTATAGTGCCAGCCAAAACCAAAACCCCCGCCGGGTAAACCGATTTGTCCGAGCATTGAAGCCAGCACCACAATCATCCACGCCCATTGCTCCCCATGCTGCATGCGCTGGACGCACCAGCCGGCAATAATTTGCGTTCTACCACCCGCCATCTGCCGTGCCAGTTCACGAATCGTGTCGGCATCGATCCCACATATTTTTTCCGCCCACAAGGCATCTTTAGGCTGTCCGTCACTTTCTCCCAGCAGATAAGGCAGAAACTGTTCAAACCCCACGCAGTAGTTATCGAGAAAATGCGGATCATAGAGCTTCTCGGTATAGAGCGTGTGCGCCAACGCCAACTGTAGCGGCACATCAGCCTGCGGATTTACGGCAATGTGTTTAACCTTATCACGACCCAGATAGTCATGAGTCGAGGTGATGACCGGGTCAATACTGATGACAGAGATCTCGCCACGCGCCACTTTTTCCTTCAACTGCTCGTAGTATTCATAGACATCATGATCCGGACACCACCAGTTCGCCTGCTGGTTTTTGATCAGATCGGAGCCCCACAGCACAATGGTTTTGCTGTTCTTCAACACCAATGGCCAAGAGGTTTGTTGCTCATACACCTCCATTGAACCCACCACCCGCGGCAGGATCACCTGAGCGGCGCCGGTGGAATAGTCTCCCCCGGTGCCCACGCTGTTGCCGTGCAGCGCAATGGCGCGCGCCAGCATGCCGGAAGCATTATGGAACATGCCGGTTGATTGCCAGCCGCTGGCCGTGAGCAGCGCACTTGGACCATAGGTCTTCTGAATGCGCTCCAGCTCCTGATAGAAGAAGTCCAGCGCTTCATCCCAGGAAACGCGCACAAAGCGGTTATCGCCGCGCTGTGTGGTATCGCTCTGGTGTCGTTTACGTAACCAGTCAACGCGCACCATCGGATAACGGATACGCGCGCTACCGTGCACATGATCCGGCAGTCCGGCGATCATTTTGGACGGGTACTTATCACGCTCAAACGGCTTCGCCTCGATAAAACGTCCATCAACCACGGTGGCACGGATTGCTCCCCAGTGAGAACCGGTCAAAATTCCTTCTCTAACACCTGTTCCCTGTACCTCGGCGGCATTGGCGCTACGCGGTGTGAGTAGAGAGGGTCCTACCATACCGGCTACGGTCAAACCGCCCAATTGCAGCAGAAAACGTCGGCGAGATGCCTGAAAGAGATCGTTATTTTTCATTGCTTTCTCCCGTAGCGCTATGTGGCTTGTCCGTGGTGTCAGAGGCATTCATCTGCAGATATTTCAGCAAGGTACGTTCTTCGCGTTTATCCAGACTGGTAAACCCAATCATGCCGTTCAACGTGCCAATCCAGCCGTTGGCGTCAAAGTGTTCTTTCTCTGGGGCGCCGTGGCACTGGTTACAGGTTCCGTTATAGAGTGAGTCGGCATACGCCCAAATCGGCTTGATGTCGTTAACCATATCGCCCTTGTGCATCCAGGCGGTGGCTTGCAACTTACTCCACGGCGTATTCGTTTCTGCGACGGTGGTTTGTTCCAGCGTTTTCACGTGCTGCTGGATATCACCGCGAATAGAAGCCACAAAAATGCGCTTACCCGGCAGTTGCGCCAACACTCGCTGACGTCCGTTACTCTCGGTCCAGCCCACAATTTCGATTTGCAGCCAGTCGCCGTCACGCTTTAATACTTTGACTTCAGAGGCGGGCAGCAGTGATCCTGCGGGTTCTTTATCACCTTTCGCGGCATACAGAGGTTTGATGTCAAGGGAGTAGAGCGTATCGCCATCATCATTCGCACTGGCGCGAAGCGCATCAAACTGCTTGCGGAAACCGCTGCTCATGTCGGGAAGTTGGTGCGCAATGCCTTTATGGCAGTCAATACAGGACTGGTTATCCTTCGCCGCAATTTTCATCTGGCGCGCGGCTTCAGGATGCTGTTTAGCGTGATCCATCGCATCATAGTTATGACAGGAACGACAGGTTGCGGAGTTGTTCTCTTTCATTCGCGCCCATTCGCGCTCCGCCAGCTCGGCGCGTTTGGCTTCGAATTTCTCAGGCGTATCGATAGAGTGGGCAACAAAGGTCTGGTAGATATCGTTGCTGGCCTCCAGCTTACGTTTCACCATACCAGGGATATCTGATGGAATGTGGCAGTCGTGACACTCTGCGCGCACCCCGGAGGCATTCTGAAAATGCACCGACTGTTTATATTCTTCATAAACCGGCTGCATGCTGTGACAACTCACGCAAAACTCGGTTGAACTGGTTAATTTAATGCCAACGTGCGGTAAGACGATCAGCGCGATGCCGACCACAATCCCGATAACGACCAGCGCCAACACTGACCAACGTGCGCTCGGTCTGAGCAGAGCCCTCCATAGTTTCCGCATAATAGCCCCTGTAATTATATGGTTTAGTTACAGAGGATCTTATTTCCCAAATGTGAACAGCAACACTGGTCAGGATGAATGGCTTACGGCACAATGTGAACAGATATGAACAGAAAGAGACAGCACCCAGGATGTCGCATCACATTGTCATTGTTGAAGATGAGCCGGTCACCCAGGCGCGGTTACAGGCTTACTTCGAACAGGAAGGTTATCACGTCTCAGTCACCGCCAGCGGAGCCGGCCTGCGTGAAATCATGTTGCAACACCCTGCCGATTTGATTCTGTTAGACATCAATCTCCCGGACGAAAATGGCTTAATGCTGACGCGCGCCCTGCGCGAACGCTCAACGGTGGGCATCATTCTGGTGACGGGTCGCAGCGACCAAATCGACCGTATCGTTGGCCTGGAAATGGGAGCAGATGATTATGTCACTAAACCGTTAGAGCTACGTGAACTGGTGGTTCGGGTGAAAAATTTGCTCTGGCGGATCGATCTTGCCCGCCAGGCGCAGCCGGAGACCAAAGACAACTGCTATCAGTTTGCCGGATATTGTCTGAATGTCTCCCGCCATACCCTGGAGCTTGGCGATGAGGCCATCAAACTTACCCGCGCCGAATATGAAATGCTGGTCGCCTTTGTCACTAATCCGGGGGAGATTCTCAGTCGGGAACGCTTATTACGCATGCTTTCCGCACGACGGGTAGATAATCCTGACTTACGCACCGTGGACGTTCTGATCCGCCGTTTGCGCCACAAGCTGCGGGCCGATTTGCTGGTGACACAGCATGGAGAAGGCTATTTTTTAGCAGCCGATGTGTACTGATACAGATAAACAGGTCGAAATCCGCCGGGAGACAATGAGCGCTGAACATGCCGGCTGTCGGCATTTTTCGACGTAAGCACGAGGATCGGCGGACTGATATTTTCCGGCACCGACTGTCCTTGTAACACCCTGATAGCCTGCTGAATCGCCAGTTCGCCTTGCCAGACCATTTGATCGCTGGCAGCCATAATAATTCTTTCGCGTTTAAGCCCGCGATACACCTGATGCGACAAATAAAAAGAGACCACGGTCAATGGCGTTCCCTGATTACGCCTCTCCCCCATCGCCGCTTCTGCCGCAATTGCCGTACCGGCAACCACATCGGCATCCGGGTGACGCTCAAGCATCTCCTGCAGCAGGTTACGCTGTATTTCAATATCATTATCACCCAACGCCATATCCACAATCTGTACCTGACTACCAGCAATCGCCTGGCGGAATCCATCCACCATTTCGCGGCTGCCGCCCGCGTCGTCAGGGCCTGGCAATAATAAAACTTTTAGTGGTCTGCTACCGCTCCATTTAACCAGATAGCGACCTGGCTGATACCCCATCTGGAACCACGGCACACCAACCCGGGCTTTCACCGTTGCGTCATGTATCGCATTCACCACCTCAATAACCGGCAGCGTGCCCACCTGCGCCTGCAAATCCGGAAAAGTCGTCGTGCTACTGCCTAACAAAATGGCATCCGCGCCCCATTGCTGACACTGGGCGATTTGCGATTTTTGCGTGCTAAACTGTCGATACCCTCCCGCTTCAAACACCTTCAGGCTTACCCCATATTTTTTCGCGGCCTCAAGCATGCCGTAATTGACTGAAAGCCAATAGGAATCCTTCAGACTCGGATACAGCGCGCACAGTTTCCATGCCTTGTTTGCCGTCACGGTCAATTGCGATTGCGGTACAGCCTGTCGCGGACCCTGCCAGCGCAGCAATAGGGACTCGGTCGCGTGACCCAGACCGGGAAAAAGTGTGATCAGCAGGAAAAGCAATACGCGCATGATAGCCTCATCATTGATAAGGCTTTATCCTAGTTGCTTTCCTCTTTTGGACTCAACCTTTTTAATCTGTGGCGACCAGACAGTGAATTTATCTCTGACCAAACGACTGTGGATTGGCTTTGCGCTGATGGCGACACTGACCCTCATCAGCACGCTGGTAGGCTGGTATAACCTGCGTTTTGTCAGCCAGGTTGAGCAGGCCAATACTCAGGCGCTTATCCCGACCATGGATATGGCGCGTCAGCTCAGCGAAGCCAGCGCCTGGGAACTGTTTGCCGCGCAGAATCTGACCACCGCAGATAATGAAAACATGTGGCTGGCTCAGGGACGGATGTTAACCGCCCAAAGCCTGAAAATAACTGCATTACTGAAAACCCTTCGTGAGCAGGGCTTTGACACCTCGGCCATTGAACAACAGGAAAAAGAGATCGCCCAGTCGTTAAGCCATCAGGGGGAGATGGTTGGCGAGCGTTTGAAGCTACGCGATCAACAGCAGCAACTCAGCCAGCAAATTGTTGAGGCCACCACAGACGTAGCCGAAATGGCGCGCGGACAGGCCAATAATGCCGCCACGTCTGCGGGGGCAACTCAGGCAAGCATTTATGATCTGATCGAGGGCCGTCAGGGCCAGGCCGCTGAACAAGCGCTGGACAGGCTCATTGATATCGATCTGGAATATTACAATCAGATGAACGAACTGCGTCTGAGCGCGTTACGGATGCAGCAAATGGTGATGAATCTGGGGAATAACCAGGCGCAGAATAATCTGGCGGCGCTGGAAACCCAGCTCAATGCCGCCGTGAGAGTGCTTCACCGCCGACAAATTCGTATTGAGGATCCGGTGGTACGCGATCAGGTTGCCAATACCGTCGATACGATTGGCCGCTATGTTGATCTGCTGGCCCTGTATCGTCAGGATAATGACATCACCACCCGGTTACAGATCTTATCGCAGAACAATATCGAGCAATTCACCCGTTTCAGTAGCGAAGTCAGTCAGTTGGTGGAAATCATCGGCCAACGCAACCAGACCGGACTGGCGCATCTCAAACAAGCCAGCCAGCGCGGGCAAAACCTGTTGTTGCTGTTGAGCGGCGTCTCATTGTGTCTGTTGATTCTCATTCTTTGGCGTGTGGTTTATCGCTCAGTCACCCGTCCGCTGGCACAGCAGACGCAGGCGTTACAGCGCCTTCTGGAAGGCGATATTGATTCCCCCTTCCCGGAAACCGCGGGGGTTCGCGAACTGGATACCATTGGTCGTTTGATGGATGCCTTTCGTACCAGCGTTCATACGCTCAATAGCCATCGTGAGCATCTGGCTGCTCAGGTTAAAGCTCGCACCGCAGAGCTTCGTTCTCTGGTATATGAACACCGACAAGCGCGCGCTGAGGCCGAAAAAGCCAACCAGGCAAAATCGGCGTTTCTTGCCGCCATGAGCCATGAAATACGCACTCCGCTGTATGGGATCCTTGGCACCGCGCAATTGCTCTCAGACAATCCCGCTCTGGCGCAACATCGGGACAATTTACGCGCCATCACCGACTCGGGCGAGTCTCTACTGACCATCCTTAACGATATTCTGGACTATTCCGCCATCGAAGCAGGTGGTAAAAATGTAGCGATCGGCGATGAACCTTTTGAACACAAACCCTTGTTGGAAAGTTCGCTTCAGCTAATGCATGGCCGCGTCGCGGGTAGCCCCGTCGAGTTGGTAGCGGAATTTGCCGATGACGTACCCATTGCCCTACGCGGCGATCCGCGGCGTATCCGACAAATTATTACTAACTTATTAAACAACGCACTACGCTTTACCGATCATGGACACATCATCCTGCGTAGCCGGCGTGAAAACAAAGACTGGTATATCGAGGTTGAAGATACCGGATGTGGGATTGACCCCTCCCGTCAGCGCGATATTTTTCAGCCGTTTGTACAAGTCAGCGGCAAACGTGGGGGAACCGGGCTGGGACTCACCATCAGCGCAAGTCTGGCTCAGGCGATGCAGGGAGAATTGAGCGTTACCAGTACACCCGGTGTCGGAAGCTGTTTTCGACTGCGTTTACCATTACGCGCGGCCGCAATGCCCATGGTTAAATCCATCCAACACAGGGTATCGTTACAAGGTTTGCGTTTATTACTTATTGAGGATAATCCCCTCACGCAGCGCATCAGCACGGAAATGCTCACTCTCAATGGTGCGCAGGTCACCGCTGCCGACAGCGCTGCTAACGCACTAAAAATATTGCAGAAAGATGCTCGTTATGACGCTGCCCTGGTTGATTTCGATCTGCCGGATATCGACGGTATCACGCTGGCACAACAGTTAATCCGCGCGTATCCAGGGCTTAACCTGATTGGCTTTAGCGCGCACGTTATCGACGAAACGCTTAGCCAAAGAACCAGCGCCTTGTTTCTCGGCATTATTCAAAAACCGGTCCCCCGGGATGAACTCAGTCGGCTGATTACCCATTATCTGCATCTGCGCGATAACGAAGCCACTTCGCAAATCCCTGGGGGTAAAAGCGCACGGTTGGACACCCAGCAATTGACCGACGATATCCAGGCCATGGGAGTGCAAAAAGTACATGAATGGTTAGCACTCTTTAAGCAACATACCCTGCCTTTATTAGATGACATTGACGCTGCACGCGCAGAAGGCGAATACGAGCGGCTAAAGCGCCTGGCGCATCAGCTCAAAAGCAGTTGTGCCAGCATGGGAATGCGCTCAGCCAGCAAGATGTGTGCAGCGCTAGAACAACAGCCGTTTGCGGACTTTTCACTCAGAGAGGAAGTGCAACGCAGTCTTAATGAAGTAGAAATATGGCTGGAGAAGGAAGGTTCGTAGCGATACGCAGAAGCTAAGAATTGGGGCTTACTTTGAAATGGTACGCCCTGTAGGATTCGAACCTACGACCTACGGCTTAGAAGGCCGTTGCTCTATCCAACTGAGCTAAGGGCGCATTGTGAAGTGATAACTTCATGCAGAGAAACGCGTGAATTATACGGTCAGCGCTTGCTGAGTCAATGCCTTTTGTTTCAGTTGCTGGCGAAGTGTACGAATGTTGATTTTTTCTGGTCGTTCAAGGGTATCCAGGAAATCACCTGGTAACAACTCAGCCCACATAGCGCCAGATTTAAGGATACATGTATTTAGAATATTTATGATTTTGCTTAACATTCCCCTACCCTCTTTCCAGCGGTTCAGGAATTCTTCAATGTTAAGTATCGCCATCAAGGAAGAAAATAGTCACTTTGAACACGGGCTGAAAATCATTATTTCCCATCTGGCAAATCAGTGGCATCAGGAGATTAGTTTTTTGCCTGTCGAGGAGATCGATCGCGCCGACATCGCGTTTATCTCACTGGATGAAGATTGGCTCAGCGCTGAATGCTATCAGGTTCCGGTTCACACCAGGCACCAACACCGGGTGGTGATCTGCAACAGAAACGATAAAGATAAGCTGATGTTCCGGCCCTGCCTGTACATGTTGCCGCTGATCTATCGGGAAGATGACGTTGACGAGATCACCAAAAAATTAGTCCTCATCTTGCAAAAACGCGCGTTACGCAACAGCGTACCGGCGACTATCTGCCATTACTGCACCACCCGCAACTTTTCTATCGCAGAGCGCCAGTTCTTAATGTTTCTTGCCAGCGGATATACGTTAGCCGAAACCGCTCACCTGCTCTCAATCAGCGATATCCATGCCAAAGCAACCCGTCGCAGCATTATGAAAAAGCTGCACGTGAAAAACGATCAGCAATTCTTAAGATACATCCGGGCGCATCTGAACTTTCTACAAAATTAGGTGGAACCTCTCCGCCTAATTTTTTATTGAGAAATATCTCACCATCAATTAAGTATCGGCTCCTACTGTACCTGGCAACTGACTGCCAGAATAATCCAGTCATACTATTCATGAGGTAACCGAAAGGCACACCCGGTAATATTTTAACTAATCCCAGAGAGAGGTTGCACTGGATAAAACGATCTTTTGGGCATTGAGTAAGACATCAGAAAACTTCCGGCAGATTATTCTGATGGGATACTCAATTGCCAGTCTGGTGATTGTTGAAGACATTGAAACCCAACGGCACAAGGGAACTCACCGTCGCGCTGGAAAAATTTGGGTCAGGGATGTTTGTTGTCAGCAATTTATCCAGACCTGCCGCAACAGAAATGGAATGGAAACGGATGCACAGCGCAAAACGCCGGGAACGACATCGCCGTATACGAAACGCTAACTGTACCCATCAATATCCCCACTGTACCTCACAAGTATTCGACCAAATCGAGTATCTGGCGCAAAAAATCGAATACACCATACCGGGCGATACTATATCTCAGGCGATTATTACAGTGGACTATTATCTTGCCTATACACTGAGCCGCCATTTATTCTCAGGCACGCGCACCGCGATCTTCCGGTCCATTGAATCGGCGCTGGTCTGCCTGCAAAAGTCGGTCATTAGTCAGTTAGTGGTTGATATAGAAGGCTTAACAAGCTCTTACTTCGATATTCTTCAGTGCCTGCGCCAACTACTTAAACAGCGGAATGATATCCAAATCTTCATATTGCTTTCCAGTCATGATGAAGATCTTAAAACCTTTATATCACTGTCTGGCCCCTTTTATATCTTATCACGCAGTCTACACCTCCCAGAGATGCGTCAGGCGTTATTATCCCCGGTGCTAAATTATATTCATTCGAGGCGCATAAAGCAGGTCGATTGGGATATGGTGACCTTACTTTTACAAGGTAACTCCTTAAAAAAGATTGCGCAGTTACAGACACAACCCTACCACCGCATCATCTATCGCCTGAACCAGTTGATTACCCGCCTGGGATTACCAAACCGGCAGCGCTTTTTGCATCTGATACATCGTCTCAACGTTACCTCTCATCATTTAATTTAACACCATAACTCCATGTACAGTAAGATTTTTTAAGAAATTACTTATTTTTACATGGGAAAATTGATCCAATTTTCACAAATATTTAATATTTACAACTATTCCTGGTATTATAGATACCACCTCTTCCACACTTAACCTTACTGTTTCTGCGTACATCGCTCGAAAATAGTGTTCCCGCTGACTTAACAAAACCTAAACAATTAGCTTATTGTATCGTTTTTACTATTTAAAATAAATTTTCAATCTGCCATAATTCGAACCACAGATAAATAATGCCAATAGTCATTAACACATCTGGATCTTTCAGAACATCCTAACTGCCATTAACAATCGGGATGTTGTAAGTCTTTTCCGAAAGAGCGGAGCAGGTATAATCCTCACTGTTTCCTGATTAATTGTTAGTTTTTCCAGTGTGAAATGGATGTTCCACAAATTCATTGTTCTGTAGAAGAACAACCGAATAAACAAGGACGAAATAGTATTTATTCGGTTCTCCTCAGAACAACTCTTGGCTATTTGACAATATTATAACGCCTGATGTTTTATCAAATTCGCAAGATACGCAAACAGTTTGAGGCATACAACAATGAAACCAGCATCCGTTATCATTATGGACGAACACCCTATTGTCAGAATGTCGATAGAAGTACTCCTCGAAAAAAACAGTAATATTCAGGTTGTGCTGAAAACCGATGACAGCCGCGCGGCAATAGAACATCTACGCACGTACCCTGTCGATCTTGTCATCCTGGATATTGAACTGCCTGGCTCTGATGGCTTTACATTACTCAAGAGAATAAAATCATTGCAGGAGAATACTCGGGTGCTATTTCTGTCTTCAAAATCTGAGTCTTTTTATGCCGGGCGCGCTATTCGCGCCGGGGCAAATGGTTTTGTCAGTAAACGAAAGGATCTAAATGATATCTACAATGCGGTAAAAATGATTTTATCAGGATATTCTTTTTTCCCTTCTGATACACTGAACTTTATTAACAATGTAAATGTGCAAAAAGGTGTATTAAATGATATGCCGCTCTCTAACCGCGAGGTGACGGTTTTGCGTTATCTGGCAAACGGGCTATCCAACAAGGAAATTGCTGAACAGTTGCTACTCAGTAATAAAACGATTAGCGCTCATAAGGCTAATATCTACTCCAAGCTCGGTTTACATACCATCGTTGAACTGATCGACTACGCTAAAATGCATGAATTAATGTAACAACACTCCCGGCGAGATGTCGTTCGGGAGTGTTTTGTCAGCGCAATGATTAGTTATAGTTAATCATAAACGTGGCATCAGCTCTGGCGACACCGGGCTGCACCCCATCAGCCAGCGCGATATAGTTGGCAAAAAAAGTCAGCGTGGCATTGCCATTCTCATCAATACCGACGGTCTGGCTGGCCTGCTCAAGCGGCAATCGCGTCCGGTCGCTATCGCGCAGCTCAATAGCCACCTTTTGCGCCATAAGCGCGTTATCGAGCGCCAGTAGCGTAGTGCCTGGGGCCGGGGTCCCGGAAAACGTTATCGACGCGGATCCCGGCGGGCAGCCTTCAAGCTTCAGCGTAAACGAGACCGGTTGAGTGGTGTCGCCGCTGGTCTGTAACTGCTTTGTCGGCCAGGTGCCTAAATCAACCGACTTATTGCTGTCGCTGGCAATCACCGCGCAGGTAAAATCCACCACGTTACCGCGCAGTTCAATATTGATTTCCCCCAGCGACGAGGCGGCCTGGCATAACGCGCTGAATGCCAGCATCGGCATAATCGCCAGAAATACCCATGCGGAGGGCGTTTGCTTATTAGTCATAGTCCACTCGCAGATAGCCACGGGCAGTAAAAGGCCCTTCCGTAGGTTTATTGCCCGTCACGCTGACCGGCCATGTCCGGATCCCAACACTCGCCGCGGCGTTGTCATCCAGTTGAAATGGAATAGTACTGGACAGATTGTTGGGCGTGAGTGGATTACCGCGGCTGTCAGCGACAATGAAACCTAAATCCGGGTTGTTTGAAACCATCATTTGCCCGGAGGCTTTCTCCGCTTCTACCCGCATGGTTAAGTAGGCCTGAGCGGCAACGTTGGTGCATTTTATGGCCACCGTTTTAGTCTGCGGATTAATACCTTCGGGCTTGTTGCCCGCGCCCGCCTTGCTAAACAGCGATGCGCCAATATCGCCAAAATCAAACTCGACAATCTGCCCGGCGTTCACTTCGCAGTTTTGTGGAACCTCCACCTTACCGCTGTAACTAATGGTGTAAACCGGCGTACTCAGCGCATCTCCGGTACTGGTGGTGACATAGACTCTGAACATTGTCTGCCGGGGAATGGGCACCATGTTAATAAATGAGCGGATCACTTTGAGTTTAAACACCAGCTTTGAATCCATTACGCCAAAAGGTTGCTGCTTAGGCACGTTAGGGTGAGTCCCCATGCGGATATAGTTACGCGGGGGATAAAACAACCCGGCGTAACTGTCGGTGATGCTCATAGCCCCCAGCAGGTAGTCATTAAGTTTCAGGTACTGAAAACCGCCCTCGGTGCTTTGAACCGGAAGTTCAGTGACATAGCTTCGATAGGTGTAATCCACCGTCGTCCCTGCCGGACAGGTGGCATTGACGCCAATCCAGCCTGATTTTTCCGGCAACGTCACCACCTGTCCCGGTTGGTTGTTGCTGCTGTTAAAGACATTCGACAGATCGTAAAAAACATCCGTTGGTGTGCCATTCGAATTTTGGCAGACCGTTGCCCAGGACGGTTGTGCCATAAGCAGTAACGCGCTTGCCAGTAACAAACCTGTTTGTCGTTTCATCGTATTATTCCTGTCGTGCCGCTGGCGATTCGCACGTCACATTCGTGAGCGTCACCGCCTGTTTCAGGCTCTCTTCAGGCAAGGCATAATGCGCCACGCAACGAGCGTTTGCGCCTTCCCCCCATTGGATCAGCAACTCGCCTTTAAGCGGTAGGCCGCTCAGGTAAATTTGCCCGTCTTCACCCACCATACTGGTCACGCCGCTGGTGTTTTCACGCACAACGGAGCCAAATGGCACAGCTTTACCGGCATATTTCGCCGTCATCAACGCCCGCACCCCGATACGTGTATCAAACGCCGCTCGCACCAATGCCCCTTGCGTTGGCACGACGCTGCTGACGTTGTTTTCCACATCGGTATTGTTATTCATTGAATTGGTGTCTAACGCGACGCGGTTATAGCGATAGACGGTGGCATACGGCATCACCGCGTATCCACGCCAGTCGGTCTGCACGCCGGTCTGGTTTTCTATCCGCACGCCCTGAGCGCCTGGCGCTTTGATCAACACATTGGTATCGCCGAGCGGCTGACTAAGCGTAATGCCATCCGCATGTCCTACCACGCCGCCGGAAAGCTGCCAGTTGTAGTCATGCTGGTCGCGGTCGTAGTTGTATCCCACGCCAAGCGTGCCATAGGCCGCCTGCCAGTTAGCGCTGGCGTTTCCGCTGTAACCATTAGTACTGCTGTGACCCTGATTCACGCTATAGCTCAGGTTACGGCCATCCAGCAACGTACCGCCGATCCCGCTCTGCCAGCTATTTTGTCCGTTGCTATTGCGGTTGGCATTAAAGGTGGCGTAGGTGCGATCGAAGGCATTATCACGCGAGTACCGCCGCCCGCTCAGCAAGCTGAACGGGATTGACATATTGAATGCCAAGATGCGGTCAGTATCGGAGATGCCGACCGATTCATTCCACGACCAGGATAGTGAATAGCTAATCCCCTGCCAACCGCTGGCATAGCCCAGTTGATACCAGGTATTGGTGTCAGAAGTATTCCAGTACGTTTGCTGGCTACCCGAAATATACAGCGATCCGTAATCCCCCAGATTCTGCGAAATGTTGATCTGGAAACGGCCTTTCTTGCTGTAGCTCAGATTGTGGTAACTCTTCACATCTGGCACGTCGTGGCGATTGCCTTCACTGTCGTATTCGTACTCATAGCCTTCCATACTGCGATACGCGACATCGTCGAGGGTATAGAAGCCACGGGTAGAGTAGCGATAGCCCAGAAGCTGAAAGTTAGTGCCAAAATTGTTCAATGACTTCGCATACAGGAAACGCAAAGACTGCCCCTGGTGCGTACTGTCATCCGCCAGTTGGCTGCGCGCATGGGTTAAATCGACGGAAACGGCCCCCCAATCCCCCAGATTTCGCCCGGTACCTAAAACCAGCGCGGTGTAACGTGAGGCTAACTGTGTACCACCATAAGCGGTATAACCCGCTGGTAACCCGGCGATTAATGTTCCCTGGAAAAAGAACGGTGAGGATTGCTGGCTATTGCCGCTGCGAAAATCCCCGGCAACCACGTCATACTTGAAACGCCCTTCTCGCTGTAACAACGGAACCGTGGAGTACGGCACCGTATAGCGCTGCTGGCTACCGTCTTTCTCATCCACCGTCACCTCAAGGTCACCGCTGGAGGAGGTCGGGTTAAGATCGGTTATTGCAAAAGCGCCAGGTGAAACATAGCTTTGATAAATCACGTAGCCATTCTGACGAATAGTCAGTTTCGCTGCGGTACGCGCAATGCCCCGCACGGTAGGCGCATAGCCTTGCAAGCTGTCGGGATACATGCTGTCTGAGGAATAAAGTCGCGCGCCACGAAAACCGACGCTGTCAAAAACGTCATTTCCGGTATTGCTGTCGCCCATCACCAGTTCACCCTTCAGCGGGATAACCGCGCGCTGAAGCCATGTACCGATGTTTTTCCAGCTTTGTGAATGGTATCCGTCGCCTTTGGAATAGCTCCACGCGCCGTTGTTCCTCAGTCTCCAGGGACCATAGTTCAGGCCACTCAACATGCTCAGGAAATAGCTGTCAGTATCGCTCCCACGGCTACCGGTAAAGTTATAGTTAACCAGCGCGGCCGGGATCCCTTCATCCCACTCGTCCGGTGGAATGTAGCCGCGCGCGCTGTTTAACATCGACGCCTGCGGCAGACTGATGTTTAAGCGCAAAGTAGAAAAATCAAAAGCAATTTCACTGCCAGGAATCGCCTCAGGCAAATTGATACAGGTCGCGTTCGGATCCTTACTGAGTGCCGGAAACGCGGCAATATTAACGCCCAGGCGCTTCACCCAGTCGAGTCCAAAGCACGGCATCAGTCCGCCAGACTTCTCCCCGGCTTTTCCCGCACTGCTGACAAAACGAATGTCCTGGGTAGCAACGAATTCATCATTGCGCCAGATATCCACACGATAAACGCCTTCAGGCTGATGATTACCTTTTTCAAAACGTGATAAATCCGCCACGGTTGCGGTATCCGCAGATAAAAATGCCGGATTAAAATAGCTTTCCCCATGGCTTAAAGAGGGAAAGAGCGCCGCCAGCGTGGACAACGCCACCCCCGCCAGCGGTGGCGTAACCCCCGGTAACAGGTCAGGAAAATACGTTGTCTTATTCATCGTTATCTCAACGCACGCTTACCGTTTTGGCGGTGGTCACCGCGCCATAATCATTGACCGTCTGGAAGGTAACGTTGCCCTGTACGCCCGTTGGCAGCAGTACCTGCGTATCGCTTTTCGGTGCAACCATGACGTTATCGATCTTCGTTTTCCCCACATTAAGGTTGACCAACGTGACGTAATACGCAGACGGATTGTTGATTTTCAGGTGGTTGCCGGAACGGGAAAACTGCAGAATGCCGGGAGCATCTTCCGGGATGTGCGGCAGATTATTTGGGCGGACAAAAAGTTTAATGCGCGACAAAATCGCCAGTTGCAAAACGTTTTTACCCTCAAGGCTGTTCTTATTGACTGACGGAATGGCTTTCACGTTCATCCAGAACAGCGACTCACGATCTTTGGGCAGTGGCGCACCTGCGTAGATGATACGCAATGTGTTTTCGCTTTTAGCCTCACTGACAAACAACGGAGGCGTCACGACAAACGATTTTTCTTTAACCCCTGCGCTATTCTCGATCCATGAATTTACCAGGTAACGTTCTTTGGTATCGCTATTGCTAATAGACAGCGAAGTTTGTTTGGCATCAGCTGGATAAATAACACGGGTAGCGCCTAATGCAATGCCTCCGGCTGCCTGCACACTGGCAGCAGAAAATAAGGCCAGTAAAAGGATAAAACCTGATTTTAGATTATTAAACATAGCTACAAATACCTTTGATGCGATTATCGTTGGGAAATAAATCAGGGATAAACCAACGTAAACCACACGTCTGAACGAAGTATTCCCGGTGTGATATTTTCCGAGACGGCCCGATAGCGAGCAGTGAAATGAAACGTCATCTCTTGGGTGATAATCGGCGCGTAATGAAGCGGTAGAGCATTCGGAATTATTTGCTGTTGTCGCTCGTCAAATAGCGCCAGACCAACCCCCGAAGATGCAGACGCATCGCCGCTGGCCAGAAATACCTGCGGATCTTCCGCTGGCGTCACACCGGCAAACGCAATCCCGACGTGGTCATAAACATCAGAACTACACGACGTTAATCGCAGTGAAAACGGTACGCTGGTAGAGGCAAAGCTTCCCGTTCCGGAGAAGGCATTGGTACGATATTGCCCCATTTGCACCCGCAAATTCTGGCTGTCGGTGGCGACCGTACAGGCGCCGTTAACGAGCTGCCCTCGTAAGTGGAGGCGCCCGCTTTCCAGTATTACCGTATGAGCAAGCGCAGGCATTACGCACAGCATTCCCGCCAGCGCCACGCCTTTCCCTATCATCTGCCGCATCCTTTTTCATCCCCGGATATTGCCTCATCCAATGAGGCGAACATCATCCTTGCGCGAATCTAAACGGCTTATTCGTACTTCATGATAAACGTCGCGTCGGCATTCGCCTGACCCGGCGTAGCGCTGGTCGCGGTCGCTTTATAACGGGCAGAGAAACGCAGGGTGTTGGTCCCTTCTACCAGCGCCTGAGCGGTAGAGAAGGTTGCTCCATCCGGCTTCAGCGCGGTGGACGTATTGTCCAGAATTTCAATCCCTACACCGCCCGCGGTAGTGCTGTTATCCGAGGAGGAAACGGCCAGCAGGTTATTGTTAATGAGGTCAGTCTGACCAGAGAAAGCAACCGCGGCGGTCGCAGCCACTTTCGGGTCACAGTCGTTCAGTACGATAGTGAACGGAATTTGTGCCGTCGTGTCGCCTACTGCAGCAAAACTGGCGGTACGATATTGGCCTAACGTAACAACCTGATCGGATGACTGAGTGCTGACTGCACAGGCTGCATTGACCAGTTCACCTTCAAAATGCACGGTACCACCGCTAACGCTTACCGGATCGGCCGCAACCGCTGCGCCCGCAACTAACATCAGGCTGGCAATAACAGAAGAGGTCATTAATTTACGTTTCATGGATTTCCCTTGAATTACATACATCCGGCTCCGGCGTCCTGCGGGATCCGTTTGAATCATTATCGACATTAAATGTCAGGCTAATTATCTCTGCATCCTGTAAAGATATATATCGCAAGAGAATTAGTTAACTTTTTACCCCTACTCTCCTGAGTATTTGATTCACTAATTAATCTTCGCGAATATGACTATTCGTCACAGCGTTAAATTAAACATTTCAATTAATGAAAAATACCTGCAAATCCTTTTAATGCTCCTGGCTAATTCTTATTGGGATCCAGGAAAATTCTGGGTAAAAATGAGGTAAAAGACACCATAATCAGACGTAACAGACTGGTTTATGGTGCATTAACCTTGAAAACACCAGGGTGATGAGTTGTTTCATTGACGTTAAATTTAATTAGCATGATCATGAGTTATGTGAACGGTCTCAGCGTCTGAACCGACCCTGCCCGCTGACCGCGTTCCCCGCAATCGCACGTAAAAACGCAAACGAAAACTGACAGCACGTTCTGCTTCTGACAAAATAGTGACATCCCCTTCGATTTAACGTAACAGACGGAATCCTCTCTCTGATGGCAGCAAAGATTATTGACGGTAAAACGATTGCGCAGCAGGTGCGCTCTGAGGTTGCTCAAAAAGTTCAGGCGCGTTTAGCGGCTGGATTACGCGCCCCAGGCCTGGCTGTTGTGCTGGTAGGTAGCAACCCGGCTTCGCAGATTTATGTCGCGAGTAAACGCAAAGCCTGTGATGAAGTGGGGTTTGTCTCCCGCTCTTATGACCTGCCTGAAACCACCAGCGAGGCGGAGCTTCTTGAGCTGATCGATACGCTCAATGCAGATACCACCATCGACGGTATCCTGGTACAACTGCCATTACCGGCAGGTATCGACAACGTTAAAGTGCTGGAGCGTATTGCACCGGATAAAGACGTAGACGGTTTCCACCCGTATAACGTTGGTCGTCTGTGTCAACGCGCGCCGCGTCTGCGTCCATGTACTCCGCGCGGGATTGTCACTCTGCTTGAGCGTTATAACATCGATACCTATGGTCTGAATGCCGTAGTGATTGGCGCCTCAAATATTGTCGGACGCCCGATGAGCATGGAGCTGCTGCTGGCTGGCTGCACCACCACGGTCACCCACCGATTCACCAAAGATCTGCGTCGCCACGTAGAACATGCGGACCTGCTGATTGTTGCTGTCGGCAAACCTGGCTTTATTCCCGGCGAGTGGATCAAAGAAGGTGCGATTGTGATTGATGTCGGCATCAACCGTCTGGAGAATGGTAAGGTTGTTGGCGATGTGGTCTTTGAAGATGCTGCCGCGCGTGCGTCATATATCACGCCGGTACCGGGCGGCGTAGGCCCAATGACTGTCGCCACACTTATCGAAAACACGCTACAGGCGTGTGTTGAATACCATGATGTAAAGGACGTTTAAGATGGCCACATTTTCACTGGGTAAACACCCTCACGTTGAACTCTGCGATTTGCTGAAGCTGGAAGGCTGGAGCGAAAGCGGCGCCCAGGCAAAGATTGCTATTGGCGAAGGTTTAGTGAAGGTCGATGGCGCTGTTGAAACGCGCAAACGCTGTAAAATCGTTGCCGGACAGACCGTCAGCTTTGAAGGCCACAGCATTAACGTCGTGGCGTGACCCCGAGTGCCGGATGAGGTTAACACCGCGTCCGGCCACTTCCCCATCTCATTTTCAGATAATGACTTCATCCCTACTTCACAGTGAACGGCTAGCATGTTGTTTTTCCACACGAAGCGAACATCATGCCAACCATCATTACTCACGCGGCCGTTCCACTCTGTTTAGGATTAGGTCTCGGACTTAAAGTCATTCCCCCGCGATTACTGTTTACCGGCGTCATTCTGGCTATGCTGCCGGATGCCGACGTGCTGTCGTTTAAGCTTGGCGTCGCCTACGGCAACGTGTTTGGTCATCGTGGCTTTACCCACTCACTGCTGTTCGCCTTTGTCGTGCCGCTACTTTGCGTATTGATTGGCCGACGATGGTTTAAAGCCGGATTGATTCGCTGCTGGCTATTCCTGACGCTTTCACTGCTGTCGCACAGTCTGCTGGATTCTGTCACCACCGGCGGCAAAGGCGTCGGCTGGCTGTGGCCGTGGTCGGATGAACGCTTTTTCGCGCCGTGGCAGGTGATTAAAGTCGCGCCGTTCGCGCTGTCACGCTACGCGACCCCTTACGGGCATCAGGTTATTATTTCGGAATTATTATGGGTGTGGCTACCGGGAGTGATGATGATGGGTGTGCTGTGGTGGTACAGACGTCATTAATAGTGCCTGATGGCGCTATGCTTATCAGGCCTACCGATCATTACATCGTAGGCCGGATAAGGCGTTAGACGCCATCCGGCAATAGAGAGTTACTTACGGCGCCAGGTGGTGCCCTGCGGGCCATCTTCCAGCACGATGCCCATCTCGTTGAGACGGTCACGCGCGGCGTCAGCTGCCGCCCAGTCTTTGGCTTTACGCGCGTCCAGACGCTGCTGAATTAACGCTTCAATTTCAGCAACTTCACCGTCATCCGCCTGCGCGCCGCTTTGCAGGAACGCTTCCGGATCCTGTTCCAGCAGGCCCAGCACGCTGGAGAGCTTGCGCAGATGCGCAGCCATACCGTTAGCCGCCGCCATATCTTCACCCTTCAGGCGGTTAACTTCACGCGCCATATCAAACAGCACGGAGTAAGCTTCCGGCGTGTTGAAGTCATCGTCCATCGCTTCAATGAAACGCGCTTCAAAGTCCTCGCCACCCGCAGGGGCAACGGATTTGTCGGTACCACGCAGCGCGGTGTACAGACGTTCCAGCGCAGAACGCGCCTGTTTCAGGTTCTCTTCGCTGTAGTTCAACTGGCTACGGTAATGACCCGACATCAGGAAGTAGCGAATGGTTTCGGCGTCGTAGTATTTCAGCACGTCGCGTACGGTAAAGAAGTTGCCCAGCGATTTGGACATTTTCTCGCGGTCAACCATCACCATCCCGGAGTGCATCCAGTAGTTCACGTATTCGCCATCGTGCGCACAGGTGGACTGCGCGATTTCGTTTTCATGGTGCGGGAACATCAGGTCGGAGCCACCGCCATGAATATCGAAATGGTTGCCCAACTGTTTGCAGTTCATCGCCGAACACTCGATATGCCAGCCCGGACGACCTGCGCCCCATGGAGACGGCCAGCTAGGTTCGCCCTCTTTGGACATTTTCCACAGCACAAAGTCCATCGGGTTGCGCTTCACGTCAACCACGTCAACGCGAGCGCCCGCCTGCAACTGATCCAGAGCCTGGCGTGACAGCTGACCGTAGTTCGGGTCAGTCGGAACGTCGAACATCACGTCGCCGTTATCGGCAACATAAGCGTGACCTTTGGCAATCAGCTGTTCGGTGATCTCAATAATCTCGGCGATATGGTGCGTAGCGCGAGGTTCCAGGTCCGGGCGCAGAATATTCAGCGCATCGAAATCGCTATGCATTTCCGCAATCATACGATCAACCAGCGCGACAAAGCTCTCGCCGTTTTCATTTGCGCGCTTGATGATTTTGTCGTCGATATCGGTAATGTTGCGCACATACTTCAGCTTATAGCCGAGGAAACGCAGATAACGCGCAACGACGTCGAAAGAAACAAAAGTACGTCCGTGGCCAATATGACAGAGATCGTAAACGGTAATACCACACACGTACATGCCGACTTCCCCGGCATGAATAGGTTTGAATTCCTCTTTTTGGCGCGTCAGTGTATTAAAGATTTTTAACATCGAAGATTCCGTGTAGACGTGTGTGGATAGTAAAGTCTGTATAATACCCATAATTTAGACCGGAAGCAGCACACTTTGCGAGGTGATCGCAGCTTGCGGTTATGCTATAACACACCCCTAACTCTGACCCTTGACAGGGTCGAAGCACCAATCTATCGGAACAGGATGCAAAAATGGTTACTTTCCACACTAATCACGGCGATATCGTAATCAAAACGTTTGATGATAAAGCGCCTGAAACAGTTAAAAACTTCCTGGACTACTGCCGCGAAGGTTTTTATAACAACACCATTTTCCACCGTGTTATTAACGGTTTCATGATCCAGGGCGGTGGTTTCGAGCCAGGCATGAAGCAAAAAGCCACGAAAGAAGCGATCAAAAACGAAGCGAACAACGGTCTGAAAAACACCCGTGGTACGCTGGCAATGGCGCGTACTCAGGCTCCGCACTCCGCAACCGCACAGTTCTTCATCAACGTTGCTGACAATGACTTCCTGAACTTCTCCGGCGAAAGCATGCAGGGTTGGGGTTACTGCGTGTTTGCTGAAGTTGTTGAAGGCATGGACGTGGTTGATAAAATCAAAGGCGTTTCCACTGGTCGCAGCGGTATGCATCAGGATGTGCCTAAAGAAGACGTCATCATTGAAAACGTGACCGTCAGCGAGTAATCGTGGCGACACTGTTTATTGCAGATCTTCACCTCTGCACAGAAGAACCGGCGATCACCGCCGGTTTTCTGCGTTTTTTAGCCGGTGATGCGCGACAAGCCGATGCGCTGTACATTCTCGGCGACCTGTTCGAAGCCTGGATTGGCGACGACGACCCTAATCCGCTGCATCATCAAATAGCCGCGGCGATAAAATCACTGGTTGATTCCGGCGTTCCCTGCTTTTTTATTCACGGCAACCGTGATTTTCTGCTCGGCAAACGTTTTGCCCGTGAGAGCGGCATGACTTTACTGCCCGAAGAGAAAATGCTCGATCTGTATGGTCGCAAGGTACTGATCATGCATGGCGACACGTTATGCACCGACGATGCTGGCTATCAGGCGTTTCGCGCCAAAGTGCATCAATCCTGGTTACAAAAACTATTCCTCGCCCTGCCATTGTTCATTCGCCAACGTATTGCCGCGAAAATGCGCGCCAACAGCAAAGCAGCCAACAGCAGTAAGTCGCTGGAGATCATGGATGTGAATCAGCAGGCCGTTATTGCCGAGCTGGAAAATCATCAGGTCCAGTGGTTAATTCACGGTCATACCCACCGTCCGGCAGTACACGAACTTACGGCCAATGGGCAACCCGCCTTCCGCGTAGTATTAGGCGCCTGGCACAGCGAAGGTTCGATGATCAAAGTCACACCACACGACGTTGAACTGATCGCATTTCCATTTTAACTCCCCCGTCAAAACGCTTGCTACACAGGCTACGCAATCGTTTTCCTTGACGGTGAATTATGCTATTCTCTGTGGCCTCAAAAGTCGAGTGTAGTGCACCACAGGAGTTTTCAGACGCATGTCTTCCCGCAATAATCCGGCGCGTGTCGCCATCGTGATGGGGTCCAAAAGCGACTGGGCTACCATGCAGTTCGCCGCCGAAATCTTCGAAATGTTGGACGTTCCACATCATGTTGAGGTCGTCTCTGCTCACCGTACCCCAGACAAACTGTTCAGTTTCGCCGAAGGCGCTGAAGAGAACGGTTATCAGGTGATTATTGCCGGTGCCGGTGGTGCTGCACATTTGCCTGGTATGATTGCGGCGAAAACGCTGGTGCCTGTTTTAGGCGTTCCGGTACAAAGCGCAGCGTTGAGCGGCGTAGATAGCCTTTATTCCATCGTTCAAATGCCTCGCGGTATTCCGGTGGGCACGCTGGCGATCGGCAAAGCGGGCGCGGCCAATGCGGCCCTGCTGGCCGCGCAAATTCTGGCAACACACGACAAAGAATTGCATCAGCGTCTGGCTGAGTGGCGTAAAGCGCAAACCGACGAGGTGCTGGAGAACCCGGACCCGCGAGGTGTAGCATGAAGCAGGTCTGCGTACTCGGCAATGGTCAGCTAGGACGCATGTTGCGTCAGGCCGGTGAGCCGCTGGGGATTGCGGTCTGGCCCGTCGGGCTGGACGCCGAACCCGCCGCCGTTCCTTTTCAACAAAGCGTGATCACCGCTGAGATTGAGCGCTGGCCGGAAACGGCGCTCACCCGCGAACTGGCACGTCACCCGGCGTTTGTTAACCGCGACGTCTTCCCGATTATTGCTGACCGTCTGACGCAAAAACAGCTTTTTGACAAACTCAACCTGGCGACCGCGCCATGGCAACTGCTGGCGGATAAAAGCGAATGGTCTGCGGTGTTTGACAAACTCGGCGAGTTGGCAATTGTGAAGCGTCGCGTCGGCGGCTACGACGGTCGTGGACAGTGGCGTTTACGCGCGAATGAAACCGAACAACTGCCAGACGACTGCTACGGCGAGTGCATCGTCGAGCGAGGAATCAACTTCTCCGGTGAAGTCTCACTGATTGGCGCGCGTGCGCACGACGGCAGCACCGTCTTCTATCCGCTGACCCATAACCTTCATCAGGACGGCATTCTGCGCACCAGCGTGGTATTTCCGCAGGCTAACGCTAAACAACAGGCGCAGGCCGAAGCGATGCTCTCTGCCATCATGCAGGAGCTGGGCTATGTCGGTGTGATGGCGATGGAGTGTTTCATCACCCCGGAAGGTCTGCTGATTAATGAACTGGCTCCGCGCGTGCACAACAGCGGGCACTGGACGCAAAACGGCGCCAGCATCAGCCAGTTTGAACTGCATCTGCGCGCCATTACCGGCCTGCCGCTGCCGACGCCGGTGGTGAACAATCCTTCGGTGATGGTAAACCTGATCGGCAGCGACCTGAACTACGACTGGCTGAAGCTGCCGCTGGTGCATCTGCACTGGTATGACAAAGATGTACGCGAAGGGCGTAAGGTGGGACACTTGAACCTGAGCGACAGCGATACCGCGCGCCTTAGCGCCACGCTGGAAGCGCTCATTCCCCTGCTGCCGCCGGAATATGCCAGCGGTATCATCTGGGCGCAGTCAAAGCTGAAATAAACCGATACGGGAGGTGTGCCTGCGCACGCCTCCCGTTACTTTTACAGACGAATGCAGGTTCCGGCTTTCCCCGCCAACGTGTCTTCAATGCGAGACAGCGCGCCAATCCACGCGGGTTTTCCACGTCGCTTCACGTATCCGCTTACGGCTGTCACCTTTGGCCCCATCGAACCATCAGCTTTAGCAAACGGTGCCAGTTCATCAGGAGAGGCTTGTCGAATCGCACGTTGCTCTGGTGTGCCCCAGTTCTCATAGACCGCATCAGCATCGGTGAGGATAACCAGACCGTCGGCATCGATCTGTTCAGCCAGCAATGCCGCCGCCAGATCCTTATCAATGACCGCTTCAGACCCAACCCCTTCCCCGGTAACCGGCACGCCGCCACCGCCGCTACAAATCACCACATGGCCTTCTTTGAGCAAGAGCTTAATAGCATCGCTTTCGACGATCTGGCGAGGCTCAGGCGAGGCGACAACACGACGCAGGTATTTGCCGTCACGTTTCATATGCCAGCCGTAGGTGGCTTCCAGCTGCGTTTGATCTGCAGGCGAATACACCGGGCCGATAAATTTTTCCGGCGCCATAAACGCGGGATCGTCTTCAGACACCACAATTCGCGTTAACACTGTGGTCACCGGCGGCATCTCCGGTTCAGCGGTCAGACTTTGCGCTAACATATAACCAATCATGCCCTGAGTCTCTGCCACCAGCACATCCAGCGGGTAAGGTTCAACCTCCTTCCAGGCAAGATTCTGTAACGATAACAGACCAACCTGCGGCCCATTGCCATGTACGATGGCCAGGCGGTACGAACGCGCCAGACGCGCCAGGGCAGGTACGGCGCTGGCAATATTACGATATTGATTTTCTGCCGTCAGCGCCTCGCCGCGCTGCAATAATGCGTTGCCACCAAGAGCAACAACCAGCGTTTTCATTCCCTATCCTTCTATGATTTGTTGCCCAAGCCAGAACCCCAACAGGGTGTCTGCGCCGGAGGTATGCCCGAGCGCTAGCAGCGAATTTATCGCCGCGTCCATCCTTTGGTGTCGGCCCAAAGCATGAGTGAAGTGGAGCAAAGGTGAAGCGAAGTATCCTAATGCCGCGTAGCGTAAGTAGCTCACGCTAACCACGGTCGTCGCCAGTTCAAGATTGCCGGAATATTCAAAGAAACGATGGCCGGAATCCTTATTCAGCGCGCCAAAATACCAGGCGGCCAGAAGCATTCCGGTCAACGTATCATCATGGCTGGGCGTTAAACCTGGCCCCTTACCTAACCACTGCCGCCAGTCTGTCGATAAGCCAGCCAGCGCCGAGAAAAAGCAATGGCGGAACTGACGTAACTCGGAGCACAAAGGCAAATTTGCCGCCAGCATTAACGGCCCGAATAACCCCGTTTCCTCGCCGCGCTCCATCCAGGCGGATGCAAGGCGTGGAGCATGTGGGCGGGACGTTATTTTCAACGAACAATAACGCTGCGGTTGGCGCAACAGAAACGGTCCCAACACGATCCCCTCGGGGACAGCCTGAGGGGTTTCACTACCGCTTAACGCCATACACAGCGCATCAAAATCAGGCGCACGGATCACCCATCCTCCCGGGCTAAAACCACTGCCCTGGCGGTGCAGCGTTAACAGTGCGCCTCCTTCGGCCACAAGGTTAATCGAGCGCCGCCAGATCCCGGATAGCTGCCATGACTGGCGAAAATCCGGAGACTGCTGACTGCCCATCAGAGGACGGATGATCATCATGCGCGGCTCTCTTAGCTAATGCCCATACTTTCAGCCAGCGCTTCCAGAGCCAGCTCAAAGCAGGCCAACGGCGCACGAACTGTGCCCGCGCCGATCTGACCAATACCGGCTTCTTTATGGGCAATACCCGTGTTGATCAGCGGCGTAATACCTGTTTCCACGACGCGACGGATATCAAGACCAAGGCAAGCCCCCTGGAAATCCCAGCCAGGGATCTGCAACTGCATATTGCGTTCCAGATAGATTTCAGCCATCTCCTCGGAAACGGACTTCGCGGCCTCCATCCCTCCGGCACCGACAAAACGCGTTACGCCAGGGGCAGCGATCATCGCGGCGCCGCCAATCCCAAAGGTTTCGGTGATGGCGCTATCGCCCATATCCGGGTTAGCTTGTTCCTGCGAGAAGCCGGTAAAGAACAGCCCCTGCGGTGTGTTAACCGGCGCAGTAAACCAGCGATCGCCAAGTCCGCTCACCCGGATACCGAACATATCGCCATTACGGGTCATTGCGGTCACAATACTGCCGGAACGCACCATTGCTCCGGCATCCATTGCCGCTTTGCAGTAAGCCATCGCCAGGTTCAAGAAGAACTGGTCGGTCACACTGAGAAAATCCATCACCTCAGCAATCTGCTGCTTATCATGTTCCAGACGGGCAATTTGCGGTGCCAGAGTTCGCATCAGCAGAGCTGAAGAGGCAATGTTGCGCTGATGGAACTCATCGCCCATCGTAATGCCCTGCGCCATCATGGCGGTCAGATCAATACCCTGTTCCAGATTGGCCAGCGCCGCGCTTAAAACAGGCATCAGGACATCGCGCATCCAACGTAGACGCTGCTGGACATCTTCGCCATACGCGCCGAAGCGCATCACTTTGCCAATCCCTTCGTTGAGATTGCAGTAAGCCCGGTTACCGTCGGTGATATTTTCCACCACCAGCATCGGCATGCTGGCAGAGGTGATTCCCCCCATTGGCCCCACAGCATTAACATGGTGGCAAGGTACGAACCGGACTTTGCCCTGCTCCAGTAAAGCCAGCGCGCTCATCTCATCATTGGCCCACCCTTCAAACAGACATGCACCAATACAGGCCCCTTTCATCGGACCAGTCATCTCTTGCCAACGCATTGGCGGTCCCGCATGCAGCAACGTTTTCCCTTCATTGAGCTCGCGAATTAATGAGGAGGCTGGTTGCACATCCAGCCAGTGCGGACGCGCACGACGAATTTGTTCGATTACTGCAGCATTGGCTTGCGCCACTGATGTAAACATTGGAACCCCTTATTGCAAACGTTCTAATAAACGAGCCAGTTTCTTATTACCGCCAGCGACAGGCGCCCACTGGTAATGCACCACAGGCATTTCTGCCGCCTGTAAATCCAGTGCAAAACTGCGTAACCCGGCATTGATGACCGCCACTTTTTCCAGTAGCGGAGGTGTGGATTTGTCAGATAACGGTTGAGATGGACGAATCAGTTCGGCGGCAAGCAGCGTTGCCTCAGGCAGTGAACTCACTACGGCAATGCCGGCATCTTCCAGTGTGGCAATCTGCAGTGAGCGACACTGCGGATCGCGTTCTGTACCTGTCACCGTCGCAATCGCATACAGCGGTTGCTCATGGCCTCGCGCAGCGCACGCCTTCTGCCAGGCCTGAACCAACGATGCGGCCGGATCTGCCGTCGCGCCGTAACCAATCACGACATCAACTAACAGTACGCGTACCTGCGGCTGCGTCCCCAGATCCGTAATCAGTTGATTACGTAAGGCAGGGTCAATCATCGGATGCGGCCGCCCGACGGTGTAAAAATCATCCCCCAGATCGATAATCTGGTGCCCGGCGGCATCCAGCATCATGCCATGATGATGTTGTGCATCCGCGGTGACATTCAGGTGGGCGGCCAGCAGCCCAGCGGCTTCGGCGGCCAGCGTACCTCCGGTGTATAACCCTCGGATCACACCGTCTCCTGTGGTTGAAAGCGAGCTGCGTCGCGCCGCGACTCTCGCCAGTAAACAGGCCAGACGGGCCGCATCGTCCAACGTCGCGGCAAACCAGACGTTTTCGTCGCGGGCGACCGCGGAGGTGTAACCTAAAAACAGGGCTACCACGGGTTTGCCGGTGGCCTTCATCGCCGTCACGATATGCTGGCGAACAACCTCCGCCGGTGGTTTCGACACAAAAGCCAACACCTGGCTTTTGTCGTCTGCGCCAAGCATCTCCATCGCGGTAAGCGCGCTAATCCCCCCTACCTCGGCGCTCAGGTCCCGTCCGCCCAGACCGATGGCGTGAGTGATGCCTTCCCCGGCCAGCGCTATCTGTGAACAGAGCTCCTGAATCCCTGTGCCGGAGGCGCCCAGCACACCGATATTGCCTTCCGGCATCACGTTGGCAAAAGCCAGCGGCGTGCCCGCAATCATGGCGGTTCCGCAGTCCGGTCCCATCACCAGCAGACCTTTATCCTGCGCACGGCGCTTGAGGGTGATTTCATCTTCCAGGGTCACGTTATCGGAGAACATCATGACATTCAGGTTGCGATCCAACGCCTGGTTCGCCAGCTCCGCCGCGTATTCACCGGCGACGGAAATGAGCGTCATATTCGCCTCAGGCAGTTTCTGGCACGCGCTTTCCCAGCGTCTGACCTGCAGGAGCGTTTGGCTACCGCCAGTGGCCTGCGCCAGCTGCTGCAACGACTCATCCAGTTGTTGCAGAATGGCCTGCGTAATACTTTCATCAGCCGTTTCAGTGCGAATCGCCACACAAATATCGTTTGGCGTCGCATTATTAAAATCGTCATGCCAAAACCCGGTCGTTTCCAGCAATGATTTATTTGCTGGCGTTCCCATCATGACCGATACATCGTCTACATTTTCGGACTCACTCAGCTTGCGTGAAATAATCATTAAACTGACAGAGTCCTGAAAACACCCTTTTTTAATAAAGGCGTGGATCATAACAACCCCTTAATAATTGCACCCATGGCAATTGCACGAGTAGTGTTAATGTGTAGCTCAAGGTATATATCTGGAATCCCAAATAGAGTGACTGGCATCACACTGGAATTATTAACAAAATAAATTTAACAACCACCAGAGTATTAAACATTATTTTTTAACGGCATTGTTTATTTAAAAAGAAAGGGCAAATCAACACTGATTATCAAATAAATTCTAACTATATTTTTTTGTGTGTCTGGATCACATAATCAATTTTTATTCCCGGTATGTTAACGGCAGTCATGCTTCACACCGTCGTTAAAAAGGAAGACAGATGAAAATCAGTCGGGAAACACTCCACCAGCTTATCGAGAATAAGCTTTGCAAGGCCGGACTAAAACGTGAGCACGCCACAACGGTTGCTGAGGTATTGGTTTACGCCGATGCCAGAGGCATTCACTCTCATGGCGCCGTACGCGTTGAATACTATGCTGAGCGCATTTCAAAAGGCGGTACCAACCGCGAACCCACATTTCGTTTTGAAGATACCGGTCCCTGTACAGCGATTTTGCATGCCGATAATGCCGCCGGGCAAGTCGCAGCAAAGATGGGTATGGAGCATGCCATTAAAATTGCTAAAAAAAATGGTGTCGCCGTCGTTGGCATTAGCCGAATGGGGCACAGCGGTGCCATTTCTTACTTTGTGCAGCAAGCCGCTCGCGCTGGTCTGATCGGCCTCTCCGTGTGCCAGTCCGACCCGATGGTGGTACCGTTCGGCGGCGCAGATATTTACTACGGTACCAATCCGTTAGCCTTCGCTGCGCCAGGAGAAGGCGACGACATCATGACGTTTGATATGGCGACAACGGTGCAGGCATGGGGAAAAGTTCTGGATGCCCGCTCCCGCAACGAGCCGATTCCGAATACCTGGGCAGTCGATAAAAACGGCGCGCCAACTTCCGATCCATTTGCTGTCAATGCGTTGCTACCTGCGGCTGGGCCTAAAGGCTATGGCCTGATGATGATGATCGATGTGTTATCCGGCATTTTATTGGGATTACCGTTTGGTCGTCAGGTCAGTTCAATGTATGAGGATTTACATGCCGGTCGGAATTTAGGCCAACTGCATTTGGTTATTAATCCCGACTTTTTCTCCTCCAGCCAATTATTCCGCCAGCACCTCAGCCAGACCATGCAAGAGTTAAATAACGTTACTCCTGCACCCGGCTTTAAACAAGTTTATTACCCCGGACAGGATCAAGATATTAATCAACGCAATGCCGCGGTCCATGGTATCGACATTGTTGACGATATTTATCAATACCTGATTTCCGATGCCCTCTATCTCAAGTCATACGAAACAAAGAATCCCTTTGCACAATAATTATTGAAACAGGAATTTCATATGATCAACCATTTTCGTCACGCAATTGAAGAAACCCTTCCCTGGCTCTCTTCCTTTGGCGCGGATCCTACCGGTGGGATGACGCGCTTGCTGTATTCGCCAGAATGGCTTGAAACACAACAGCAATTCAAAAAACGCATGGACGCCAGCGGCCTGGAAACTCGCTTTGATGAAGTGGGCAACTTATACGGTCGTCTGCTTGGGAACGAATCGCCGGAACAGGTCATTTTAAGCGGCTCGCATATTGATACCGTCGTCAACGGCGGCAATCTTGACGGCCAGTTTGGCGCGCTGGCGGCATGGCTCGCGGTTGACTGGCTCAAGAGCACCTATGGCGCACCGCTGAAAACGGTCGAAGTCGTTTCCATGGCGGAAGAGGAAGGCAGCCGTTTCCCGTATGTCTTCTGGGGCAGCAAAAACATTTTTGGACTGGCAAATCCCGATGACGTCCGTAATATCCAGGACGCGAAAGGCACCCGTTTTGTTGACGCAATGAACGCCTGCGGCTTTACCCTCCCCGCAGAGCCGCTTCATGCCCGTAATGACATCAAAGCCTTCGTTGAATTACACATCGAACAAGGTTGTGTGCTTGAAAGTAATGGCCAGTCGATAGGCGTCGTCAGCGCGATTGTCGGCCAACGTCGCTATACGGTAACGCTGAACGGTGAATCCAACCATGCGGGGACAACGCCGCTGAGCTACCGTCGCGATACCGTATACGCTTTCAGTCGCATCTGCAGCCAGTCTATCGAGAAAGCCAAAAAGCATGGCGATCCTCTGGTACTGACCTTTGGTAAGGTAGAGCCGCAGCCGAACACCGTCAACGTGGTGCCAGGCAAAACGACCTTCACAATCGATTGCCGTCATACCGATGCCGACGTATTGCGTGATTTTACTCAACAACTGGAAAACGACATGCGCGCCATCTGCGATGAAATGGATATCGGCATTGATATCGATTTGTGGATGGATGAAACGCCGGTCCCGATGGACAGTAAACTGGTCTCTACCCTTACCGAACTGTGTGAAAAAGAACAGCTGAACTACCGTGTCATGCACAGTGGCGCAGGCCATGATGCGCAAATTTTCGCTCCCCGCGTACCGACCTGCATGATTTTCATTCCCAGCATTAACGGTATCAGCCACAACCCCGCTGAACGCACAAACATTAACGACCTTGCCGAAGGGGTCAAAACTCTGGCATTAATGCTTCATCAACTTGCCTGGCAGAAATAAGGAGTCACCCATGGGATATCTGAATAACGTCACGGGTTATCGCGATGATTTATTGGCTAATCGCGCAATTGTAAAACACGGTAACTTTGCCCTGCTAACCCCGGACGGACTGGTTAAAAATATCATTCCGGGTTTTGAAAACTGTGACGTCACCATCCTCTCAACGCCAAAACTGGGCGCGTCATTTGTTGACTATCTGGTGACCCTACGCCAGAACGGCGGCCACCACAGCGGTTTTGGCGGCGAAGGTATTGAAACGTTCGTGTATGTTATTTCCGGCAAAATTGAGGCGAAAGCGGAAGGTAAAACCTTTGCTTTAACCCAGGGCGGATATCTGTATTGCCCGCCAGGTGAACTGCTCACCTTTAATAATGCCCAGACAGAAGACAGCCAACTGTTTTTATACAAACGCCGTTATACGCCGGTGGCAGGCCATTCACCATGGCTGGTCTCCGGTAATGCCAACCAGTTAGAACGTATTCATTATGAAGGCATGGATGACGTAATCCTGCTGGATTTCCTGCCTAAAGAATTAGGCTTCGATATGAATATGCATATTCTGTCATTCGAACCCGGCGCCAGTCATGGTTATATCGAAACGCATGTACAGGAACATGGGGCTTATATTCTCTCAGGTCAGGGCGTTTATAACCTCGATAACCAATGGATCCCGGTGAAAAAAGGCGACTACATCTTTATGGGCGCGTACTCCCTGCAGGCGGGTTACGGCGTGGGGCGTGGTGAAGCGTTCAGCTATATCTATTCCAAAGATTGCAACCGGGATGTTGAGATTTAACGGCGAACAGCCCGCCTGATAATTTTTTATTTAGCTATGTTGGGTTTTGCCACGGTTAACACCGTGGCTTTTTTTATGCTTAACGCAGATTAATCGCCTGACCGAGCTTCATCGCGCAAGCAATATTACGCGCACAGTGATAAAGGTTGGTTTCACCACTCGCCAGCACTTCCGCCAATGGCGCGAGTCGCGGCAAAATACTGAATACCGCATCAATACCATGATCGTGAACCACCTCCACACCTTCCCCCAGCACCCCGGCGATACCAATAACCGGAACATGATGCTGCATAGCAACAGAAGCAACACCGATTGGCGCTTTTCCCCCGACCGTTTGCGAATCAATACGTCCCTCGCCGGTGATGACCAGCGATGCATCTTTGATGGACTGCTCCAGTTGAACGGCCTGCAGCACAATCTCAATCCCTGGTTTCATGATGGCCTGCAGAAAGATAGCCGCAGCGATGCCCATTCCACCCGCCGCCCCACCGCCCGCAACCTGAGATACATCCTCACCGGTCAACGTTCGCAGCACATGCGCGTAGTTGAGTAATCCTTCTTCCAGTTTCTCAACCATTTCCGGCGTCGCCCCTTTCTGCGGACCGAATACTCTTGCCGCGCCACGCGGGCCAACCAATGGGTTATCCACATCACAGGCAACTTCGATCCGACATGCTGTCAGCCGCGGATCGCACTGTTGCAGGTCAATGCTCGCGAGGCGAGATAAGCTACCACCTCCCGCCCTCAATGATGTCCCTTGCACATCAAGGAACCGCACGCCTAGCGCCTGAGCCATCCCCATGCCGCCATCAACTGTCGCACTCCCGCCGATACCGAGGATAATATGACGAATACCGGCATCCAGCGCATGCCGAATCAGTTCGCCAGTCCCGTAACTTGATGCCAGCAGTGGATTACGCGCCTGCGGTTCGACCAACATCAGTCCACTCGCCGCGGCCATTTCAATAATGGCGGTCTTTCCATCACCGGTCAGGCCATAAAATCCCATGACCTTTTCCCCCATCGGCCCACAGACCTCCAGCGAGACCACTTTTCCACCTGTCGCCGCCACCATGGCATCCACGGTCCCCTCCCCGCCATCTGCAATTGGTAAACAAATGTATTCTGCATCCGGGAATATGGCTGAAAATCCAGCTTTAATTGCCTGGCAGCATTGGTCGGCGCTTAAGCTCTCTTTAAACGAATCTGGCGCAATTACAATTTTCATCATTAATCCTTTTTCATCCTGTTATTTAATGCGTTCCCATGGAATGAGGTTTTCCATAAGCACTGCCAGTAAAATCCCCACCAATAAGCCATTACTCAGTAATGGCCGAATAGTCAGTGGAAGATCTTGTAAATAAACCGGAGGCAGCCCCATCAAAAAAATCCCCACAAACAGCGGGAGTGCCAGCCGATAAATATTTCGTGCGGTAAATGTGATTTGCTGGCTGAAAACCAGACCGGAATAGAGCAACGGCAGATAAGATACCAACATAACGGCACTGCTGATTGCCAGTGGAATGGCGCAGAATAAGCGGGTTAGCGGCGTCACTATCGCCACCAATAAACATAATACGCTGCCATAAATAAATGATTTTCGCGAACTGTCGCCAGTTTGTGTTAACAGCCCGATAGAAGAGACAAAAGGTGAAAATGGAATCACGGCAAAAGGCACTGTCACCAGCGTCATAAAACCGGAAATGATAAAGCTACGACGATAACGCGAGCTGCTGGAGCCTTGATGCGTGTAAAAGATGTCCGTGCCGCGCACCGCGCCATAGGTATTACTGATATTCACCAGACCGGTGATAACCGCCGTCAGGATAATACCGGGTAACAGCCTGCCATGACTGCCTAACGGGAACCACTGCCAGCTTAATTCCCCAGACGGCAAAGACGTTGATGGAAAGCACAACCGCCAGAGTCCCCATCCCACTACCGCCCCCACCAGCAGGGCGTAACGGGAGATCCGCTGCGGTAAAAAAATGATCATCGCAAGGATGAAGCACATCACGCCAACCGCCAGGCTAAAAGGCGCCAGTTGAATTTTGACGCTGGTGTCAGCAATGCCAAAAGGCAATCCCAACATGCCCTTAAAAAAGATAGTGGTGAGCTGAGCGCCCAACAGCAGCATAAAAAAGACCATCACCGTTGGGGTAAATAGCCGGGCCAACCGGTGTCCTAAGCCGCTAAAGCCGATAATCATCGTCAGCACAGCGGAAATGACAATCCCGACGCTCAGACTGGTGGCGATATCATTGAGCGGTGTCCCGCGTGACGCCTCAGCCAGGGTAATTGTCAAAATGGTGCCCCACCATAAACCGGTCGGACCTTCCATAATGGCGCGACGATGGCCACAAATAACCTGCGCAAGGCAGGCCAGCGATGTCGTGAAAAAAGCGTATTGCGTGAGCATTAACAGATTGCTCGCGGGGAGATGAAAAGCAGAAACCAGCGTTGGGGGGACCACGACCGTATTGCAAAAAATAAAGAAAAACCACTGAAAGCCAGATAGCAAACTTTCGCGGTTAATAACAGGAAGCATATTCATACCTTAAAATAGAGAATGCCCGCCAGCATGACGGGCATTAATTCACATCACATTATTGTTGATGTTTAAGGATAAATTGACCTTTTGGCGCTACCGGGAACCCCTGCTCGATGTCATAGATAACATCCCCGCGAAGAATAGTTTTCGTAATGCGCGCGCCAATCGTCCGGCCAACATACGGACTGACCTTGTGGCGATATTCCAGGTCTTCGTTTTTCAGAACGTATTTGCTGTCCGGTTGAATAAAGACGAAGTCAGCATCTTTACCCGGGGCAATACGTCCTTTCTGCTTCAGGCCGAAAATATCTGCGGCGTTGGTTGCCATCAATTTAGCGAATAGCGGCAGTGACATACCGCGTTTTTGCACGGCCTCATCAAACATGACGTCCATACAGCTCTGCAGCCCGGCAATGCCGCCCCACGCCTGCATGATATTGCCAGCCTTCATTTCTGGTGGGCATGGCGAGTGGTCGGAAACCAGGCAGTCAATCTCACCATTGAACAGTTTTTCCCACATGCCTTGTTGATTCTGTCGATCGCGGATCGGCGGAGAACATTTTGCCAGCGTGCCAATCTCTTCAAACTGATCGGTATCCAGCACAAAATAATGCGGGCAGGATTCGCAGGTCACATCCTGGCCTTCCTGACGGGCACGGGTCACTTCTTCCACGCCTTCCGGGCTGCTGATATGGCAAACGTGCAGGCGGCAACCGGCGACTTTCGCCAGATACAGCACGCGGCGAATAGCTTCCACCTCAGTGAAAACCGGACGTGAAGCCACATAATCATGTGCCGTCACACGGCCTTCGCGTTTAGCTTCCTCGCCAAGCTCGTCGCAAATGAGCGCATTTTCGCAATGCACCAGCACCGTCTGGTCCATTTCTGCTAACTTCTGCGCGCCTTTGTAGAACTGCCAGTCGTTAACGTCACGGAAGTCATTGTCGATTCCGCGATCGCCACAGGTAGCAACAAAGCATTTGAAACCGACGACACCGACCTCATCCAGCTCGTGCAGACGATCAAGGTTGTAAGAAACCAGACCGCCAAGCTGCGCGGCATCAATGGTCAATTTACCTTTTGCCGCATCAAATTTAAGTTCGATGGTTTCACGATCTACCGTCGCGGGCAGCTGGTTGAGAGGCATTTCGATCATTGTGGTGATACCGCCTTTTGCCGCGGCACGCGTTCCGGTCTCATAGCCCTCCCAATGTGTACGTCCCGGCTCAGAGATATGGGTATGCGCATCAACCATGCCCGGTGAAACCACCAGACCTGTCGCATCCATTACCTGCTTTGCCTCACCCAGATTCTCGCCAATGGCGGCGATTTTTCCTGCCTGGACGGCAATATCAACAATACGAGCTTCATTTTCTAAAATAACAGTACCGTTCTTAATAATTAAATCAAAAGACATAACGAACTCCTTGTATGGATACAGATAGTTTTTATAAATAACGCACGCTTACACCTACGTTTACTGATTTCATTACAACTGACCTGTTGCTTTTTCTACTGCGGCAGGTTGTCCAACCGTTCTTTTTTTCAGTAAGGCATATGCCACAAATGCGACAATAACCCCAACAAACCACGACACTCGCGATAACGGCTCAAGCAATGGAATAAACTTTCCACCCAGTGAAAGAATTACCGCCACTAACGTTACGGAGAATGCCGTCAGGTTAAATCCATTATCATAATATTGATAATTACCACTAGCGGTATATAATTCATCAAGATTAATCTTGCCACGCATAACGACAAAATAGTGCGCTAACATAACACCAATAACAGGACCGAGCATACCGCCAATGATATCCAGAAACAGATAAATACTGCTCTGATTTTCCATGAGTTTCCATGGACAAATCAGTAAGCTAATAATACTGGCAATCAATACACCATTTTTATATGTTAGTTTTGTTGGCGCAATTGCGGCAATCTGATAACCAGCCGGGATTATATTACCCGTAGCGTTTGTTGAGATTGTGGTCATCAGAATAACCAAAACCGCGAAGAAGGAGGCAAACAGACTGTCCCAACGCTGTACGATATCCAGCACATTCCAGGTATCCGTTCCATAATGAATACTGGCACCGGCAATAATACACACGCTGGCAATCGCAAATAACACGTACGCGACAATAAGACCCAGCGTCTGGCCTAACGCCTGTTCACGAAATGAGTGGGCATTTTGCGTAAAGTCCGAGGCGCTCACCGCCGGAGCGGCCCATACCGCAACCACGGCGTTAATCACTACCAGGAACAGGAATCCGCTGTTTCCCGCTTTTTGCACACCGCCCGGAATGTAGTCCAGAATGGGGCCAATCCCTACCAGGGATATCGCCCAGATAGCCATTCCGCCAAAAACGATATAAATGCAAGGATTCAGGATCGCAGTAAATTTATTTAATACTTTACCGCCGCCAAAACCGATACCAACGTTAATCAGCCAAAAGATAAGAAATGTGATTAACCCCGGCAGGGACAACCCCAGTAATGTAAAATCACCGCCCAGCGTTAAAAAACCAGGCCATATCTTGCCAATCAGAATAAGAAAAGCCAGCGATCCGGCATAACATTGCAGACCGAACCACATAATTGCAGCAATCCCGCCTCTTAATAATCCCGGGAAAAGCGCGCCACGTACGCCATACGAGCCACGCAGAATCATTGCAAAAGGTACACCGTATTTACTTCCGGCGGCGCCGTTCATAACCATGACTAATGCAATAAACAATGCACTAATAATAATAGCCAACATAATACTGAATGTGGACAGCCCGAGAATGAAGAACCCGCCAACCATAACGTAATTAGGTACGTTATGTACTGACCCCATCCATAAAGTAAAATAGTTAAATGTTTTCCAGTTTCGTTGTGCTGCCGTTTTTGGTAATAAGTCGTCACTATAACCACGTTGTTGGTATAGATCTCTTTGATGTTCCATAAATCCCTCTTGTCACGTATCGGATAACGTTGTAATGGGTTTAGCTATGCGGAACAAAAACAATATATAAAGTAATGCAAATAGTTTTAATTATATTTTTATGCTGAAGCAGTAACTGGTGTTGCTTTCTTTTTATATAACGTCACGCCGGCAAAAATAAGCGTTCCGGTAACAACCAGACAAGCAGAGATGACAAAGCTTATCTCTTTTGAGCCAGTCAAATCGGAAATAAATCCGGTTAACGTTGGCGCAATAACGGCTGAACTCATACCAAAGAAGTTAAACAGGCTAAATGCTCTGCCCAGCGTTTTCGCCGACGCCTGCTCAGACACGAAGGAGATCAGGATGGGATCCACCGCCATTTTTCCCAATAAACCGTACAGGGTCAGGCTGACCATCAACATCGTGGTATTCGGCGATAACACCGTAAACACCAGCATTGCGGCGGCCATAATTTCCAGCCCAAGAATGACTTTGACTTTGCTGTTACGGAATTTATCGGACAGATGACTGAAGAACAACGCACCGGGAACCCCCACCACGGCGACCAAAGCCGAGGCAACGCCAATCGCGCCACCATCAAATCCCCTTTCAGTCTGCAGATAAGACGGAAGCCAGGTCACAATCAGGTAATAGCCATAACAGGTACAGAAATAGAGGAAGTAGACGCTGCATAACAAACCCGAAAACAGCGGCGGACTTTTCTCTTCTGTCATCGTTGCCGTCTGCGTTTTTTGGTCTGACGCCGCCGTTTCGCTTTTTGCCTTACCGCGGATAACCAAAGTAAATACGCACAGCATCACCACCAACACAGCCGCAACCAGAAACAACACGTTTTGCCAGGCCATGCTCATACTTTTAACCAACACGCTGGAGCCGATTAAACCTATCCCCATCCCAATCGCAGAGCCGCTATTAATGATGGCGTTTGCCAGTGCCCGGCGAGCCTGTGGGACATTTGCCGAAGAGAGAGAATACGCAGAACTAAAGAAAGAGGCGCAGCCCGCTCCTGCCATCAGCGAACCGGCATAGATCATCACCAGTCCAGTGGCTTTTGCGATACTGAGCGTACCAATAATAAAGAGCGTAAACCCACACATCAGCATAATTTTCTGGCCAAGCTTATCGACCAAAATTCCGCAGGGAATTTGCATGCTGCAATAGGCGAAAAAATAGAAACTGGCGATGGCGCCAATTTCAGCATTGCTGACATTGCCCAGGGAAGCCTGAATCTCAGGATAAATAGGGGTTAATACGGTGCGATAAATCCATATCGCTACCCAACCCAGACTCATTACGACGACGATCTTCTTCCAGTATTCAATACCGGATGTATTTTTTTCACTCATGACATGCACCTTTCCAAAGTGTGTCTGATTAGAATGTATCGCTGCAGGATTGCAGCGATACCAACGATCATGACAATTTATGATTAGCCATTAATTCCAGAGCCTGAACCATTGCCGAGTGATCCAACTGGCTTCCACCATTCGCGGCACAGGTATTAAATAACTCCTGACAGGTTGCCGTATTAGGCAAATTCAAAGAGAGCGCCTTGGCACTTTGTAATGCAAGGTTGAGATCTTTTTGATGCAATGCAATTTTGAAACCGGGATCAAAAGTGCGTTTAATCATGCGCTCACCATGTACTTCCAGAATACGAGATGAGGCAAATCCGCCCATTAATGCCTGACGCACGCGAACCGGATCCGCACCCGCTTTAGAGGCAAATACCAGCGCTTCAGAAACGGCTTCAATATTTAAGGCAACGATAATTTGGTTAGCGACTTTACAGGTTTGGCCATCACCATTTCCACCCACCAGGGTGATATTTTTTCCCAGAATATCAAAGAGCGGTTTAACCCTTTCAAATACATCAGGTTCACCGCCAACCATAATGGACAGCGTCCCTTCGCGAGCGCCAATTTCTCCACCGGACACGGGCGCATCCAGGTAATCCCCGCCGAGTTCATTAACCTGCTGAGCAAAACGCTTAGTTTCGATAGGAGAAATAGAACTCATATCGACAATGGTTTTTCCCTGCAATGTGGTTTTAGCGCATCCGTGTTCACCAAAAAGCACTTCTTCAACCTGCGGCGTATCCGGCACCATGATGAAAATAATATCTGCAAAATCAGTCACCTGACGCGCAGTTTCAACATTAACCGCCCCCAGTGACAGCAACTCTTCAGCCACCGGTCCAATGGTCGTGACATGTAATTGATGTCCGGCGCGAGCCAAATTAATCGCCATTGGCGATCCCATAATACCCAGGCCAATAAATCCCAGTTTCATTTGCAACCTCTTTTATATCTGTCGGTATTCCTGAATTCAGGCAAAACGATTCCCTTCCAACAGAGTGGAAAAAATAGTGTTGCCTGAAATTACTTACAAATTATCGATACTGATTAATCCACGATAATCCCGCTTCGGTGGTCGTCAGCGGCTTATATTCGCAACCTACCCACCCGTCATAACCTGATTTATCAATAAACTTAAAAATAAAGTCATAATTGATTTCCCCGGTCCCTGGCTCTCCGCGACGAGGGTTATCTGCAATTTGCAAATGACCTATTTTATTTGCCCACGTGGTCATGGTTTGGGTTAACTCCCCTTCCATGCGCTGCATATGATAAATGTCATACTGAATTTTGATATTATTGCATCCGACGCTATCAATTAACGCTAACGCCTGATGCGTACCGGTGAGATAGAAACCAGGAATATCAAAATGGTTGATCGGCTCAATCAGCAATAAAATATCTTCTTGCGCTAACATGTTGGCCGCATAGCGCAGATTTTCCACCAGCGTTTGCTGGATCTGTTCAGCCGAAAAACCCGCCGGTGTTTTACCTACCAGGCAATTGATTTTTGTATTGCCCAGCCCCTTTGCATAGCGAATAGCCGCCGCTACACCATCACGAAACTCTTCTTCGCGACCCGGAATACAGGCGATACCGCGTTCACCCGACGCCCAATCTCCGGCGGGGAGATTATGCAACGTATGCTCCAGCTTGTTGGTCAGCAGTTTTTCCTTTAATACGTCAATGTCGTAATCGTAGGGAAACATAAACTCTACGCCACGAAACCCCGCTTGCGCCGCTTTGTCGAAACGCTCAAGAAAACTGTATTCCAGAAACAGCATGGAAAGATTGGCTGAGAACCGTAACATCTGTCACCTCCTCTATTCATATTTCATAAAACAGGTTTCGGTTGGCGCATCAACTGCACCGTCTGCAACCTCTTCAAACTCGGTCACGTTATCCAGTTCGCTACCCATCGAGATATTGGTCACTCGCTCAAGGATCACTTCGACAACAACCGGAACACGATACTGCGCCATCAGGACTTTGGCTTGTTCAAACGCCGGAGCGAGATCTTCAGGTTTGAAGACGCGAATGGCCTTACAACCTAATCCTTCTGCCACTTTGACGTGATCGACGCCATAGCCGTTTACTTCGCTGGAGTTGATATTTTCAAACGCCAGTTGGACGCAGTAATCCATATCAAAAGCACGCTGCGATTGACGAATCAGGCCCAGATAGGCGTTGTTGACCAGCACATGGATGTAAGGAATGTTGAATTGCGCGCCCACCGCCAGTTCTTCAATCAGGAATTGGAAGTCAAAATCCCCCGAAATCCCGACGACGTTGCGTGTTGGATCGGCAACACAAACCCCTAATGCAGCAGGCAGCGTCCAGCCGAGAGGGCCAGCCTGACCGCAGTTGATCCAGTGACGCTCTTTGAACACATGCAGCATTTGCGCAGCGGCAATTTGTGATAATCCGATGGTGGTGACGTAGCAAACGTCGCGACCAAAGGCTTTATTCATCTCTTCGTAGACACGCTGCGGTTTCACCGGGACATTGTCGAAGTGGGTTTTACGCAGTAACGTCCGCTTACGCTGTTGGCATTCAGCAACCCAGGTATTCCGGCAAGGTAAACGTCCGGCTTTCTGCATTTCCTGAGCGACGTCAATCAACAAGGTCAGCGCGGCTTTGGCATCAGAAACAATACCTAAATCCGGGCACAGAACACGGCCAATTTGCGTCGGTTCAATGTCGATATGAATGATTTTGCGCCCTTCAGTGTACTTCGAGACGGAGCCAGTGTGACGGTTAGCAAAACGGTTACCAATACCGAACACCATATCAGAAGCAAGCAGCGTGGCATTTCCGTAGCGGTGTGCGGTTTGTAGCCCTACCATGCCGGCCATTAACTCATGATCGTCAGGGATACATCCCCAGCCCATCAACGTGGGGATAACCGGTACATGGGTCAGCTCCGCAAAACGTTGCAGCAGTGCGGAAGCATCAGCATTAATCACCCCGCCCCCTGCGACGATGACCGGACGTTCCGCCTGGATCAGCATTTCCAGCGCTCTCTCAATTTGCTTGCGGCTGGCGGCAGGTTTGTATACTGGCAAAGGCTCATACATGTCGGGATCGAATTCGATTTCTTCAACCTGGACATCAAAAGGCAAATCGATCAGCACCGGGCCAGGGCGACCTGAGCGCATGACATGGAATGCCTGCTGTAAAACCCGAGGCAGCAGTGCCGCTTCACGTACCGTTACCGCCATTTTGCTGACTGGTTTAGCGATAGATTCAATATCGACAGCCTGAAAATCTTCCTTATGCAGGCGGGCACGAGGCGCCTGACCAGTGATACATAAAATAGGAATAGAGTCGGCAGAGGCGGAATACAGTGCAGTGATCATGTCAGTTCCTGCCGGGCCAGAAGTGCCAAGGCAGACGCCAATGTTGCCTGCTGTGGCACGCGTATAACCTTCCGCCATATGGGAGGCGCCTTCAACGTGGCGAGCCAGAATGTGACGGATGCCGCCGTGATTACGCATTGCGGAATAGAACGGGTTGATTGCCGCTCCAGGCACGCCAAATGCGGTGGTGATACCTTCTTTTTCCAGCACATACATTGCCGCGTCAACGGCTCTCATTTTTGCCATTTTCTTTCTACCTCTATTTATTGGAAAATTTTTCCAACTTTGAAAAAATCCAAAAAAGTCCCGCTCCTCTGAGCGGGTTGCGACTTAAGCTACGGGTGCTTTTAACCCAAGCGCCGTACTGATATCTCGTGCTGTATCCCGTACCAGCTCCCCCTGACTAATAAAACGATCTTCCGTCAGTCTGGATGCGGGCCCCGAAATAGAGATGGCAGCCACTACACTGCCTGCATCGTCATAGATAGCCGAAGCGATGCAATTCAATCCAACAACATGTTCTTCGTGATCAACGATATAGCCATTCTCGCGCGCCTGTTCCAGATTACGCAGCAGAGTAGGAAAATCCACCAACGTATTCGGCGTAAACTGCTGCAAACCCGTTTTCACGACAATGTCCATTAACTCTTCTTCCATCAGCGGATAAAGCAGTGCTTTCCCCGCGCCGGAAGCATGCAACGGCATACGGCTGCCCAAAGGTGCACACATCCTGACCATCGATTTGCACTCCTTCTGGCCAATCAGCACCGCTTCAGTGCCATTACGAATCGCGACATTCACCGTTTCGCCTGACAGCAGCATTAATCGGTGCATAAACGGTCCGGCTACCGACAGGACGTCGCGATTATGAATATACGCGGAGCCCACATTGAAGACGCCTAAACCGATGTGCCACCAACCTAACTGACTGTCCTGATAGACAAAATCAGCACCCTGTAAAACCTTTAGCAGGCGAAAAGTCGTGGAGAGCGGTAAATCCAGACTGCCGGAAATATCGCTGACTGACGAACTCCCCCCACTTCTTTCGAGATACTGCAAAATCGCAATGCCTCTTTCGAGCGCCTGAGCGCCTTTCTGCGCAACCGGCTCCGTCTGTCCAGGCCTGCCGCGCCGTCTTACTTCCGTCTCCACTACATTTACTCCGGCCCAAAATATGAGCATAAACAATGAACAATATGCTCATATTAAGCAAGAAGGCCAATAGCGTCACGCAAAACAGAGTTCATGTGCCGGGATACGTTCAACATCGCAATTATCGCTACCACCACGATCGACCGTCAGAAAATCGGTCACGGTTTGCCAGGCAAACAGCGGATGATGCCAGACGTTTCGGTGGTAATTCACACCCTGTTGACCATTGGTGATAAAGGCTTTTAAGGTGGAAAGATCGGGTTTGTCCTCACCAAGCGCGACAATCACCACAAACGCTTCGCCCTTCATGGGCATAAATGCCTGGGTGCCCAGCGGGTGGCGCTCCAGTTCATGCACAATAATAGGCATCGTTGCCGGTTGCGCGCGGTTAATGCTGATGAGCGTACGGTCCTGCTCAAGGATCTCCACATTAGCCAGATCGTGATAACGTTCAACCAACCCATCATTGATATGAAAAAAGTCACGTTTATGGGTTTCTATGACATCGCCATAGGCGCTGAACGTGTGCTGATTTAACGGTAATACCTCAAGTTTCATCATCTTTTCCTTGTAACTGAATTCCTCTGAACCGCAGCCAGAACTCTTAGCGGCTTCAATATCATGCAATCTAAAACCTTCGGGATTTAACATCAACACAAAAGTTGGAATATTTTTCCAAAATTCGATTTAGACCACAATTTAAACAAGGCCATTATGTAAAAATACTTATAAATCAGAGAACAAGAAATCAGGCTTGCGGAAGAGCATTCAGGGAGTAGCTGACGATGTTTGATCCAGAAACACTGCGTACTTTTATTGGCGTAGCCGAAACAGGGAGCTTCTCCAGGGCGGCGGATCGCTTGTGTAAAACCACGGCCACCATCAGCTATCGCATTAAGCTTCTGGAAGAAAATACCGGGGTTGCTCTGTTCTTTCGCACCACCCGCAGCGTTACGTTAACCGCCGCGGGCTCGCATCTTCTTTCTCAGGCAAAAGACTGGCTCGCCTGGCTGGACAGCATGCCCAGCGAATTACAGCAAGTGAACGACGGCGTAGAGCGGCAGGTGAATATCGTGGTCAACAACCTGCTGTATAGCCCGCAAGCCGTCGCTCGCCTGTTATCCTGGCTTAACGCCCGCTATCCCTTTACTCAGTTTCACTTTTCCCGGCAAATCTATATGGGCGTCTGGGATTCACTGCTATATGAAGGATTCTCTTTGGCCATCGGCGTCACGGGTACTGAACCAATGGCCAACACCTTTACCCTCGATCCTTTGGGGTCTGTTCAGTGGCGGTTTGTTATGTCGGCGAATCATCCATTGGCAGGCGTCAGTGGTCCATTAACGGAAGCGCAGTTGCGCCGTTTTCCGGCGATCAACATTGAAGACAGTGCGCGCACCCTGACCAAACGGGTCGCGTGGCGGCTTCCCGGTCAAAAAGAGATTATTGTCCCGGACATGGAAACCAAGATTGCGGCGCATCTTGCTGGGGTGGGTATCGGCTTTGTTCCGCAACCGCTGTGCCAGCCATTGCTTGATAACGGGCAACTGGTCAGTAGCATTATTCCTACCATGCGCCCCCCTTCGCCCTTAAGTCTCGCCTGGCATAAGTTTGGCGCAGGTAAGGCTGTGGAAGATATTGTGACGTTATTTACGCAACGAAAACCAGAAATCGCCGGATTTTTAGCAATTTTCAACAATGCACGCGATTGAAAATCAAGTCATCCTGCTCTTTGGCGCGTAAAATGATACGCAAGATGATTTGAGGTTTCGTTTTTTACTATGCAAGACACACAAACAGCACAGGACTATCGCGCGATTCTGCTCGCCGGTACGCCTATTATCGATGTACGCGCCCCCGTCGAATTTCAACAAGGCGCGATGCCGGGCGCGGTCAATCTCCCCTTAATGAACGATGACGAACGCGCCGCAGTCGGTACCTGTTATAAACGTCAGGGGCCTGAGGCTGCGCTCGAATTGGGCCATCAACTGGTCTCGGGTGAAACCCGCCAACAGCGCATGAACGCCTGGCAGGATGCCTGTCGTCAACACCCAAAAGGATATTTATGCTGCGCGCGAGGCGGTCAGCGTTCACATATTGTGCAGCAATGGCTGCACGAGTCCGGCGTTGACTATCCGCTGATACAGGGCGGTTATAAGGCTCTGCGCCAGGCGGTCATACGGATAACGGAAGAATTGGTGCAAAAACCGATCGTCTTAATTGGCGGCTGTACCGGGAACGGTAAAACGCAACTGGTACAACAGCAGCCGAACGGCGTGGATCTCGAAGGACTGGCGCACCATCGTGGTTCCTCGTTTGGACGTACCGTGGAACCGCAGCTAAGCCAGGCGAGTTTTGAAAACCTGCTGGCGGTCGAAATGCTCAAAACGGACAGCCGACAGGATTTGCGCCAGTGGGTGCTGGAAGATGAAGGCCGGATGATCGGTGCTAACCATCTGCCCGAATGCCTGCGCGAGCGCATGACCGAGGCATCCATTGCGGTGGTGGACGATCCTTTTGAGCTTCGTCTGGAGCGCCTGCGCGAGGAGTATTTCGTGCGCATGCACCACGATTTTACCCAGGCTTATGGTGAGAGCCAGGGCTGGGAGGAATACAGTGAGTATCTGCACCACGGCCTGTTCGCTATTCGCCGTCGTCTGGGATTACAGCGTTTTGCCGAGCTGACCGCCCTGCTTGACGTGGCTCTGCGCGAACAGCAGTCGACGGGCAGTACCGACGCTCACATGGGCTGGCTGGTGCCGTTACTCAACGAGTATTATGATCCGATGTATCGCTATCAACTGGAAAAGAAAGCCGCGAAAATCGTCTTTCGCGGCACATGGCACGACGTTGCCGGATGGCTTAACGCGTAGTGATCAATGTCTGTCGCGCTTATCCGCGCGTTTTGCCAGCCAGTCGCCCAGCACCTGGACGACCTGCACCAGAATAATCAGCGCGACAACGGTGACGATCATGACCTGGGTTTCATAGCGGTAATAACCAAAGCGAATCGCCAGGTCACCTACCCCACCGCCGCCGACAATCCCGGCCATCGCGGAGTAACCGATCAGGCTCACCAGCGTGATCGTCAGCCCACGCAGCAGTCCCGCGCTCGCCTCAGGTAACAGAACGGTGCAAATGATGCGCATCGGGCTGGCGCCAAAAGCTTCCGCCGCCTCAATAATGCCTTTATCCACTTCACGTAGCGCGCTATCCACCAGCCGGGCATAAAAAGCGATCGCCGCCACCGAGAGCGGGACCGATGCCGCAATCGGCCCGATGGTGTTCCCGAGCAAAAACTGGGTGAGCGGTAGCAGCAGCACCAGCAGGATCACAAACGGTACCGAGCGGATAATATTCACCAGCACGGAGCTGAGCAGATACACAAAACGGTTCTGCCAGAATAAATGCCGGTCGGTGACGAAAATAAGAAAACCGAGCGGCAAACCGCCAATAATCGCCAGCACCGTTGAGATGCTCAACATCTGGAAGGTTTCATTAAACGCCAGCGTCAAATCAGGCAATAAATCATCCACGAATCACCTCCACTTGAGCAGTACGTTGACGAATATGTTCCACGGCGATATCCACCGCAGAAGGGTTATGCGGCGCGGTCAGTTGCACCACCAGAATCCCCAGCGCGCGTTCGCCGATATATTCAATTTTGCCGTGCAGAATGTTCACCGCCACGCCAAACTTAACCGCAACTTCTGACAGCACAGGCTGTTCCGCCGAATCGCCGATAAAAAGAATTTTCAGCAACTGGCCGGGCAGATGCTGGCGCAGACGTTCAGGTAGCGTCAGATTGAGGGTATGCGACACCAGTTGTTGAGTAAAGGCGTGCTGCGGGTGAGCAAAAACGTCAAACACCTCACCGGACTCCACCACCTTGCCGCCTGACATCACCGCCACGCGATCGCAAATCGATTTGATCACGTTCATCTCGTGAGTGATCAGCACGATCGTGATCCCCAACTGTTGATTGATCTGCTTAAGCAACGCCAGAATCGTGGCCGAGGTTTCGAGATCTAACGCGGAAGTGGGTTCATCACACAGCAACACATCCGGATGATTGGCAATCGCACGGGCAATGCCCACGCGCTGCTTCTGACCACCGCTGAGCTGAACCGGAAAACGGTTCGCCTTATCAGACAGTCCGACCAGCGCCAGAATCTCCTTGACGCGTGGAGCAATCTTGCTGCGTTCCCATCCGGCAGCTTTCAGACTAAAGGCGACGTTTTGCGCCACGGTGCGGGTATGCATCAGATTAAAGTGCTGGAAAATCATGCCAATACGCTGGCGCGCTTTACGTAACTGAGTGCCTTCCAGCGCAGAAATTTCTACGCCGTTCACCTTCACGCTTCCCTGGCTCGGACGGGTTAAGGCGTTCAAGGTGCGCAGTAGCGTACTTTTCCCCGCGCCGCTGGTTCCGACAATACCAAATATCTCGCCCGCGCCAATGTGCAAGCTGACATCATCAACCGCCCGGGTTGAGGGTCCACGGCCTGCGGTAAAATCCACGCAAACCTTTTCTATCTCAATCATATCCACCTCAGAAATGCGAAAAGGGCAGTCGCCGCTGCCCCTGTTAACCCTTGCATGCAGCGATTATTGGGCTGCCGACATCCATTCCGGTTTCTGGAAGGCGCTGTAGATGTTTTGCGGATCGTCGATCACCGCGCGATACGCCGGGGACTTCACCGCTTCAACAATATCTTTCGCGAACGGTTTATCCGCATCTTCACTGCGTACCGCAATGATATTTTTCAGATTTTCGTCCAGATGCTCTTGCTTGATGGCGCTGGAAAGATCCAGTTTTGCCGCCACGGCAAAGTTACCGTTGACCAGCGCGCCGGTCACACCGTCCAAAGTGCGCGGTAGTTGTGCTGCTTCCAAGGGTTTAAACACCAGCCCTTTCGGGTTGCTGGCGATATCGCGCTCGGAGGCTTTCGTAGGATCGATATTGTCTTTGATGGTGATAAGGCCAATGGATTGCAGGAAACGCAGACCGCGGGCCAGGTTGGTCGGATCGTTGGACAGCGTGATCACATCCCCTTTTTTCAACTCATCCAGGCTTTTGATTTTGTGCGAGTAAAACCCCATCCCGGCCGTCGGGACCACAATCAGCTTGCTCAGCTTTAGCCCTTTATCGGCGGTGAATTTGTCAAAATAGAGCGAGTGCTGGAACAGGTTGGCATCAATGCTGCCGTTGGAAAGCGCCATATTCGGCTGCACGTAGTCGCTGAATTCGCGCACCACCACCTTGTAACCTTTCTCTTTCAGCGTAGGGGCAATGGCCTGTTTCACCATATCGCCGTACGGCCCAGGCGCGACGCCAAACACGATGGTATGCGGGTCACTGTTCGCATGAGCAAATTGTAAACCGCAGGCCAGTAACAGCGCCCCGGTCGCAACGCGTAAACTCTGACGCAATCCCATATTTTCTCCATTTTAACGTTGTGGTGTCATGTCTCACGCCGTTCATGCGGCGTTGTTCTCGTTGGCCTGATAACAGGCAGATTTCTAACATGACACAGATCACAACCCGCTGTCCTTGAAATTATTTCATGATGTTGCGAAGTATGTCGTTGAATGTGCAAGGAAGGTGCTTATGCGTTTTTCGGCAAGGGAGAGTAAAAAAACCGGATAACGCCCTGGTTACCCGGCTTTGGAAGGGAAATTGACTTAGAAGTCGTAACGCAGACGCACCAGGTTCATATCGCCTAGGTTGTCGGTGCTGGAGGTAAAGACGTGTTCGTAATCCACACGGAAACCGTAATCCAGCTGGAAGCTGATACCTACACCGTTGTCGGTACGCAGATAGTTACGACCATTCACGTACTCGATGCGATCTCCCATAAAGTAAGGCTGAACAGATTTCAGCGCATACTGACCAACCGGGAAGGTGTAACCTGCGAAGTATTCCAGACCCCACGCATCACCGGCAAAGTAGTCATTAACCGAAACTTTTTTGGTGGTCATGAAGTTTTGATACCAGCCGCCGCCCATTGAGAAGGTCCAGTTATCCGGTTTCCAGCTCAGTGCGGTACCGACGATGTTTTGATCGTAGGTTTTGTTGCCGTCGCCGCGCATTTCCGCACGGGTATAGTTCCACGCGGTGCCCCAGGTCAGGTCATCAGTGATGTGATAATCCACACCCAACGAGCCGCCGCCTTTACGCTTGTAGCGCAGGCCGTTGTTCGGGTTGTAATCATCGCTGAACAAATAAGATGCATAGAGATCAACATCACCCACCGTTTTCTTATACTTCAGCGATTTACGTGTACGATAGGAACCGTCATAGTCGCCATTGATACCGTTACCTGGCGCCTGACCGATCATATCGTAGTCCCAGATATCCGTTTTCGCCCCGACCACGTCATAGTAAATGCTGTTCTGTTGACCGAAGGTCAGCGTACCCCAGGTCGCGCTCTTCAGACCGGTGTACAGCATACGACGCGTGGTGTCGTTGGCGCCGTCAGCGTAGTGATTATCCCAGTTGAACATGGCCGGGAAGTTAACGCCCAGCTCGTAGTAGCTCACCCAACTGATGTCATCAAACAGATAGTAGTCTGCGGCGAAGCGGAAACGGGTCCCGCCGTCGAAACCATTACGTTTGTAGCCATTCTTACCATCGTCACCGGCCATATTCTGGAACTGCGGACGAATACTACCGCCGACGGTGAAGTTAAGACGGCTTAGCGGATCGCCCGCCTGCGGATCTTGTTTCAGGACCGTGATTTCCGCCTGGGAAGCGAAAGTCGTTAATGCCACTGCTGCGCCGATCGATACCGCCAGCGCCGTTTTTTTTATAGTCATTATTTGTACCTTGATAGATAGCCTGCCAATTATTCAGCATACAAATATTAACGTTTATTAATACACTCGTGTTGTCGGGTTTTTATTGTTCTGTGCTGTTAAATATCAAGGAGTTATCAATTTGTGCTACATAGATAAAAAAACGCACCGATTTAAAAACCGGTGCGTAATCATCACTGACAGGAATTAACTACTGAACTGACGGAACAGCGCTTTACCTTTTAGCAGACGTGAACCGAGCCATCCGCCGCATAGAGAGAGGAGCAATGCCCCACAAAGCGGCAACACAACCCACAGCCGCCAGTCCGGCTCCCACGGGAAATCAAATACGCGGGTTTGCAATACCGCCAGCGCGGTTTCCGCACCGATGGCCGCCACCAGCCCGGCGACCATCCCGAGCATGGCGAACTCGCACCACAGCGTAGTACGCAGCAATTTCTTGCCTGCTCCCAGCGTGCGCCAGACCACCAGTTCCTGATGACGTTGACGCATCCCCACCTGAACCTGCGCCAACAGCAACAACATGCCGCAGGCGGTAACCAGCACCACCATCACCTCCAGCGCCCTACTTACCTGCTCCAGCACCTGGCCCACCTGTTTGAGGATGGCGCCTATATCCAGCAGGCTGATGGTCGGGAATTCGCGGTTAAGCTGCGTCAACATGCCGTTGCCGTTCTCCCAACGAAAGCTGGTTAACCAGCTCTGGGGCTGATCGTCCAGCGCCCCGGAAGGGAAAATAAAGAAGAAGTTAGGCCGCAGGCTTTCCCAGTCCACTTTACGCAGGCTGCTGACCGTGGCGCTGAAATCCTGGGTATCGCCCATAAAGGTCACCCGATCGCCGAGCTTCACGTTTAACCGCTTCGCCAACCCTTCTTCCATCGATACTTCACCCGCTTTTGGCGGCCAGCTTCCGGCAGTTATCGGGTTATGATCTGGTCGGGTATCCTGCCAGGTCAGATTAAGCTCACGGTTAAGCGCCTCATCCTGATTGCCTTCGGTCGGCTTATCGTTAATGGCTGTCAGACGCGCCCGTACAATCGGATAGAACGATTCCGGGATCACCTGATGTTCCGACAAGAATGACTTCAGCGGTACAACCTGCTCACTGGCAATGTTGATCAAGAAATAATTGGGACTTTCTGGCGGCATTTGCTGCTGCCAACGGTCGAGCAGATCGCCACGCAGCACCAGCAGCAACGCCAGCAGCATAAAGGAAAGTGAAAATGCCGACAGCTGGCTGAGCGTTGACCACGGCTGGCGCAACAGTCGACTGACCGCCAAACGTAACGGCAGCGAGGTGAGCGTCAGACCACGCAGCACGTTGAGCAGCATCCAGCCAAGCACGCCGCACACCAGCGCCAGTACCACCGCCCCGGCCAGCACGGCCCATAACAGCAGGCTTCCCCCCATCAGTCCAGCGAGCAGGACGACCACAACGACCAATACTACCGGCAAATAAAACTTCAGCGGCCAGACGTTTGCCACCACGTCACGGCGTAACACACGTAGCGGCTGCGTCGCCAGCAGTAGCCGATAAGGACGCAACCCGACCAACAGCGAAATAACCGTCATAGTGCCTAAGGCCCACAGCCACGGCCAGGGGCTGGCGGGCGGCAGCTCGCCGGGCAGGACCGGCTTGAGTAACACCACCAATGCGTGCTCAAACAACAGCCCAAAAAGCCCACCGGTAACACCAGACAGCGCCAGCACCATCATCCATTGACCAACAATCAGCCTACGCAGTTGCGCTCTGCCCGCGCCGAGGGTTTTCAGTATAGCCACCAGATCGTAACGGCTGCGGCAATAATGGCTCATCGCCACAGCAACCGCGGCGACCGCCAGCAGCAGCGTTAACAGCGCCGACAACAGCAGGAACTGTTGCGAACGCTCCAGAGATTTCCCCAGCGCGCCTTCATCCTGCTCCAGCCCGTACCAGCGCTGTTCAGGCTTTAGCTGCGGCAACAGCCATTTTTCGTACGCGTCCAGTTGCTGCGGCGTTCCGCCAAATTTATAGCGCCAGGTCACGCGGCTTCCCGGCTGGACCGCCGCCGTTTTTTCGACATCAGCCATGCTCATCATCAGGCGCGGTGCTATCTGGAACGGATTAAAACCGGAGTCCGGCTCCTGCACCACTTCTCCAGCGATGCGCAGCGTGGCATCACCGACGTCAATAGAATCACCGATTTTTAGATTGAGCAGCGCCATCAGGCGCGGGGCCAGCAACACCATGCCCGGCTGCGGTTTCAACCCCGGTGGATTAGTTTGTAACGTGCCGTACATCGGATACACGTCATCTACCGCTTTGACGTTCGCCAGTTGCGGCGTGTCATGGGCAAAAGTCATGGTCGCAAAAGTCAGTTGCTCGCCGACTTTCAAACCCTGCTGCCGCGCCTCGTCAATCCACGCTTTCGGCACGGTACGCGAACTTTGCAACGACCGATCGCCCGCCATAAACTCGCGGCTTTGCTGGCTCAACCCTTTTTCCATACGGTCGCTGATATTCCCCAGCGCCAGAACGCAGGCCACCGCCAGGCTCAGCGCCAGCCAGACAATCAGTAGTGAAGGCGAGCGCCATTCGCGCCAGAACCAGCGTGCAATCATGCCTCCTCCTGCAACTGTCCATTCACCAGACGTAAGCGCCTGTCGCAACGCGCCGCCAACTGCGGGTCATGCGTCACCAGAATCAGGGTGGTGCCGTGTTCCCGGTTCAGAGAAAACAACAGGTCGGCTATTTTGTCTCCGGTCTGGCGATCGAGGTTGCCTGTCGGCTCATCGGCAAACAGCACATCCGGACGCCCGTTAAATGCCCGCGCCAGCGCCACGCGCTGCTGTTCCCCGCCGGAAAGCTGGGCCGGAAAATGATCCAGACGTTTTCCCAGCCCAAGTTGCTCGAGCAGCGTTTTTGCCCCGTCGCGGCTTTTTCCGCTGTTTTCACCACGCAACAGCGCGGGCAGTTCGACGTTTTCCAGTGCGTTCAGGGTCGGGATTAACATGAATGACTGGAAAACGAATCCCACATGTTTTGCCCGCAACTGCGCCCGGGCTTCTTCATCCATGGTATGTAGCGCCTGCCCCACCAGACTCACTTCACCGCTGGAACCATCGTCCAGCCCGGCGAGGATCGCCAGCAACGTGGATTTCCCCGAACCCGACTCGCCAATCAGCGCAATGGTCTCGGCGCGTTTGACAACCAGTTCAACTCCGGTAAGGATGGATAGCTCATGATCACCCTGACCGACGGATTTCTTAAGATGATGAACTTCAACAATGTTTTCCGCTGGCATTGGCCTTTCCTGTTCCTGGTCCTGTTAACTTTCCGCGCCGCCGCTGCGGACACGTTATTAATTCTGGGTGACAGCCTGAGCGCCGGATACCGTATGTCCGCCAGCGCCGCGTGGCCTGCGCTACTTAATGATAAATGGCAAACCAAAACGCCAGTGGTGAATGCCAGCATTAGCGGCGACACCTCGCAGCAGGGCCTGGCCCGTCTGCCTGCATTACTCAAGCAGCACCAGCCGCGTTGGGTACTGGTCGAACTTGGCGGCAACGATGGCCTGCGCGGCTTTGCGCCTGCGCAAACCGAACAAACCCTGCGCACGATTTTGCAGGACGTGAAAGCGGCAAATGCCGAACCGCTATTAATGCAAATTCGTCTGCCGGCAAACTACGGTCGCCGTTATAATGAAACCTTTAGCGCGATTTATCCAAAGCTCGCCAAAGAGTTTGATATCCCTCTGCTGCCCTTTTTTATGGAAGAGGTTTATCTGAAACCCCAGTGGATGCAGGATGATGGTATTCATCCTAATCGTGACGCCCAGCCGTTTATTGCCGACTGGATGGCGCAACATCTCACTCCTCTAGTTAATCACGACTCGTAATTCAACGGAGATCCCGACAGGTAAAGTTATGCAAAAATCGGTCTTAATAACAGGATGTTCCAGCGGAATCGGCCTGGAAAGCGCACTTGAGCTAAAGCGCCAGGGTTTTCAAATTCTGGCTGGCTGCCGCAAACCTGACGATGTCGCGCGTATGAACAGCATGGGATTCACCGGCGTATTGCTGGATCTGGATTCACCCGAAAGCGTGGATCGCGCCGCCGATGAGGTGATCGCCCTGACCGATAATCGTTTATATGGGATCTTTAACAACGCCGGATACGGCGTCTACGGCCCACTGCCCACGATTAGCCGTGAGCAGATGGAGCAGCAGTTTTCCGCCAACTTCTTTGGCGCACATCAGCTTACCATGCGCCTGTTGCCCGCCATGCAACCTCACGGCGAAGGGCGCATCGTGATGACCTCCTCGGTAATGGGATTGATCTCAACGCCGGGACGTGGTGCCTATGCCGCCAGTAAATATGCGCTGGAAGCCTGGTCCGACGCGCTGCGTATGGAGCTGCGTCACAGTGGGATTAAGGTCAGCCTGATTGAACCTGGCCCCATCCGCACCCGCTTTACCGAAAACGTTAACCAGACGCAGAGCGATGCCCCCGTCGAAAACCCCGGCATTGCCGCGCGATTTACGCTGGAACCACAAGCGGTTGTCGCCAAAGTGCGTCACGCATTTGAGAGCGACAAACCGAAGCTACGTTATCCGGTTACGCTGGTGACCTGGGCAGTTATGCTGCTTAAACGCCTGCTGCCAGGCCGCATAATGGACAAAATTTTACAGGGTTGAGTTGAAGCTCGCGCGTCAGCCCCCATGTAACAAGAAATCGACAAAAGAGAGTAACTCCATGTCCACACAGAATATTGTTAATATTAATGAATCGAACCTGCAGCAGACCCTTGAACAGTCGATGACCACGCCGGTCCTGTTCTATTTTTGGTCTGAGCGCAGCCAGCATTGTCTGCAATTAACGCCGGTGCTGGAGAGCCTTGCCGCCCAGTATAATGGTCAGTTTATTCTCGCTAAACTCGACTGCGACGCCGAACAGATGATCGCCTCCCAGTTTGGTCTGCGCGCGATCCCTACGGTTTATCTGTTCCAGAACGGTCAGCCGGTAGATGGTTTCCAGGGTCCGCAGCCGGAAGAGGTTATTCGTGCGCTGCTGGAGAAAGTGCTGCCGAGCGAAGAAGAGCTGAAAGCACGCCAGGCTATCGAGTTTATCGAAGCGGGTAATCACGCGGATGCGCTGCCGCTGCTGAAAGAAGCCTGGCAACTCTCCAACCAGAGCAGCGAAATCGGCCTGCTGCTGGCGGAAACGCAAATCGCCCTCAATCGTTCTGACGATGCCGAAGCTGTGCTGAAAACAATTCCATTGCAGGATCAGGATACCCGTTATCAGGGGCTGGTGGCACAGATTGAACTGCTGAAGCAGGCGGCGGATACGCCGGAAATCCAACAGTTGCAGCAACAGGTTGCCAGCAACCCGCAGGATGCTGCGCTGGCCACGCAATTAGCCATCCAACTCCATCAGGTTGGACGTAACGAAGAATCGCTGGAATTGCTGTTCAGCCACCTGAAGAAAGATCTTACGGCTGCCGACGGTCAGGCGCGTAAGACCTTCCAGGAGATCCTTGCCGCACTGGGAACCGGCGATGCGCTGGCTTCGAAATACCGCCGCCAGCTGTACGCGCTGCTGTACTAATCCGTTTGATTTGGCCCGATGGTGCTTGCGCTTATCGGGCCTGGAAATTCAACAAATACCGCTCCCTCCGGCATCACATCACGTCTTCTTCAAATGCGTTACGACTAATTGGTGGCGTGAATTATAGAACTTCCGATAGGTCAGGTAGCAGGCAATAATGGTTGACAGGCTGGCGGTCGAAAGCAGCATAAACGTCACCATAATCTGATACTTAATCGCTTTTACCGGATCAATACCTGCAAAGATCAATCCGGACATCATCCCCGGTAAACTCACCAACCCCACGGTCTTCGCTGAATCGATCGTCGGGATCAGCGAGGCGCGAATGCTGTCGCGAATCAGCGGCGCGGAGGCAACCTTCGGCGTCGCACCGAGGCTGAGCTTTTCCTGGATTTGCTGCTGTTCACTGTTAAACCGCTGCCCCAGATTGTTGTAACACAACCCCACCGCCACCATTGCATTACCTGCAATCATCCCGGAAATCGGGATCACCTGCATCGGCGTGAACTCAATAGAGCCGGACAACACCAGTACCGACAGCGTCAACCCCGCCCCAACCGTAATGGCAATAAACGACGAGAGAAAAGCGTTATCAATATATTTACTGCGTTTTTGCGCGTTATATGCGGCGTTAAAACAGATAAACAGCACCATCAATAAGGTCAGAATGCTGTGATTGACGCCGAAAATATATTTCAGTACATAGCCGACGATAATAAGCTGAACCACCGCCCGGCAAACGCTCCAGAGAATATCTTTTTCCAGCGCCAGTTTTTCTTTGTTACTGATCAGTATGGCGACCACCACCAGCATCATCGCTAACGCCAGTGATTCATTGGTAATATTATGCTCATTCATTGCTGACTTCCTGCATTTCTCCGGCGTGCGGTTGAAGCGTTATGACATTATCCGCATGATTAATCTCATCTTTGTCGTGCGTCACCCACAGCACGGCAATATTCTTATCGCGAACATAGTGGTGAATTAATTCATTCACGTTACGTTTGTTGGACTCATCCAGCGCGCTGGTGATTTCATCAAGCAGCAGGATTTTTGGCAGAAACTGTAAATTACGAATTAACGAGACGCGCTGCTTTTCGCCGCCAGACAGTTCATTGATCCCTTTTTTGAGGATGCTCTCGGGCAGCTCAAAACGGGCCAGATCTTCCAGAAATACCTCCGGTTCCGGGCGTTTATCGCGAATTTGCCAGGGGAAAATGAGGTTGTCGTAGACGGTATCACCGAACAAAGCGGGCGTTTGCGCGCAATAAGAGACCTGCTGGCGATAAGCTTCAGGCTTAAGCGTTGATATCTCCTTGCCCTCAAAAAGGATTTCACCGGAACTCGGACTAATTAACGACGCCACAATTTTCAGTAACGTACTTTTACCGCAGCCGGACTGGCCGGTAATCAGCTTAAATTCTCCGGCATGGAGATTAAAACAGATGTTATTGAGAACCTGCGTCGCCCCCGCCTGCCAGGCGACATTTTTCAACTGAAGCAAAATGCTGCTTTCTTCCATTATCGATCCTTTTTTACCTCTTTCGTGCAGACAGTCTATTCCTGTAATTTATTATAGGGGAGCCCACCTTGATTAATCGGGTATAATTTGACTAATGAGGCAGTAAAGGACAGCACAACAGGAGGTTTCATCAATGCTCATTTTTATTCCTATTCTTATTTTTGTCGCGCTGGTCATCGTCGGCGCAGGCGTCAAAATCGTCCCACAGGGATACCAGTGGACGGTAGAGCGTTTTGGCCGTTACACCAAAACCCTGCAGCCGGGTTTAAGCCTTGTTGTACCGTTCATGGACCGTATTGGTCGTAAGATCAACATGATGGAACAAGTGCTTGATATCCCTTCTCAGGAAGTCATCTCCAAAGATAACGCCAACGTCTCGATTGATGCCGTGTGCTTTATTCAGGTGATCGACGCGCCGAAAGCGGCATATGAAGTCAGTAACCTCGAACTGGCAATCATCAACCTGACCATGACCAACATTCGTACCGTTCTCGGCTCAATGGAGCTTGATGAAATGCTCTCCCAGCGTGACAACATCAACACGCGCCTGCTGCATATTGTTGATGAGGCCACCAATCCCTGGGGCATCAAAATCACCCGTATTGAGATTCGTGACGTGCGTCCACCGGCGGAACTGATTGACGCCATGAACGCGCAGATGAAAGCCGAACGTACCAAGCGCGCCTACATTCTGGAAGCCGAAGGCATCCGCCAGGCGGAAATCGTCAAGGCCGAGGGTGAGAAGCAGTCGAAAATCCTGATAGCGGAAGGTGAACGCCAGTCCGCGTTTTTACAGGCTGAAGCGCGTGAACGTTCCGCAGAAGCAGAAGCCCGCGCAACGCAGATGGTTTCTGAAGCCATTGCCGCCGGGGATATCCAGGCCGTGAACTACTTCGTGGCGCAGAAATACACCGAAGCGTTGCAGCATATCGGTTCGTCGAATAACAGCAAAGTGGTGATGATGCCGCTGGATGCCAGCAGCCTGATGGGTTCCATTGCCGGGATCGCCGAACTGGTTAAGGACAGCGCCAGCGAGCGGAAAAAATCATGATAGCGATGATTCTGGTACATCCGCACATCTTCTGGCTCAGCCTCGGCGGTCTGTTGCTCGCCGCCGAGATGCTGGGCGGTAACGGTTATTTGCTATGGAGCGGCGTGGCAGCGGTGATAACCGGACTGGTGGTTTGGCTCCTCCCGCTCGACTGGGCGTGGCAGGGAGCGATGTTCGCTGTACTCACGCTACTGGCGGCCTGGCTGTGGTGGAAGTGGCTGGCAAAACGCGTGAAAGAGCAGAAACCAGCCGACAGCCATCTTAACCAGCGCGGTCAGCAGTTGGTTGGCCGTCGATTTATTCTGGAAAGCGCCCTGGTCAATGGTCGCGGACATATGCGCGTCGGCGACAGTTCGTGGCCCGTCAGCGCCCGCGACGATTTGAGCGCGGGAACGCAGGTTGAAGTCATTGCCGTTGAGGGAATTACCCTGATTATCAAAGCGGTACCACACTAAAATAGACAGGAATTCAGACTATGATCAGGAAGACGTCTCTCGCCGTTGCCCTTTATTCTTTGCTGGCTGGCGCGCCTCAGGCTTTCGCCTCCTTCGATATGGAAGACTGCAAATGGAGCGACGACAGCTGCCTGCTGAAAGGTACGCCGACCTTTAACCCGGCAAACGACAGCCGCGACAACCTGCTGCGGCTGCTGAGCCAGGAAAAAGCATTTGATCTGCCCGTGCAGTCGATGCCTGAAGATATCACCCGCTCCCGCGATTTCTATTTTGCGTATCACCCGCAGTGGGATGAAACAGCCCCGCAGCCAGCCTCTGCCCCGGCATCCGCTGAAGATAGCCCCCTCTCCCGACAGATGGCCGAGCTGAACATTAATGCGGATGAAGCCAACCTCAACGACGCCGAGCATGAGAACCGTCATGTTTCGAATAATACCGCCAGCGTCAGCCAGTTTTTTGCTGCACTGCTGGCCGATACCGCGTTAACAGCAGAGCAACGCCAGGCCTTAGCGCAAGCGCGTATGGGGCTGTTCTCTGACGCGACCCGAGAACAGATTGAGTCATCTCTCGCCACTCTCCCAACGGATTCGCCAGCTCAACACTACAAAAGTTACCTCGCGGCAGCCGCCAGCTTCTATGCGGGTGATTATGCCAGCGCCGAACGGGATTTCACTCAGCTCGCTAAAAGCGATCGCCCGTGGCTGGCGGAGACCGCGCAATACATGCTGATGCGTACGGCGCTGAACAAGAGCAGTCAGAACAGCGTGGGCGAATATGGCGATTTTGATATCGCAAAAATTAACCGCGAGGACGCCACTCAGGCTCAAACGCTGGCGCAAGCCTATCTGCAACGCTTTCCGCAGGGGCAATACGCCGACTCCACGCGCGGCATGTTGCGCCGAATTAACTGGTATTTACAGGCGTGGCCGCAGTTGGCCGGGTTGTATGAGCAGACGCTCCAGCAGTCGGCTGACGCACAGCAACTGCGTGAAACCGTCATCGAATACGATAATGTCTACGGCATGGCGTTCTACGATCAATCCGTACTGGAAGCCTTCCCCGATGCGCCGCGAGTCAGCTACATCGAACTGCTACGCGCGTTACGTCTGGATAGCAATAACAACCCCACGCTGACCCAGGCGCAACTCGATGCCAGCAAGCCGGTGTTTGAGCAAAGCCAAAAATTGCCGCTGTGGCACGATCTGCAACTGAATTTGTGGATGGCGACAGGCAACTATGCGGCGATTATCCAGGCGGTAACGCCAGCGCAGAAACTTGCACCGCGCGATACGCTGGCTTTCAGCGAACAGGTGCTGTACGGCGAAGCGCTGATGGGCCAGAAGAATTGGACCGCGGCACGCGATTTCTGGCAGCAGTTGCTGAAACTCAGCCAGGACAACGAACAGCGGCAGTATGTGCAGGCTAAGCTCGCCGCAACGCTGGTTTATAGCGGCGACGTGGCTGCGGTTTTCGCTCCGGATAGCGCGGTGACTAGCCTGCGTTTTCGTTCGCAGGTGCTGAAAACACAGGCCACACTTGAACAACTGCGTCAGCAGGCCATCCATGGACCGAATAACGAAGAACGTACCATCGCCCTGCATACGCTGCTGGTACGGGATCTTACCGAGAATCGTTTTGGCGACTGGTTGAAAGATAAAAAGCTTGTCAGCGAAATCGCACCGCCGGTCATTGGTGAGGCGTTTAATGACGTGAACCTGAGCACTTTTGACTGGAACGGCGATACGGCTCAGGCCGGGTATACCTGCCGCAGCCTCAATGAAACGGTAACGGTATTGAGTAAAAAAGCGGATGATGCCCACGCGCTGAACTGTTTAGGCGAATTTTTCCGTACCACGCAAACGCATGTTGATCTGTGGAAAAACAGCGCTGGCAACGACGTGCTTGAAGCAGCCATTTCTCGTAAGGAGCCGTTTGGCCAGTTCGACAGACAAAGCTACTATCAGCAGGTAATCACCTCGCCCACCGCCGAAGTCGAAGATAAGAGCTTCGCGCTGTACCGCGCCATCATGTGCTATGCGCCTTCAGGCTCTAACGAATGCGGCGGTGATGACGTGGATAAACTGCAGCGTAAGGGCTGGTTCACCCAACTGAAAACGCAGTATCCGGGAAGTCCGTGGGCGCAAAAACTCAAATATTACTGGTAACCGCGCTACTGATGGGCCAGGCACAGGCGGCGGATGTTGTTGCCGCCCGTGAACATCCGGCCTTCTGGCTATGGTCTGGGGTGAAGGCCAGTGACGAGCTGAAAAACGCGCAAACGGTCTATCTGCATCAGGGCGAGGTACTGGTTCGGTCGGGTAACGTGGTTTTCCAGCGCTTGGGACTGCCGGTCAGTCGACTGACTTTTCCCTCAATCTGGCTGACCGTACGCTTTACCACGCTCGACGTACCGGAGGTGATTCCTGCCCGTATCATACGGCTGATGCAACGCTGGCAGAACGCTGGCAACCACGTCGTCGGCCTGCAGGTTGATTTTGACGCGGCGACCCACCAGCTAACCGATTACGCCCGTTTTCTACAGCAGCTACGCCAACAGCTACCGGCCGAGTTTGCGCTTGGCGTTACCGGACTACTGGATTGGGCAAAAACAGGCGATGTCGCCACACTGAACGCGCTGGCGGTTGATGAACTGGTAGTGCAGAGCTATCAGGGGCGGCGCACGGTGACGAATTACCAGGCGTATCTGCCCGCACTCAGCCGCCTGCGTATTCCATTTAAGCTGGGACTGGTGCAAAACGGCAGCCGGGATTTGCAGGCAGAAGCGCAGCTGGAGAAATCCCCGTGGTACCGCGGCACGGTGGTGTTTATGCTTAATCCCCCACGCCGTTAAGCCTTCGCTTTGTGATGACAGCAGCCAGAAAGATTATCCATGATCGGGCATTCGGCGCTGTCATCGCCGGGGCAACTCTCCGCCAGCGCCAGCAAATGCAACCGCATGGCCTGCAGCTCGCTGATATGCCGCTCAATGTCCGCGACTTTCTCTAATGTGCGTTTTTTTACGTCCGCGCTGTGACGCGCCGGATCGTTAAACAGATTTACCAGCTCGCCGCACTCTTCCAGGTTAAAACCAACCTGCCGCGCCTGGCGCAGCAGCGTCAGTTCATTCAGATGCTGTTGGTTGTATGTGCGATAGCCATTTTCGCTACGCAGCGGCGGCGTCACTAGCCCTTTTTCTTCATAAAAGCGTATCGCTTTGCTGGTTAAACCGGTTTTTTTCGCTACATCGCTAATATTCACATTTCCCCCATCAGATCATTGAAGAGCCGAATCTCATTATAACGCACAACCTTCTCTCTTATAGATCCGAAACGATCCAGACCCACCACGCAGCAGGAAAGCCACTGGAGAACGGGGCGATAAATAAAGAAATGCTCAAACCCGCTCCCCGGTTTTAGCAACATCAATATCTTATATTTTTTTCTCGAGCAGATGAGTGCGCATCAGTTCTGAAGCCATTTGAGCATCACCTTTTCTAATGTATGACAGGATTTCCCTTTGTTTTGTCGCGGTATCCAGGAAATATTGGCGATCATTTGCCGGTAACGACTCTCTTGTTTTCTCAAAATAAGTAATTAACACATCAGAGAAAACCTGCAGAACACGGTTGCCGCTTGCCTGCAGCAGGAGCAGATGAAAATCCCGATCGTGTTGATCGGCTTCTTGCGGATTGTCTGCGTTTTCTTCTATAAGCCTCAGTTCATTTTCGAGTTTCGAGAGCATGGCCGGAAAGATTCGCCGGGTTGCCAGGGGAATGATCGCACATTCAATCAGGATCCTGGCCTCTGTAAATTCCGTAATGTCAAAACCAGACAGATCGAACTGCATCAGCAGTTGGTTGTTAATGCTGCTTTGTCCCATATTTTTCAACACGCTGCCTCGGCGAGGGGCGCGTTCAAGCATCCCCATCTGTACCAGAGTGCTGAGCGCCTGACGGACTTTATAGCGAGATGTATTAAAACGAGCCGCGAGTTCAGTTTCTGTTTCAATACGTCCGTCGGCTTTACGGTTAGCATCATCAAGTAGATAATCTTTAATACTTTCAAACAGTTCGTTTTTTTTATCCATAACGTTCTCTGATTACAGTGTGACTGCATTCATAAGTATAAATAATATAATAAATTAGGTTACTTTATATACCATCGTGATAAAATTATAACCCATCATTATTAGAATAATATTAAAATATTTGTTAACAAAAAGGAATTAATTATGGTGTTATTCGTAATTCAGTTTGCGATAGTTCTTACATGTATTGGTATAGGGGGGCGCTTTGGGGGAATTGGCTTAGGCGCCGCAGGCGGATTAGGGCTCGCTATTCTGACCTTTGGCTTTGGCCTCCCTCCTGATTCTCCCCCTATTACGGTCATTTCAATTATTCTTGCAGTTATCACTTGTATCACTATCCTTCAGGCGGCAGGTGGTCTGGATCTCTTCGTTACGATGGCTGAAAGAATTCTGAGAAAGTGGCCTGGGGCAATCACTTTTCTGGGGCCAGCAGTCGCTTATCTTTTTACAGCTATATGCGGAACAGGATATGTTGCCTTTTCCGTTTACCCGGTGATTGCAGAAATAGCAGCAGATGCCAGAGTACGGCCGGAACGAGCAATGTCGATGTCAGTTATTGCCGCCAATTTTGGGCTCATTGCCAGCCCGGTGAGTGCCGTCGTAACAGGAACAATTGCCGTCCTTGCCGGGTTACATATTTCTGCTTTAGATATTTTATTAGTGACCGTTCCCGGAACGTTTCTTGGCTGCCTGGTTGGCTGTCTTTTTGTCTTTAAAAGAGGCCATGAGCTTGAAAATGATCCAGAATTTCAACGCCGGGTTGCTGAAGGTGAATTTGAGTCAGTAAAAGCTGAAGATCGTACAGCAAACATCGTGACCAAAGAAGCGAAGAGAGGATTGCTGATTTTTCTTACCGGCATCATTTTGGTTGTTGTTATGGGATCTATTCCTCAATTACGACCAGTATGGAACACTGGTTCCGGCATAGAGCGCATGAGCATCCCAACCGCGCTGCAAATAATCATGCTAACAACGGCGTGTATTATTATGATGGTATGTCGAATTTCTCCTTCGAAACTTGATTCAGGTTCCGTTTTTAAAGCGGGCCTGGTCGGTGTCGTTGCCATATTTGGTCTGTCATGGATGATGAACTCTTTCTTTGAAGCCTGGCACGAACTATTTAATACGGCTTTTCATGGTTTTCACAACCCCGTGCTATTCGGCATAATTGTGTTTGGTCTTTCCGCCGTGATTTATAGCCCTGCAGCAACTGCGGTGGCGTTATTACCTGCTGGCGTATTAATGGGATACCCGGCTGAAACGCTGATAGCATTACTTCCGGTCACGTGTGGATCGTTTATTATTCCAGGTGGGGCACAGATTGGATGCGTGGCGTTTGACAGGACCGGAACAACCCGTATTGGTAAGTATGTGGTAAATCACAGTTATATGTTACCAGGTCTGGTCACCGTTGTGGCGTCGACCCTTTTCTGCTTCCTCTTTGCCAAAATCATATAGTGCCGAAATATTATCCTGTGACATCCCCTGCTGCATAAAACAGAGGGGATGCCGCTCATTTAGGTCAAAGCACAATCACTGTATCTCTCTTCACCTGCAACTAAAGAACAACCTGCGCAATCAGGTAGGCAAAAATTACCTGTGAGATAACCATGACGAAACCAGGACGAATATAGCTATGGTTAACCACAAAACGTCCAATTTTGGTTGTACCCGTTCTGTCAAACGCCACGCAACCAATCTGATTCGCCCCAGGGATAATAAAATCACCGCAGGTACAGGCAAATATAGCGATGAGATACGGAGCGGGAATACCCAGCGTGACGCCTAAGGGCATGATTGCCGCTACCGTCGCAGCCGGACTCATGATGACCAGGGAGAACAGGAATACCACAATACCAAACAGCATTGGCGCCCCATTCACGAGACCGCCAAAAACGTTGATCAGTTCTGACTGGTAAGCATCAAAAAAAGTTGCTGTCATCCAGGACACACCGAGTATTGCCACGACCCCCATCAAACCGGCACGAAATACCGACCCACTATTCAGAGTACTGCTGGGAACCCTGCCGACAATCATGATGAATAATGCAGCGGTTAGCATGATCATCTGAATAACCATTGGGGTTGAAAGTCGCTTTCCATCCCAGGAAGGAAGTAGTTCTGTAAAAGATCCCAAAATGAGTACCAGCACAACCCCGATTGCAAAGATGGCCACACCTTTTTTGGCGCCAGGTGACGCAACATATTCCTTTTTCTGCTCGGAATGCATGAACTCATACTCACCAGCTGCAACACGCCGCTGAAATTCAGGATCGTCTTCCAGCTCTTTCCCACGCTTGTAGACTGAAAAGCTGGTGACGATTGCCGCCATAAAAAATGAAGGGAGGGCGATGGATAATATTTGTCCCAGTGTGATCCCAGCATATTCATGCAGGATAGCCAGCATCCCGGCGGTTGCCGCGCTCATTGGGCTGGCAGCAACCGCGACGCTGGCCGCGATGACCGTTGCGGATAATGCTCGTTCGGGACGGACTTTGGCTTCAGCGGCAACCTCTGCGATAACAGGATACAGGGAAAATGCAACATAAGTGGTTCCGCAGAATAACGTAAATACCGACGTTAATATTGGCGCAAAAAACGTAATCGCCTGCGGTTTTTTACGAAGTAACTTTTCAGCTACTCTGACCAGATAATCTAACCCACCAGCAGCCTGCAATATACTAACAGCGCCAATAACACAAATAATAATTAACATTGCCGTAATGGATGGTGAGGAGGGTTTGAGCCCAAAACCCAAAACGAGTATTGCGACCCCTAATCCCCCACCAGCACCAAGTCCCATTCCGCCATACCTTCCGCCAATTCCAATACAGGCGAGTACAATAAATAATTGTATAAAGAATAAAACGTCCATTTTTTTCACCTTAAAGAAGCTCCCGGACATTGCATCCGGGAGATATTGATTATTATATTCAGAATTATTTTAAATATTTTCTGGCTATATCAATCTGTTTTCTAACAGCATCCGGTCCGGTTCCACCATAGGACATTCTGGCTTTAATACATGCCTCCAAAGAAATATTCTCATAGATGTCATTTTCAATTTTATTATCAAATGAGCGGAACTCATCCATAGAAAGTTCTTCTAACATTTTTTTATGCTTAATACAGTAATTAACCGCACTACCTACTACATGGTGCGCCTCTCTGAAAGGAATACCTTTACGCACAAGGTAATCTGCCATATCAGTCGCATTCGAGAACCCTCTGGCCGCCGCGCCACGGGTATTCTCTGCAAGAATGACCATTTTATCGAGCATCGGGGCCATAATTTTCAGACTGGCCTGTAACGTATCCATTGAATCATAGACCTGCTCTTTATCCTCGCTCATATCCGTATTATAAGCGAGCGGTATTCCTTTCATGATAGTCAGCATGGCCATTAGATTTCCGTACATACGCCCCCCCCTTTCCGCGCATTTTTTCAGCTACATCGGGGTTTTTCTTTTGCGGCATAATGCTGGAGCCCGTACAAAAATCATCAGAAAGCTCTATAAATTTAAAATCCTGGCTGGAGAATAAAACCAGTTCCTCTGAAAGACGAGTTAGGTGCATAAAGCACATCGCTGCAGCTGCGGTGAATTCAACCATATGATCACGATCGCTGACAGAATCAATACTGTTTTCAGTCGGCTTATCAAAACCAAGCTCACGGGCAGTGAAGTCACGGTCAATAGGAAAAGTCGTTCCTGCGAGAGCTGCCGCGCCTAAAGGACATTCTCCCATACGGTGATACAGGTCTTCAAATCGAGTCCAGTCACGACGTAACATCCAGTAATAAGCCATAATCCAGTGCGATAAAAGAATGGGCTGACCGGTTTGTAAATGCGTGTAGCCCGGCATTATCGCATCAATATTATTTTCTGCTTTATTTACTATAATTTCTTGTAGATTAACAATGTCCTGTTGAATTTCGCGAATAGTGGCTCGCATATGCATTTTAGAATCTACGGTGGTCTGATCATTACGGCTGCGACCGGTATGTAGTTTCCCCCCGACAGGGCCAATGATTTCAGTCATTCTTCTTTCAATAGCCATATGAATATCTTCATCGACAGTATCGAAAATGAATTGACCTGCTTCAATTTCTTTATTTACCTGTGTTAATCCGCCAATAATGGCATTTGCTTCATCTTGCGTAATAATCCCCTGACGCCCCAACATGGTGGCATGAGCAATACTTCCCTTAATATCAAAAGGGCATAACCGTTGCTCCAACATAATAGTTGCATTATAGGATTCAACTAATTTATTTGTTGGCATATCAAAACGCCCGCCCCATAACTTTGTAGACATAAAGCCTCCAGCTTAATTGTTACAGAATAGTCAAATTGCCAGATAATCGGTTTGAGTTCAGTTTCAGAGTACAAAATCGCGCCTTTAATTGTCAACAAATGAAGCCATTAAATCGACTTATACAAAAATTAATTACATTTATTAAATCATTATGCTTACTAATACTTTAAGCTAAATAAAGAGACCTTCATCACATTTAAAAGGCCATCTGAAGAGAAATACATTCAGCATATTTAGAGGTGTCAAAATACAGTCAGCTAACCAGAAGAAAACAGCGACAATTATTTGATAAAAATCAAGAAACATTCATCAGCACGGTGAATGGCTTGAGATCCCATATACAAATGCGGATTCCGGGCTTGACCTTCCCCCAGATGGAAGGTTTACCCTTTATCACAGTCAGTAAATCCTGCAATAAAGGAGTTGGTTATGTCTCAAACAATCGATCTAACCCTGGACGGCCTGTCCTGTGGTCACTGCGTAAAACGCGTTAAAGAGAGTCTGGAACAACGCCCGGACGTTGAACAAGCGGATGTCACCGTGACTGAAGCGCACATCACCGGGAGCGCCAGTGCTGAAGCACTGATTGAAACCATCAAACAAGCCGGTTACGGCGCGGAGTTAAGCCACCCAAAGGCTAAACCGCTGACGGAGTCATCAATCCCGTCGGAAGCACTGGCAGCGGTCCCTTCCGAGCTTCCGGCAGCTACGGCTGATGATGACAGCCAACAGTTGCTGTTAAACGGCATGAGCTGCGCCAGCTGTGTAACCCGCGTACAAAATGCCCTGCAAAGCGTACCGGGCGTCACTCAGGCACGGGTAAACCTGGCGGAACGCACTGCGCTGGTAATGGGCAGTGCGTCCGCCGCAGATTTAGTGCAGGCGGTAGAAAAAGCGGGCTACGGTGCTGAAGCCATAGAAGATGATGCGAAGCGCCGCGAGCGCCAGCAGGAAACCGCCGTCGCGACCATGAAACGTTTTCGCTGGCAGGCAGCCGTCGCGCTGCTGCTGGGTATACCGGTCATGGTGTGGGGAATGATTGGCGATAACATGATGGTGAGTGACGACAACCGTAGCCTCTGGCTGGCGATTGGTCTGGCAACGCTTGCCGTGATGGTTTTCGCGGGCGGTCACTTTTACCGCAATGCGTGGAAAAGCCTGATGAATGGCACCGCGACCATGGATACGCTGGTGGCGCTGGGTACGGGGGTGGCATGGCTCTATTCCATGAGCGTCAACCTCTGGCCGCAATGGTTCCCAATGGAAGCACGACACCTTTATTATGAAGCCAGCGCGATGATTATCGGTTTGATTAACCTCGGACATATGCTGGAAGCGCGGGCTCGCCAACGCTCGTCCAAAGCGCTGGAAAAACTGCTCGATCTGACGCCACCAACCGCACGCGTCGTCACCGATGAAGGTGAAAAAAATGTGCCGCTGGCAGATGTTCAGGCAGGAATGTTGCTGCGCCTGACCACCGGCGACCGCGTTCCGGTCGATGGCGAAATCACTCAGGGCGAAGCCTGGCTGGATGAAGCCATGCTAACCGGGGAGCCGATTCCGCAACAAAAAGGCGAAGGCGATAGTGTCCACGCCGGTACGGTCGTACAGGACGGCAGCGTGCTGTTCCGCGCCAGCGCCGTAGGCAGCCATACCACGCTGTCGCGCATTATTCGCATGGTGCGCCAGGCGCAAAGCAGTAAACCGGAGATTGGCAAACTGGCTGACCGCATCTCCTCGGTATTCGTTCCGGTGGTGGTCGTTATTGCGCTGGTTAGCGCAGCTATCTGGTATTTCTTCGGACCGGCGCCACAAATTGTCTATACGCTGGTGATTGCCACCACTGTTCTGATTATTGCTTGCCCTTGTGCACTGGGCCTGGCGACGCCGATGTCGATTATTTCCGGTGTTGGTCGCGCCGCTGAGTTCGGGGTACTGGTACGCGATGCCGATGCGCTGCAGCGCGCCAGCACGCTTGATACCGTCGTATTTGATAAAACCGGGACGCTGACTGAAGGTAAGCCACAGGTTGTCGCCATCAAAACGTTTGGCAATACCGATGAAGCGCTGGCGATTCGTCTGGCTGCGGCCCTTGAACAGGGTTCCAGCCACCCGCTGGCCAGGGCGATTCTGGACAAAGCCGGTGATGTCACGCTGCCGCAGGTCAACGGGTTCCGTACGCTGCGCGGTTTGGGCGTCAGTGGTGAAACGGAAGGCCATACGCTGTTGCTGGGAAACCAGGCGCTGCTCAATGAACAGCAGGTAGATACCGCTCAAATGGAAGCTGAGATTACCGCTCAAGCCTCTCAAGGGACAACTCCAGTCCTGCTGGCGATTGACGGTAAAGCCGCGGCCCTGTTAGCAGTGCGCGATCCATTGCGTAGTGACAGCGTGGCGGCCCTGCAGCGCCTGCACCGCGCCGGGTATCGTCTGGTAATGCTCACCGGTGATAACCCGACCACGGCTAACGCCATTGCTAAAGAAGCAGGTATTGATGAGGTGATTGCGGGCGTTCTCCCGGACGGTAAAGCCGAGGCGATTAAGCGTCTGCAAAGCCAGGGACGTCAGGTTGCCATGGTTGGTGACGGTATCAACGATGCGCCTGCGCTGGCGCAGGCCGATGTAGGGATTGCCATGGGTGGCGGCAGCGATGTGGCGATTGAAACCGCCGCGATTACGCTGATGCGTCATAGCCTGATGGGCGTTGCGGATGCGCTGTCTATCTCACGGGCAACGCTGCGCAATATGAAGCAGAACCTGCTCGGCGCGTTTATCTATAACAGCATCGGTATCCCCGTTGCTGCCGGGATCCTGTGGCCGTTCACCGGAACGCTGCTCAACCCGGTGGTTGCCGGCGCGGCGATGGCGCTCTCCTCCATTACCGTGGTAAGCAACGCTAACCGTCTGCTGCGCTTCAAACCGAAAGAGTAAGCCTTTGCCGGATGGCGCTATCAACCGCGCTATCCGGCAATTCACGCATTGCACCTTCCCGGACCACGCGCTAGCATGGAAGTCCACTTAGGGAGGTCGTATGGATTTGTTGTACCGGGTAAAAACATTATGGTCTGCACTGCGCGGCAACCACTATACCTGGCCCGCCATTGATATCTCTTTACCCGGCAACCGCCATTTTCATCTGATTGGCAGTATTCACATGGGTAGCCGCGATATGGCGCCTCTGCCTGCCAAATTACTCAAAAAGCTCAACCGTGCTGATGCGCTGATTGTCGAAGCCGATGTTTCCGGCGATGACGCGCCATTTGCTAATCTTCCGACCTTTGCCGCCCTGGAAGAACGCATCAGTGAAGAGCAATTAGATAATCTGCGTAAAGTCACCAACGAATTGGGCATTTCCCCTTCCCTGTTATCAACACAACCTTTGTGGCAAATAGCCATGGTATTACAGGCGACACAGGCACAACAGCTGGGGTTGCGGGCGGAATACGGGATTGATTACCAACTGCTGAAAGCGGCAAAACAAGCACACAAACCGGTGATCGAGCTGGAAGGTTCATCCAGTCAAATCGAGCTGCTATGTCAGTTACCCGATAATGGTCAGGCTCTTCTGGATGATACCCTGACGCACTGGCATACCAACGCCAGGTTGCTACAGCAAATGATGGGCTGGTGGCTTAAAACGCCGCCGCGCGATAGCGAATTGACGCTTCCTAATACTTTCAGCCAGTCGTTATATGACGTCTTGATGCATCAGCGCAATGTAGCCTGGCGCGATCGACTCAGGGCGATGCCAGCTGGCCATTATGTGGTGGCCGTAGGCGCACTGCATCTGTACGGAGAAGGTAATTTGCCGGAGATGTTACGGTAAAAAAATGGCCAATATTTCTATTGGCCCGTCAAAGAGGAATTTCATCATTATTATAATCCCGATGCTTAAAGCATCGGTGTAGGTCGATTGTCGCTCAAAGTCATCATCCTGCCAATACTATTGCGCAAGATGGTACTATTTTTTAGACCGCCATCAGGCGTATGCTTGTGTCGTATTTTGTCTGGGCCAGGAAAAATTGCTATGACACCCGCCGTTAAATTACTCGAAAAAAACAAAATTTCTTTCCAGATCCACACCTACGATCACGATCCGTCCGAAACAAACTTTGGTGATGAAGTGGTGCGCAAGTTAGGTCTGAATGCGGACCAGGTTTATAAAACGCTGCTGGTTGCCGTGAATGGCGATATGAAGCAGCTGGCCGTTGCCGTCACGCCGGTGGCGGGTCAATTGGATCTTAAAAAAGTCGCCAAAGCGTTAGGGGCCAAAAAGGTCGATATGGCCGATCCGCTGGTTGCACAGCGAACTACGGGGTATCTGGTGGGCGGTATCAGCCCGCTGGGACAGAAAAAAAGATTGCCGACGCTAATTGACGCCCCCGCCCAGACGTTTGACACCATTTATGTATCCGGTGGCAAACGCGGGCTGGATATCGAACTGGCAGCGGGCGATCTGGCGAAAATTCTGGATGCGAAATTCGCCGACATCGCACGCCGTGATTAAGCGGTTGTAGAATGAATGCCTGATGGCGCGCAGCTTTAAGGCCTACAACCGAAGACTCTTACAGTCAGCAGGCCGGATAGGGTGCCAGCACCGCCATCCGGCACTTCGCCCTGTTACTGCCAGCTCACCTCGCCCTTCGGCTCATACGCACTGGCATCCAACGGTGAGTTTTTCTGCACGTACTCTTTCAGCACTTCCGCATCGATAAACCCGGTATTCACATAACCTGGCTTGTTATCAATTCGCGGATAGCCATCGCCGCCGGTGGCATTGAAACTCAGCGTTGCCATACGATAGGTTTTAGACGGGTCAACCGGTTCGCCTTTGATTTTCAGATCGTTAAGTTTACCGTCTTTCGCCACAAAGCTGACGTTGGCAAACTGCGGATAGGCCCCGGAGTCCGGCTTCATTTGCGCCACGGCGGTCAGATAGTCAATCACCTCTTTCCCGCTCATGTCGGCATACACCACAATATTGCCGAACGGCTGCACCTTCAGCACGCTCTTATAGGTAATATCGCCGCCTTCAATGGAATCACGAATACCGCCACCGCTCATCACGCCAAAGTCAGCGCTGGTCCGCGCCATTTGCGCAGCCAACAGCAGGTGCCCCATATTGGTCTGTACAAAACGAACTTTGCTACGGTCACCTTCGAGGCGCGCATTGACGCTGCCAATCTTCACGTCCAGTTGCGCTTTACCTTTATTCTGGAATGGCGTCAGCAGCGAGAGCATTTGCTGATTCTCAGCAATTTCCGGGGTGTAGAGTACGCGCTCACTTTTCCCGTTGTCCCAGGTCACTTTTTTCTTCAGGTTGACGGGGATAAGCTGGTAGTTAACCATTTTCATTTCGCCGTTACGGAACTCAAAGTCCGCCCGGCCCACGTATTTCCCCCACTCATGCGCTTGCACAATCCAGATGCCATTTTGCTTATCTGGCGCGCACGGCGTACCCGGTACGTAATCAACCTGCTTCTTGTTTTCCGAGGCCATACACACCGGATCCTGTGAGTGACCACCCACAATCATCGCCAGCGAACCCGCCGGCAGGCTACGCGCCATTTCTACGTCGCCAGGCGCGTTCGAGCCGTGATTGCCGTTGTCATAATGACCCATATGGGTGGTCGCAATAATGATGTCTGGCTTTTCACCCATATTCAGTTCCTGGATGACCAGTTTGGCTTCATCGGCAGGTTTACGGAATTCGATATCGGTAAAGAACTCCGGATTACCAATTTTCGCCGTATCGTCAGTGGTTAAACCAAGTACGGCAATTTTTAAATCCTGACGCTTAAAGATGGCCCACGGCTTGAATAAACGTTCGCCCGTGCTTTTCTGGTAGATATTGGCTGAGAGAAACGGGAATTTGGACCATTTTTCCTGCTGGCGCAGCACGGTTAGCGGGTTATCAAATTCGTGATTGCCAACCGCCATCGCGTCATAGCCAATCAGGTTCATGCCGCGAAAATCAGGTTCCGCATCCTGAAGATCGGATTCTGGGACGCCGGTGTTAATATCGCCGCCGGAAAGCAGCAGTACGCTTCCCCCTTCTTCCGCCACCTCTTTACGAATACCATCCACCAGCGTTTTTTGCGCCGCCAGCCCATATTCCCCATATTCGCTGCGCCAGAAGTGACCGTGATGATCGTTGGTATGCAGAATGGTAATTTTGTAGGTTTTATCTTTTTCGTACGCCTGCGCAGGCTGAGCTGCCAGCGCAAATGCGGCGAATAACGCCAGCGCCACGCCCCGTTTTAAAAACTTCATATTTCTCTCCCTGAGCCAAAATCAACGACTGAAATTACAATGATATGAAATAATAGTCGAAAATGTTTTCAGAAATGAGACTTCCTTCAAACACCTTCCGCAGGTATGTTAGTCAGGTAATAATAACAAAATAGACTACCCTCATAATCGCAACCCAAACAGAAGTGACTTTCTATGGCAATAAGTGAACCAACCCCGCCAGTGGCTGGCGCG
>NZ_SZXG01000037.1:328737-333441 GCF_005281305.1 Citrobacter sp. wls706 | reverse complement strand
CCCCGCCAGTGGCTGGCGCGTCAGCGTCGGTTGCTAAAGCGCGCACCTCATTTGGCATTTTAGGGGCGATCAGTCTCTCTCATCTGCTAAACGATATGATCCAGTCGCTGATCCTGGCGATTTATCCGCTATTGCAGTCAGAGTTCTCGCTGACGTTTATGCAGATCGGGATGATTACGCTAACCTTCCAGCTCGCCTCCTCGCTGCTTCAGCCGGTTGTCGGCTACTGGACGGACAAATATCCGATGCCGTGGTCGCTGCCCATTGGTATGTGCTTCACGCTAAGCGGGCTAGTGCTGCTGGCCATGGCAGGCAGTTTCCATATGGTATTACTCGCGGCGGCGCTGGTCGGTACGGGCTCATCGGTGTTTCACCCAGAGTCATCCCGCGTGGCGCGTATGGCTTCCGGCGGTCGTCATGGCCTCGCCCAGTCAATTTTCCAGGTTGGCGGCAACTTCGGCAGCTCTCTCGGGCCCTTGCTGGCGGCTGTCATCATCGCGCCATATGGTAAAGGTAATGTGGCCTGGTTTGTTCTGGCCGCGTTATTAGCGATTGTGGTTCTGGCACAAATCAGTCGTTGGTATGCCGCGCAGCATCGGATGAGCAAAGGAAAACCGAAAGTCACGATCGTTAATCCATTACCGCGTAATAAAGTGGTACTGGCGGTTAGCATTCTGCTGGTGCTGATTTTCTCCAAATACTTCTATATGGCGAGTATCAGCAGCTATTACACCTTTTATCTGATGCAAAAATTCGGATTATCGGTACAAAACGCCCAGTTTCACCTGTTTGCCTTCCTGTTTGCCGTTGCGGCCGGGACCGTAATTGGTGGACCGTTAGGTGATAAGATTGGCAGAAAATATGTTATTTGGGGCTCTATCCTCGGTGTAGCGCCATTTACCCTTGTTTTACCCTATGCAACGCTGGAATGGACCGGGATTTTAACCGTGATCATTGGTTTTATCCTCGCATCTGCCTTTTCTGCCATTCTGGTCTATGCACAGGAGCTGCTTCCGGGTCGTATCGGCATGGTTTCTGGGCTATTTTTCGGGTTTGCCTTTGGCATGGGCGGCTTGGGAGCCGCGGTATTAGGGCTGATTGCTGACCATACCAGTATTGATTTGGTCTATAAAATATGTGCTTTCCTGCCACTTCTGGGGATACTCACTATATTCTTACCTGATAACCGACATAAAGCCTGATTTTCTGACGGCCAAAAGTAAACTTTGGCCGTCTTCAGTTACAGAGACCATCAGCCTTTACTCCCCGCATACCCCTGTAGTTTTCCGATCCGTGCTTTTTTACGCCTAAAATCCCGTTTTCATCAAAATTCAATAATTATTCATAAACATAAACATTAAAATTGTCATAAACTATTACTCGGAATTTAGGTTTTCAGGATCATCACAGCAACCAAAGGAGACGGAATGCATCACGCCACCCCGCTTATCACCACCATTGTCGGCGGCCTTGTGCTCGCTTTTATATTAGGCATGATTGCCAATAAACTACGTATTTCTCCTCTGGTGGGATATCTGTTAGCGGGCGTTCTGGCCGGTCCATTTACACCTGGTTTTGTTGCTGATACCAAACTCGCGCCTGAACTGGCGGAGCTTGGCGTAATCCTGCTGATGTTCGGCGTGGGGCTGCACTTTTCCTTGAAGGATTTGATGGCGGTAAAGTCCATCGCCATTCCCGGCGCGATTGCCCAGATAGCTGTGGCGACGCTACTGGGTATGGCGCTTTCAGCGGTGATGGGCTGGTCGCTAATGGTGGGTATCGTCTTTGGACTGTGTCTTTCAACCGCCAGTACCGTAGTGCTACTGCGTGCGCTTGAAGAACGGCAGCTTATTGACAGCCAGCGCGGGCAAATCGCTATAGGCTGGCTGATTGTTGAAGATCTGATGATGGTGCTGACGCTGGTTCTCCTGCCCGCCGTCGCCGGAATGCTGGAAAAAGAAGATGTCGGCTTTGCCTCGCTGGCCGTCGATATGGGCATTACCATCGGTAAAGTGGTGGCGTTTATCGCCATTATGATGCTGGTTGGCCGTCGCCTGGTGCCGTGGATCATGGCGCGTAGCGCCGCCACCGGTTCACGAGAGCTGTTTACTCTGTCAGTCCTTGCCCTGGCATTAGGTATCGCGTTTGGCGCAGTGGAATTATTCGATGTCTCCTTTGCTCTGGGCGCGTTCTTTGCTGGCATGGTGCTGAATGAATCCGAACTGAGCCACCGTGCGGCGCATGACACCCTGCCGCTGCGCGATGCGTTCGCCGTATTGTTCTTTGTATCTGTTGGTATGCTGTTTGATCCGTTAATTTTGATCCAGCAGCCGCTGGCGGTACTGGGTACGCTGGCGATTATCGTCTTTGGTAAATCCGTTGCCGCCTATTTCCTCGTGCGCCTGTTTGGTCACTCCCAACGTACAGCGCTCACCATTGCCACCAGCCTGGCGCAGATTGGTGAGTTTGCCTTCATCCTGGCGGGTCTGGGAATGGCGCTAAACCTGCTACCGCAGGCCGGGCAAAATCTGGTGCTGGCGGGGGCTATTCTGTCCATTATGCTCAATCCGGTACTGTTCGCGGTGTTAGAAAAATATCTCGCGAAAACCGAAACGCTGGAAGAACAGACGCTGGAAGAAGCCATCGAAGAAGAGAAACAAATTCCGGTGGATATCTGCAATCACGCCCTGCTGGTAGGCTTTGGCCGCGTCGGCAGTCTGCTGGGTGAAAAATTGATGGCTGCCGGGATTCCGCTGGTGGTTATCGAAACCTCACGTACGCGGGTGGATGAACTGCGTGAGCGCGGGATCCGCGCGGTGCTGGGAAATGCCGCCAACGAAGAGATTATGAATCTGGCGCATCTGGATTGCGCACGCTGGCTGCTACTGACGATTCCAAATGGCTATGAAGCCGGTGAAATCGTCGCTTCCGCTCGCGAAAAGTGCCCGTCGATTGAGATTATCGCCCGCGCGCATTATGACGATGAAGTGGAATATATTACCGACCGCGGTGCCAATCAGGTCGTCATGGGCGAGCGTGAAATCGCCCGCACTATGCTGGAGCTGATTGAAACGCCACCTGCCGGTGACGTTGCTACTGCCAGTTAATATTACGTGCCGGATGGCGCTACGCCATCCGGCAAGAACTCAGCGGTCCCAGTACGACTCTTCGAGACTATCTTCACGTTCTGGCAAACCGCGCGTCAGGCGTGGTGAATGTTGATTCAGCACCTGATAACTCACGCGATTAGCATATTTACACACCTGGGCTAACGATGAATAGGTCAGCCAGGTGAACTTGTGCTTGCTGGAGTTAGGCACGTTGCTGCGGTGGTAGCTGTTGGCGGTAATATCATGCAGCAATGCCGCCAGCGCACCGTCGCCAGCGCCGTTGGTGTTCATGATCTTTTCAGGCCCGCCCATATACGGTGCGATGTGCGAATACACGCGTAGCGGATTAGTACAGTCTTTATGGCGCATGGCGCGGCTGAATTCGTACTGGTTGAATTCGGCAATAGCCCCCGGCAGCAGCGGATGTTGAGTTTTACGTTTGGCTTCTTCTTCCGTAAAGCCCGCCATATACAGACCCGCCGGACCCGCAGTGCACAGCACCAGATCCACCCAATCCAGCGCTTTGTCGGAGGCCAGCAGCGGATCGCTCTCGCCGGTCAGCGCTTCGGCCTCTTCTTCATTCATCGCCAGAATAGAGACATGCTCTTTCAGGAATGCCTGCCACCACTGCGGGTTATCGGCAATAACGAATTTGGTACCCAGCGTCAGAACCACCGGCACATTGTGTTTTTTGGCATATTCGATCGCCTTCATGGTCGCTTCCGGCATCGGCTCGCCCTGTTCGCAACGCACCAGATAGGAGGTCAGCACCAGCGCGGAGGCCCCGGCAATAACTGCCTCGGGGATGCTATCCGCCCGCAGCTTATTCATATGTCCGGGGCTGATAGCGAACGTGCGCTCACCGGATTCGCCAATCAGCGTAAAGCAGCGGCCAATCGGTCCATTAACACCCTGCAGGTAGTTCAGATCGGTACGGCTGGAGGTATTACATAAATAACGGTACGCGTAGCTACCAATCTCGATATTGCTGCACATCACACCCAACAGTACCGAGCGGTCATCCGCCAGCACGGAGTAGTTGTGCATCGTGTTACCGATAGTCCCACCGGCAAACTGATGGGTGATCAAATTGTCACGTACCAGCTCCTGGTAGAGCGCTTCGGCGATATCGTCTGCAATCACCAGAGAGTGCCCGGCGCTTAATCCATAACGTTTTACAAAGTCATCATCAACTTTGGCTTCAATATCTACCAGCGTCTGGTCGATACCCACCACCCAGGCTGCGCTGGTTTCATTTTCAGGCTGAATCTGTTGCAGCAATGGATCGCGCGCGCTGACAGGAAAATAGTGTTTGGATTTACGTTTACCGGGAAATTTCATGGTCGATTTTACGGGTGATTAGCTGAGCGGTGCATGGTAGCACATTCCCTGCTTTGCATGCGATGCGGCGCTGAGTTTCAATATCGGACGGTGGGATCGCAGTTTATACGGGGGTAATTTCTACAATAAATCACCTTCACAAGGAGCGTTTATGAAGCCGGAAAATAAGATCCCCGTACTCGACAGAATTTCAGACGAAATGAAAACCGTGGTGAATTTTCATCGCGACGATCTGCCGCCCTGGCCCGCCGCC
>NZ_SZXG01000037.1:36517-328656 GCF_005281305.1 Citrobacter sp. wls706 | reverse complement strand
CGCCCTGGCCCGCCGCCGATGACATCGTGGCCCAACGCCAACACTATATCCACGAACGACAATTGTGGAATGCCGATGCCCCGCAGATGAACACCCGGGAATGCGTCATTTCTACCGCGCGCGGCCCCGTTGCCACGCGAATTTATTCTCCGCAACCCCATAGCCGGGCCACGATGTATTATCTGCACGGCGGCGGTTTCATTCTTGGTAATCTGGATACTCACGATCGCATTATGCGCTTACTGGCGCTTTACACGCAGTGCACGGTAATTGGCATCGACTATTCGCTCTCGCCGGAGGCTCGTTTCCCGCAAGCCATCGAGGAGATTGTCGCCGTCTGTCAGTATTATCACCAGCACGCGGGCGACTATTCTCTGAATGTGGATCATATTGGTTTTGCCGGTGATTCCGCTGGCGCGATGCTGGCGCTTGCCAGCGCGTTGTGGCTGCGGGACAAACAGATTGCCTGCGGCAAAGTCGCAGGCGTACTGCTGTGGTATGGACTTTACGGCCTGCAGGATTCGCCCAGCCGACGGCTGATGGGCGGAGCATGGGATGGTTTATCGCGGGAGGATCTGCAGATGTACGAAAACGCGTACCTGCGTAGCGCCGACGATCGCGAGTCGCCGTATTATTGCTTATTCAATAACGACCTGACGCGCGACGTGCCGCCATGTTTTATCGCCGGCGCGGAGTTCGATCCGTTGATTGACGACAGCCGCTTATTATTTCAGACGTTACAGACGCATCAGCAGCCCTGCCAGTACAAAATGTACCCCGGCACGCTGCACGCCTTCCTGCACTACTCGCGGATGATGAAAACCGCCGACGATGCGTTGCGGGAGGGCGCGCGTTACTTCAAAGCACAACTTTAACGATAGGCAGCGGTCAGTTTGACCATCATTTCAATATGTTCCGGTGCGGCATTCAGCGCCGGAATATACTCATATTGCTGGCCGCCAGCCTCGAGGAAAATCTCCCGGTTTTGCACCGCGATCTCTTCCAGCGTTTCAAGGCAATCTGCCGCAAAGCCCGGACACATAACCTGGATATGTCGGGTCCCTTTCTCCGCCAGCATTTTTAACGTTTCGTCGGTATACGGCGTCAGCCACGGTTCGCGACCAAAACGCGACTGGAAGGTCATCATCACTTTTTCCGGCGGCAGGCCAAGCGCAGAGACCAGCTCACGTGTCGTATCGCGACAGCGCTGAGGGTAGTCATCGCCTTCGTCGGCGTAACGTTGTGGAATCCCATGGTAGGAGAGCAGCAGTAAATCGGGTTCGCCGTGTTTGGCGAAGGAGTCACGGGCACTTTTTGCCAGCGCGTCAATATAGGCACTGTCATCGGCGTAATCACGAATAAAAGAGACGCCGGGAATACTGCGTTTACGCGCCAGGATGCGCGCGAGCTCATCCCACACCGCCGCCACCGTCGAACAGGAATATTGCGGGTACAGCGGTAACACGACAATGTGTTCAACGCCACTTGCCAACAGTTCGTCGACTGCGCACTCAAGCGAAGGCGAACCATAGCTCATGCCCAACGCAACAGGCGTATTGGGCAGGCGTTGTGCCAGCGCCTGCTGTTGTGCCTTGCTGTAGACCATCAGCGGCGAACCGTCTTCCATCCAGATTGACTGGTACAGCTTTGCCACGCGTGGCGCACGCAGCGGCAGGATCACCCCACGCAGCAACGGCCACCACAGCAGGCGGGAAGTATCGACTACACGTTGATCGCTTAAAAACTGGCGCAGGTAGCGTTTAACAGCTTCAGGAGTGGGGGCATCGGGGGTGCCGAGGTTTGCCAGCAGGATACCGGTTTTCGTCTGACGCATTACCGCCTCTTATCGATTCAAATTGTTGATAATTGTAGCGGAAAAGTGATGAAGAAGAACTAATTGCTGCGAGAGGTAAGACATGAATTTGCCTGATGGCGCTGCGCTTATCTGGCCTACAAAAAAATCATAGGCCGGATAAGGTGTTTACACCGCCATCCGGCATTGACTGCGCTAAAACTTAACCGAGGATTTTTTCCAGCGCTGCGCGCACGTCAGCCACGGCCTGAGTGCCATCAACTTTCGCGTATTTGGTGTTACCCGCCTGCGCTTCTTTAGAGTAGTAGCCGATCAGCGGCGCGGTCATCTGATGGTATTCCACCAGGCGCTTACGCACCGTCTCTTCCTGATCGTCTTTACGGGTAGTCAGTTCTTCGCCAGTCACGTCGTCTTTACCTTCAACCTTAGGCGGGTTGAATTTGATGTGGTAAACGCGGCCAGAAGCAGCGTGTACGCGACGGCCCACGATACGGTCAACGATCAGCTCGTCAGGTACGTCAAACTCCAGAACGTAGTCCACGTTGATACCTGCTTCTTTCATGGCGTCAGCCTGCGGAATAGTACGCGGGAAGCCATCCAGCAGGAAACCATTACGGCAGTCTTCCTGAGCAATACGCTCTTTTACCAGCGCGATCACCAGCTCATCAGTCACCAGCTTACCGGCGTCCATGATGTCTTTCGCTTGTTTGCCCAGCTCGGAGCCAGATTTCACGGCGGCACGCAGCATATCACCGGTGGAGATTTGCGGAATACCATACTTCTCCATGATGAACTGAGCCTGAGTTCCTTTACCCGCGCCCGGAGCGCCAAGCAGAATGATACGCATTACGAAAATCCCCTTAAAGGTTGTCGATATTTTTTAAAAAGCGCTAAACGATACCACCATCACGCAATTGGCTCAAGGAAGACGCCCGACGCTGAAACGGTTAATGGAGGGAAAATTGAAAATAAGGAGTGAAATTGCCGGATGGCGGTGTAAACACCTCATCCGGCCTACAATATCTTTTTAATCGTAGGCCGGATAAGCGTTAGCGCCATCCGGCATTAGATGATGACGATCAGGACACCAGCAGCTGGTTCATACGACGGATGAACTGGTTAGGATCTTCCAGCGTGCCGCGTTCGGCGAAGAGAGCCTGATCCAGCAGCAGTTCAACCCACTCTTTAAACTGCGTTTCGTCCTGGGTATCCGCCGTGCGTTTTACCAGCACGTGGTCCGGGTTGAGTTCAAAGATATATTTCACGTCCGGTACGGTCTGACCTGCAGCAGCGAACAGCTTCGCCATCTGGGTGCTCATTTCGTCCGCATCGGTGGTGACGATGGCCGGCGTGTCAGTCAGACGGTGGGTCAGACGCACTTCTTTGACGCGATCGCCCAGCAAGGTTTTCACGCGTTCAACGAACGGCGTCAGCGCTTTTTCCGCTTCTTTCGCGCTCTCGTCCACTTCATCCGCCAGTTTATCGATGGACTCGTCGGCTTTCGCAACGGACTGGAACGGCTTGCCGTCGAACTCGGTCAGGTAGTTCATCATCCACTCATCGATGCGGTCAGAAAGCAGCAGGACTTCAATGCCTTTCTTACGCAGCAGTTCCAGGTGCGGGCTGCTCTTCGCCGCCGCATAGCTGTCGGCAGTGATGTAGTAGATCTTCTCCTGCCCTTCTTTCATGCGGGAGATATAGTCTTCCAGCGACACGGTCTGTGCGGAGGAGTCTGTGTGCGTAGACGCGAAGCGCATCAGCTTAGCGATAGTTTCCTGATTGGCGTGGTCTTCCGCCGGACCTTCTTTCAGCACCAGGCCGAACTGTTTCCAGAAGGTCTGGTATTTTTCGGCGTCATCTTTCGCCAGTTTTTCCAGCATCTGCAACACGCGTTTGGTCAGCGCGCTGCGCAGGTTACGGGTGACGGTGCTGTCCTGCAGGATCTCGCGGGAAACGTTCAGCGGCAGATCGTTGGAATCTATCAGGCCGCGCACAAAGCGCAGATAGTTCGGCATAAACTGCTCGGCGTCGTCCATGATGAACACACGCTGAACGTACAGTTTCAGACCATGCTTGTGATCGCGGTTCCACATATCCCACGGCGCCTGCGACGGAATGTACAACAGGCTGGTGTATTCCTGCTTACCTTCCACACGGTTGTGGCTCCAGGTCAGCGGGTCAGTGAAGTCGTGGGCAATATGCTTGTAGAATTCGTTGTACTCGTCGTCTTTGATTTCCGACTTGTTACGGGTCCACAGCGCCTGCGCCTTGTTGATCTTTTCCCAGGAAACCACGGTCTCACCGTCTTTCTCTTCGGATTTTTCGATCTCGACCGGCAGCGCTATATGGTCGGAATATTTGCTGATGATGGAACGTACGCGCCAGTCATCAAGGAACTCGTCTTCGCCTTCGCGCAGATGCAAAGTGATTTCGGTGCCGCGATCGTCTTTGGTGATGTCGGCAACGGTGTATTCACCTTCGCCCGCAGATTCCCAGAACACGCCGTTCTCAGGCTTGTCGCCCGCAGCGCGGGTACGTACGGTCACTTTATCAGCCACGATAAACGCCGAGTAGAAGCCAACTCCGAACTGACCGATCAACTGACTGTCTTTCGCCTGATCGGAGCCCATGGATTCGAGGAAAGATTTGGTACCGGATTTCGCAATGGTCCCCAGATGATCGATGACGTCATCGCGGTTCATCCCCACGCCGTTATCAGCAATGGTCAACGTACGCTTATCTTTATCGAAGGAAACACGCACGCGCAGTTCACCGTCACCCTCGTACAGATCCGGGTTAGACAGTGCACGGAAACGCAGCTTGTCTGCTGCATCTGAGGCGTTAGAGATAAGCTCACGCAGGAAGATTTCTTTATTGGAATACAGAGAATGGATCATCAGGTGCAGAAGCTGTTTTACTTCTGACTGAAAACCACGAGTTTCTTGTCCTTTCATGTAGATCTACCTCAACAATGCCATTTTCAATGGTAAAAACACGTTGAGGGTGAAATGGGGACAAGCGGGAAAGATTTCAAGCGGAAGCCGCCGTCGCGGCCTCCGTTTGTTCAGAATTTAATCTTGTGACGCCCAGCCAGAGAGTGCGACAGCGTGGTGCCGTCGACCATTTCCAGCTCGCCGCCGACCGGTACGCCATGGGCGATACGGCTGGCTTCAACGCCATACTGCATGCAAAGCTCAGCAATATAGTTGGCAGTCGCCTCTCCTTCGACCGTGGGATTGGTCGCGAGGATCAGTTCGTTGATTTGCTCAGACGCCAGTCGCTGTTCAAGGCGATCCAGCCCGATATCATCAGGGCCAATACCGTCCAGCGGCGACAGGTGCCCCATCAGCACGAAGTAACGTCCAGAAAATTGGCCGGTTTGCTCAATGGCATAGATGTCCGCCGGACTCTCCACCACGCAAATCTGACCATTTTCCTGACGACGCGGGTTCGAACAGATGTTACAGACGTCCTGCTCTGTGAAGGTGCGGCAATCGGCACAGTGGCCGATTTCCGACATCGCCTTCGTTAACGCCTGCGCCAGACGCATCCCGCCGCTGCGATCGCGCTGAAGTAGCGTGAACGCCATGCGCTGCGCAGACTTCGGGCCAACGCCCGGCAGACAGCGCAGTGCTTCCATAAGCTGAGTTAACAGCGGGCTGGTTTGCATCAGAACGGCATCTTAAAGCCAGGCGGCAGCTGCATTCCGGAAGAAACAGAAGCCATCTTCTCTTTCTGCGTCTCTTCAATGCGACGCGCCGCGTCGTTGAATGCCGCAGCAACCAGGTCTTCCAGCATCTCTTTGTCGTCTTCCAGCAGGCTTGGATCGATCTCCACGCGACGGCAGTTGTGCGCGCCGTTGATAGTCACTTTTACCAGACCCGCACCAGATTCGCCGGTCACTTCCAGCTTGGCGACTTCTTCCTGCATCTGCTGCATTTTTTCCTGCATCTGCTGGGCCTGTTTCATCAGGTTACCCAGACCGCCTTTACCAAACATAGGCTTCTCTCTCAATCACGTTAAGGGATGACGACCGTCCAACCATCAGGCTGACGATCAAATGGGGCGAATACTCTCTTCGTCCAGGTCTGCATCGAAAAAACGACGCAACGTCTGAATGTTATTATCCGCAATAATCGACTCACGCGCCTGCGCGAGTTTCTCTTCATAAATGGCCTGACGCCACTCCAGCGGCGTGCGCACCGCTGGATTATCATCTTCAACGATGGTCAATTCAACCGTTGACCCCGTTAAGGTACTCAATGCTTCGGCCAGTTTTTGCTGCGCGCCGCTGGAATTAAGGTGCCGTTGTGTGGAACGCAGGTGCAGGCAAACCACGTTGCCATTCTCTTCTTTCCAGGCATTAAGCGCCACCTGCTCCACCAGTTTAGGCAGCGAAAGCTGGCTCACCTGAGCAGCCCAGGGATCGCGCTCAATGGCTTCTGCCGCCAGTTTTGCCGCCAGTTCCGGCGTTTTTTCATGCTCAAGAGCTTTTTTCAGTGCTTTCGGCGTGGCAACGACTTCTTTGACTTCGGCTACGGGATTGGTCGTTTTCCAGCGATACGCTTCCTTCTTCGCTGGCGCTTTTTCCAGCGCAGAAACGGCCGGACGCGCCTGAACACGTTCCGACACCGAAGCCAGTCTTTCCAGCGCAGCATTATTCACCGGCCGCGCGCGGGAAGCGGCTGCCGGTTCACTCTTTTTTGGTTTGGTTGCTCCCTGAGCGCGTTGCAGTTGGCTGCGCGCCGCCAGCACCTGGCTGGTGGCATCGGAGAGCGGCACATTCTGTTGCTGTTGCGCTGGCGCAGGCTGCTGCACCTGCGTCGGGGTCATCACCGCAGTGGGCGCGACGGGGGCAAACGACTGGCGTGGGACTTCAGGCTCCGGCAGCGGCATGCGCGGATGAAAAGCCAGCGCACGCAGTAGCGTCATTTCGACACCCATTCGTCTGTCTGGTGCATACGGCAGTTCTTTGCGCCCAATTAATAGGGTTTGATAGTAAAGCTGTATATCGGTTGGCGGGACGATTCGCGCCAGTTCGCGCATACGCTGTTCAATGGCGGCCATATCGCTGCCGAGAGCAGCGGGCGAAAGTTGTACCATAGCAATGCGATGCAGCAAAGCCGACATCTCAACCAGCAGCGCTTCCCATTCAATACCCCGTGCGGCGGCATCGTTCACCAACGTCATAACGCGTTCGCCGTCAGCCGCGACAACCGCTTCAACCAGCGAGAGTGCCTGGTTATCGTCCAATGTGCCGAGCATGGTGCTGACCGCGTCGGTCGACACCAGACCATCGCCGCTGGCAATCGCCTGATCGGTCAGACTCAGCGCATCGCGCAGGCTGCCGTCCGCGGCGCGGGCCAGCAGTTGCAACGCGCGTGGCTCATGGGCGATATGCTCTTCTTTGAGGATATGCTCAAGCTGATGGCGAATTTGTTCAACATCCAACGCTTTAAGATGGAATTGCAGACAGCGCGACAGGATAGTCACCGGCAGCTTCTGCGGATCGGTGGTCGCCAGCAGGAATTTAACGTGCGCAGGCGGCTCTTCGAGTGTTTTCAGTAAGGCGTTAAAGCTGTGGCGCGACAGCATGTGCACTTCGTCGATCAAATAGACCTTGAAGCGACCGCGTGCGGGCGCGTACTGAACGTTATCCAGCAGATCGCGAGTGTCTTCGACTTTGGTGCGTGAGGCGGCATCGATTTCAATCAGATCGACAAAACGCCCCTGCTCGATTTCACGGCAGTTATCGCACACGCCGCACGGCGTGGCGGTGATGCCGGTTTCACAGTTTAGTCCCTTCGCCAGCAAACGGGCGATAGAGGTTTTCCCGACGCCACGGGTGCCGGAAAACAGATAAGCATGATGAATACGCCCTAACGACAAGCCGTTCGCCAGTGCCGTCAGCACATGTTCCTGGCCGACGACGTCAGCAAAGGTTTGGGGGCGCCATTTTCGGGCTAAGACCTGATAACTCATTGGCAGGCTCTGAAAGGCTGGAGGGTGGATTCACAGGAGGATAATGCTAACACAACCTCGCAGCGACGGCGAGGTTGTGTGTCTCGGTATTACTTCAGCCGAGATGAGATAGCCGACTTAGTGTCCCGGGAACGGAACCAGGCTATAACAGGTCAGCCCCTGTTTTTCCAGGCGCTGTTCGCCGCCCAGGTCAAACAGGTTAATGATAAAAGCAGCATCGGTCACTTCGCCACCCAGACGGCGGATCAGTTTCACGGTGGCTTCAATCGTGCCGCCGGTTGCCAGCAGGTCGTCCACAACCAGTACCTTATCGCCCGGTTTGATGGCATCAACGTGGATTTCCAGCTGATCGGTGCCGTATTCCAGCTCATAGCTCTCGGCGATCACTTCACGCGGAAGCTTGCGGGGTTTACGTACCGGAACAAAGCCGACGCCCAGACCCAATGCTACCGGCGCGCCAAACAGAAAGCCACGCGCTTCGGTGCCAACCACTTTAGTGATACCCGCATTTTTGTAGCGTTCAACCAGCAATTCAATGCTGAGGGCGTAGGCTTTCGGGTCTTCCAGTAAGCTGGTGACATCGCGAAAAAGAATGCCCGGTTTCGGGTAGTCGTGGATGCTTTTGATGCTATTTTTGAGAAACTCAAGCTGCTGTGCAGTCGCGGTCATAAGTTTGTGCCTGATTAATTCGGTATTACTTCACGGCGCACTATACACTTCATCCTTCAAGCTACCTCTTTGTTGGCTGCCTTCATTCATCCCAGTCACTTACTGATGTAAGCTCCGGGGATTCATTCAGTTGCCGCCTCGACGTACCTTGAATGATTTTGTGTCTATATTAAGGGCCAGGGTTACATTTGCTTAACCTTTGACCACCTGCGCCTGTGCTCGAAAACGGTCGAATTTACTGGCTGTGAGAGACAATTGCAACAGCGATTATTGCGCTTTACTGCTTTTGTTGTTTTTCATCAATCACCGGGATCCGCCACATAAAAATCAGTAAACAGGCGAGAATAACCAGCAGCAGGCCGCGTACCCACATCATATTGACCAGCCACAGTGAAATACCAAACGTCACCAGGATCAACAAAATAGCGCGCGGCTTTGCTCCCGGCGGCATCGCACGGTGTTTTTGCCAATGGCGCAGATACCCGCCGAACCACGAACGATACAACAGCCAGTCGTGAAAACGCGGCGATGAGCGGGCAAAACACCAGGCAGCCAGCAGGATAAACGGCGTCGTGGGCAATAGCGGCAATACAACGCCCAACGTTCCTAATACTACCGCTAGCCAGCCAATGATGATTAGAATAATGCGTTGCATAATATGAGTACTTAACACAGAGAATCGCTACTTTAGCATAACAGTTCTCATTTTCATCGGAGTGTTGTCGTGAAAACCGTCATGCTGCTACAGACGCTCGAAAACCAGCTTAACCGCCTGCGACAGCGTTGTGCCCCGTTGGCGCATCATACAACGCTTAGCGCCCGCTTTGACAGGCATCTGTTTCACACTCGCAGTACGTTACTGCAGGCTTGTCTGGATGAAGCAGAAGAAAATCTTAAGGCCCTACGCCGCGCGGTTGATCAGCAACAACTACCACAAATTAGCTGGCTTGCGGAACATCTTGCCTCACAGTTAGAGGCGATTTCACGCGAAACCACCAGCTGGTCGCTCAGAGAGTGGGACTGCGCCTCTCCCGGTCTGGCGCGTTGGCAGCGCAAGCGGGTTCAACACCAGGAGTTTGAACGCCGGCTGGTTGAAATGACGCGTGAACGCAAAGAGCGCCTGGCTCAGGCTACTGGCTTTGAAGAACAGCAAAAACTGCATCGTGAAGTAGAAGCATTCGAAGCGCGACTCGCGCGCTGTCGTCATGCACTGGCAAGAATAGAAAATGTGCTGGCGCGTTTAACCCGTTAATACCCGGAGAATTTATGTCATTAGAGAACGCCCCGGACGAGGTCAAACTGGCCGTCGACCTGATTGTTTTACTTGAGGAAAATCAGGTTGCGCCTGAGACCGTGCTGAAGGCGCTAGAGATTATTAAACGGGATTACGAAAGGAAGCAGCTCTCTTCTTCTAAAAAAGCGCTATAGCTGAAATGCCTGATGGCGTTGCACTTATCAGGCCTACGAATGAATCAAAGCTCGCAGGCCTGATGATTTTTTCTATTAACCTACCGAAGGCGTCGGATCGTCACCCTTGATGATGTCACGCTTAACCTCGGTCACAGTGTCCCCTTTCGCATTATGCAGGTGCACTTCGAGCTGGTTAAAGGCGATATCAATGTCATTTTCACGGCACAAACGATCGACCGCACGGTTAAGTTCGTCAACCGTATGGCTACGATCGCGCAGTTCACGCACGTATAAACGCAGCTCATGATCCAACGTGCTGGCACCAAAGGCGGTAAAGAACACCGCTGGCTCCGGATCGTGCATCACTTTCGGATGTTCCATCGCCGCCTGCAGCAGCACTTTCTTCACTTTCTCCAGATCCGAACCGTAGGCCACACCAATGCGGATCACCAGACGCGTAGTGGTATCGGAAAGCGACCAGTTGATCAAACGCTCCGTCACAAAGGCTTTGTTCGGGATGATCACCTCTTTGCGATCAAAGTCGGTAATGGTGGTGGCACGGATACGGATCTTGCTGACCGTTCCCGAGAATGTTCCGATGGTCACGGTATCGCCGATACGTACCGGGCGCTCAAACAGAATAATCAGACCGGAAACAAAGTTACCGAAAATCTCCTGCAAACCAAAACCAAGACCAACCGACAAAGCTGCGGCCAGCCACTGTAGTTTATCCCACGAGACGCCGAGCGAACCGAAGACCGTCATCGCACCGATAGCGATGATCGCATAGTTAAGAATGGTGGTAATCGCATACGACGCCCCCTGGCGCATTTTCAGTCGCGAGAGTACCAGCACTTCCAACAGGCCGGGTAAGTTGCGGATCAGCGCCCATGCGACCATTGACGCAATAATCGCAAACAGCAGACTGCCCATGGTGACGCTTTTCACCACTGCGGCCCCCGCTTCTGTAGCGTTATAATGCCAGAGCGTAATGCTGTCGAGGTAACTGAACACGGTGATCAAATCGGACCAAATTGCCCAGAACAGAACACCAAACAAGGCAACCATCACCAGCATGGTGATACGCAAGGTTTGCTGGTTAACCTGCTCCAGCGCAATGGTCGGCTCTTCTTGCGGTTCTGCGCCTTCAGCCCCTTCTTTCACCAGGTTCTGACGACGCGCTAACGCACGACGCCAGGCGATGCGCCGCGCCGCTACGCTCAACCCGCGAAGTACCGTCTGATACAACAAGTTCCAGACAATAACCAGATAAACCGTTTCAATCCAGCGCCCCGACAAGCGCAGCGTGGTATAGAAATACCCTGTCGCCGTCAGCACCATCAATGCGATAGGGATAATAGACAGCACGGTAATGGTGACCAGACGCAGACCATGCGACTCTTTGTCACGCCAGCTTTCACGGCACATTGGCCATACCAGGAAGGCGATCAGCAACAGATTGAGGAAAATGACGGACTGACCAAGCACATCATCCATCAAATTGAGCGGTGACAGTTCAGCAACAACCGACCAGAAGTTAAGCGGTAACAACGCCAGGCTAATACGCACAATCTGGCGACGCCAGTGGCTGGTTTGCTTTGCAGGCATGCCAAAATGGCGTATCGCCACGCCATCTTTTTCCAGCACCTTCCAGCACAGACCAAACACCAGCCAGAAGACGGTCATCTTTTTACTGAACGCCCACAGCAGGTCGCTGATATTCAGCTGCATGGTAAGCAGAATCAGACCCACGGCGAGGATAATCAGACAGGCCGGCAGCGCTCTGATGAGATCGATCAGTATTGCTTTTGGCGTATTGAGCTGACTGTCATTACGCAGGTTGCCTACCGCAGCGGCTAATTTCGCCTGATATTCTTTCAGCCATTTCAAACGCCAGCGGATTAACCCGGCGATGAGCAGCAGCGGCAACCCTGCGAGGAATGCAATAAATACCGCTGGCCAGGCTTTTTCCCAGTTCACGGTGATTTTCATCGATTTAAACTGGTCTTTCAGCGTTTGCGGGAAGGCTTTGATCCAGTCCCAGTCCATTGGGCGGTTACTGTTAACCCAAAAAATTTGCTGGGTGAGGATCCCTTTCAGGTTTTTTGACACGCTCATCAACTGCTGCTGGTTGATTTGCAGGTTAATCGCCATCATCAACTGGTTACCCAGTTGCTTATTCAGTTGATCCAATAGCTCCCGGCGCATATCCACGACCTGCAGCAGGGCATCATGAACTTCACCGTTGACTTCGCTGCTGTGCCCTTCTTCCAGTTTGGCGACAAACGCATCATTCTGGAACAGGGCGTCACGTTGCTGATTGACCTCGAACTGCTCCAGACGCAAATCGGCGATCCGGTTGGTCATATCGGCAAGCTCATCTGCCGACGGCAGCGTTTGTTGCTGCTGGTACAGAATACGTGACAGCAGCAGACTGCCTTTCAGGACAGCGATCTGCTCTTTAATATTGCGTTCGGATTGCAGCGCGCGATCGAGCCAGTTTTTGACCTTAATGTTTTGCTGCATCAGGTTATTGCCGTTTTCGGTCGCGGCGATTAGACGCTGGCTAAGCTGATGGTTGACGTCCAGTTCCTGCTTCACTAACGGATTAGACTGAATACGCTCAGCTTCGTCAGGCGATACCGCTTCCTGCGCCGTCTTTTCGGTTAACGTCAGTCGTTTGCTGTTTACCGCTTCTTGCAGGAGCTGGAGCTGGTGTTCAAGACGATTGCTGTTTGCCGTCACGTAATCGCGTTGTTTTTGCAAGGTGTCCTGCAAAATCGTATTACCTTCAAGGCTTTTACGTTGTTGGTCGATCTGCGCGTTCAGGAGCGCCTGCTGTGCCTGCAGCAGGACCTGCTGGCTGGGGCGCAACGCCGCCTCACCCACGTTATTACCATCAAGCCGATTGCGGATTTGCTGCATTTGCTGCGACGCGGTGTACATCGCATTTTGCACGCGCTCTGGCTGAGTCTGCAGTGATACCAGTTGGCTGTTATAAGCGGCCAAATCGTTTTGCGCGCTTTGCAGGTCATCCAATACCTGCGCCACGCGCGACTCCAGCTGGCGTAAGGAGAGCGTACTCAGCGTTTTTCGCGTTTCATCGTCATTATCAACATCGCTGAGCGAATTTAACGCATCCATTGCCTGACGCATTTTTTCCGGCGCCTCGGCAACTTTCTGCCGAAGCTGTACGGTCTCATCTTTCACGCGATCGATTTTATCCAGCGTGGCGATGGTATCGGTCAGATCCTGCTGAACCAGCTTATCCTGCGCGGAGAGATCTTTTTGTTTATTCAGCGCGTCCAGCTGGCTCTGAATATCCGCTTTCGTCGGCAGATCCCCACTCTGTTGCGCCCGTGCAAATGCTGACGACTGGCAAGAAAGCAATAGAATGAAGAAAAGAAAGGTAATAGCAATAAGATGCTGTGAACGTTTATAGAGCTGCAACATAGTCATGAGAATGAACGTTTCTGAACCGGAAAAGTGACCGGAAATAGTCAAGCGGCAAGAATATCACGGCTGTGAGCGGCAGAATAGCAGCAGGCAAAACGACCAGGATAATTCCTGGTTCAGACAGCAAAAGTTAGCAGGATTTCGCCACATTAACCCGCAGGCTTGGGCAGAGAAGACACATCTCCAGCAGCACTGCGACGTATTCACGCGCTTCTTTTTTCAGATCAAAAGATTCAGGGGCAAATAACCAGTTCTCTATAATTCCGGTAACATAGCTACGCAGCAGCACCGCCACGCGCCGCGTGTTCAGATTTTCCGGCAGCATGTTGGCATTCATGCAGTGCCGCAATGTTTGTTCGATACGGTCGTAATTCTCAATACACAGACTGCGTTGAGCTAGCTGAACAGTGGCCATTTCCCCGACAAATTCGCATTTGTGGAATATAATTTCCAACAACAAACGTCTGCGTTCTTCTGTCACGGTAGCTTCAAGAACGTAAATTAAAATTTCTCTTAATACTGATAGTGGATCGTCGGGGAATTTTGCTTGATACTCAGTCTCTAACTCATCAATGTTAGGTTTTGCTAGCTCCCAAATTTCACTGAATAAATCCGATTTGTTTTTGAAATGCCAATAGATTGCGCCGCGCGTGACACCAGCGGCTTTTGCGATCTCCGCAAGCGAGGTGGATGATACCCCTTGTTGCGAAAACAAACGCAGAGCAACATCGAGAATGTGCTGTCGTGTTTCCTGTGCTTGTTGTTTGGTTTTTCGTGCCATAGGTCAGTGAATTTACAGGCGTTAGATTTACATACATTTGTGAATGTATGTACCATAGCACGACGATAATATAAACGCAGCAATGGGTTTATGGGCTTTAAGCCATTGATCAATTTGAAATCGGACACTCGAGGTTTACATATGAACAAAAACAGAGGGTTAACGCCTCTGGCAGTCGTTCTGATGCTCTCAGGCAGCTTAGCGCTAACAGGATGTGACGACAAACAGGCCCAACAAGGGGGCCAGCAGATGCCAGAGGTTGGAGTTGTTACGCTCAAAACTGAACCTCTACAGATAACAACCGAACTCCCGGGTCGCACCAGTGCGTATCGCATTGCTGAAGTTCGTCCTCAGGTTAGCGGCATCATCCTGAAACGTAATTTCACGGAAGGTGGTGACATCGAAGCGGGTGTATCTCTCTATCAGATTGATCCTGCGACTTATCAGGCCGCTTATGAGAGCGCAAAAGGCGATCTGGCCAAAGCACAAGCCGCAGCAAATATCGCTCAACTGACGGTTAAACGTTATCAGAAACTGTTGGGTACTAAGTACATCAGTCAACAGGATTACGATAGCGCGCTGGCAGACGCACAGCAGGCGAACGCCGCCGTCGTCGCCGCGAAAGCCGCAGTAGAAACTGCACGCATCAATCTGGCCTATACCAAAGTGACGTCGCCGATCAGCGGCCGCATTGGTAAGTCATCCGTTACGGAAGGTGCTCTGGTGCAAAACGGTCAGGCGACCGCACTGGCTACCGTTCAGCAGTTGGACCCTATCTATGTGGACGTGACGCAGTCAAGTAACGACTTCCTGCGCCTGAAACAAGAGTTGGCCAACGGCACGCTGAAGCAAGAGAACGGTAAAGCGAAAGTCGAGCTGGTGACCAATGACGGCATTAAGTTCCCGCAGGCCGGTACGCTGGAATTTTCCGATGTTACGGTAGATCAAACCACCGGTTCGATTACGTTACGCGCAATCTTCCCTAACCCGGATCACACCTTACTGCCGGGAATGTTCGTCCGTGCTCGTCTGGAAGAAGGGACTAACCCAACTGCATTACTGGTTCCGCAGCAAGGCGTTACCCGCACACCGCGTGGTGATGCCAGTGCCTTGGTTATTGGTGCAGATAACAAAGTTGAAATGCGTCAAATTGTCGCCGCACAAGCGATTGGCGATAAATGGTTAGTCACTGATGGACTTAAGCCGGGCGACCGCGTGATTGTCACAGGGTTGCAAAAAGTACGTCCTGGCGCGCAGGTAAAAGCCCAGGAGATTACCGCGGATAATAACCAGCAAGCCGCAAGCGGTAGCCAACCTGAACAGTCCAAGTCTTAACTTAAACAGGAGCCGTTAAGACATGCCTAATTTCTTTATCGATCGCCCAATATTTGCGTGGGTGATCGCCATTATCATCATGTTGGCAGGGGGGCTCGCGATCCTCAAATTGCCGGTAGCGCAATATCCGACTATTGCACCGCCAGCAGTGACGATCTCCGCGACCTACCCTGGCGCTGATGCCAAAACAGTACAGGATACTGTTACGCAGGTTATCGAACAGAATATGAACGGTATCGATAACCTGATGTACATGTCCTCAAACAGTGACTCCACGGGTACCGTGCAGATCACCCTAACCTTCCAGTCTGGTACTGATGCGGACATTGCGCAGGTACAGGTGCAGAACAAACTGCAGCTGGCTATGCCATTACTGCCGCAGGAAGTACAGCAGCAAGGGGTTAGCGTTGAGAAGTCATCCAGCAGCTTCCTGATGGTCGTCGGTGTTATCAACACCAATGGCACCATGACGCAGGAGGATATTTCCGACTACGTTGGCGCCAACATGAAGGATGCCATTAGCCGTACTTCAGGCGTGGGCGACGTTCAGCTGTTCGGTTCGCAGTACGCAATGCGTATCTGGATGGATCCAAACAAACTGAACAATTTCCAGCTGACACCGGTTGATGTCATCAACGCAATCAAAGCGCAAAACGCCCAGGTTGCAGCCGGTCAGTTAGGTGGTACGCCGCCGGTGAAAGGCCAGCAGCTTAACGCGTCGATCATCGCGCAGACCCGTCTGACCTCCGCCGATGAGTTCAGCAAAATTCTGCTGAAAGTAAATCAGGATGGTTCCCAGGTTCGTTTGCGTGACGTGGCGAAAGTAGAGCTGGGCGGCGAGAACTACGACATCATTGCGAAGTTCAACGGTAAACCAGCATCCGGTCTGGGTATCAAGCTGGCGACAGGCGCTAACGCCCTGGACACGGCAAATGCTATCCGCGACGAACTGAAGAAGATGGAACCGTTCTTCCCGTCAGGTCTGAAGATCGTTTACCCATATGACACCACACCGTTCGTGAAAATCTCTATTCACGAAGTGGTGAAAACGCTGGCGGAAGCAATCATCCTCGTGTTCCTGGTCATGTATCTGTTCCTGCAGAACTTCCGCGCGACGTTGATTCCGACTATCGCCGTACCGGTAGTGCTGTTGGGTACGTTTGCCGTCCTTGCGATTTTCGGCTTCTCGATAAACACCCTGACGATGTTCGGGATGGTGCTCGCCATCGGCCTGTTGGTGGATGACGCCATCGTGGTGGTCGAGAACGTTGAGCGTGTTATGGCGGAAGAAGGACTACCGCCGAAGGAAGCGACACGTAAATCAATGGGCCAGATTCAGGGCGCGCTGGTGGGTATCGCGATGGTGCTGTCAGCGGTATTTATCCCGATGGCATTCTTCGGGGGGTCTACCGGTGCAATTTACCGTCAGTTCTCCATCACCATTGTTTCCGCGATGGCGTTGTCAGTACTGGTGGCATTGATTCTGACCCCTGCTCTGTGTGCGACCATGCTCAAACCGATTGCTAAAGGCGATCACGGAGAAGGTAAAAAAGGCTTCTTCGGCTGGTTTAACCGCATGTTCGATAAGAGCACGCACCATTACACCGACAGCGTGGGCGGTATTCTGCGCAGTACCGGTCGTTATCTGGCGCTGTATCTGATCATCGTCGTGGGCATGGCCTATCTGTTCGTTCGTCTGCCAAGTTCGTTCCTGCCAGATGAAGACCAGGGGGTATTCCTGTCCATGGCTCAGCTGCCAGCGGGTGCAACGCAAGAGCGTACCCAGAAGGTGCTGGACGAAATGACGGATTACTATCTGACGAAAGAAAAAGCGAACGTTGAATCGGTATTCGCCGTTAACGGCTTCGGTTTTGCGGGTCGTGGTCAGAATACCGGTATCGCGTTCGTCTCGCTGAAAGACTGGAGCGAACGCCCAGGTAAAGAGAATAAAGTTGAGGCGATTACCGAGCGTGCGATGGGCGCATTCTCGCAGATTAAAGATGCAATGGTCTTTGCCTTCAACCTGCCAGCGATTGTGGAGTTAGGTACCGCCACCGGTTTTGACTTCCAGTTGATTGACCAGGCAGGTTTGGGCCATGAAAAACTGACCCAGGCACGTAACCAGCTGTTTGGTGAAGTTGCGAAACATCCTGATCTGTTAGTCGGCGTACGTCCTAACGGTCTGGAAGATACGCCGCAGTTCAAGATCGATATCGATCAGGAAAAAGCGCAGGCGCTGGGTGTTTCCATTAGTGATATTAATACAACGCTGGGTGCAGCATGGGGCGGAAGCTACGTGAATGACTTCATCGACCGTGGTCGTGTGAAGAAAGTTTACGTCATGTCTGAAGCGAAATACCGTATGTTGCCGGAAGATATTGGCAACTGGTACGTCCGCGGCAGCGATGGACAGATGGTCCCATTCTCCGCCTTCTCTACCTCACGTTGGGAATATGGTTCACCGCGTCTGGAACGCTATAACGGTCTGCCTTCCATGGAGATCTTAGGCCAGGCCGCACCGGGTAAAAGTACCGGTGAAGCGATGGCAATGATGGAGCAACTGGCCAGCAAACTGCCATCCGGTATCGGTTATGACTGGACAGGTATGTCCTATCAGGAACGACTGTCTGGCAACCAGGCCCCTGCTCTGTATGCCATTTCACTGATCGTCGTCTTCCTGTGCCTGGCGGCATTGTACGAGAGCTGGTCTATTCCGTTCTCCGTAATGCTAGTGGTACCGTTGGGGGTTATCGGCGCATTGCTGGCGGCAACGTTCCGTGGCCTGACTAACGACGTTTACTTCCAGGTAGGCCTGCTCACAACCATTGGGTTGTCGGCGAAGAACGCGATACTTATCGTCGAATTCGCCAAGGACTTGATGGATAAAGAGGGCAAAGGACTGATTGAGGCAACGCTGGACGCGGTCCGCATGCGTTTACGTCCGATCCTCATGACGTCACTGGCCTTTATTCTGGGCGTAATGCCGCTGGTAATCAGTTCCGGCGCAGGTTCCGGCGCGCAGAACGCCGTTGGTACTGGCGTAATGGGCGGGATGGTGACGGCAACCGTGTTGGCTATCTTCTTTGTTCCGGTGTTCTTTGTGGTGGTACGCCGCCGCTTTAGCCGCAAAAATGAAGATATTGAGCATAGCCACTCAGTCGATCATCATTGATACCTCTCTAAAGATAAGGCCGCGCAAGCGGCCTTTTTTCTGGAAAAATCATAAAATCCACTTATTGCGATTCTGTTTATTTGCTCCAGCTTAAATAAGCGATATAATCCCTGTAGCCTTAAAGGCTATTCTTAAAAAGTTTTGAGAGTTCTTATTTACGTTAATAAATATTAAGATTATTCCTGGCTATCGGTCGATCTTGTCGGTTGTTGCCTGTTGTTGCTATAGCTAATCAAGATAACCCGATGATTGCCCGAAGAATAAAGAATTTGTCCGATTTCGAATAACTGCATTTATCTGTTAAAATGTAAAAATGACGCTACATCATAATTTTGCATAATTGTAATTTTTCGTGATATGACGATGAAATCTTTTTTAGAGTAGATTATAGTTAAATCATCAGGAGTCGCGGGCAAGTTCCAGGTAGTTTGTTGTATCCATCCCGAAGGTGTTCGGTTAGTTTAAGCCACGAAGAAGGGGATGCGTTATGGATGAATACTCACCCAAAAGACATGATATCGCGCAGCTTAAATTTCTCTGCGAAACTCTGTATCATGACTGTCTTGCAAACCTTGAACAAAGTAACCATGGCTGGGTTAACGACCCTACCTCTGCAACCAGCTTACAGCTCAATGAACTGATAGAGCATATTGCAACCTTCGCACTTAATTATAAAATTAAGTACAATGAGGACAATAAGCTGATTGCGCAGATAGATGAATACCTGGATGACACTTTTATGTTGTTCAGCAGTTATGGTATTAATACGCAGGATCTGCAGAAATGGCGGAAATCAGGTAATCGACTGTTTCGCTGTTTTGTCAATGCCACCAGGGCTAATCCTGTTAGTTTGTCTTGTTAAAAATTATTACAATCATAGGTAAGAGTTATGTCTGATAAACCATTAACTAAAACAGATTATTTGATGCGCCTGCGACGCTGCCAGACAATTGACACGCTTGAGCGCGTTATTGAAAAAAATAAATATGAATTGTCCGACAACGAACTGGCTGTATTTTACTCAGCAGCGGATCACCGCCTTGCTGAATTGACCATGAATAAGCTCTACGACAAGATACCAACTTCCGTTTGGAAATTCATACGCTAATTGTTCTCAAGGTTAAGTCAGGTATAGCGGTACATTTGTCTGACTGACCATTTTCGCATTTACAATGGTTATTTAATTCAAATCACGTGACTACGATCACAGCGAAGTAACGGGAACGTTCCCCTTATTTGCATTGCGTTTTACTGTGCTGAAATGTTCATCAGTACACAGGGAATTCGTAATGAGTAAAGAAAAGCAGAAAATGATCGCCGGTGAACTCTATCGCCCGGCAGATGAAACGTTGCGCGACGACCGACTACGCGCTCGTCAGTTGACCCATCGCTATAATCTTACTGCGCCAGACGCAAAAAGTGAGCGTCAGGCCATCCTGCATGATCTGTTGGGTCAAAGCGAGGGCGCGTATATTGAACCCTCTTTCCGCTGTGATTACGGTTATAACATCTACCTCGGTAAAGAATTTTACGCCAACTTCGACTGCGTCATGCTTGATGTCTGTCCAATCCATATTGGCGATAACTGCATGCTGGCACCCGGCGTCCATATCTACACAGCCACGCATCCGCTGGATGCGACCGAACGCAACAGCGGTCTGGAGCTGGGAAAACCCGTCACTATTGGCAACAACGTCTGGATAGGCGGACGTGCAGTAATAAATCCAGGCGTAACGCTCGGAGATAATGTCGTTGTAGCATCTGGCGCGGTGGTGACGAAAAGTGTTCCGGCAAACAGCGTAGTCGGCGGTAATCCCGCGAGGATCATCAAAACACTGTGATCTTAAATGTAACTGTTATGCTAAATTGTGGTTAATCTGTTACTTTCTTCAGAAGGTGTCCCCTTTTAAAATAGGGCGATCCCTCCTGAATTTTGCAGATATCACGAAGGCAAGAGATGACAGAAATACAGCGCCTGCTTACCGAAACAATCGACGACTTAAATATTCGCGAGAAGCGCGACAACAAACCGCGCTTTAGCATCAGCTTTATTCGCAAACATCCGGGGCTGTTTATCGGTATGTATGTGGCGTGGTTTGCTACGCTGGCGGTAATGCTACAGTCAGAAACGCTGGTCGATTCGGTATGGCTGCTGGTAGTGCTGTTTGTCATACTTAACGGCTTTTTCTTTTTCGACGTGGCGCCGCGCTATCGCTATGAAGACATCGACGTCCTGGATTTCAGAGTTTGCTATAACGGTGAATGGTACAACACGCGTTTTGTTCCCTCCTCACTCATCGACTCTATTTTGCACTCCCCTTCAGTTGATAGCGAACATAAAGCACAGCTGCAAAAGATGATTTCACGTAAAGGCGAACTCTCGTTCTACGATGTGTTTACGCTCACCCGCCCGCAGGCCAGCCAATAATTTCGCCGTTACCATAAAAAAGTGCGTCACTGTGAAGGAAACGCACTTTAATCCCTGAATGCTGGCAATGAAACTAACGTCTTTTTTTACGGCCCTGTACCGCTTTAAATCGCGGATTCGTTTTACAGATAACATACAAGCGCCCTTTGCGTTTCACTATCTGGCAGTCAGGGTGCCGCTGTTTTGCGCTGCGAAGCGAATTGAGTACCTGCATTTTAACCTCGCTTAGCGCCAATAAAATGACCAAAGCGTTTCTGGAAGCGCGCTGCGCTACCTTCGTTATCAAAGGTCTTTTGTTTTCCGGTGTAGTATGGATGTGACTTAGAGGAGATATCGAGGGTCACATACGGGTACGTTTTCCCCTCGAACTCAATCTCACGTTCGGTTTTGATGGTCGAACCGACCTTAAAATATTCATTGGCACTGGTATCGTGAAACACCACGGTACGATAAAAAGGATGGATATCCGGTTTCATGGCAACCTCAATTGTTACGTTATAACATAACCATAAAAATACACCACTCTTGTTTAAATCACAACCTGATTTACGCTACGGACAAACAAACGGGATGATAAGTGGCCCTAAATATATGATGCCAATCGAATAGCTTTTTCGGCTTTCAGATATACTTTCCTTACGCTGTGTTAATAAGGATATCATTGTGACAACACGACATCTGATAAGCCTGGTAACCGGGGTGCTGTTTCTTTCTATTCTCGCGCCCGTAGGTTTAAGCTTGTGGCTGGCACATCGTCAGGTCGAAACAAAATTTATCGATGAACTCGATATGTTCTCAACACGAGTCGCATTGCGCACGGAACGCGTCGGCGAGCAGGCCAGGAAAGCATTACGCCACATAGAATCCTTTCAGGGGGTGCCTTGTAGTGACGAGCATCTGCTGGAAATGCGTCGCTTGTCATATAGCTATCGCTATATTCAGGAAGTGCTGTATCTCAAAGACAATGTTCCGCAATGTTCATCTCTGGAAAAAAACAGCCAGGCTGCCGCATTTCCACCAGCAATGAAAGTCACGCCGGATGGATATCGCGCATGGCTTACTACGCAAAATGATTTGGGCATCAAGCGTTTTATGGCAGCTTTAGGTAGCGAGCATTATGTTGTGATGGTCGATCCGGGCTCTTTTATTGACGTCATCCCGTTTGGCTCATGGCCGATAGAAGTCACAATCATTGGCACCGCACGCAACGTGGTGGTTGCCAGTAGCGCCGCGCTGCCATCAGACGTTTTGCAACACGTGAAACAAGAACATTCGATCACTCATTTTCAGAAAGGTAGCAGTATTTTTAATGCTCGCCCCTTCCCCGAACTGGGCATCACGATCGTCACCTGGGCATCTACCCTACCCTTACAAAAAACCTGGCACCGACAGGCCCTGATCTGGGTCCCGGCAGGGATTATCATCGGCCTGCTTACCGCCGCCTTTATTCTGCGCATTTTGCGCCGCTTACAGTCCCCCCATCACCAGTTGCAGGATGCCATCCAGAATCGGGATATCAAGGTCCATTACCAGCCGATTATCTCACTCACAACGGGAAAAGTGGTCGGGGCAGAAGCGCTGGCCCGTTGGCAGCAGGCCGATGGGAGCTATTTGTCGCCCGAAATTTTTGTCGCGATGGCGCAGGAGACCGGACTGACAAAACCCCTCACGCGTTTGATAATTGAAAGCGTATTTGACGATTTAGGAAAATGGCTGCGTCAACATCCGGATCAGCATATCTCCATTAACCTTGAGTCAGCCGATCTGGCTTCTGAAACGCTTCCCGCTCTGTTAGGCCAGAAGGTAAAGCACTGGCAGCTTAAGCCTGCGCAAATCGCGCTGGAACTGACCGAACGCGAGTTTGCCGATCCGAAAAACAGCGCGCCGTTTATTGCTAAATATCGTCAGGCGGGACACTCGATATACATCGATGACTTTGGGACCGGCTATTCCAGCCTGAGCTATTTACAGGATCTGGATGTGGACATCCTGAAGATAGATAAATCCTTTGTTGATGCCCTGGAGTACAACAACGTGACGCCGCATATCATTGAGATTGCCAAAACGCTGAAGCTGGAAATGGTGGCAGAAGGTATCGAAACTGAAAATCAGGAAGCCTGGCTACGACAACATGGCGTGCAGTATGGTCAGGGCTGGCTTTACAGTAAGGCACTGCCAAAAGCGGAATTTATTCTGTGGGCTGAAAAACGGCTTTAACAGGGCTGTTGATGTTGAGATGGCTGGCGGCACGCCGCACAGCCAGTCACATCACTCGTCCATAATGGGCGCAAATCCACCGTAGATCATTCGCTTGCCATCAAATGGCATAGATTCACCGAATTCCTTCATACGGGGATCGGACATCATCTTCTGATTCGCCGCATCGCGGACCTCTTTGGATGGGTATTCAATCCAGCTGAATACCACCTCTTCATGATCCTGCGCTTTCACTGCCATGCGAAAATCGGTCAATTTGCCGTCGGGGACATCATCAGCCCAGCACTCCACCACGCGTAATGCGCCGAACTCCTTGAAAAGCGGAGCTGCTTTTGCCGCCATCGCAATGTACGCCTCCTTATTTTCAGCGGGTACGGCAACCACAAAACCATCAACATACTTCATGAGAAAAACCTCCGAAGTTTACTGCGCAGCAAGCCGATTCTGGCCGCGTCAGTCGAGGTTAAGTTTAGTCGCCAGCGGACGATCGTGCCCCAGACTCACTCCTGACACGAATGCGCGACTGTGGCTGGTGGCGGAACCACGGCAGGCAAATCTGAATTAACGGCCCAATAGCCAGCGCATACAACACCGTGCCAACCCCCACGGTCCCCCCCAGCAGCCAGCCGATAAGCAACACTGACACTTCGATTGCGGTGCGAATGCGTCGTACTGGCCATCCGGTACGTGCGTGAATACCGGTCATCAGACCGTCCCGTGGGCCCGCGCCAAAACCAGCGCCAATGTATAAACTGGTGGCTAATGCATTCAGTATCACCGCCATCACCAGCAGGCCGCTGCGCGCCAGCAGGGATTCAAATCCCGGGATCACCACCAGCGCGGCATCTGCAGCCAGCCCAATCATAATGACATTGCTCAGGGTGCCAAATCCGGGACGCTGGCGTAGCGGTATCCACGCCAGCAGCACCAACACGCCTACGACAATAATCACCACGCCGATATTCATCGACAGTAAATTGGCCACGCCCAGATGAAATACGTTCCACGGATCGGCCCCTAAATCGGCACGAACAAACATGGCTGTCGACACACCGTACAGCGCCAGACCGATATACAGCTGAAGTAAACGACGCAGCATGCTTTTTCCCTCTCATTCTCAGATAGCTTTCATCTTCCCCGTAATTGGCACTATGATTAATGTCCAGTTTTCAAAAAGTGGACTGCTATGTCATCTCGCCGTTATGGAAGTCAGTCTTTGCAGCGCCTGCTCGGCCACTGGCAGGAAAGCCCTTCGCGAACGCCCCTCTGGCGACAGCTGGCAGAAGCGCTACGTCTATTGATTCTCGATGGTCGTCTGGCGCTGGATAGCCGCTTGCCCGGCGAGCGTGAACTCGCTGCCGTTCTGGAAGTGAGCCGAACCACCGTTGCCAGTGCTATGGCACAACTGCGTGAGGAAGGCTATCTGGAGAGCCGTCATGGGAGCGGTTCACGGGTTATTCTGCCGGAACACATTCGCCATGTGCCAACGCGAACCAGCGCTGGCACTGCGCTTGATTTGTCCACGGCAGCGCTCAGTGCCGGTCCCGAAATTCATCAGGCTTATCAGCAAGCGTTGTTCGCGATGCCGCAGCATCTGCTGAGTTCCGGGTATCTGCCGCAGGGGCTGGCAGCTTTACGTGAATCCATCGCCCGGCATTATTGCGAGCGCGGACTCCCCACGCAGCCCGATGAAATAATGGTGGTGAATGGCGCGGTCAGCGGTCTGGCGCTGATCCTGCGTTTGCTGACAGGTCCTGGCGATCGCGTCGTCGTTGATCACCCCACTTATCCGCTGGCGATTGCCGCTATTCAGGGCGCGTCCTGTCGGCCTGTTGGCGTGTCGCTACCCGAGCAGGGTTGGGATACGGCCGGTCTGGTCGCCACCATCGCGCAAACGGCGCCCAGAATGGCCTATCTGATGCCAGACTTTCATAACCCGACCGGGCGCTGCATGGACGCCGCAACACGCCAGGTTGTCGCAGATATTGCCGAAAGAACGCGTACCACGTTGGTAGTCGATGAGACGATGGTGAACCTGTGGTACGACGCCCCACCCCCACCGCCGCTTGCCGCATTCAATCGTGATGCTCCGATCATTTTGCTGGGATCGGCAGGGAAAAGTTTTTGGGGTGGATTACGTTTGGGTTGGATTCGGGCCTCGTCACGAACGATTGCCGCCCTGGTACAAACCCGCGACACCTTCGATTTGGGCTCTCCGGTACTTGAACAACTCGCCACCCGTTGGTTGTTGGATAACGCTGAGCGCTTTCTGCCTGACAGAAGACGGTTGCTGACATCGCAGCGCGACCTGTGTTCCAGTCTGATGCATACACATTTCCCGGAATGGCAGTTTACCCAACCACAAGGAGGACTCTCTTTCTGGGTCGAACTGCCCGATACGCTGGCGACTCTCTTTGCCACGCGCGCCGAAAGCGCGGGGATTCAGTTAGGAACCGGTACGCGCTTCGGCCTCGATGGCGCATTCGATCGTTTTTTGCGCATGCCCTTCACATTGCCGGATGATACAGCACGCGCCGCCTTCAGGGTGTTGCAACCCATTTGGGATAACCTACGTTTGCAGGCCAGCAGCGGGAAAATGCGCAAAATAATTTAAGCGACGAGCCAAAGGACTCGCCCTTGTATGCCGTAACGGACAAGGAAGTCCGGGCAATATTACAACTGCGGAGGAACCGGAAAACCTTTCAGGGAAATCACAAAATTCTCACCGTCCTTCTTAATTTTTGCCCCGGCATCACACCAGTCGGAAGCAATACGGAAGAACTCATCGCTACCGACATTCCAGCTCAGGCGAACATGTTTCACATAGCCGGAACGCAGCAATTCACAGGCTTCGCCGTAATTACAGGCGGTTGAGAGCGATTGTTGTTTCATTTTTTCTTCTTCAGTAATCTGCGCAATGCTTTGATTTCTTTAGGAGTCAGTGCGTCAACGACGGATTCTTCCGTATGCTGGCTGTCGATATCCTCAGCGGAGACTCCCGCCTCTTCAACGGCGGAAAATGCTATCAGCAGCAGCTTTTCCGTCGCGACACTTAAATTTTCATTATGCACTTCGGCGTAATGACGAAGTTTTTCTTTCAGCGCTTCATCAATTTTGACATTCAGTACAGCAGTCGACATTGTAAAAAATCCTTGTGATCGGCGACGGTAAAAGCGCCAAACAACATCCCCGAAACACATTGACAGCATTTGATGACAATAAAATGACGATACGGTGACAAAGAAAAGAAGATAAACAGAAAGGAAATTGCCGGACGGCAGAATTGGGTGGGGGCCCTGCCATCAGCCATTAGTACTAAATTGTGTTGGTTAATCAATTGGTTATCATGTTAGTACTACAACAGTACTGTACCACTCTAGATAGTACCGTCCAGCACAAAATCTTGCAAGGTAACGTGCCGTCATGGTTGGAGACATGACATGCACTTTTCGAAATTTATAGTGTCGGAAGTGCCTACCCGATGTACATAAAAAAGGGGCGACAAGCCCCTTATTCAATTACTTCTTATCCTTTGGTGGACAAGGATCGTTACCATGCGAATCTTTTTTTGCGATCCTGCCATCCTTGTTATGGATCACAAGCTCACTTTTTTGGTTTGTAGCAATCCCTCTTGCAGCGTCCACCGCAGATTGCTTTGTTGAGTGAACGGAGGTCGCTTTACTGTTTCCTGCCCCCTTAACGGCCCAACCTCCATCATGAGGAACAACATGCTGATCTTTACCCATTATCGAGCCCTCTATTTCCATGGAAACATCAGCATATAGCGACAAAACCAACTACTCAATACTACATATTGTGTTTAAATTGATTTTAATCACAAAACGTGGATAGATATCGAAAGGATTCTTTCACTACGAAACTGTAAGTACCCTTCCTTAACCCTATACCGCTATATTCGTTAACAATCTGGCAGTGCTGGCCTACTCTGCCCTTTGTTACCCACTATTCTGCTGTAAGAGATGAGTTTTTAGCCACCTTTGCGATAGTAGCCCTTGAACAACCGATCAAAGCCTGAATTTTGCTCCAGCTTTTACCGTCAGACAGTAATTCTTGTACTTTATGATGCAGGCTCTCATCAACTGGGCGACCACGATATTTTTTCTCTCTCTTGGCCTTTTCAATACCCTGCTTTTGTCGTCTGCGGCGATCTTCGTAGTCCTTGCGACTGATTGCCGCCAGCATATCGAGCATCATAGAATTCATTGCTTCAAACATACGAGCGGTGAACTCATCCTGAACATGTAAAAGCTGATGGCTCGTAGGCAAATCTAACGATACAACCCTGATCCCTTTAGATTCGATGAGTCCTCGTAAGGTTTTCCAGTCCTCTGCGGTAAGTCGGCTTATACGATCTATTTGCTCACAGAGCAGAATATCGCCACGTTCCGCGATATCTAAGAGTAAAAATAATTGAGGCCGCTGTAGGCTTGCACCTGATTCATTTTCTTTAAAGTACTTTGATATTTTCAGATCATGCGAATGAGCAAATGCCTCCAACTCTTTCAATGCCCTATCCGCATCTTGCTCTTTCGTCGAAGCTCTTAGATATGCCCATACACGCATGATAGTCACCATCAGTCTGTTTTATGTGGTTCATTATATATGGTCTGTTTTAGGTTGTAAAATCCATTTAATGAACCATTTTGAATGAGATCTGTGTAGGTCTGCTAGAGGTATACCTAAAAACACATTTTCCATCGTTCATTTTTTATGCAATGCAGAATTTGTGAAAAGTTCGGTACTGAGTTCTGAGTACACGGCATTTGGTCGGCGGGGTTGAATCTGACCATACGAACGAGATTTCAAATTGTGCAGAAAAAAACTGACTGTACTTTTATCTGAGTAAACGATCCCTTTAACTTTTTTGTCAAAAAATTTGTGGGCAGGGATTAGATTATTTTGTGCTCTAAAGTCGAGTACCTTAGCCACATTCTTAAACACAGAGGCTGTAAAGCAGATGAAGATTGAAATGCATACGTTATCCATTTGCGATAAAATCAGTCAAGATTGCTCTTCCGAGGTTTCTTATGGGTAAAATTTCCGAACGTTTGAGACATGCAAGAATTAATGAGGGGCATTGCGTCATTTGCGGTTCATATGGTCTATTGAGTAAGGATCATGTGCCACCTCGTTGTGCAACAACTATTCAACCAATGTTTCAAAAAACGGTATCTGAACATTATTCATCTGATGAAATAAAACCGATAAATGCCCACGCCGGAGCGACATTCAAAACCATATGCAAGAATTGTAATGGCAACATACTCGGAAGTTTGGATCATGAGATCAAAGTTCCCATCGAAGATTTTATAAATCTAATTCGGCAATATTTAGCTGGTGTTCATTTTTACGGAAATATTATCTCAACGCCTTTCAATGCAATACCGTTTTTGCGTGCAATGGTAGGTCATCTTCTTGCAGCAACATCTGTAGAAGTTTGCAAAAATGGCCCTATTGATAGTGAATTCTACACACCATTAAGGGAATTTGTCTTAGGAAAAAATAAAAATATAGAAGCTACTCATGATTTCTATTATTGGTTTTACCCTAACAAAACACAGATAACCGCTCAACTGACATCATTTTTCAATGATGGACATTTATGTCATTGTAGTTGTATGCACTTCTTTCCTATGGCCTTTCTGATCACATTTAAAAATGAAGGTACATATCCGGAACATGCGTCAAAGTTAACAGTTGATGACAAAAAGCTATATTTTAACATGACTCAAGGAAATTTAGACTATGTCTCATTTCCGTTCACTCCACTTAGAGGAAATCAAATGATGCTAATGACAGATGCTTTCACTTCAGCAAGTTATCCTCAAAAGTAACATAAATTATAAAACACAAAAAAAATTGTGCTTTATAATTAAATTTTTAGAATTACACTTCAGGTAAAATCTTTTTTATTTCAGTTTCAGCAGAGTAATGCCATCCGCCACTTTCATACGCCTTAACAGAATTTACTGTATTTTTTAATTTATTTACAGCATTTTGCTTCCACTGAGGAGACCAGTAGGAACAGTTAAGTTGTCCAACTGCATGATAAAAATAATCTTTGATGTTATAGCAAAATAGAAAATTCATACTTACTATATTTTGTTCAAGCTCATATGATTCAAAAACATATCCCGCATTTGCATTCCAATATTTTAATATCCGTATCAATGGTTTTATCAAAGAATAATTATTTCTATTTTTATCAGTTAATTTACTATTAAAATCATTAGGGTTAGTACTAATCCATGTTTCGAAATTATTTGCTGGTGCAGGGATTTGATATCCATAAATTGTATTATAAACAGCAGGAACCAACTCAAAAGTAATATGATGAAGGTTAAGTTTAATTGTTGGGTGACTTTGTTTTCTTTCAGAAGAAGAATAATAGCATTCAACAAAATTTTTGAGGCGATTTAAATACGTCTGCGGTTGATGCCCCGTATTACTGAATACAACCATATAATCCACATCAGATTGCGGATCATATTTTCTCGGCAACATTGTATAACGGGTATTAGAACCAAACGCAAAATGGCTTATAACAACATTATTATCAAAATAGTATCCAAGTCTTCTTTGCAATGTGCTAATCGAAGTTGTTATAGTACTATCCTTCAAGATAGCATTTTTGGATATAGTATCCAAATAGGATTGAACGCTCATTTCTTTTCCTTGTCGATGGCGTATTGAGAAAAACCATTATTAACATCTGATTGTGTTTTTTCGTATGCCCATCGCGGTATCGTAGGAGAGCTAATGTTTAGTTGATTTCTTCGATCAGAAAAAACTTTTATTTTTTCCTTTAAATCATTTTCAGACAAAGTTACTTCAATTAGCTCAATCTCACGAAAAAGACGAACATCATTTTTAAGATTATTATATTCTCCAGCTGCTGATTTATGATGACCAGCTCGCTTACTCGGATTGAGGGCAGTATTAATTGCTGTTAAGCATGTAAGTACAAAAGATATAAAAATAGTAATATTTGTCATGTCCTTTAAGGCACTAAGACCAGCTATAGCTGATAATATTGCTATAGGTATCCCAATGAATAAATTACATTTTTCCCATGGTGAGGACGCATTATAATGTGATTTTGATGAATAAAGAGCATCCTCTTCGATACGCGAACATTCATCTTTGATTTTTTCAATAAGTTGGCTACTCATATTATTCTCAATGATAAATTTTATGTAGCCTACAACATTCCTTTAAAAAATGTAAGGTTAAGGTGAAAACGCCATGCAGAAAAACTTCATAATCAATTGATTTTAATAGTTTTTAAAGACAGGCACACCTTCGTTCTGGTAAAGATGAAGGCCGCTTTCGCGACCTTGTTAAAGACAGTATTCATTGAGAACGATCAAGTACCATGTACGTTGGTTGGCACATGCTTCCACGTTCATGTAACCAGTAATAATCAAGATCCGCAACACGCATATCCAACCCCGAATCCACACGATTGATCTGTAACCGCAGCCCTACAGTATCTTTGTACGATAAACCAGATTTAACATTGTACTTGTACTTAACCCCGCTTTCTTCTTCAAAAGATTTGAGATAAGGGGTGATTTGCTTCTGGATTTCTTTCAGACAAATAACTTCATTACCAATAACAAAGGGCTTTTCTGGTTTCCCATCGGGAATCGTAGTCGCAATTGCAGTTAATGGGATCGTCGTTAAGAGTACTGACAATATTCTTATCATCATTTCTTCCCCCTGATACAAGATTACTATTTCGAGCAAATCTGTGTAATTGTTCCATTATGGTTAAAATCAACGAGAATTACTTTTATGGTACTATCATTAAGCACCGATACAAAATAGTTACTTGATGAATTCCCATACTTTCGTGATCCATCTTCTGCGGTTTCATTGAATTTAGCAGTATCAGTACTGTCTTTATCACCAGGAATTGGCATTCGACTGATCAACTTATCATCTGAGATAGTATATTCAACTAAAATACTTTTATCTGAATAGTAACCAGAATTATTTTTTGTTCCTTGTCGAGTTTGGGTTATCGCATCAAACTTATCGCATTTATAAACATCGGCTTTTTTCGTTTCCGTACTGCTAGTCGTTGAAGCCTTAGCATTAATATCAGTGCTTATATCTTGTGAAACGACACCGGAACCAATTCCTATTGAGACAACAAAAACAATAAAGCTGATGACTAACGCTGCAATCGAAGTACGAAACTTTCCCCGACCTTTATTTCTGAAATGGTGTGACACTTTCCTGAAAGTAAGTACTGCAAGGATCACACAAATGATGAAAACGACAAGCCCGGCCATAAAATCCCTCAAAGGTTGTGTATCAAAGGTAATCAGAATATCACTTCACAACACATCGATCGATAAAAACGATCGATAATTCAATTTTTGATCGATAAAAACTATCAATATCTATTAATACCTGACAAATCAATAGGTAAAAACGATCAGACGTTGGTCAGTACTTCGAAAGCACCTGGAGTACTGTTTGGACTTACCGTTTAAACGCCCTCAGAAAGCCGTTAAGGCCGTTTGATTGCTTATGGATTGGGAATAACTGCCTCTAGTTAAAATCGGGTTCAGGGGCTTCATGTACGTTTTGTCCGAAACACCATCATGAAGGGTGGCTAATCGGATCGGGGTCGCTTCGCTCTGGTCAGTACTGATAGTGCTTTTCCAGTAACTGGAAGTGCAGGTAATTGGGTGGACTTGCCTCAATCAAGTTCTTTTGCAGTAAGGGCTTAAACAGCCCGATAACCCCCAACAAGGAGCAAGGCGACGCGTAGGTACTCATGAAGACTTTAGGCCGTAGGCCGACCCAAATCATTTTGATAAAGTCGGTTTGTCAGTACTGTTATCTGTCTGAGCAAAGCGAGTAGTAACGCCTTGCGTTGTTTCGAGTACTACGAGAAAAACGCAACGTTACGATCTAATTTTTGGTTCTTAAAGAGACTAACGAGCAAAGCGAGTTAGGCTCTCTAGAGACTTAATATAAGTAAGGCATTTACGAGATCTAATTATTTTAATATAAGGGGTACTTAATCAGGATCGTGCAAAAAACAACCAAAAAGAGCCAAAAAACATACTACAGAAGTGTTTTTTTAGGTTGCTATGACCTTAATTAAGTCGTTTCAATCTCTGATTAACCCGTATTAGTACGATGCAGCCTGAGTTAGTACCCCACTATCATACTAATTTAGGATGGATATATTTTTTTTATGAGATCCGAAAGTTCTTTCTTCGTTGGATTACTCTCTAATAAGTGAGTCAACTTGTACAATTCTTCACCAGTAAGATATTCTCCGCCTTTTGGGTCATCGGTGCGAATCGGTGTACCATCTTTAAACATCCCCCATAGCTCTTTTGATACACCTGTTAATACTTTCTTATAATCGTTCACCCTCGATTTAGAATAATTATTACCTTCGAATAGTTCACTACTATCTAGCATTGATTTAGTTTTGTCTTTGCTAATATCACCCATCATGGTTAATAGTATAAGTATATTCTTTGTCACCATGCCTTTTTTAGAACCTTTTGATTCAGTCAAAGTCCTAATATGTTTCTTGATAACGTTTTGTGCAGCACTGGTTAGCTGATTTAAATTTTTAACCCCTGCCAGGTGACTACGAAGGTCGTTATTCTGATGTACCTTTTCTTTCCGCCCACGTGGTTTTAGTTCATGTGGTTCTTTCTTTTTTGTCATGATTAACACTCCTCTAAATTAAAAATCTTCTCATGGTTAACCTCCTACGGCTGCTGTTTATGTTCGATTGGCTATATGTTAACGGGCAAAATTGCCCCAATCAAGGAATAGTTGCAAGTTTTTCTTGACAATTTCATTACTATTAAAATCAAAAAATCATATATCATTTAGGCACTATCTTTGTACTTTCTAAACGATACATCCTTCGATTAAGTCGCAGGTATCTTTGTACTTCTTTACTGATACATTCATTAATTATGTCAAATGTTCTTTTGTACTTTCCAAGTGGTACAGACATTTATGCAACAGTACGATCCAATGGAATACTGGACTATTAAAGATAAAAAAATATCTATAAATCATTGCAAATACGTTACCTTGCAAGATTTTGTGCTGGACGGTACTATCTAGAGTGGTACAGTACTGTTGTAGTACTAACATGATAACCAATTGATTAACCAACACAATTTAGTACTAATGGCTGATGGCAGGGCCCCCACCCATTTCAGGGTAAGTACTTGATAGCTATACGCTAAAGTACTGAAGTCTCTCCTCCATAGCCTTAGTGGTACAAAAACTGTGTATCACCAGTAGGCTGCACGATGTCCCTTATGCTCTCCCGTCACTAAGCAGGCTCTCAGCGAAGAGGCTGCTTAGTACGAATCAAATATGTTCTAATAGGTCATATAGTTGAGATACCGCGACTGATTTACCATATCTTCTGTATGTGATTGAATTATCTGCATGTCCTAAGAATGCAGCAGCATAGTGCTCCACTACACCAGCGTTTTTTAACTTAGTGGCAATGTAATGTCGCAGTGAATGAAACTCTGGAACCCCTAATTTTTTGCGATAACCGCTAAACCAGCGAGTGAAGTAGTGGCTGTATGACCCTTTATAGAAAGTTAACTGCGGGAACAGTCTGCCCTTCTGTTTCTGTACATACACCAAAAATCCTATATCTATCAATTTTTGATGAATTGGTATTGTACGTTTACTGTTCTCCGTTTTGACCACCTGTCCATCATGACGATCATCAATCCTGATGCACCATCTTCCCTCATTTTTTAATATATCACCATGATATAGTTGACAAATTTCATTAGCCCTCATCCCCGTAAATCGACCAAGCAAAATAATCCATATCTTCCAGTCAGGTAATGTACTGATTCCATTCTCTAGGCATCTGATCTGAGCAGAGGTATATGCCTCTCGCTTTTGGGAAACTGGCTCGCGATCCTTTTGGAGCAATCCCTCAAAGGGATTTTGAAAATCATAGTCAGTACGGTGTTTCAGCCATCGAAAAAACCCACTGATTTTCTTAACATATTTGTTCTTTGTAGGAATCGCGACATCCAGCCCGCTAATGAATTCAGCAGCCCTACTACGCTTAAACACCTGCTCAGTGAAGCTAAAGTACTTATCAATACAGCGTTTGATAGAAGAAACTTCCCTTTCACAAACTTCACGGCTTTTAAACTCAACGTACTGCTCAGCATGTAGTTTTAGCTCGCTAAGCGACAAGTCTGAATTAGGGGATTGGATCAAATCGATTGTAGTCGTGGACGTCTCAGTAATCAGCCAAGGGCGATCTGCAAAGCGTAAAGATCGCTTTGTCGCTTCAGTCTTTGAACGAGTACCTAACGAACGACGAAACTCACGGCGTTTACCACAGGGTAAGACGTTAACTTTCCGGTAGTACCAGATCCCATGACGGGAGAGCATAAGGGACATCGTGCAGCCTACTGGTGATACACAGTTTTTGTACCACTAAGGCTATGGGGGAGAGATTTCAGTACTTTAGACATTATCTATCAAGTACTTACCCTGAAATGGGTGGGGGCCCTGCCAGCTACATCCCGGCACACACGTCATCTGCCTTGGCTGCTTCCTTCCGGACCTGACCTGGTAAACAGAGTAGTGTTGCGGGAGAACCAACAGAGCCCCCATTGAGAGCGTTGTTAACCAACGCGCAGGCGCATTATCACTGCTGTACCCTGTAAATGCAACCCATCCAGCATCGGATGCTGTTTTCTTGCGCAATGCGGCTTCACTCACTCGCCATTCAGGATTATGCTGAAGGATTAGCGCAGGAATAAATGATGGATATACAAGACACTTTCCCCCAACGCGTCTGGCAAATTGTCGCGTCAATCCCCGAAGGATTCGTCACCACCTATGGCGATGTCGCCAGACTTGCCGGATCGCCGCGCGCTGCGCGCCAGGTGGGCGGCGTGCTTAAGCGTCTCCCCGAAGGTAGTTCCCTGCCCTGGCATCGGGTCGTCAATCGCCACGGTGCTATTTCACTGACGGGCCCCGATCTGCAACGACAACGTCAGGCGTTGCTGGCAGAAGGCATTGTCGTTTCCGGCAGCGGGCAAATCGATTTACAGCGCTATCGCTGGGTGTACTAACCCTCTCCTCATGGAGAGGGTTACGACTGCCTTAATACTGCGTGGGAGCAGGAACGGCAGAAGACGGGGTCACCTGGGTTGGTGAGGTCGAAGGCACCGTGGTGGTTGCGCCGCCGCCAGCATTAAGCGGGACTGCGGTCTGCTGCACGGGAACCAAAGTCAGGTCGGCTTTCGTCCCGCCCTGATTGATAACCGTCTGAACGGTATCGGTAATAAAGACCAGTTTGCCATTCACCGTAATTGCCGCACTCAGCAGAATACGCGCGTTGGGCTGAATATCTGCCGGGTTAAACGGTAATACGAAGCTGAATGGCGCTTGCTTACCTTCAGTACGCACCGCTTTTTGCGACAGCACTTTTGACGGCGCATCGGCCAGCGACGCATCCGACAGCGTGACGGTCAGCACCGCATCCGGTGGCAGGGCCACTTTCTGGCGGATCCATACCGTACCAGAGACATTGGGCTGCTGAATTTTAGACTGTGTGTCAGAAATTGACGTATTAGGGCTTGGCGCAGGTGTCTGAATATCTGCACTTTTATCGGCGCAGGCTGCCAGAGAGACTGCAACCGCTAAACCACTTACCATGTGCACGAGTTTCATTAAATTCTCCTTATCATCTATGCACCAGCGAGAACTTTCCTCGCCAGAAGAGTGGTTAACAAAAACATAACGTGATTAAGTGTGGCACAAGACAGCTGTTTTTGCCTGTAATAGGCCCGTAATTCAGACAATTGCACCCATCGGACCACTTTTAAAATTGCGTTATACTCTGCCTAACTCGCGCGACATCGATATCACCTGGAGAGCTCCTATGAGTCTGGCACTCAAAAATTTGCTGACATTGTTAAATCTGGAAAAAATTGAAGAAGGGCTCTTTCGCGGCCAAAGTGAAGACTTAGGATTACGTCAGGTTTTTGGCGGACAGGTTGTCGGTCAGGCGCTATATGCCGCGAAAGAAACTGTCCCGGAAGAACGTCTGGTGCACTCCTTTCACAGCTACTTTTTACGCCCCGGCGATAGCCAAAAACCCATCATTTATGATGTAGAAGTCCTGCGTGATGGTAACAGTTTCAGCGCGCGCCGCGTTGCCGCAATCCAAAACGGCAAACCCATTTTTTACATGACCGCCTCCTTTCAGGCACCGGAAGACGGATTTGAACATCAGAAAACGATGCCAGATGCGCCGGGTCCCGATGAGCTGAAATCAGAAACAGAAATTGCACGCTCAGTGGCGCATCTTCTGCCGCCACTATTGAAAGAAAAGTTTATCAACGACCGTCCGTTAGAAGTCCGCCCGGTAGAGTTTCATAACCCCTTAAAAGGTCACGTCGCACCTCCGACCCGTCAGGTATGGATCCGCGCCAACGGTCAGTTGCAAGACGATCTGCGCGTCCATCAGTATCTTCTGGGTTATGCCTCTGACCTGAACTTCCTGCCCGTCGCGTTGCAACCGTACGGGATTGGTTTCCTGGAAAAAGGGATTCAGATCGCCACCATTGACCACTCAATGTGGTTCCATCGTCCGTTCAATATCAATGAATGGCTGCTGTATAACGTCGAAAGTACTTCCGCCTCCGGTGCCAGGGGCTTTGTGCGCGGGGAATTCTATACCCAGGATGGCGTGCTGGTCGCTTCTACCGTACAGGAAGGGGTAATGCGTAATCGCAATTGATGCCTTATCCGGCCTACAGACTACATCGTTGTAGGCCGGATAAACGTTAGTGCCATCCGGCATATTGAGAAATCAGGCGTTGTAGGCGTTCTCGCCGTGACTGTTCACATCCAGACCTTCGCGTTCCTGCTCTTCTGGTACGCGCAGACCCACCGTCATATCCGCCAGCTTATAACCGATGAAGGCCACCACGCCGGACCAGACGATGGTAATCGCCACGCTTTCCAGTTGCACCAGCAGCTGATGCCCCATGGTCACGCCCTCGGCAAACCCCACGCCCCCCAGCGAGCTGGCGGCAAAAACCCCGGTCAGGATACAGCCGACAATGCCGCACACGCCGTGAACGCCAAACACGTCACACGGATCGTCCACGCGCAGAAAACGCTTGAGCATCGTCACTCCCCACAGGCCCGCCAGACCGGCTACCACGCCAATAATCAACGCCCCGCCGACACCGATATAGCCACAGGCAGGCGTGACGCCAACCAGACCCGCAACGGCCCCAGAACAGGCCCCCAGCAAAGACGGCTTCCCGCGCAGCGCCCATTCCCCGAAGATCCACCCGAGGATGGCGGCAGCGGTGGCGACCACGGTATTGACGAAAGCCAGCGCAGCGATTTCATTCGCCATGCCCGCAGAACCGGCGTTAAAGCCAAACCAGCCAATGTAGAGAATGGCGGTGCCGGTGAAAACCATCGGCAAGTTATGCGGTTTAAAGGCTTCTTTACCAAAACCGACGCGTTTGCCAATCAGATAAGCACCCACCAGACCGGCAATCGCCGCGTTGATATGTACAACCGTCCCGCCGGCAAAATCCAGTGCGCCGTGAGAAGCCAGCAAACCGCCGCCCCAGACCATATGGGCTATTGGGATGTAAGACAGCGTTAACCACACCACCACAAAAATCAGTACCGCCGAGAAGCGAATACGCTCAGCCAGCGCCCCAACGATAAGCCCAACGGTGATACAGGCGAAAGAGCCCTGAAAAGCAACGTGAATGTACTGGTAGAAGCTCCCCGTGACCGCCGTCAACGCGATGTTCTTCAGCAATACCCAGTTGAAGTTGCCGAAGAAATTATTCCCTTCGCCAAAGGCCAGAGAGTAGCCATAAACCACCCATAAAATACAGACCAGGGCAAATGTCACCGTCACCTGAGTCAGCATCGACAACACGTTCTTACCGCGAATCAAACCGCCGTAAAACAGCGCAATGCCAGGAATGGTCATAAACAGCACCAGCGCGGTACAGATCATCATAAAAGCGTTATCCGCTTTGTCCGCGACCGCCGGTGCCGCCATCGCCAGGCCCGGCAACAGCGCCAGTGAAGCAATACCCGTTTTCATCGTTGCTATCTTCATTTTTTGGTTTCCTATCACTGTGTGCCAGACGTTACAGTGCGGCTTCGTCAGTTTCGCCGGTACGAATACGAATCACGCGTTGCAGCTCGGCGACAAAGATTTTGCCGTCGCCAATTTTTCCGGTGTAGGCCGCCTTGCTGATGACATCGATCACTTCATCCAGTTGGTCGTCGGCAATCGCCACATCAATCTTCACCTTGGGCAAAAAATTGACGCTATATTCAGCCCCACGGTACAGCTCGGCATGACCTTTCTGTCGGCCAAACCCCTTCACTTCGGTGACGGTCAGCCCCTGAATACCAATAGACGACAAGGCTTCGCGGACGTCTTCCAGTTTGAACGGTTTGATTACCACGGTAACCAGCTTCATAGATCCCCTCCAGTCAGAATTCAGTAGTGGCTGCAGATACACCAGATGAATACTGCAAGGGGTGTGCCAGGAATGAAAATGGCAGGATGGTTCGGGCTAACCGAGGGGCGTTGGGGAAGAAAAAGAAAAAACGCACTATAACGGTGCATAGTGCGTTACATTTTTGCACCAGATTGTTGATTGCCGTCCGGCCTACGATACCGGGTTGGTCTCAGCTATCAGGCAATAATGGAATCCTCTTGCGTACTGGCTGCCAGCTCTTCGCCCGCCAGCTGCAGTTGATACATCTGCCAGTAACGGCCTTGTGCCGCCAGTAATTGCTGGTGCGTACCTCGCTCAACCGCCTGTCCACGGTGCAGCACCAGAATGGTGTCCGCATCGACAATCGTCGATAAGCGATGCGCAATCACCACCAGCGTGGTGTGTTCACGCACTGCCGCCAGCGCTTGCTGAATCGCCTGTTCCGTGCCGGAGTCAATACTGGCCGTGGCTTCGTCGAGGATCAGTACCTGCGGCGTTTCAACCAACACCCGCGCCAGCGCCAGCAGCTGTTTTTGCCCAACGGAGAGATTATTGCCCTGCTCGCCCAGCCGGGTATGAATCCCCTCGCTCAGGCCGCGCGCCAGCTCCGCCAGTTGCACGGTCTCCAGCGCCTGCCATACCCGCGCTTCTGAGATATCGCGGCCCAGCGTGACGTTTGCCAGGAAGGTATCCGCCATCACCACCGGATCCTGCTGCACCATCGCGATGCCCTGGCGTAATACACCATGGCTCAGCGAAGACAGCGGTCTCCCATCAAGGCGGATTTCCCCCTGCGTCAGCGGGTAGTATCCCATCAGCAGGCTGGCCAGCGTACTTTTGCCGCTGCCGGTGTGCCCGACCAGGGCCACAAAGCTACGCGAAGGCACGGACAGACTGATGTTTTGCAGCACCAGATTGTCGTCACGATAGGCAAATGAAACGTTATCTACCTCGATATCCCCACTCTTTAGCGGCTGGTCATCATCACCATAGCGTTGACGTGGCCCATCCATCAATTCGAACACACGTTCACCGGCGACAACCGCCTGCTGCAGCATTGACTGCTGAGTCGTCAGCTCGATAAGCGGCTCGTTCAACCGCCCGAGATAGCTAATAAACGCATACAGAACACCAACTTCGATGGAGCTGCCAGAGGTAAAGCTGAACAGCATCAATAAACCGCAGAGGATCAGCGCCGAGAAAAGGCTAAGCAACGGACGCAGCAAAAAACCATCCAGGCGCAGGGTCTGCATCCGTGCCATATAGTGCGAACGGCTGGCCTCGCCCATTCTTTCGCCAAATCGCGCCTGCTGACGGAACTGCTGGATAACACTCATGCCGTTGATGACTTCGTTAAAGCCATCGTTAATATCCGCCAGATAAGCGCGCACCCGGCGCACAATCGGGGTGCTGTAACGTTGATAAATCACCATCACCACCAGCACCGCCGGGAAAATGATCATCGCGACCAGCGCCATGCGCCACTCCAGGCTGAACATCGCCACCAGCATCGCGCCGATCAAGGCCGCACTGCGTAGAACCGTTGCCACAACCGTCACATACAGGTCACGAATCACTTCCGTGTCATTGGTCACACGTGAGATAAGCTGCCCGACGGGCTGAGTATCAAAGGCGCTGAGCGGCTGGCGCAGCGCAGCGTCCATCACGTCGGTACGCAGCTGTTGCACCACGCCCACGGCGGCCTGATTAAACAACAGCGACTGTGCGTAATGCAGACCCGCCGCCAGCAGCTGCAATCCCACATACGCCGCAACCAGCCCGGCGACCATCGCCAGCGGCAGGTTGTTTTTCGCCACCATGTTATCGATAAAATAGCTAATCAGCAGCGGGCCGCTAACCTCCGCCGCCGCGGCCACCCACAGCATAACAACGGCGATAGCCAGCTGTTTTCGCCACGGCGAGCCGTACGCCAGCAGCCTTTTCAGGGTCGGCCATAGTTGTCCAAAACTACGCATTCGCCGCCTCCTCGTTGATCTCTGGCGCATCGGACAGCGCCGCTTCCAGTTGCTGATAGCGGTACATATCGCGATACCAGCCAGGCTGCTGCACTAACGATTCATGTTCACCGCGCTGAGCAATATGCCCATGCTGCATCACGATAATCTCGCTGGCTTCCGTCAGGGCCGATAAACGGTGGGCGCTGATAATCACGGTTCTGCCTTCGCCCCACTGGCGCAGATTATGCAGGATCTGATGCTCGGTACGACCATCTACTGCCGACAGCGCATCATCCAGAATCAGAATTTCAGCGTTCAACAGCAACGCACGGGCAATAGAGATTCGCTGTTTTTGCCCACCGGACAGCATCACCCCGCGTTCACCCACCTCGGTGTCATAGCCCTGAGGAAGACGTAAAATATCCTCATGAACGCTGGCAAGGCGCGCCACATGCTCGATCTCTTCTTGCGTGGCCTGCGGGCGTCCTAAGGCGATGTTATTGGCGACGGTATCGGAAAACAGGAATGGCGTCTGGCTAACCACCGCCAGTCGGCTGCGCCAGCTATCCAGCTGTAAGCGCGTTAACGGGATATCATGAAAGCGCACATCGCCCTGGGTGATATCAAAATGACGCTGGATCAGCGACAGCACCGTACTTTTTCCCGCGCCAGTCGGACCACAGATGCCCAGCATCTGTCCAGGTTTAAGCTGGAAATTCACATTTTCCAGCGCCGGGTGGGTGGTTTGTGGGTAGCAAAACTCGCGAATCGCCACCGCCAGCTCGCCGCGTCCTTCCGGCACCGGTTCAGTACCGTCATCCACCACCGGCGCTTCTGCCAGCATGGCGCGAATTCGGCTATACGCGGCGCTGCCGCGTTCGACGATGTTAAACATCCAGGCCAGCGCCAGCATCGGCCAAATCATCAGACCGAGATACATCATAAAGCTGGTGAGCTGCCCGAGCGTCAGCGAGCCGTGAACCACCATCCAGCTTCCCCCGGCAATCGCCAGCAGGTTAGCCATACCAATGGCGATATAAATCGTAGGATCAAAGCGGGCGTCAATGCGCGCCACCCGCAGGTTTTTCTTACCGGTATCTTCAGCATCTGCGGCAAATAATGCCGACTGCCGATCCTCCAGCCCAAAAGCCTTGATCATACGAATACTGGTCAGGCTTTCCTGAGTACGATCGTTGAGGCTGGAAAACGCCGCCTGCGCCAGCTTAAAACGGTGATGGAGTCGATCACCGTAACGTTTGATCATCAACGCCATCACCGGCATCGGCAGCAGCGCAATGAGCGTCAGTTGCCAGCTTATCTGCGTTGACATCACGATCAGCACCGCACACCCCATTACCAGCGAATCCACCAGCGTCAGCACGCCTTCGCCAGCGGCAAACACCACTCGATCGACATCGTTGGTGGCACGCGCCATCAGATCGCCCGTACGGTGACGCAGATAAAATTCTGGATGCTGGCGACTCAACTGACGGTAATAATCTTCCCGCAGCTCAACCGCCAGTTGGTAGGATGCGCCAAACAGCAGCACACGCCAGACATAACGCAGCAAATAAACCACCACGGCAATCAGGGCAATTGTCCCCACCCACATCAGCAGCCGTTCGGTGGTGAAGCGTTGAGTCGTCACGCCATCCACAATGATCCCGACCACTTTCGGCGGAATAAGCTGAAGGATAGCGATGATGATAAGCAAGGCCACTGCCCCGAGGTAGCGACGCCACTCCCGGCGGAAGTACCAGCTTAATTGAGCAAATAATCGCACGCGTTATGTCCTGACAAGATTTCCGGCAATGAGCGCCGGAAGAATTATTCAATCGGTAGAGCAGTTGTGTATTTAATCTGTTCCATCGCAAAGCTGGAGGTAACATCAGACAGGCCCGGCACGCTGTTCACCAGGCGCTTATAAAATTCATCGTAGCTTTTCATATCGGCGACCTGGACCCGCATCAGGTAGTCATACTCCCCTGCCATACGCCAGAATCCCAGAACTTCCGGCATTCCGGTGACTTCGGTGACAAAGCGGCAATACCATTCGCTGCTGTGGTGCTGAGTTTTGATCAACACAAACGCGGTTAAGCCCAACCCCAGTTTTTCGGGATCCAGCAGGGCGACTCGCCCCAGCAGGATACCATCATCTTCAAGCCGTTTGAGGCGTTTCCAGCAAGGGGTGGTCGTCAGATTAACGGCATCTGCTAACGCCTGCAAAGAAAGGGTGCAGTCCTGTTGCAGTAAGCCGAGCAGCTTACGGTCAATTTTGTCTAACATATCCACTCCACAGAGAAGAATTTTCTCCTTACATTCTATTTTAAAGGCTAAATGGCAACAATTTTTTCCGTGCTTTTCGCTATTCTGGGCACAAAATGACAAATGGATATCTTTTAATGATGAATAGCCCCTGGGTTAAAAACGCCATCAATGAAATCAACGCGGATTATCAGCGTTCTGCGGATACGCATCTCATTCGTCTGTCGCTCCCGGCGTTTCCGGGCATTCAGCTCTATTTAAAAGATGAGAGCACACATCCGACCGGGAGCCTGAAACATCGTCTGGCGCGCTCACTGTTTCTGTATGGACTGTGCAATGGCTGGATCAAAGAAGGCAGCACCATCATCGAGTCATCATCCGGCTCAACGGCGGTCTCCGAAGCTTATTTTGCCCGTCTGTTAGGCTTACCGTTTATCGCCGTTATGCCTTCGTGTACTGCGAAACGTAAAATTGAACAGATTGAGTTTTACGGTGGGCGTTGTCATTTTGTGGAAAGCGCCTGCGAAATTTATGCGGCTTCTGAACAATTGGCTCGTGAGCTGAACGGCCATTACATGGATCAGTTCACTTACGCAGAGCGTGCCACCGACTGGCGTGGTAACAACAATATTGCCGACAGTATCTTTCGTCAGATGCAATGCGAGCCCAATCCTGTTCCCCGGCATATCGTAATGAGCGCCGGAACCGGCGGCACCTCGGCAACCATTGGCCGCTATATTCGTTGTCAGGGCTACGATACTCGTTTGATGGTGGTGGATCCGGAAAACTCGGTCTTTCTGCCCTTCTGGCAAAATCGCGATGCAACATTACGCAGCCCGGTAGGTAGCAAAATCGAAGGTATCGGTCGCCCACGCGTAGAACCGTCTTTTATTCCTGATGTGGTCGATGAAATGCTGCGCGTGCCGGATGCCGCAAGCGTGGCTACCGCGCACTGGCTGGAAACACAGCTGGGCCGTAAAGTTGGTGCCTCAACCGGTACCAACATGTGGGGAGCATTACAACTTGCCGCCCGTATGCGCGACGCAGGAGAAACGGGATCGCTGGTGACGCTGCTGTGCGACAGCGGCGAACGTTATCTGGAAACCTATTACAACCCGCAGTGGGTCGACACGCACATCGGTGATTTAACGCCGTGGAAAGCGGAGCTGGCTCAACTCCTGAAAACCCACTAATCAGACAAAAAAAAGCCAGACGCGAAGTCTGGCTTGCTGGAAGGGATCTCTCATTCGGGGGAATAAGGTAGATGCGGATTGTCCAGCCAATGCGTCAAAAAGTGTGATACTGCCTGATTGCGGCAATGCCCAATCACCGATAGATGAGGCAGTTCAGCAATCAGTTGCGGCATCGCGTTACCCATAATCAGGCCGCGCCCTACGCTGCTTAACATTTCGCGATCGTTCATGGCATCGCCAAACGCCATACACTCAGCCATTGAATAACCTAAGTGGTTGCTTAATACCGCCAGCGCAGAACCTTTATTACAACCCAGCGGCAGTACCTCGAGGCAATCAACTGCGGAGAAACAGAGATTCGCCTGCTCACCCAGCGCCTCATTGAGTTGAATACGCAGACGGATCAGCGAGTCATGATCGCCGCAGAAACAGATCTTCGTGACCTGGTGGGCAGGAATACGTTTCACATCCACGATCTGATAACGAAATCCGCTATACACATGTGCCTGAAGCAGCGCTGGAATTTCTTGTCCGGTGAACCAACCGTTGTCATTAAAGACATGCATGCTGGCCGTGGTGTCCCACTTCTGGTGCAACACAGTATCCGCAACATTCGGATCCAGATCCTGGCGGTACAGCACATCACCCTCGATCGTGTGAATACGCGTACCGTTACCGGTGATCAAAAAGGCGTCCAGCGAAATGGAACCCAGAATATGGCGCATCTCCAGCACATGACGACCGGTGGCAAATGTCAGAGTGATATCACGTTCACGCAGGCGCGCCAGCGTTGAAAGCGTTTCATCACCTAAATGGTGATTCGGCATCAAAAGGGTGCCATCCATATCAAATGCAGCCAGACGAGCCATCTCTTTCTCCACACTGTGAGGCGGTTAACTTGTGATTCAGTATCACCTGAGATATACGGAAGTAATAGTGAATAGATAAAATGAATTGTTCCGGGTTTCTATGCGACTACTGAATCGGCTTAATCAATACCAACGCCTGTGGCAACCGTCGAACGGCGAACCACAGTCTGTGACCGTGGGCGAACTGGCTGAGCGCTGTTTTTGCAGCGAGCGCCACGTGCGAACCCTGTTAAAACAAGCGCAGGATGCAGGCTGGCTGGAGTGGCACGCCCAGTCAGGGCGGGGTAAACGCGGGCAGCTATGTTTTTTGGTTACGCCAGAATCGCTACGTAATACCATGATGGAGCAGGCGCTGCAAAAGGGGGAACAGCTTAACGTGCTGGAGCTGGCCCAGCTGGCGCCGGGGGAATTAAGAGCCCTGCTACAGCCATTTATGGGCGGTCAGTGGCAAAACGACACGCCAACCCTGCGTATCCCCTATTACCGTCAACTTGACCCTTTGCACCCCGGATTTCTCCCTGGCCGCGCAGAGCAACATCTCGCCGGGCAGGTATTTTCTGGCCTGACCCGGTTTGACACGTATACGCAACGCCCCTGCGGTGATTTAGCTCACCACTGGAATATCTCCGCCGACGGCCTGCGTTGGGATTTCTATATTCGCTCCACCCTGTACTGGCATAACGGCGATGCCGTCAGCAGCACGCAGTTACATCAACAACTGTTGAGGCTACTTGAGCTGCCCGCGCTGAATAAGCTGTTTATCAGCGTAAAGCGCATTGAGGTGACGCATCCCCAGTGTCTGACCTTTATTCTGCATCGTCCCGACTTCTGGCTGGCGCACCGGCTGGCAAGCTACAGCAGTCACCTGGCGCATCCTGAGCACCCGTTTGTGGGTACCGGCCCGTTCCGGTTGACGTTGTTTACCCCTGAGCTGGTGCGTATCGAGAGTCACGATCACTACCACTTGAGTCATCCACTCCTGAAAGCCATTGAATACTGGATAACCCCGCAGCTTTTCTCCCAGGATTTGGGCACCAGCTGTCGCCATCCGGTGCAAATTGCAATTGGTAAACCCGAAGAGCTGCCCATGTTAAGCCCGGTGAGCAGCGGTATAAGCCTCGGTTTTTGCTATCTCACGCTCAGAAAAAGCGCACGTCTGAATACCATGCAGGCCCGCCGACTGGTCAACATTATCCATCGCTCTTCCCTGCTCCAAACGCTGGAGGTAGATGAAAACCTGATAACCCCGAGCAATGCGCTGCTGCCTGGATGGACGATCCCGCAATGGGATGAGTTGAACGAGGTAGCGCTACCGGAAAAACTGACGCTGGCCTATCACCTGCCGGTAGAACTGCACGCCATGGCTGAACAGCTTCGCCTGGCGCTGGCGCTGCTCGGCTGTGAATTAACGCTTATATTTCATAATGCTAAAAACTGGGACGGTAATCATCCTTTAGCTCAGGCCGACCTGATGATGGGTGACAGGCTGATTGGCGAAGCGCCTGAATATACCCTCGAACAGTGGTTACGCTGCGATCAGCTCTGGTCACATGTCTTGAATGCCCCTGAATACACGCATTTGCAGACCACTCTGGATGCCCTGCAAGTCCAGGCCAATGAAGACGATCGTCACGCGGCGTTACAGCAAGTGTTCGCCACGCTGATGCATGATGCCACGCTGACTCCGCTGTTCAATTATCACTATCGTATTAGCGCGCCACCGGGCGTGAACGGCGTGCGTCTGAATCCTCGCGGCTGGTTTGAGTTCACCGAAGCCTGGTTACCGCCCCCTTCAGCATGAAGAAGCTGGTGGACACCACGTCCAGGCGCTACCATATGGGTTTCGTTATCTGTCAGGAAAAGCCATGAAACGTGCCGTTGTTGTATTCAGTGGAGGTCAAGACTCCACGACCTGTCTGGCGCAAGCGCTACATCAGTATGATGAAGTGCACTGCGTGACCTTTGATTATGGTCAGCGTCATCGCGCTGAGATTGATGTCGCACGTGATCTGGCCTTAAAACTCGGCGCGCGTGCGCACAAAGTGCTTGATGTCACGCTGCTTAGCGAACTGGCCGTCAGCAGCCTGACCCGCGATAACATTCCGGTGCCGGATTACGAACCGGATGCGAACGGCATTCCCAATACCTTTGTGCCCGGGCGCAATATTCTGTTTTTAACGCTGGCGGCGATTTACGCGTATCAGGTGCAAGCAGAGGCGGTCATTACCGGCGTTTGCGAAACCGACTTCTCTGGATATCCGGACTGTCGCGATGAGTTCGTCAAGGCCCTGAACCATGCGGTGAGCCTGGGGATGGCAAAAGATATCCGCTTTGAAACTCCGTTGATGTGGATCGATAAAGCCGAAACCTGGGCGCTGGCCGATTACTGGGGCAAGCTGGACCTGGTACGTGAAGAAACGCTGACCTGCTATAACGGCATCAAAGGTGACGGTTGTGGTCACTGCGCGGCCTGTAATCTGCGCGCCAACGGTCTGAACCATTATCTGGCGGATAAACCGGCGGTAATGGCGGCGATGAAGCAGAAAACCGGTCTTAAGTAATACGTTAGGTTTTGCCGGATGGCGACGCGGGGGTCTTATCCGGCCTACGGGACTGACCACCATTGTAGGCCCGGTAAGCGCAAGTACCACCGGGCATTTTCCGCTACTTCACCATCAGCTCCAGTTTTTCGCGCAACTCCCCTTCCAGCGGTAGTGCTTTTTGCGTTTTCAAATCAATACAGACGAAGGTTATCAACGCATCTGCCACCACCTGTCCTTCCGGCTCCAGGGTGATAGTCTGGTTCAACACGCCGCTTTTGCCATTTAATTGCTGCACCTGACTGGTAATAGTCAGCAGGTCGCTCAGCACCGCCGGGCGACGGTAGTTGATATTAATATTCACAACCACAAAAGCGATGTTGTGAGCGGTCATCCACTGAAAACTGTCGCTGTTTTCCAGTCCATCCCAGCGTGCTTCTTCCAGAAACTCAAGATAACGAGCATTGTTGACGTGCTGATAGACATCAAGATGAAAACCACGAACTTTGATTTGTGTTTGCATAGCGCAGGAACCTTACATTTTTATAGGAATATATTCAGGGTAGTGAGGCCATAACTGGTATGACCTCTCTAGTGTGGCAAATATTGGCCACTGCGCAAGTTATTAAAGTGTTAAAACTGCCAAATTACGCTCTACCAAAGAACTGCCCATCCCCGGCACCTGCTTTAAATCATCGACCGTTTTAAATGGCCCATACTCCTCACGATAGCTGACAATCGCCTGGGCTTTTTTCAGTCCGACCCCATTCATCACTCGCGCTAAATCCTCCGCAGAAGCGCTATTGATGCTTACCCTGGTGCCTTCATCATCGCTTGCTTTAGCGGGTTGCGTAGCCTTGCTTTGCGCCGCCCCTGAGGCATCCGCTTTGGTTTGAGTCGCGTGGCTTTTGGCAACAGGCTCTGCAGCCAATGCGCTTTGGGCCATACCGGCGCAGGTCAATGAAAGGGTGATAAGCAGGGCTTTGATTCCATGTTTCATACTGTTTTCTCCGTGTTTGTTAACAGTGGAATCACGATAGCGAGGTGCAGAACAGCAGACAAACGGCAAATATCAGAAATGGAAAAGGCCGCGAAAGCGGCCTTTGGTTAATACAACTTTTTGCAATTTTATGCGAGCTGCCTCGGTTATTGCTGCTGTTCCAGCGCGTCACCGATTTTAATTTTTGCGGCTTTACGCAGATTGCTCATCAGCGCTTCAAAGGTAATTTGCGCGTTGTTCTGAGTAATCCCCTGAACCATCGCTTTCTTCTGCGCTTCAGGCATAGAACCCGCTTTCACTTCGTCCAGCGCAAGCAGAACAACGTTGCCCTGCATATCGTTTGCCACGCCGTAACTCGGTTTGTCTTTTGCTGGCAGGCTCAGACCAAAAGCTGCCTGGCTCAGAGGATCCTGACCCGTGCGGCTCAGCGTTTTCGCCTCACCAAAGCTCAGACCTGCTGCTTTCATCGCTTCATCGCCTTTACCGGCTTTCAGGTCTGCCAGCAGTTTATCGGCATCCAGCTTCGCCTGTTGCTCTGCTTTATTGTGCTTAACAAGCGCAGTAACCTGCTCTTTCACTTCAGCCAGTGGCTTAACGGCTTCGGCTTTGTGCTCTGCAATACGCAGCACAAATGCGCGATCGCCATCCACAGTAATGATGTCCGAGTTACTGCCAGGCGTACCGTTCTCGCCAACCAGACCACCATTGAAAATGATGTCAGCGACCGGTTTGAAGTTCAGCTCTTCCGGCAGGCTGTCACGGCTAAACCAGCCCGTTTCAACCGCTTTCATACCAGCAGCCTGCTCCGCACCCGCCAGAGATTCGTTATCGTTGCTGGCTGCATCGCTCACTTTCTGCTGTAGCGCATAGTACGCATCCAGCGCTTTTTCCTGCTTCACTTTCGCCGCAATGTCGTCACGGGCTTCGCTCAGCGGTTTAACCTGCGCAGGCTGTACGTCGTCAAGACGAGCAATGAGGAAACCAACGGAAGATTTAATCACACCGGACAGCTGACCTTTGTCTTTCAGGCCAGCATTTTTCAGCTCATCCGGAGTGGTGGAATCTTCCAGCCAGCCCATATCGCCACCTTTACGGGCAGAGATGATGTCGGCTGATTTTTCTTTCGCCAGCGCAGCGAAATCAGCGCCTTTGCTCAGCTCATCCAGTACCGCTTTGGCTTCATCTTCCGTTTTAGTCTGAATGATGCTGTAGCGGTTACGCTGCGGCTGAGTGAACTGGTCCTGATGCTGGTCATAGTAAGACTGAATATCAGCATCGCTGGCCGTCTCCTGCAGTGCAGCAGCGTCCAGCATGATGTAGCTCACGCGGAACTGTTCCGGCGTCATAAAGTTGTTTTTATTCTGCTCGTAGTAGCTGGCAACTTCCTGCTCGGTAACGGATTGCTTCGCGGCAAGCGCGTTAACGTCAATCGTCGCCTCGCGAACGATACGCTGCTGTGCGACCAGCGCCGCCAGCTCGTCGGTTTCGCCTTTCAGCATGAAGTCCGTACCGGCAACGCCATTGATCAACTGCTGAGTAGTGAGCTGGTTACGTAATGCCTGAGCGTACTGGTCGGCGGTCATTCCCATTTGATTCACAATCGCGTTGTAGCGGTTGTTATCAAATTTGCCGTCCACCTGGAAAGCAGGCGTGGCGAAAATAGCCTGTTTAATCTGATCGTCGCTGATATTGAGCTTCAGCTCGCGGGAGTACTGATCCAGCAGCGCTTCGTCTACAAGACGATTCAGCACCTGCTGACGCAGCGTTTTCATATAGCCTTCATTCGCCGCCAGCTCAGAGTATTGATCGCCCAACTGCTGCTGCATGCGGTTACGTTCGCTATTGAACGCATTCTCGAATTGCCCGCGGCTGATCTCCTGGCCATTCACTTTGGCGGCGTAATTGTTGCCCCCGCCAATCAGGTAACCACTCACGCCGGTCAAAATGAACGACACGATAATGATACCGAAAATAATCTTGAGCACGAGACTGTTAGCAGCCGTGCGTAAGCTGTCCATCATGGTGTAACCACACTCCGCTGTAGATGACTATACGCGTTATCCTTCAAGCCGCCTGCGCGTTGTTACAACCACGGCGGCAAGGATGTTGAGTATATATGCTTCACGCAGCATAGCGTTTCCTGAACGCTGCGCACAAAGGTCTATTGTGACAAGAAAATGGGGCAATTGTCAGCCCACAACGCGTAGAAAGTACCGGAATCACAAATAAAAAAGGCACATCAGTTGATGCGCCCTTGTACTTCGTCACATCCCCAAAGGGGAAATCACTTAGTTTACCGCGTCTTTCAGTGCTTTACCTGCACGGAAGCCCGGTACTTTAGCCGCGGCGATGGTGATCTCTTTACCTGTTTGCGGGTTGCGACCAGTACGGGCAGCACGCTCTTTAACGGCAAAAGTACCAAAACCTACCAGCGCTACGTCATCACCTTCCTTCAGGGATTCGGTAACAGAAGCAATAATTGCATCTAATGCACGTCCAGCCGCAGCTTTAGAGATATCAGCCCCTGCAGCAATTTTGTCGATCAGTTGAGATTTATTCACTCTTCTCTTCCTCTTTTATAATTTATATCGCACCTGAATCCTTCAAAGTGCGACCGCGCAGCAGTTATATCAGGCCTGCCATGCCCTTACAACACCCGTTAATGATGGCAAGCCTAATCCGTCATCTAAATTAGCTATACAAAAAAAGGCTGGCAAGTCCGAAATGGTCTGCCAGCCCTGTTTTTATTAGTGCTCTTTGCGCGAGGTCACTATTTTGCGGTCACAACCTGCATTCCAGACGGTTCATTTTGCAACGCAAGAGTCAAAACCTCCTCGATGCGTTTCACCGGATGGATGTCCAGATCGGCAATCACGTTGTCCGGAATCTCTTCCAGGTCACGTTTGTTTTCATCTGGAATTAAGACCGTCTTAATGCCGCCACGGTGCGCCGCCAGCAGTTTTTCTTTCAAACCACCGATTGGCAGAACCTGACCACGCAGGGTGATCTCGCCGGTCATCGCCACATCGGCGCGTACCGGGTTACCAGTCAGACAAGAAACCAGCGCGGTACACATGGCAATACCGGCACTTGGACCATCTTTCGGCGTCGCCCCTTCAGGTACGTGAACGTGGATGTCGCGTTTTTCGTAAAAGTCCGGATTAATACCCAGTTTTTCCGCTCGCGCGCGCACCACGGTCAGTGCAGCCTGAATAGACTCCTGCATTACCTCACCCAAAGAACCGGTGTAGGTCAGCTTGCCTTTACCCGGTACGCAGGCGGTTTCGATGGTCAGCAAATCGCCGCCCACTTCCGTCCACGCCAGACCGGTCACCTGACCAACGCGGTTTTCGTTGTCCGCGCGACCATAGTCAAAGCGCTGTACGCCCAGGTAGTCGTGCAGGTTGTCGCCATTGATCACAATATGTTTCAGTGATTTGTCGAGCAGCAGCTGCTTCACCGCTTTACGGCACAGCTTGGAGATTTCGCGCTCCAGACTACGCACGCCAGCTTCACGGGTGTAGTAACGAATAATGCCCACAATGGCGCTATCGTCGACCGTCAGCTCGCCTTTTTTCAGCGCGTTACGCTCAATCTGTTTCGGCAACAGGTGACGTTTAGCAATGTTCAGCTTCTCGTCTTCGGTATAACCAGACAGACGGATCACTTCCATACGATCCAGCAACGGCGCCGGAATATTCATGGAGTTCGAGGTCGCAACAAACATTACGTCGCTGAGATCGTAATCCACTTCCAGGTAGTGATCGCTGAACGCCACGTTCTGCTCTGGATCCAGCACCTCAAGCAGTGCGGAAGCCGGATCGCCTCGCATGTCGGAAGACATTTTGTCGATCTCATCGAGCAGGAACAGCGGGTTTTTAACGCCCACTTTGGCCATTTTCTGAATCAGTTTACCCGGCATTGAACCAATATAGGTCCGGCGGTGACCGCGAATTTCAGCCTCATCACGCACACCGCCCAGCGCCATACGGATGTATTTACGTCCGGTCGCTTTGGCGATGGACTGCCCCAGAGAAGTTTTACCTACCCCCGGCGGCCCAACCAGACACAGGATTGGCCCCTTGATTTTGTTCACACGGCTTTGAACCGCGAGATACTCAAGGATACGGTCTTTGACGCGTTCCAGACCGTAATGGTCAGTATCGAGGATTTCCTGCGCCTGACGCAGGTCTTTTTTGACCTTGCTACGCGCATTCCACGGTACCTGTACCATCCAGTCGATGTAGCCACGCACTACGGTCGCTTCCGCCGACATCGGAGACATCATTTTCAGCTTCTGCAGTTCTGCTTCCGCTTTCTCTTTTGCCTCTTTCGGCATTTTCGCCGCGTCGATTTTACGTTTCAGCGCTTCGTTTTCGTCCGGCGCGTCGTCCATCTCGCCGAGTTCTTTCTGAATGGCTTTCATCTGCTCGTTCAGATAGTACTCGCGCTGGGATTTTTCCATCTGCTTCTTCACGCGGTTGCGAATGCGTTTCTCAACCTGCAGCAGATCGATTTCGGATTCCATCATCGCCATCAGATATTCCAGACGTTCGTTAACGTCGGACATCTCCAGCACGGACTGCTTGTCAGCAAGCTTCAGCGGCATGTGTGCAGCGATGGTGTCCGCCAGACGCGCAGGATCGTCAATGCTGTTCAGCGACGTCAGCACTTCTGGTGGGATTTTCTTGTTCAGCTTGATATAGCCTTCGAACTGGCTGATAGCGGTACGCACCAGCACTTCCTGTTCGCGCTCATCAATGGCTGGCGAGTCAAGGTACTCCGCTTTCGCAGAGAAATGCTCGCCGTTGTCAGACAGCGCAGAAATACGCGCGCGCTGTAACCCCTCGACCAGCACTTTTACGGTGCCGTCAGGCAGTTTCAGCATCTGCAAAATAGAGGCCACGGTCCCGACGGTGAAAAGATCGTTTACACCCGGCTCATCCGTTGACGCTTCTTTCTGTGCGACCAGCATGATTTTTTTATCATGGTCCATAGCCGCTTCCAGACAACGGATAGATTTTTCCCGCCCTACAAATAAGGGTATGACCATGTGCGGATAAACCACCACATCGCGCAACGGCAATACGGGGATTTCAATGCGTTCAGAACGCTCAGGATTCATAGAGCTCTCTCTTAGTTTAGTGTCCGCCAGGTAATCAGGTGGTACGACTGTGCTTCACACCACCTTTAACATGTATGTCAGTATATGGGGATGTTTCCCACACATTCAACGCCATGTTTACGGAAAAATAAAAGGGGAGATAAAATCCCCCCTTTTTAATTAAATGTCTGTATGAATTGATGAATTATTCGCCAGATGCCTGCTGTGCTTCCGGCTTACCGTAAATCAGCAATGGCTTGCTCTGACCGCCAATCACCGACTCATCGATCACCACTTTTTCGACGTCTTCCATAGAAGGCAGATCGTACATGGTGTCGAGCAGCGCGGCTTCAACGATAGAACGCAGACCACGGGCACCGGTTTTACGCGCCATCGCTTTCTTGGCGATAGCATCCAGCGCTTCCTCACGGAACTCCAGATCGACACCTTCAAGGTTGAACAACGCCTGGTACTGCTTGGTCAGGGCGTTTTTCGGCTCTTTCAGGATCTGGATCAGCGCTTCTTCACTCAATTCGCTCAGCGTTGCCACCACCGGCAGACGACCGATGAACTCAGGGATCAGACCAAATTTGATCAGATCTTCCGGCTCCACCTGCGACAGCAACTCACCTTCGCTGGCTTTATCAGACTGCGCTTTTACCGTCGCGCCAAAACCAATGCCTGAGCCGGTTTCAACACGGTTAGCAATTACTTTGTCCAGACCAGCGAACGCGCCGCCGCAGATAAACAGGATCTTAGAGGTATCAACCTGCAAGAACTCCTGCTGCGGATGTTTACGCCCGCCCTGTGGCGGAACGGCCGCCACGGTGCCTTCAATCAGCTTCAGCAGGGCCTGCTGTACGCCTTCGCCGGAAACGTCGCGGGTAATGGACGGGTTGTCAGACTTACGAGAAATCTTGTCGATTTCATCGATATAGACGATCCCGCGCTGCGCTTTCTGCACGTCGTAGTCGCACTTCTGCAGCAGCTTCTGAATAATATTTTCAACATCTTCACCCACATAACCGGCTTCGGTCAGCGTGGTGGCATCGGCCATGGTGAACGGAACGTCCAGCAGGCGCGCCAGCGTTTCAGCCAGCAGCGTTTTACCGGAACCCGTCGGGCCAATCAGCAGGATGTTACTTTTGCCCAACTCGACGCCATTGCTGGTGTCGCCGTTGCGCAGACGTTTGTAATGGTTGTATACCGCGACCGCCAACACTTTCTTCGCCTGTTCCTGACCGATAACGTAATCGTCCAGGTGATTGCGAATTTCATGTGGCGTCGGCAGCGCACTGCGTTCACGGTGCGGTGCTACTTCCTTAATCTCTTCGCGAATGATGTCGTTACACAAATCGACACATTCGTCGCAGATATACACGGATGGACCGGCAATCAGCTTCCGCACTTCATGCTGGCTTTTGCCGCAAAAAGAGCAGTACAACAATTTGCCCGAGCCATCTTTGCGTTTATCTGTCATGGGTCAAAACCTCTTCTTTGTTCTTTGTGCCGCACACGACGACGCAAATGCCATTCTCAGGCGCAAGACGCTAGTCAGCGTTGTGCCGCTCCAGGTAATTATAGCGGCACACCTGCGCACTGGGCATTAATTACGATGGGTCAAAATCGAGTCGACCAGACCGTACTCTACCGCTTCAGAAGCGGAGAGGAAGCGATCGCGCTCGGTATCACGTTCAATCTGCTCAAGAGATTGACCCGTATGATGCGCCATAAGTTCGTTCATGCGCCCTTTTACCTTCAGGATTTCGCGGGCATGAATTTCAATATCCGTTGCCTGGCCCTGGTAACCGCCCAGAGGCTGATGGATCATGACGCGAGAGTTAGGCAGGCAAAAACGTTTGCCTTTCGCCCCGGCAGTCAGCAGGAACGCGCCCATTGAGGCCGCCTGGCCCATACAAATGGTGCTAACGTCCGGCTTAATAAACTGCATGGTGTCATAGATAGACATCCCGGCAGTGATCACCCCACCAGGGGAGTTGATGTACAGGTAGATATCTTTTTCCGGGTTTTCTGCTTCCAGGAACAGCATCTGCGCCACAATCAGGTTAGCCATATGGTCTTCAACCTGGCCAGTCATAAAAATGACGCGTTCCTTAAGTAGACGAGAATAGATATCAAAAGAGCGCTCACCACGTGAGGTCTGTTCAATGACCATCGGCACCAGCGCCATATGGGGTGCAAAGTTATCTCGTTCGCCGCTGTATGACATTTCCGTCTCCTGGATAAAATTTGAAAAAACCTGCTGTGCTGATTGTAACCTTATGGACGGATTATCAGCTAGTCCCTCAGTAATGGGTACGACATCGCCATAATTCAAGCATAACAATCTTTTGTTGTAACGCTAACACTGAAACGCTGTTTTCGCACTCTTCCCATGCAAAATGCGTGACAAAAAAAAACCCGCCACCAAAAGGTGACGGGCTTGCGTACGAAATTCGCGCTAAAAAGCGACGAATTACGCCTGCTGGTTCATCAGCTCGTTGAAGGAAGTGGCTTTTTCAGTCACTTTCGCTTTCGCCAGAACGGCTTCAACAGCTTGTTCTTCCAGAGCGACGTTACGCATGTTGTCCATCAGCTCTTTGTTTTTGCTGTAGAACTCAACAACTTCTTTCGGATCTTCGTAAGCAGAAGCCATCTCTTCGATCAGGCCTTTAACGCGATCTTCGTCAGCTTTCAGCTCGTTGGTACGAATGACTTCGCCCAGCAGCAGGCCCACAACTACGCGACGCTTAGCCTGTTCTTCGAACAGTTCACGCGGCAGTTCCAGAGCTTGTTTTTCGTTACCGCCAAAGCGCTGAGCAGCCTGACGACGCAGAACGTCGATTTCGCTGTCGATCAGAGCAGCCGGTACGTCGATGTCGTTAGCTTTTACCAGACCTTCGATCGCCTGAGACTTAACGCGGTTACGCACTGCGCCTTTCAGCTCGCGTTCCATGTTTTTACGTACTTCGGCGCGCAGACCAGCTACGGAACCATCTTCAACGCCGAAACGCTTGATGAATTCTTCAGTCAGTTCCGGCAGTTCGCGTTCTTCAACTTTCTTCAGGTTGATAACGAACTTAGCAGCTTTACCCTTCAGGTTTTCAGCGTGGTACTCTTCCGGGAAGGTCACGTCGATAGTGAACTCTTCGCCAGCTTTGTGGCCTTTAACGCCTTCTTCAAAGCCCGGGATCATACGACCCTGGCCCATCGCCAGTACGAAGTCAGACGCTTTGCCGCCTTCGAACTCTTCGCCGTCTACAGAACCGGTGAAGTCGATGGTTACACGATCTTCTGCATCAGCAGCGCCGTCTTTGTCTTTCCAGGTAGCCTGCTGCTTACGCAGGGTGTCCAGCATTACATCAACGTCAGCGTCGGTGACTTCAACAACCGGTTTTTCAACTTCGATTGCTTCCAGGCCAGTCAGCTCAACTTCCGGGTAAACTTCGAACTCTACCGCGTAAGTAAAATCTTCACCCAGCTTGTATTCACCCGGAACGTAGTTCGGTGCGCCAGCCGGATTGATTTTTTCTTTGATGATCGCGTCAACGAAGTTGCGGCTCATCAGGTCGCCCAGCACGTCCTGACGCACGGAAGCGCCATAACGCTGAGCAACAACATTCATCGGTACTTTTCCTTTGCGGAAACCGTCAATACGCACTTTCTTCGCTACGTTGACCAGCTCGCTTTTCACAGCGGTCTCGATGCTGTCAGCAGCGATAGTAATCGTTACACGGCGGCCAAGGCCTTGAGTGGTTTCAACTGAAACTTGCATCTTGTTACCTCAAAAAATCACAGTGCTCGGTCAACTCTTCTCCGCAAGCACAGGTTGTTGGCTTCGCGGAACTGGGATGTTCTCATAAGCAATCACATTCCCTGTCGTCAGAATCATCCCGAAGACATTCCGAAAAATAAGACGCGCATTATAGCGGCATCACTTTTATGAGTCGAGAACGGTTATCGCGCGTTGCTGCGGCTTTTTTCACAATTCCCGGCTAATTTTTGTCTGAATACTGTACGACAGCCCCAGAATGCAGACAAAACAAAACGGCCCGCAGGCCGTTTTCACATATTCTGTAGCAACATACTGGAAAAGCGTCGGTTGTTGCAAATCCGTTTTTCTACGCGATGCTCCCGGCTCCACGACAAGGAGGCGACGCAAAGATCGTGTCCTGCAACGCTTCCCACTCCTTAATGGTATAGGTATGCAGGGCTAACGCATGTACGGTAGTGGAGAGTTCCGCCGTTAACGTGCCGTAAATCATCCGATGACGATTAAGAAAACGTTCACCTGTAAAGCGATCGCTAACCAGCACAACCTTAAAGTGGCTTTCAGAACCAGCCGGGACATTGTGACGATAGCTTTCATCCACAACTTCGAGGAATACGGGTTCGAACGCTGCCCTTAATTTTTCTTCTATTTGCTCACGAATCATCATGAAATTTTTCCTCCGACAACGCTGAGATGTCACCCATCCCTTTAAATACTAGCCGCTTTTACCGTTTTCATTACACCTTAGCAACAAAAAATTAGCGCTTATCTGATTTTCTCAGCCAAATGGATGAAGTTCACTAAATCCTCACTTCGATTTATGGCAAAAAGTCCGTTTATGGTCTTCATAAAGTCATAAAACGGACAACACAATGAATTTACATGCGTTACCCACTTCCCCTCATCGTTGGCGATGTTATGATGGCTGGAATTTTCTCTAACCACACAATTTAGATTCGCTGAGAGCCCTGGCATGTTTAAAAAAATCCTCTTCCCGTTAGTTGCAATGTTTATGTTGGCAGGATGCGCAACGCCGCCAACCACCATTGAAGTCTCCCCCAAAATCACCCTGCCGCAGCAGGATCCGAGCCTGATGGGCGTGACCGTGAGTATCAACGGCGCCGACCAGCGTCAGGATCAGGCGCTGGCAAAAGTCACCCGCGACAACCAGCTGGTTACCCTGACTGCTTCTCGCGATCTGCGTTTCCTGCTGCAAGAAGTGCTGGAAAAACAGATGACCGCGCGTGGTTATATGATTGGTCCGAACGGTGCAGTAAACCTGCAAATCATCGTTAGCCAGCTGTATGCGGACGTGTCTCAGGGTAGCGTGCGTTACAACATCGCCACCAAAGCAGACATCGCCATTATCGCGACCGCCGCTAACGGTAATAAGATGACCAAAAACTACCGCGCAAGCTACTCTGTTGAAGGCGCGCTGCAGGCCTCCAACAAAAATATTGCTGATGCCGTTAACAGCGTCCTGACCGACACCATCGCTGATATGTCTCAGGACACCAGCGTTCACGATTTCATCAAGCAGAACGCTCGTTAATTTCTGCCCTTATGGCCCGGCGTTCGTCGGGCCTATAGAAGCCCATGTCCAGTCATTACTTACGTATTTTTCAGCAACCACGTTCAGCTATCCTGCTCATTCTGGGGTTCGCCTCCGGATTACCGCTCGCACTGACATCCGGTACTCTCCAGGCGTGGATGACGGTCGAGAATATCGATCTTAAAACCATCGGTTTCTTTTCTCTGGTCGGCCAGGCCTACGTATTTAAGTTCCTCTGGTCTCCATTAATGGACCGCTATACGCCGCCGTTTTTGGGCCGACGTCGCGGTTGGCTACTGGCGACCCAGCTACTGCTATTGATTTCTATCGCCGCGATGGGCTTTCTGGAGCCGGGTACGCAGCTACGCTGGATGGCCGCGCTGGCGGTAGTGATCGCGTTTTGTTCGGCATCGCAGGATATCGTCTTTGACGCCTGGAAAACCGACGTATTGCCCACCGAAGAGCGTGGCGCAGGTGCAGCAATCAGCGTGCTGGGTTACCGTTTAGGGATGCTGGTTTCCGGTGGGCTGGCCCTGTGGATGGCCGATCGCTGGCTCGGCTGGCAGGGAATGTATTGGCTGATGGCGGCGCTGCTGATCCCTTGCATCATCGCGACCCTGTTAGCGCCAGAACCGACAGATGCTATTCCGGTGCCTAAATCGCTGGAACAGGCAGTTGCGGCTCCGCTGCGAGACTTTTTTGGCCGGAACAATGCCTGGCTGATCCTGCTCCTGATCGTGCTGTATAAACTCGGTGATGCCTTCGCGATGAGTCTGACCACTACTTTTTTAATCCGCGGTGTCGGATTTGATGCGGGTGAAGTCGGCGTGGTGAATAAAACGCTGGGGCTGCTGGCAACCATTGTTGGCGCGCTGTACGGCGGGATCCTGATGCAGCGTCTCTCGCTGTTCCGCGCATTGTTGATTTTCGGTATTCTGCAAGGGGCATCAAACGCAGGTTACTGGCTGCTGTCCGTCACTGACAAACACATGTTCAGTATGGCCGCCGCCGTTTTCTTTGAAAACCTGTGTGGCGGGATGGGCACCGCGGCGTTTGTCGCCTTATTAATGACGCTATGCAATAAGTCCTTCTCAGCGACTCAGTTCGCCCTGCTCTCCGCGCTTTCAGCCGTTGGCCGCGTGTACGTAGGTCCGGTAGCGGGTTGGTTTGTCGAAGCGCACGGGTGGCCAACGTTTTATCTGTTCTCCGTGTTTGCCGCACTGCCCGGACTCCTGCTGCTGCTGGTTTGCCGCCAGACGCTGGAACATAGCTGGCAAAATGAAAGCTTTATTCCGCGCACGGAATTTCGTGGTGCGTACGGTCTGGCATTAATGACGCTGGTCGCGGGCTGCTGTTTGCTGGCAGTTTGGCTATTGTTGCTGACCCTGAATGCACTGGACTACACCAATTTCTCCTTCCTGCCGGAACTGCTTGAAATCTCGGTAGTAGTCGCGGTCTGCGGAGTGGTATTCGGCGGATTGCTGGATTATCTGGCATTGCGTAAAACCCGTCTGGCGTAATTTTTCACATTAATTGAGCCGTTGTAATCACCCTGCGTAATTATAACGGCTAAATAAACAACAACTGATAAAAAATATTATTTGTTATTTTGTGCGCCATAGAATTTGGAAATTATTGACGCCTTTTATACATGCTATTTTCCTTACTCGATTCAGCCATGAAAAATTTATTTTTTGTTCTGTAATTGTCTTTTTATTGATAATCAATTGTTAATTAATTGTTTTATTTTGGTATTGGTTATACCAATTGCCCTCCGCACGTCCCTCACCTGCCTGCTTTCGTTATAACGTGATGTTGCAACAGGTTCTTAAAGCCAACTCGACATATATTGCAACATATGTGACACGCTCGGCAGAACCCAGTAACACAGATCCAATGATGTTTACAGTAATGTAACCTTCCCGTAAAATGACCTCACACTTTAAACGCCACCCGGTCCCGTGGAATTGAGGTCGTTAAATGAGACTCAGGAAATACAATAAAAGTTTGGGATGGTTGTCATTAATTGCAGGCACTGCGTTACTCAGTGGCTGTAATTCTGCGCTGCTTGACCCTAAAGGACAGATTGGACTGGAACAACGTTCATTGATACTGACGGCATTTGGCCTGATGTTGATCGTCGTTATTCCTGCCATCTTGATGGCTGTTGGTTTTGCCTGGAAGTATCGTGCAAGCAATAAAGATGCGAAGTACAGCCCGAACTGGTCACACTCCAATAAAGTGGAAGCTGTGGTCTGGACGGTGCCGATCTTAATCATCATTTTCCTTGCTGTGCTGACCTGGAAAACCACCCACGCTCTTGAGCCAAGCAAACCGCTGGCGCATGACGAGAAGCCCATTACCATCGAAGTGGTTTCCATGGACTGGAAATGGTTCTTCATCTATCCGGAACAGGGTATCGCTACCGTGAATGAAATCGCCTTCCCGGCGAATACTCCGGTCGAATTCAAAGTGACGTCCAACTCCGTGATGAACTCCTTCTTTATCCCACGTCTGGGTAGCCAGATTTATGCCATGGCCGGTATGCAGACTCGACTGCATCTGATCGCCAACGAAGTCGGTACTTATGATGGTATCTCCGCAAGCTATAGCGGACCAGGCTTCTCCGGTATGAAATTCAAGGCTATTGCAACAAAGGACCGCGCCGAATTCGACCAATGGGTTGCTAAAGCTAAACAGTCTCCGAACACCATGAACGACATGGCAGCGTTCGAAAAAGTGGCTGTGCCAAGCGAATACAACCAGGTGGAATACTTCTCCAACGTGAAACCTGATTTGTTTAAAGATGTTATTAACAAATTTATGGCTCACGGTAAGAGCATGGACATGACCCAACCAGAAGGTGAGCACAGCGCACACGAAGGTATGGAAGGCATGGACATGAGCCACGCGGAATCCGCCAACTCAAGGGGTTGAGAAGAATACGATGTTCGGAAAATTGACACTTGATGCAGTTCCGTTCCATGAACCAATCGTCATGGTTACGATCGCTGCCATTATCATCGGTGGTGCGGCCTTACTCGGCCTTATCACTTACTTCGGTAAGTGGACCTACCTGTGGAAAGAGTGGCTGACTTCGGTTGACCACAAACGCCTTGGCATCATGTATGTCATCGTCGCAATCGTGATGTTGATTCGTGGCTTTGCCGATGCCGTAATGATGCGTAGTCAGCAAGCGCTGGCTTCTGCAGGTGAAGCGGGTTTCCTGCCACCTCACCACTACGACCAGATCTTCACGGCTCACGGCGTGATTATGATCTTCTTCGTGGCAATGCCATTTGTTATCGGTCTGATGAACCTCGTGGTTCCACTGCAGATTGGCGCGCGTGACGTTGCATTCCCGTTCCTGAACAACCTGAGCTTCTGGTTCACCGTTGTTGGCGTAATCCTGGTTAACCTGTCTCTGGGCGTCGGTGAATTCGCGCAGACCGGTTGGCTGGCGTATCCGCCTCTTTCGGGGATAGAGTACAGTCCAAGCGTCGGGGTCGATTATTGGATATGGGCCGTCCAGTTGTCCGGTATTGGTACAACCCTGACCGGTATCAACTTCTTTGTGACCATCATTAAGATGCGTGCGCCAGGAATGACCATGTTCAAGATGCCGGTATTTAGCTGGGCATCTCTGTGCGCGAACATCCTGATTATCGCTTCGTTCCCAATTCTGACGGTTACCGTCGCGTTGCTGACCCTGGATCGCTATCTGGGCACCCATTTCTTTACCAACGATATGGGCGGCAACATGATGATGTACATCAACCTGATTTGGGCCTGGGGCCATCCGGAAGTGTACATTCTGATCCTGCCAGTATTCGGGGTATTCTCCGAAGTCGCAGCAACCTTCTCGCGTAAGCGTCTGTTTGGTTACACCTCGCTGGTGTGGGCAACCGTGTGTATCACCGTTCTGTCGTTCATTGTTTGGCTGCACCACTTCTTCACCATGGGTGCAGGCGCAAACGTAAACGCCTTCTTCGGTATTACCACCATGATTATCGCCATCCCGACCGGGGTGAAGATCTTCAACTGGCTGTTCACCATGTATCAGGGCCGTATCGTATTCCACTCAGCAATGCTGTGGACGATTGGCTTTATCGTCACCTTCTCAGTCGGCGGCATGACCGGCGTACTGCTGGCGGTTCCGGGTGCCGACTTCGTACTGCACAACAGTCTGTTCCTGATTGCGCACTTCCATAACGTTATCATCGGCGGCGTGGTATTTGGTTGCTTCGCGGGTATGACCTACTGGTGGCCAAAAGCGTTTGGCTTCACGCTGAACGAGACCTGGGGTAAACGCGCCTTCTGGTTCTGGATCATCGGCTTCTTCGTGGCATTTATGCCGCTGTACGTGCTGGGCTTTATGGGTATGACCCGTCGCCTCAGCCAGCAGATTGACCCGCAGTTCCATCCGATGCTGGTTGTTGCCGCCTGTGGCGCCGCGCTGATTGCACTGGGTATCCTGTGCCAGTTCATTCAGATGTACGTGTCTATTCGCGACCGCGAGCAGAACCGTGACCTGACCGGTGACCCATGGGGTGGTCGTACGCTGGAGTGGGCAACCTCTTCCCCGCCTCCGTTCTATAACTTTGCCGTTGTGCCGCACGTTCACGAGCGTGATGCCTTCTGGGAAATGAAAGAAAAAGGTGAAGCGTACAAGCAGCCTGCGCACTATGAAGAGATTCATATGCCGAAGAACAGCGGTGCCGGTATCGTCATTACCGCCTTCGCAACACTGTTTGGTTTCGCCATGATCTGGCATATCTGGTGGCTGGCGATTGCAAGCTTCGCAGGCATGATCATTAGCTGGATTGTGAAAAGCTTTGATGAAGACGTGGATTACTACGTGCCGGTCCCGGAAGTCGAAAAACTGGAAAACCAGCATTTCGATGAGATTACTAAGGCAGGGCTGAAAAATGGCAACTGATACTTTAACGCACGCGACTGCCCACGCGCACGAACACGGGCACCACGATGCAGGCCAGACCAAGATCTTCGGATTCTGGGTCTACCTGATGAGCGACTGCATTCTGTTCTCAATTCTGTTTGCAACCTATGCCGTTCTGGTGAACGGCACCGCAGGTGGCCCGACAGGTAAGGACATTTTTGAACTGCCGTTCGTTCTGGTTGAAACATTCCTGCTGTTATTTAGCTCCATTACCTATGGCATGGCGGCGATCGCCATGTATAAGAACAACAAGAGCCAGGTCATCTCCTGGCTGGCGTTGACTTTCTTGTTCGGTGCCGGATTCATCGGGATGGAACTCTATGAATTCCATCACCTGATTGTTAACGGTATGGGCCCGGATCGCAGCGGCTTCCTGTCTGCGTTCTTCGCGCTGGTCGGCACGCACGGTCTGCACGTCACCTCCGGTCTTATCTGGATGGCGGTGCTGATGGTGCAAGTTGCCCGTCGCGGCCTGACCAGTACTAACCGTACCCGCATCATGTGCCTGAGCCTGTTCTGGCACTTCCTGGATGTGGTGTGGATCTGTGTGTTCACTGTTGTTTATCTGATGGGGGCGATGTAATGAGTCATTCTAACGAGAGCGGCGGCGCATCCCATGGCAGCGTAAAAACCTACATGACAGGTTTTATCCTGTCGATCATCCTGACGGTCATTCCGTTCTGGATGGTAATGACAGGTTCTGCCTCTCCGGCCGTCATTCTGGGAACTATTCTGGCAATGGCAGTGGTACAGATTCTGGTGCACCTGGTGTGCTTCTTGCACATGAATAGCAAATCTGATGAAGGTTGGAACATGACGGCCTTTGTCTTTACTGTGCTAATCATCGCCATTCTGGTTGTGGGTTCCATCTGGATTATGTGGAACCTTAACTACAACATGATGATGCACTAAGAGCGGCGATTATGATGTTTAAGCAATACCTGCAAGTTACGAAACCAGGAATCATCTTTGGCAACCTGATCTCGGTGATTGGGGGGTTCCTGCTGGCCTCGAAAGGCAGCATCGACTATCCCCTGTTTATCTACACGCTGGTTGGGGTGTCACTGGTTGTGGCGTCGGGTTGTGTATTTAACAACTATATCGACAGGGATATCGACAGGAAGATGGAGAGGACCAAAAACCGCGTGCTGGTTAAAGGTCTGATTTCTCCTGCCGTCTCGCTGGTATACGCCACCTTGCTGGGTATCGCTGGCTTTATGCTGCTGTGGTTTGGCGCCAACCCTCTGGCCTGCTGGCTGGGGGTGATGGGCTTCGTGGTATATGTGGGCGTCTATAGCCTGTATATGAAGCGCCATTCCGTTTACGGGACGCTGATTGGCTCACTCTCCGGCGCTGCGCCGCCGGTGATTGGCTACTGCGCCGTAACCGGTGAGTTCGATAGCGGTGCGCTGATTCTGCTGGCTATTTTCAGCCTGTGGCAAATGCCGCACTCTTACGCGATTGCGATTTTCCGCTTTAAGGATTATCAGGCTGCCAATATCCCGGTACTGCCGGTGGTAAAAGGCATTTCGGTCGCGAAGAACCATATCACGCTGTATATTGTGGCATTTGCTATCGCCACGCTGATGCTAACCCTGGGCGGCTATGCAGGTTATAAATACCTGATTGTTGCTGCGGCGGTGAGCGTCTGGTGGTTGGGCATGGCGCTGCGCGGTTATAAAGTGGAAGATGACAGAGTCTGGGCGCGCAAGCTGTTCGGCTTCTCCATCATCGCCATTACCGCACTTTCCGTGATGATGTCCGTCGACTTTATGGTGCCAAACTCGCAGAACCTGCTGACTTACGTTTGGTAAGAATCTGCTTATATGAAAAGGGTGCTCTGGCACCCTTTTTTATTTGTTGTTTTGCTTCCCCCCTCTCCTCACACTCACAACATTTGTTAATGAAGCGCATATTTACCCGGCCCTCTTCCCGCTTTACACTAGGCGCGAAATTAATACAGAGGTGGGAATGAACGATTACAAAATGACGCCCGGTGAGTTGCGCGCCACCTGGGGTTTAGGGACCGTATTTTCGTTGCGCATGCTTGGCATGTTTATGGTCCTGCCGGTTCTGACCACGTATGGTATGGCACTACAGGGTGCCAGCGAAGCATTGATCGGACTTGCTATCGGTATTTATGGCCTGGCGCAAGCCATCTTCCAGATCCCCTTTGGTCTGCTTTCAGACCGCATCGGCCGTAAGCCGCTTATTGTCGGCGGACTGGCGGTATTTGTTGTCGGTAGCGTGATTGCCGCCCTCTCAGATTCAATCTGGGGAATTATTCTCGGTCGGGCCCTCCAGGGCTCTGGCGCGATTGCCGCCGCCGTAATGGCGCTGCTGTCCGACTTAACCCGCGAGCAAAACCGAACCAAAGCAATGGCGTTTATTGGCGTCAGCTTTGGTATCACCTTCGCCATTGCGATGGTACTGGGGCCGATCGTTACCCACGCGCTGGGGCTACACGCGCTGTTCTGGATGATCGCGGGCCTTGCGACCACAGGTATCGTGCTGACTATTTGGGTCGTTCCCAATAGCACGACCCACGTACTGAACCGCGAATCAGGCATGGTAAAAGGCAGCTTCAGCAAAGTGCTGGCGGAACCAAAACTGCTGAAGCTCAACTTCGGCATCATGTGTCTGCACATTTTACTGATGTCCACTTTCGTCGCCTTGCCAGGTCAGTTGGCGAAATCGGGCTTCCCCGCCGCCGAACACTGGAAAATTTATCTGGTGACGATGCTGCTGTCCTTTGTTTCCGTGGTGCCGTTCATCATTTACGCCGAAGTGAAACGCCGAATGAAACGCGTGTTCCTCGCCTGCGTGTTACTGATTCTTGTCGCAGAAATTGTATTGTGGAGCGCAAACATTCGTTTTTGGGGGCTGATTGCGGGCGTGCAGATATTCTTCCTCGCCTTCAACCTGATGGAAGCCCTACTCCCCTCGCTTATCAGTAAAGAATCTCCGGCGGGCTATAAAGGTACGGCGATGGGCGTTTACTCCACCAGCCAGTTTCTTGGCGTGGCAATTGGCGGCTCGCTGGGCGGTTGGGTAGTCGACATGTTTGATGGTCAGGCGGTATTCCTGGCCGGCGCGCTTCTGGCGGCAGTGTGGTTGTTGGTGGCCAGCACAATGAAAGAACCGCCGTACGTTAGCAGCCTGCGCGTGGAAATCCCACCGGAGATTGCCGCGGATGACACCCTGAAGCAGCGCCTTCTGGCTAAAGAAGGGATAAGCGAAGTATTAATTGTGGCGCAAGAGCATTCGGCTTACGTAAAAATCGACAGCAAAGTGACCAATCGATTCGAAGTTGAGCAGGCGATAAGTCAGGCGTGAAGATTGCAGGATGGCGACGTCTTATCCGGCCTACAAATAGCGTGTGCTACCTGTAGGCCGGATAAGCGGGCATTACGACTTAATCGCGGAAGTTCTTAAACTGGAACGGCTGGCCGAGGTCGCCCCCACGAACCAACGCCATGACGGATTGCAGATCGTCACGTGCTTTACCGGTTACACGGATTTCTTCACCCTGAATCTGCGCCTGCACCTTCAGTTTGCTGTCTTTAATCAGCTTAACGATTTTCTTTTGCACCGCGCTTTCGATGCCCTGCTTCAGCTTCGCTTCCACAAACCAGGTTTTACCGCTGTGCACGAAGGTTTCCGGTACGTCCAGCGATGTGCCTTCAATACCGCGTTTCAGTAGCTTGGCACGCAAAATATCCAGCAGTTGATTGACCTGGAAATCAGACTCGCTCAGCACCTTAATCGTCTTATTTGACTCATTCAGCTCAAAAGTCGCTTCAACGCCACGAAAATCAAAGCGTGACTCTACTTCGCGGCTGGCGTTATCCACCGCGTTACGGGCTTCCTGAAGATCAACTTCAGAGACAATATCGAAAGATGGCATCTTTTCCTCTCCCTTCATTTTTGATGCGAAGCATAATACCTGCAAAGTTACCCAACAGACAGCGCTATACTAGGCTGTATCCTTTAATTGTACGCGGAACTGTTACCTGCGAACAATAAAGGGGTACGGCCGATATGGATTAACACCTGGTGCTGTTGCAGGTGAGGAGGAAGAATGAAAATTACCGTACTGGGATGTGGAGCGTTAGGACAGCTGTGGCTTACCACGCTGTGCAAACATGGACATGAGGTGCAAGGGTGGCTACGCGTGCCACAGCCCTACTGCAGCGTGAACCTGATCGACACGGATGGATCAGTTTTTAATGAATCCCTGACGGCAAACGACCCCGACTTTTTGGCAAAAAGCGACCTGTTACTGGTTACACTTAAAGCCTGGCAGGTTTCTGATGCGGTAAAAGGTCTGGCCGCAATTCTGCCTGAAACTACCCCCATTTTGCTGATTCACAACGGTATGGGGACGATTGAAGAGCTGCAAAACATTAAACAGCCTCTGCTGATGGGCACCACCACCCACGCGGCACGTCGCGACGGAAATGTCATCATTCATGTCGCTCAGGGCACAACGCGCATCGGTCCGGCGCGTGAGCAGGACGGTGATTTCAGCTATCTGGCTGAAACACTGCAAGAAGTACTACCGGATGTCGCCTGGCATAATAATATTCGTGCCGAACTGTGGCGCAAACTGGCCGTAAACTGCGTCATTAATCCGCTGACGGCGCTCTGGGACTGCCCAAACGGCGAACTGCGTCAGCATCCGGAAAAAATAGCGCTAATCTGTGAGGAAGTAGCAGCGGTTATTGAACGCGAAGGCCACCACACATCAGCGGATGATTTACGCTATTATGTCGAGCAAGTCATTGACAGTACGGCAGAAAATATCTCATCAATGCTGCAGGATATTCGTGCCATGCGCCATACAGAGATCGACTATATTACCGGTTACCTGTTAAAACGCGCCCGTGCACACGGCATCGCCGTCCCGGAAAATGCCCACCTGTTTGAAATGGTAAAGAGAAAGGAAAGTGAGTATGAGCGCTCAAGCACTGGTTTGTCTCGCCCCTGGTAGTGAAGAGACCGAAGCAGTCACCACTATCGATCTGCTGGTTCGCGGCGGAATTAAGGTCACTACTGCAAGCGTCGCCAGCGATGGCTGCCTGACGATTGTGTGCTCACGCGGAGTGAAACTGCTGGCTGACGCACCGTTGGTTGAAGTTGCTGACGGCGATTTCGACATCATCGTATTGCCCGGCGGAATTAAAGGCGCGGAGTGTTTTCGCGACAGCCCTCTGCTTATCGAAACCGTGAAGCAGTTTCATCGTTCCGGACGTATTGTCGCAGCCATTTGCGCCACTGCCGCCACCGTACTTGTCCCACACGATATCTTCCCCATCGGAAATATGACGGGTTTCCCGGCGTTGAAAGACAAAATCCCCGCAGAACAATGGCAAGACAAGCGTGTCGTGTGGGATCCGCGCGTCAACCTGCTTACCAGCCAGGGACCGGGAACATCGATTGATTTTGGTTTAAAAATCATTGATCTACTGGTAAGCCGCGAAAAGGCTCATGAAGTGGCGTCACAGCTGGTGATAGCTGCGGGAATTTATAACTACTACGAGTAACTCTTCAGGCCACACGCAGACAAGGAATTATGATGAAAGGATATCTGAGCACATTGGCTTTACTGCTTCTTTCCAGCCACGCCAGCGCAACGCAGCTTGAAATAAAGAACCTTGAGTATCGCTATCCCAATAGCACTGAGATGCAGTATCGCGTGCCGTGGTTTACCTCAACGGATAATCCCCAGGTTGCAAAACGCATTAACGATTACATTTTCGCAAGCTTTATCAATCAGCTACCGGGAAATAATCCGCAAACCACAGTAAATCAGTTTGCAAATTCAGAGATGAATCCCACCGCAAATATTGACTACACGGTTGAGTATCGCGATGACAAAATCCTGTCACTGAATATAACAGTCGAGGGATGTGGAGCATATTGCGAGTCCTACAATGTGCCGGTAAATTTCGATTTAGCCAGCGGCGCAGCAATTACCCTTAGCGATCTTTTCTCCCGCTCCACGATGGCCGAATTAAACACCCGCATCAGAAAAGATATCCGCAGCCAAATTGATACCTTTGTTGCCGCACAGAAGGAAGGTGGAGATTCTGGCTATGCCGAATTCTACGCCTCGTGCGCAACCTACACTGACGGGTTGTACTACATCGACAAATTCTCCCTACAAAAAGATCATCTGGCTTTCCTGAACGGACGCTGTAGCAACCATGCCAACCGCGCGGGCGATGAACTGGGCGATTTCACCACGAAAATACCTACTGAAGAACTGCATAATCAGTTCACGCCATACGGCCAGTATCTGACTGGTGCAAAGAGTACAACACCGGTTGAGCCCACGCCCGGCATTGACGGCAAGGTCATGTACGGCACGCTGGGAAAAAGCATGCGTATTGTGCTGAAGGTGGACTGTAATTACGGTGATTTTTTTGAAGGGGCTTACTTTTACCAGAAATTTGGCGCGCCGATTGAATTAACCGGTAAGTGCGACACAGCCGACAATCGACATTATGAACTGAAGACGTCTGCCGCTGAACAATCGGAAGAGAAGATAACGCTGGAATTAAAAGACGGTGTCTATCAGGGCGTCTGGGAGTCGAACGGGAAGACACTTCCCGTGCGTTTTGAATAATATCGTTGTATTGCCGGATGGCGGCGTAACCGCCTTATCCGGCCTACAAAATGATACAGTCTGTAGGCCGGATAAGCGGCAGCGCCATCCGGCAAAGGAACTACGGGCGATACACCTTCACGTTTTCAAAGCCCTGCTCGCGCAGATACAGCGCCTGCAGGCGGCTCATCACCCCGCGTTCACACCACAGCAGCCAGGTTTTACTCTGGTCTAAATCGCCGAATTTGGTGCTCAGCTTGTAGAACGGCAGTGAAACCACGTCCACACCTTCCACCTTCAGCGGTTTGTCATCCTGTTCATCCACAGAACGGATATCCAGAATCACGTCGTTTGAGCCGAAACCACTCACGGTTTCCACTTCCACCACGGTCTGCTGAGTCTGCTGGGCGATATCGCGAATATCAATATTGTTCGCTTCTTCGACCACTTTATCGAGGATAGAGAAATCGAAGTTTTCTTCTTCGGCCTCAATCTTCGCTTTAATCGCCTTCACCGTTGGGCTTTTTGAAATTACGCCGCAGTATTCCGGCATGGTACGCGCAAAGTCCTCGGTACCAATTTCACGCGCCAGGTTGATGATGTGCTCTTTATCATGAGAGATAAGCGGGCGCAGGATCAGGGTATCCGAAACGTTATCAATCAGGCGCAGGTTGGTCAGCGTCTGGCTGGATACCTGGCCCAACGCTTCACCGGTTACCAGTGCCTGTACGCCGTAGCGCTCAGCGACTTTCGACGCCGCGCGTACCATCATACGCTTGAGGACCACGCCCATCTGGCCGTCGTCGACTTTCTCCAGGATCTCACCCACCACCGGCTCAAAGTTGATCGCGACAAAACGCACGCGATGCGAGCTACCGTAGCGGTTCCACAGATAATGCGCCACCTGACGAACGCCGATTTCATGCGCGGCGCCGCCGAGGTTAAAGAAGCAATAGTGTACGCGGCAGCCGCGACGCATCAGCATGTAGCTGGACACCCCGGAGTCGAAACCACCGGAGATCAGCGACAGGACGTCTTCCTGCGTACCAATCGGGAAACCGCCAATACCTTCATAGCGGCCTTTAACCAGCAGCAGACGATCATTTTCGATTTCAAGATTTACCGTAACATCCGGTTTCGTCAGCTTCACGCGCGCGGATTCAATATGCTGGTTCAACCCGCCGCCAACATAACGTTCCACCTCAATGGAGCTAAACTCATGCTTACCGCGACGCTTAACGCGTACGCAGAAGGTTTTACCTTCCAGTTGATCGCGATACTGCACCAGCGCTTTCTCGAAAATATCGTGCATGTCGGTAAACGGCACGTCTTCAACTTCGAGAATATGGTGGATACCCGGAATACGGGTCAGCGCGTCGCGAATATCCAGGCGCTGGCTTTCATCTTTAGCGCGAACCTCAACGTGATCCCAGTGACGGACAACGGCAAGGTCTTCATCGTAGTGCTTTAAAACGTTACGAATGTTCCCTGTCAGAATTTTTATAAAGCGCAAACGCACAGATTGGCTTTTGATGGTGATTTCTGGGAACAATTTAATGATAAACTTCATGGCGGCAATGGTTCTTTGGCAAGTCTGAATGACTTGTAATGGAAAAAAATACAGCAGCCCATACCCTGCGGCTGCATCCAGGCGCGCAAGTATACCACTATCATGGTCATCCTGTGCACATCGCCTTACCATTGCGCGTTATTTGCTTATCAGTGCGAGTCCGTTACCATAGTCTTGTGCTGCCAATACAGAGAGTCAGACATTCATTATGCCGAAGAAAAATGAAGCGCCAGCCAGTTTTGAAACAGCGCTGAGCGAGCTGGAACAGATTGTTACCCGCCTGGAAAGCGGCGACCTGCCGCTGGAAGAAGCGCTGAACGAATTCGAACGTGGCGTACAGCTGGCGCGTCAGGGACAAGTCAAATTGCAACAGGCTGAACAGCGCGTACAAATCCTGCTGTCAGATACCGAAGACGCCGCCCTTACGCCTTTTACACCGGATAATGAGTAAATGGATTTTACGCAGCAGCTACAGGCTTGCGTTGAGCAGGCCAACCAGGCACTGAGCCGTTTTATCGCGCCACTGCCCTTTCAGAACACTCCCGTGGTCGAAACCATGCAATATGGCGCATTATTAGGCGGTAAACGTCTGCGCCCATTCCTGGTGTATGCGACCGGTCAGATGTTTGGCGTCAGCCTGAGTACGCTTGATGCTCCCGCTGCCGCCGTCGAGTGCATCCATGCCTATTCGCTGATGCATGATGATTTACCCGCGATGGACGACGATGACCTGCGCCGCGGTCTGCCAACCTGCCACGTAAAATTTGGCGAGGCAAACGCGATTCTGGCCGGAGATGCGCTGCAAACGCTGGCGTTTTCTATTATCAGCGACGCCCCGATGCCGGAAGTATCTGACCGTGACCGCATCGCGATGATCTCTGAACTGGCCCAGGCCAGCGGTATCGCCGGTATGTGCGGGGGCCAGGCGCTGGATCTGGAAGCGGAAGGTCAGCAGGTTGCACTGGATGCGCTGGAGCGTATTCACCGCCATAAAACCGGGGCGTTGATTCGCGCCGCCGTGCGTCTGGGGGCATTAAGCGCAGGCGATAAAGGGCGAGAATGCCTGCCAATTCTCGACAAATACGCAGAAAGCATCGGTCTGGCCTTCCAGGTTCAGGATGACATACTGGATGTGGTAGGCGATACTGCAACATTGGGTAAACGTCAGGGTGCTGACCAGCAGCTTGGCAAAAGTACCTATCCTGCACTTCTGGGTCTTGAGCAAGCCCGGAATAAAGCCCGGGATTTAATCGAGGATGCCCGCCAGTCGCTAAATTTGCTGGCCGCGCAGTCACTCGATACCTCGGCACTGGAAGCGCTAGCGGACTACATAATCCAGCGTGATAAATAAACCAACATATCCCATGAGCTTGCGATGAGTTTTGATATAGCCAAATACCCGACCCTGGCGCTGGTCGACTCCACCCAGGAGTTACGCCTACTGCCAAAAGAGAGCCTGCCAAAGCTTTGCGACGAACTGCGCCGCTATTTGCTCGACAGCGTGAGCCGTTCCAGCGGGCACTTCGCCTCTGGTCTGGGCACGGTGGAACTTACCGTCGCGCTGCATTACGTCTATAACACCCCGTTTGACCAGTTAATCTGGGATGTGGGACATCAGGCTTATCCGCACAAAATTCTGACCGGACGCCGCGATAAAATCGGCACCATTCGTCAGAAAGGCGGTTTACATCCGTTCCCGTGGCGCGGTGAGAGCGAGTATGACGTACTGAGCGTTGGGCACTCTTCAACGTCTATTAGCGCTGGCATTGGTATTGCGGTTGCCGCCGAGAAAGAAGGCAAAGATCGTCGTACCGTTTGTGTGATTGGCGACGGCGCTATCACCGCCGGGATGGCGTTTGAAGCGATGAACCATGCGGGTGATATTAAGCCCGATATGCTGGTTATCCTCAACGACAACGAAATGTCGATTTCAGAGAACGTCGGCGCGCTGAACAATCACCTGGCGCAACTGCTCTCTGGCAAACTCTACTCCTCGCTGCGCGAAGGCGGGAAGAAAGTCTTCTCCGGCGTACCACCGATTAAAGAACTGCTCAAACGTACCGAAGAACACATTAAAGGCATGGTGGTGCCGGGCACGCTGTTTGAAGAGCTGGGCTTTAACTATATCGGCCCGGTGGACGGGCACGACGTGCTGGGACTCATCACCACGCTGAAGAACATGCGCGATCTTAAAGGTCCACAGTTCCTGCACATCATGACCAAAAAAGGTCGTGGCTATGAGCCAGCGGAAAAAGACCCGATCACATTCCATGCCGTACCCAAATTCGATCCATCCAGCGGCTGTCTGCCGAAAAGCAGCGGCGGCCTGCCAAGCTATTCAAAAATCTTCGGGGACTGGTTGTGTGAGACCGCAGCGAAAGACAATAAGCTGATGGCGATCACCCCGGCGATGCGCGAAGGCTCCGGTATGGTGGAATTCTCACGTAAGTTCCCGGACCGCTACTTCGATGTGGCGATTGCCGAGCAGCACGCAGTGACCTTTGCAGCAGGTCTGGCGATTGGCGGCTACAAGCCGGTCGTGGCTATTTACTCTACCTTCCTGCAACGCGCCTACGATCAGGTGCTGCATGATGTGGCCATCCAGAAACTGCCGGTACTGTTCGCCGTTGACCGGGCTGGTATTGTTGGCGCTGATGGGCAAACCCACCAGGGAGCGTTCGATCTCTCCTTCCTGCGCTGCATCCCGGAAATGGTCATCATGACCCCGAGCGATGAGAACGAATGCCGCCAGATGTTGTTTACCGGCTATCACTATAACAACGGGCCATCGGTCGTGCGCTATCCACGCGGTAATGCGGTGGGCGTCGAGCTGACGCCGCTGGAAAACCTGCCAATCGGTAAAGGCATCGTGAAACGTCACGGGGAAAAAGTGGCCCTTCTTAACTTTGGCACCCTGATGCCGGAAGCTGCTCAGGTCGCAGAGTCGCTGAACGCCACGCTGGTCGACATGCGCTTTGTGAAACCGCTGGATGAGACGTTGATCCTCGAAATGGCGGCCCAACACGAGGTGCTGGTTACCATTGAAGAGAACGCCATTATGGGCGGCGCAGGCAGTGGCGTAAACGAAGTGCTGATGGCCCATCGCAAGCCCGTTCCGGTGCTGAACATTGGCCTGCCTGACTTCTTCATCCCGCAAGGCACTCAGGATGAGGCTCGCGCCGATCTGGGTCTTGATGCCGCTGGCATTGAGGCTAAAATCAAGGCCTGGCTGGCATAATCCCCTCCCCGCTCCTGCTATGCTTAATGAATAACACGCTAAGCAGGAGCGAATGAATGCAATACAACACTTTAGGAAAAACCGACCTCCGGGTCTCCCGCCTTTGCCTGGGCTGCATGACGTTTGGCGAACCCAATCGCGGTAATCACGCCTGGACGCTGCCTGAAGAGAGCAGCCGCCCGATAATCAAACACGCCCTTGAAGGCGGCATTAACTTTTTCGATACCGCCAACAGCTACTCCGCTGGCAGCAGCGAAGAGATTGTCGGCCGTGCGCTGCGTGATTTTGCCCGCCGCGAAGATGTCGTGGTCGCGACCAAGGTTTTTCACCAGGTGGATGATTTAGCGGAAGGATTATCCCGCGCACAAATCCTGCGCTCAATCGACGACAGCCTCAGACGCCTGGGCATGGACTATGTGGACATCCTGCAAATTCACCGCTGGGATTACAACACGCCAATCGAGGAAACGCTGGAAGCCCTCAACGACGTAGTAAAAGCCGGTAAAGCTCGCTATATCGGTGCCTCGTCGATGCACGCTTCGCAGTTTGCTCAGGCGCTGGCCTTACAGAAGCAACACGGCTGGGCGCAGTTCGTCAGCATGCAGGATCACTACAACCTGATCTACCGCGAAGAAGAACGCGAAATGCTGCCGCTCTGCTATCAGGAAGGTGTCGCGGTGATCCCGTGGAGTCCGCTGGCGCGTGGTCGCCTGACCCGCCCGTGGGGAGAAACGACCGCACGTCTGGTTTCCGATGAAGTCGGTAAAAATTTATATAACGAGAGCGATGAAAACGACGCGCAAATTGCCGCGCGGCTGGCTGGCATCAGTGAGGAACTGGGCGTTACGCGGGCGCAGGTCGCGCTGGCATGGCTGCTGAGCAAACCAGGTGTGGCTGCGCCCATTATTGGCACATCGCGCGAGGAGCAATTGGATGAATTGCTCAATGCGGTGGATTTAACGCTGAAGCCGGAGCAAATTGCCGAGCTGGAAACACCGTACAAACAGCATCCGGTGGTGGGATTTAAATAAGCGCGATTGTAGATTGTAAGCCGGATAAGGCGTTTACGCCGCCATCCGGCAAACCCGTTAAATGATACCTATCGGCCAGTGATGGCCGATAAAATACAAAATTCCGGCAGAGAGTATCCCGGCGACAATATCGTCGATCATGATCCCCGTCCCGCCATGCACATTGCGATCGAACCAACGAATTGGCCACGGTTTCCACATATCCAGAATACGGAAAATCACAAATCCGGCGGCAACCCATTGCCAGTCGAGGGTCGGTAGCGCCATCAGAGTTATCCACATGCCGACAAATTCGTCCCAGACAATGCTGCCGTGATCGTGCACGCCCATGTCTTTCGCCGTTTGATGACACAGATAAACGCCGATACAGATAGATAGCATGACCACCAGCGAATACAGCTGCCATGGCAGAAATGTCATTAAATACCAAAAAGGGATCGCCGCCAGCGATCCCATGGTGCCAGGAATAATTGGACTCAGCCCGCTACCAAAACCGGTGGCCAACAGGTGCCACGGATTACGCATACTCAGGCGGCTTTTGGCGACATCTTTTTTAAGGCGCGGCAAAATGGTCATATCCTTTCCAGTCGAACGTGACGGGTTTTCCATCGCGCGTAAAGTGAACGCCTTCTACATCCGCACTCATCTGACCGATGCAGCTAAACGAGGTCCCGAGATGTGCCAGCGCGACGTCCAGCGCGCCACGGTTGATTTCCGGTACGGTAAAGCATAACTCATAATCTTCCCCCCCCGAGAGCGCCCAGCGCAACGCCTGTTCCGGCTCAACGTGTTGGGCGAATGCCGTGGAATAAGGCAGCGCGTCGACGTTAACCCGTGCGCCGCAGCCGCTGGCATTGACGATATGCCCCAGATCGGAAATCAGGCCGTCGGAGAGATCGATAGCCGCACTGGCCAGATCGCGCAGGGCTTGCCCCTGTAAAATACGCGGGGTTGGGCGCAGGTGGCGTTGCAGCAGATACTCCGCGTCTTTTGGATCAGTCACCTGCAAGCGGTCCTGCAAAATCGCCAGCCCCGCCGCACTATCGCCCGGCGTGCCGGTCACATAAATCCAGTCTCCCGGTTTTGCCCCGGAACGTTTTAAAGCACGCCCAACGGGAACGTAGCCATGAATACCCAACGTCATCGACAGCGGTCCACGCGTGGTATCACCGCCAATCAGCTGCATATCGTAGTAATTAAGGAGTTCAAACAGGCCATCGCTGAAAGCTTCAAGCCAGGCTTCATCAACGTCAGGTAACGTCAGTGCCAGCGTCAACCACGCAGGATCGGCACCCATCGCCGCCAGATCGCTCAAATTCACCGCCAGGGCTTTCCAGGCCAGATCGGTAGGATCAATGTCGGGGAGGAAGTGATTGCCTGCCACCAGCGTATCGGTACTGATCGCCAATGTCTGTTTTTCAGGGATGTTCAGGAGTGCGCAATCGTCGCCAATACCGGTTTCGACATCAAGACGAGACGTTCTTACGCGATCAAAATAACGGGCAATCAGGGAAAATTCGCCGCATGCCATACGTTATGCCTCAGCAGAAAAAAAGAAAAAGCCGGGGACAGCGGAAACACGTTCCACTCTCCGCCGGCCTCGGGATTACTTTTTGTTGGGGCGAATCACAGGTGCTGCTTTATCCAGTACGCCGTTAACGAATTTATGGCTGTCTTCGGCACCGAAGGTTTTCGCCAGTTCAATCGCTTCGTTGATGGCCACTTTGTACGGCACATCGCTACGCTTAGACAGTTCAAACAGCGCAATACGCAGTACGGCTTTTTCAACCTGACCCAACTCTTCCAGCAGACGAGACAGGTAAGGCTTCATTAATCCATCCAGGTACGCGCTGTTAGTCGCCACCCCGGACAGCAGTTCACGGAAATACAGAACGTCGACATCTTTAACGTCCTGTTCCGCCAGGAACTGGTATTCAACATCAGCGATGTCGTTCTGGGACAACTGCCAGGAGTAGAGCGCCTGGACGGCACACTCACGGGCGCGGCGACGAGCAGCAGGTTTCACGGATTTCCCCTTACAAAAATCAGGCCTTAATGGCTTTCAATACATTAATCATTTCAAGCGCAGTCAGTGCAGCTTCTGCGCCTTTGTTGCCGGCTTTCGTGCCAGCACGTTCGATGGCTTGTTCAATACTTTCGGTGGTCAGAACACCGAAGGCTACCGGAATGCCACTGTCCTGAGCGACATGCGCCAGGCCATTGCTTGCACCGCCAGCCACATATTCGAAGTGCGCGGTACCACCACGGATCACCGTACCTAGCGCAATCACAGCATCGTATTTACCGGTTTTCGCCAGTGCGTCAGCCGCCAGCGGCAGCTCATATGCGCCTGGAACCCAAACGACGGTAATGTTTTCATCTTTAACCTGGCCAATACGTTTCAGGGCGTCGATCGCACCTTCCAGCAGGCTATCATTGATAAAGTTGTTGAAACGCGCAATGGTGATGGCGACGCGAGCGTCCGGAGTAGCAACGTTAGCTTCAATAATGTTCATATTCTTCCTTCGGGTTCGATTTATGGCCCCGTAAGGGGGGCGGATTTTATCATAATATTCTGGGCGCTGCTTCCTCTAATTCAGAAAGCCTCACGCAGTGGTTAAATGCAGGCAAACGTCCGGGCCCACCTGGCGTATCTCGTTGAATTTGAAATGGGGGGCGTCGGCCAGTTTCTCAAGCCCTGGCAGCACACATAATCCTCGCGCATCACTGCCTAACAGTTTAGGCGCAACATACACGATTAGCTCATCCACCAAACCGGCCTGTAATAACGCGCCCGCAAGCGTTGGGCCAGCTTCCACCCAAATACTGTTAATTTGCTGTTTGCCCAGTTGCATCATCAACACGACCAAATCCAGATGTCCGTTATGTTCCGGTACCTTAATACTGCGAACTGACTCCGGCCAACTGCGGGTATCGTCTTTCGTTCGGATAATCCAGGTTTCTCCCGGCTGTTGCACAATACGGTGCTCCGGCGTGACCTGATTCTGGCTATCAAGGACAATGCGGATCGGCTGGCGCAGATTTTCCTGCGGGTAACTCGCCTGAGTTGACTCCCCAAGCTCCGACCAGCGCACGGTAAGCTGAGGATCGTCGGCCAGTACCGTCGCGCTGCTGGTTAAAATGGCATGGCTTTGCGCGCGCAGCCGTTGCACATCGCGGCGCGCCTGCGGCGAGGTGATCCACTGGCTTTCCCCGCTGGCCATCGCCGTACGACCATCGAGCGATGCGCCAAGCTTAAGCTGCAGATATGGGAAACCTGTACGCATGCGCTTGAGAAAGCCTTTATTAAGCTGCTCAACCTCGCTCATCATCAACCCGTGGCTGACGTCAATGCCCGCCTGCTGCAAGCGATAGAGGCCACGACCTGCTACCTGCGGATTCGGGTCCTGTATAGCGGCCACCACGCGCGCTACGCCCGCCGCAATCAACGCATCGCAGCACGGCGGCGTACGCCCATGATGACTGCAGGGCTCAAGCGTCACGTAGGCGGTTGCCCCTTGCGCTTTTTCTCCGGCCATGCGCAGGGCATGGACTTCGGCATGCGGCTCACCCGCGCGGTGATGATATCCTTCGCCGACGATCTCCCCATCCTTAACAATCACGCAGCCGACGTTGGGATTTGGGTGAGTAGTGAAACGTCCGCGCGCAGCAAGCTTCAGCGCGCGCGCCATGTACAATTCATCCTGCATGGCTTAGTCCTGTAGGCGAGCAATCTCTTCGCCAAATTCTTTGATATCTTCAAAACTGCGGTAAACCGACGCAAAGCGGATGTAAGCGACTTTATCGAGCTTTTTCAGTTGCTCCATTACCAGGTTGCCGATCATCTTACTCGGCACCTCACGCTCGCCAGTCGCTCGCAGTTGTGATTTGATATGGTTTAACGCCATTTCGACGTCATCTGAGCTGACCGGACGTTTCTCCAGCGCTCTGAGCATGCCGCTGCGCAGCTTATCTTCATTAAAGGGTTCACGCACATCGTTGCTCTTCACAACGCGCGGCATGACAAGTTCAGCCACTTCAAAAGTGGTGAAACGTTCGTTACAGACCAGACACTGCCGACGGCGGCGTACTGAGGAGCCCTCGCCTACAAGACGAGAGTCAATTACCTTAGTGTCTACGGCGAAACAGAATGGGCAATGCATACGGCGTCCTGTACCTCAGTGGTTAACAGCAATCTATTTTACCCTGAACTGACGTGACAACAAAGGCGCAGCGCTTTTGAGACAAAGGATCGATGCCTTCGTGCTCTGTGCACACTACCATTATGCTATCGCGACAATGAAGGAAGTAATCACAATGACAAGACGTTACCTAAGAATTCTCCTGGTGGGAAGCCTCTTTAGTCTTAGCGCCTGCGCGCAGCAAAGCGAAGTACGCCAGATGCATCAAAGCGTAAGCACGCTAAATAAAGAGATGACGCAGCTTAATCAGGAAACGGTAAAAATTACGCAACAAAATATGTTGAATGCCAAGTCGACCAGTGGCGCCTATCTGTTGCCGGGCTCCAAAACCCCTGCCCGGCTGGAGAGCCAGATCGGCACGTTACGTATGTCTTTGGTGAATATTGCGCCGAACGCCGATGGCACAAGGTTAACGCTACGTATTCAGGGCGAGTCCAATACGCCCTTGCCCGCCTTTAGCGCCACCGTAGAGTACGGGCAAATTCAGGGCACCACGGAGAATTATCAGGAAGTGAACGTTCAAAACCAACTGGTCAACGCCCCGGCAAGTATTCTTGCCCCTAGCGACGTAGACATTCCGTTGCAGATAACTGGTCTCTCCCCCGACCAGTTGGGATTTGTTCGCATCCACGACGTCCAGCCTGTTAGCCAATAAACTTTTTTGCGGAACGTTTTGTGCGTTCCGCAACATCACTCCGCTCCATTTTGTTACTCCCCTGACATAACCAATATTTCTGTTAAAACTTGGCAACATTCATGGGAGCCAGTACAATTCGCCGCCTAAAGTACGCAAACGTGAACGCAATCGATTACGTAAATGATAGAACTGTGAAACAAGACATATTTTTGTGAACAATGATTTTTATAATAGGCTCCGAAGAATTACGAAATATTTAGAAACGCAATTTGCGCATTTTTCACTCCCGAAAGGGATTTCAAACAGTGGCATACATATGAAAAAAACATTACTTGCAGCCGGTGCGGTGCTGGCGCTCTCCTCGTCTTTTACTGCCAACGCAGCAGAAAATGACAAACCGCAATATCTGTCCGACTGGTGGCACCAAAGCGTCAACGTGGTGGGCAGCTACCACACCCGTTTCTCCCCGAAACTGAACAACGACGTGTATCTGGAATACGAAGCGTTTGCCAAAAAAGACTGGTTCGACTTCTATGGCTACATCGATATTCCGAAAACCTTTGACTGGGGTAACGGCAACGATAAAGGTATCTGGTCTGACGGTTCCCCGCTGTTTATGGAAATCGAACCACGTTTCTCCATCGACAAGCTGACCGGTGCTGACCTGAGCTTTGGACCGTTCAAAGAATGGTACTTCGCCAACAACTACATCTACGATATGGGTGACAACAAAGCCAGCCGCCAGAGCACCTGGTATATGGGTCTGGGTACCGATATCGACACCGGTCTGCCGATGGGTCTGTCCCTGAACGTGTATGCTAAATACCAGTGGCAGAACTATGGCGCATCCAACGAAAACGAGTGGGATGGTTACCGTTTCAAAGTGAAATACTTTGTGCCGATCACCCAGGTTTGGGGCGGTCAGTTGACCTACATCGGCTTCACCAACTTCGACTGGGGCTCAGATTTGGGTGATGATCCGAACCGCACCAGCAACTCTATCGCTTCCAGCCACGTGCTGGCACTGAACTACGATCACTGGCACTACTCCGTAGTCGCGCGTTATTTCCATAACGGCGGCCAGTGGAAAGGTGGGGATACCCTGAACTGGGGCGAAGGCGACTTCAGCGCGAAATCAACCGGTTGGGGTGGTTACCTGGTCGTAGGTTACAACTTCTAATCCCGACATTTATCGCAGACAAGCCAGCTTAACCGCTGGCTTTTTTACGGCTGGTCTTCACAGCGTACTTTACGTAAAAAGTCACTTAGCGAGCGATCTGCCGATTCACGAAAATGCCTGTCGAGCGGTGTGATATTCAGACAGCGATCAACGCGAAAGCAGCGATAATCGTCACGCTTCTCGCACCAGGCAACCAGTAACCAGTGCTCGCCCCAGAAAAATAATCCCAGTGGCCGAACGTCACGCCAGGAGAGATTCCCGGACTCGTCGCGATAATGCAGCGCCAGTACCTGTTGCGCCGAAACCGCGCGATGTATGAGATCGAAGGCACTACGTGAATGTGGCTGATTACCAAAATCTGGCGCAAAAATCCGCGTTTGCTCGGCCCTGCGGCGACTCTCTGGCGGCAATATCGCCAGCACTTTTTCCTGCGCCGACTCCAGCGCCTGTGAAAGTGAATCCCCGCCCCATGTTTTCAGCAACCGAATCGCGACCATCAATGCTTCTGATTCGCGATGCGTTAACATCAACGGCGGCAGATCAAACCCGGCCATTAAGCGGTATCCGCTGCCCACTTCGCCTTCAATGGGCACGCCGGATAAAGAGAGATCGCGGATATCGCGATAAATCGTCCGTTCAGAAACGTCAAGACGTTCTGCCAGCAGCGCCGCCGTTGTCACTCGTCTGCCCCGCAGGATTTGTACGATCTGAAACAAGCGGTCGGCGCGTCGGGTCATTTTAATCCTCAGTCCTGAAAATATTACGCGGGTTGATGTAAACCAACACGATTGCCTTCACTGTCAGTAAATAGCGCAATCGTACCAATGTCCTGCCCCAGTTCGAGCGGGCCAAACACGCATTGACCACCAGCAGTGGCAACACGTTCAAGCGTGGCAGCCAAATTGTCCGTATGCAGATAAATAATAGCGCCCTGCGCTGAAGGCGAAATACCGTCAAATTTAGCCAGCGCTCCGCCGGGAGCAGGATCCTTATGCGGGAATACGGCCAACTCAGCGCAGTCCATATTCTCCCGACGCAAAGAAACCTGCATCACTGGCTCATAAAAAGCGATGGCGCGATCCATTTGTAGCACGGGGATTTCAAACCAGTTAATTACGTTGTTCATACTTCCTCCTGCCTGTGTGGGTAATCTCAGAAGGACTATAAGACAGGGCTACTGACAGCATACTGTCAGTAGTGTGACGACAGAAAAAGATAATGGCCTACCGTTAAATCACAGGCAAAAAAAATCCCGACCTTGCGATCGGGATTCCACTATCTTCACTCTTAATGGGTTAAGGCAGAATTGACGGCTGATCCGCCCCTTCTTTCTCGACCTTCTGCTGCAGCATGTGCTCACGCTTCATACCCAGCTTCAGCGCCAGCGCCGATGCTACGTAGATAGAAGACGCAGTACCGATGGAAACACCGATAAGCATGGTCAGCGAGAAGCCTTCCAGTACCGGACCACCGAACAGGAACAGCATCAGAATAACCATCAACGTCGTACCGGAGGTAATCAACGTACGGTGCAGCGTCTGAGTCAATGACACGTTAAAGATTTCGTAAGGCGTACCGCGACGAATTTTGCGGAAGTTTTCACGAATACGGTCAGAGACGACGATACTGTCGTTCAGCGAGTAACCGATTACCGACATCAGCGATGCAACGATAGTCAGGTCAATCTCGATATGGAACAACGACAGGATCCCAAGTGTAATGATTACGTCATGCGCCAGCGCGATAACTACCCCTGCCGCCAGTCTCCACTCAAAGCGGAAACCGACGTACACCAGGATTGAGATCAGCGCCGCCATCAGCGCCATTGCACCGGTTTGCGCCAGGTCTGCACCCACGCTCGGCCCCACGAATTCAATTCGCTTCACCGCGGCGTTTTGGTTGGTGGATTCGTTAATCACACTCAACACTTTGCTGCCCAGCACCTGACCGCCGTCTGCGCCTTCAGTTGGCGGCATACGTACCATAATGTCGTGGCTGCTGCCGAAATTCTGCAGAAGCGGATCAACAAAGCCCGCTTTCTCCAGCGCATCGCGCATCACGTCCATTTCCGCTGGTTTTTCCAGCGTGATTTCAATGACCGTACCACCAGTGAAATCGAGACCCCAGTTAAAGCCGCGCACGCCCATAATCACAATGGCCGCGATCAGCAGAAAACCTGAAATGCCGAAAGCCCAGTAGTCCCAGCGCATAAAGTCCCAGACTTTACGGCCGTGGTTCAATTGTTCAACAGTATATTCCTGTGCCACTTCGCACTCCTCAGATTGACAGCTTTTTGACGCGCTTGCCGCCATACAACAGGTTTACGATGGCACGTGTACCGACAATTGCGGTAAACATCGACGTCGCTACCCCAATACCGGTAGTAATCGCGAACCCTTTAATTGCCCCAGTGCCGACTGCGTACAGGATAATGACCTTAATCAGCGTCGTAATGTTCGCATCGAAGATGGAGCTAAATGCGCCGGCATAACCTTCATTGATGGCCTGCTGCACCGAACGACCGTTACTCAACTCTTCTTTGATACGTTCGTTGATCAGTACGTTAGCATCGACCGCGACGGCAAGGGTTAAGACGATCCCCGCAATCCCCGGCATACTCAGCGTGGCTCCCGGCAACAGCGACATAATGCCGACAATCAGCACCAGGTTAGCGATCAGCGCACTGGTCGCAATCAGACCGAACTTCTTATAGAAGAAGATCATGAACAGGATAGACACCACCAGACCGGCCAGACAGGCTTCCAGACCCTGTTTGATGTTCTGCATACCCAGGGTTGGGCCGATGGTACGTTCTTCAACAATCTGAATCGGCGCGATTAGCGCACCGGCACGTAACAGCAGAGAAAGCTGACGCGCTTCGTTCGGGTTGTTGATACCGGTGATACGGAAGCTGTTGCCCAGGCGAGACTGGATGTTGGCGATGTTAATCACCTCTTCCTGTTTCACCAGCACTGCGCGACCGTTAGCATCTTTCTTACCGCTGTCTTTGTACTCCACGAACAGGGTCGCCATCGGCTTACCGATGTTGTCCTTAGTGAAGTTGGACATGATGTTACCACCCGCGCTATCCAGCGAGATGTTAACCTGCGGCTGATTGTATTCGTCCTGGCTGGAAGTGGAATCGGTGATATGGTCACCGGTCAGGATCACGCGTTTGTACAGCACAACCGGCTGGCCTTCACGAGACTGTTTCACTTCCGAATCACCCGGCACGCGCCCGGACGCCGCAGCAGACTGGTCAACGTTGGTATTTACCAGACGGAATTCCAGCGTCGCGGTTGCGCCCAAAATTTCTTTCGCACGCGCGGTATCCTGAATACCCGGCAGTTCGACGACAATACGGTCAGCGCCCTGACGTTGTACCACCGGCTCAGCAACACCCAACTGGTTCACACGATTACGCAGAATATTGATGTTCTGCTGTACCGCATATTCACGGGCTTCGCTCAGGCGCGCATCGGTCATCACCGCACGCAGAGCATTACTGCCCTGGCTGGAAATAACCAGATCCTGGTGACGCTTGCTCAGATAAGAGATAGCTTCATCACGGGCGCTGCTGTCACGGAAGGTGATGCTCAGGCCGTAGTTATCTTCTTTACGAACGGTAGTATAAGGAATGCCTTTTTCACGCAGATCGCTGCGCAGGCTATCGATATTTTGTTCCTGCAACTTACTCAGCGCGGTGTCCATATCCACTTCCATCAGGAAGTGAACGCCGCCACGCAGGTCAAGACCGAGTTTCATCGGTTCTGCGTGAATGGCTGCCAGCCAGCGCGGTGTTGCCGGAGCAAGGTTAAGCGCCACGACGTATTGATCGCCCAGCACGCCCATCAGTACTTCACGTGCGCGCAGTTGGGTATCAGTGGAGTCGAAGCGCGCAAGAATAGCACCCTCTTCCAGAGCCACAGACTTAGGTGTGATTTTATCTTCTTGTAACGTTTTCTGGACCTGGATCAGCGTTTGCTCACTGGCGGCGGCACCGCGCACGCCAGTGATTTGAACAGCCGGATCCTCACCATACAGGTTGGGAAGTGCGTAAAGCAGGCCGACGACAATGACGACGACCAGCATAATGTACTTCCACAAAGGATAACGGTTTAACACGGCAGTTCCCTTTGGGAAAACAATAAATTACAGCGCCTTCATGGTGCCTTTCGGCAGAACGGCAGCTACGAAATCACGTTTAATAACCACTTCAGTGGTGTCGTTCAGCGCGATAGCGATGTAGCCAGATTCTGCTACTTTGGTCACGCGACCCACCAGACCACCGTTGGTCAGGACTTCATCGCCTTTCGCAATGGAGTTCATCAGGTTCTTGTGTTCTTTGGTACGCTTTTGCTGTGGGCGCAGGATCATGAAGTAGAAAATCAGACCAAACACCACCAGCATCAGAATCAGAGACATCGGGCTGCCCTGCGCCGGAGCACCTGTTGCCGCTACCGCATCAGAAATAAAAAAGCTCATTCAAATTCCCTCATTATTAAAATTAATCAACGTTCACAGGTGGAACTGGTCGACCCTGACGTTGGTAAAAATCGGTCACGAAGCTCTCTAATTTACCCTCTTCAATAGCCTTGCGTAAACCCGCCATCAAACGCTGGTAGTAGCGAAGGTTATGAATCGTGTTGAGACGCGCGCCCAATATTTCGTTGCAACGGTCGAGATGATGCAAGTAAGCGCGCGAATAATTGCGACAGGTGTAGCAATCACACTCAGCATCGAGCGGACTGGTGTCGCTTTTATGTTTCGCGTTACGAATTTTTACCACGCCGTCAGTCACAAACAAATGACCATTACGGGCATTTCGCGTTGGCATCACGCAGTCAAACATATCGATACCACGACGCACACCTTCAACCAGATCTTCTGGTTTGCCGACGCCCATCAGGTAACGCGGTTTATCTGCCGGAATCTGTGGGCAAACATGCTCCAGAATGCGGTGCATATCTTCCTTCGGCTCACCGACAGCCAAACCGCCGACAGCGTAGCCATCAAAGCCGATATCTACCAGACCTTTGACGGAGATATCACGTAAATCTTCGTAAACGCTGCCCTGAATGATGCCAAAAAGCGCATTTTTGTTGCCGAGACTGTCAAAACGGTCGCGACTGCGCTTCGCCCAACGCAGAGACATCTCCATTGAGCGTTTAGCATAGTCCCAGTCGGCCGGGTACGGTGTACATTCGTCGAAGATCATCACGATATCGGAACCGAGATCGTATTGAATCTCCATTGACTTCTCAGGATCGAGAAAAATCGGATCGCCGTTGATCGGGTTGCGGAAATGCACGCCCTGCTCGGTAATCTTGCGGATATCGCCCAGACTGAAAACCTGGAAGCCGCCGGAATCGGTAAGGATTGGCCCTTTCCACTGCATGAAATCGTGCAGATCGCCATGCAGCTTCATGATTTCCTGACCCGGGCGTAGCCACAGGTGGAAAGTGTTGCCGAGGATGATCTGCGCGCCGGTGGCTTCAACTTCTTCCGGCGTCATGCCTTTTACGGTGCCGTAAGTACCGACCGGCATAAATGCAGGCGTTTCCACTACGCCACGATCAAAAACCAGGCGGCCGCGACGCGCGCGACCGTCTGTGGTGTCCAGTTCAAATTTCATCTTAACTCCTGCGTCAGAAAAACAGTCCGACGTTAAATACTCATGCCGGAAATTTATTCCCCGACACGCTCAGAAATAGCCTGCGGATTGTACGTGATAAACATCGCATCTCCGTAACTAAAAAAGCGATATTCCGCTTTTACCGCTTCATGATAGGCGTGCATGGTGTTTTTATAACCAGCAAACGCAGAAACCAGCATGATCAGCGTCGATTCCGGCAGGTGGAAGTTGGTGACCAGGGCATCAATCACCTGGTATTTATAGCCTGGATAAATAAATATCTGCGTATCGCCGAAGAACGGCGCAATGAGATCGTTTTTGGCAGCCTGCGCCGCGCTTTCCAGTGAGCGAACGGACGTTGTGCCCACGGCTATCACGCGGTTGCCACGCGCTTTCGCCGCCAGCACCGCGTCAACCACATCCTGCGGCACTTCCGCATATTCAGAGTGCATAATGTGGTCTTCGATGGTGTCTACGCGCACCGGCTGGAAGGTACCCGCGCCGACGTGCAACGTAACGAACGCCATTTCAATGCCTTTATCGCGCAGTTTCGCCAGCAGCGGCTCGTCAAAGTGCAGCCCCGCGGTCGGCGCAGCGACGGCACCCGGTTTTTCACTATACACGGTCTGGTACAGCTCGCGGTCGGCGTCTTCGTCCGGGCGGTCAATATACGGCGGCAACGGCATATGGCCGATGGCGTTGAGGATATCAAGCACGCTGCGTTCGTCGTCAAACGCCACTTCAAACAGCGCGTCGTGACGGGCGACCATCGTCGCTTTGATACTTTCATCGTCGCCCAATAGCAGCTCGGCACCCGGCTTCGGCGCTTTCGAGGCGCGAATATGCGCCAGAATACGTTTATCATCCAGCATGCGTTCGACCAGCACTTCAATCTTGCCGCCGCTGGCTTTACGGCCAAACAGACGCGCAGGAATAACGCGGGTATTGTTAAAGACCAGCAAATCGCCAGGGTTGAGCTTATCGAGCAAATCGGTGAAAGTACCGTGCGTCAGCGCGCCCGTCGGCCCGTCCAAAGACAGCAAGCGGCAGCTACTGCGCTCAGCTTGCGGATAGTGGGCAATCAGGGATTCGGGTAGTTCAAAGGTGAAATCGGTAACGCGCATGACACTGACTCAGACTAAAATAAGAGGCGGGTAGTCTAGTGCCGGGGCGTTCTCCCTGCAACCTTTACCCCTCTGGATAAACGTTTAACTATGAATTTTCTTGCACATTTGCATCTCGCTCATCTTGCCGACAGCTCGCTTTCCGGCAATCTGCTGGCCGATTTTGTTCGCGGTAACCCGGCAGCCAGTTTTCCCCCTGACGTGGTGGAAGGCATCTTCATGCACCGTCGTATCGACGTGATGACCGATAACCTGCCGCAGGTGCGTGAAGCCAAAGAGTGGTTTCGTAGCGAAACGCGCCGCGTCGCGCCAATTACGCTGGACGTGATGTGGGATCACTTTCTGTCGCGCAACTGGTCGGAAATCTCCCCAGACTTCCCATTAGCGGAATTTGTGCGCTATGCCCGCACCCAGGTGACCACGATTTTGCCGGAATCGCCGCCGCGCTTTATTAACTTAAACAACTATATGTGGTCAGAAAAATGGCTTGAGCGCTATCGTGACATGGATTTTATCCAGAACGTCCTGAACGGCATGGCCAGCCGCCGTCCGCGTCTCGATGCCCTGCGCGACTCATGGTATGACCTGGATACGCATTATGATGCGTTAGAAGAGCGTTTCTGGCAGTTTTATCCGCAAATGATGGAACAGGCGCGACATAAAACCCTTTGATGGTAACCCGCATAACACGCCGGATAAGCAGTAGCGGTCATCCAGCAACAGATTGATAGACAAAACCTGTCTCATTGATTGCCAGCGCCTCTTTGTCTTATTCTCAAACACTCTCTATACTGGCCCGCGTTGCGTTCCAAAAAACCCTTAACATTGCAGGAGAATTATATGGTACTGGTAACTCGTCAGGCTCCGGATTTCACAGCAGCTGCGGTACTGGGTAGCGGTGAGATCGTTGAAAACTTCAACTTCAAACAGCATACCAACGGTAAAACCACCGTTCTGTTCTTCTGGCCGATGGACTTCACCTTCGTTTGCCCGTCTGAACTGATCGCATTCGACAAACGTTACGAAGAATTCCAGAAGCGCGGCGTTGAAGTTGTTGGCGTTTCTTTCGACTCTGAATTTGTCCACAACGCATGGCGCAACACCCCTGTCGACAAAGGCGGCATCGGTGCGGTGAAATACGCAATGGTTGCTGACATCAAACGCGAAATCCAGAAAGCCTACGGCATCGAGCACCCGGAAGCGGGCGTTGCTCTGCGTGGTTCTTTCCTGATCGACGCTAACGGCGTTGTTCGTCACCAGGTGGTTAACGATCTGCCGCTGGGTCGTAACATCGACGAAATGCTGCGCATGGTTGACGCGCTGCAGTTCCACGAAGAGCACGGCGACGTTTGCCCGGCGCAGTGGGAAAAAGGGAAAGAAGGTATGAACGCGTCTCCGGACGGCGTGGCAAAATACCTGACCGAGAACGTTTCCAGCCTGTAATTGGCATGAATCGATCGATAAAAGGCCCGCAATGGGGGCCTTTTTTATTGGTTTATATCTGATTACCCTTTTTCACTTCACGCCAGATTCGCCACGCCATCAGCGCCAGGACGGCGACGCCAAGGATTAACGCCCCCCACACCAACAGCGTTTTCCACTGGCTTTGTTGCTCAGCTACTGAAGTTGCCGTCAGCCGCCCCTCACCGCCCAGAGTAACTGGTTCATCCTCCAAAGCCTGAGGCATTTTGTCAGGATCGTTGTGCTTACGTAACGCCTCTGGGATCAGCATCGCCAGACTGACGCTCGCGGGTTCCGCCGCTTTGTTCCCCCATGCCAGGATAAACGGGCTTTGGCCTTGTGCGTTAAAAATCACTTTATAGCTGTCGCGCTCCCCTCTCAGTACGGGTAAGGTGTCAGGCAAACGCGCCTGAAGCGTCGTCATCCGGACCGCCTCAACTAACTCACCGGAGAGCGGAATATTATCCGAATACTGATTTTCCAGATTGTAGAGAACCGTTCGGGTTAAAGGCTGCCAGGCGTCTTTTTCTGCTTTGCGCCATTCAAGTTCAACCGGCAATACGCCTTCGTTATCCAGTGAAATCTTTAATGAGGTCAACGGTTGCGGCCTGGACCAGCGCCAAATCGCCTGGTTTTGGGCAATTTTCTCCGCTTCAGCATCCATCGAAACAGGCCGGGTAAGCAGAGGCTCCTCACGGGTTATCGCACTCACGCCGGTCAGATTTAACGCAGGACTTTGCGAATCAAGAATCAGCAACAGCCAGGGGACGCCATCAGCAGACATGCGCAAATCATCGACGCCTAAGGTGTCCATTTTCAACCGGTCGTCGCTATGCGTCAGATCCATCAGCGGCGCATTTCCTGTCATCAACCTCCAGTCACGCAAATCACGGCTGTAATAGAGCGATGCCGTTCCCTGCCAGTTTTTCGCAGGCGCATCCCAGTTCAAACGCAACTGGGACAGCAATGGCGTCTCTTTGACATCGTCTGGCAAGGCAATTAAATAACTCTGCCCGATGGATTGCAGGTTTTCACTTTCGAAGCGAATTTCAATGCCATTTTTAGCACGAAGCAGGACCGCTGGTCTTTCATCATCTTGCTTTGGCGTCACCTGTTGCACCGTAGAATCAAACGGAAAAAGGCGCAGAGGAATCGTTCTCGGGGTCGTTGCCTGCGCTTTTTCTGCCAGTAGAGTGAAAGGCACCACATCGCCCTGGCGGTTGAACACTCTGATATCACGTAAGTCCGGCCAGACCGCCTCGTGATATACTTCTAATGGCAGAGGGAGGCTATACCATTGCTCTGAACCCGGCGTTAAGAGCTTCACGCCCTTCGCGTAGTCTGCTGGCGCATCCGTAGCCGTATTACTGCCCCACGCCGCGCTGGTTGCTCCTAACAGAGCACTCCAGAGAACCGCTTTAATCCATTTCATTTTTCTTCTCCAGCTTTGGGCGGTAAAGGTGAAAAATACCCGATAATCAGCACCAGAATGGCGACGCCGATAAACGCGACCGCGCGCGCCAGGCCACCGTCTCCCGCACTATCCACCAACATCAGTTTAATTATGACTATCCCCAGCAAAACGGCGCCACACAACCATCTCTGCCGCGAGCGACGCCGGGTTGCCTGCAGCATCACCACCAATGCCGCCAGCATCCAGAACAGAGCAAAACAGGTTTGAATCAGCCGCGAATCCCACAGGGCGTGTACATTCCACGCAACGTCGCCATACCAGGACAATGCGCGCAGTAGCAGGCCATTAAGCCACCAAAAACCGAGCGCCATCAGCGCCACAACCGGCCATGGGCGGCACACCGAAAGCTGCACCGGGAAATAGCGTTCAGACACGCGATAAAACACAACCAACCCTAGCAGGGCAAAAGCTGCGCCCTCTTCCAGCGGGTTGAGCAACGGCAGATATGTCTGACGATAAACCACGCCATCCTGTAAATTCGTCAGCACGAGCAGACCGACCAGTACCAACGCAACAGGAACCATCGCCTGAACAGAATATAAAGCCGGCCAGATACGAAATGGCCAGAGCCTGCGCTGAACAGCTTGATAAACCAGGAAAATCAGCAATCCGCCAGCCGCCATCATCAGGCCGCTTCCCCACGCGTCTCGCCCCCACGGTAGCGCCTGGGCGAACCAGAACAGCTCAACCGCCAGCGCCAGTACAATCATCCAGAAGAACGACAAATGTGCCAGCCGGGAAAGCGTTGGCGGTAATATCGGTGCGTCACGCCAGAGCAGCGCCACTGCAACAATTAGCGCCGCACACCAGGCCAGATTCGGCCAGCCCGCGGCAAAAATCTGCTGCAAAGAGATCTGATACATCAGCATCACCAGCATCGTCGGCCACAACAGCCATTTACTGGCATCCAGCTCCCGCCATGCCAGGCGACCAGCAATCGTTCGCCAGCCCCAGACCGATACCGCCATTAATGCCAACACGCCAGACAGCACCCACCGATCCTGTTTCAGGATGAGTTGCGATGCCGCAACAAGTGCAATAATCCAGAAAAGCAAACCACCCGCGAGAAGTCCCCAACTGCCCTGTATCCGAATGTTGCGCCATAGCCATGCGGCAGCCAGCCAACTGAGGCTAAGCACGGCAAATATCAGCATCACTGAGAGCGCAGTTATGCCGTTCGCCAGCGCCCATAGCGCGCTGCCCACGGCCAACACGAGCAGCGCCGTACCGCTATAACTCATGCGTCGTTGCTGCTGTTGGATACCCAGCCAGAGGATCCCAAGTCCCTCCAGCGACCAGGCCATCGTCGTCCAACGGGCTGAAAGCGCCAGCGGGATAGCCAGGGTGGTAAATGCGCCGCCAAGCGCCAGGGCGGACAATACCAGCGGTCTTCCCAGAGAAGATGAGCGCCGCAACGCAAGCGTCGCCAACACCAGATAGAAACCACCGTAGCCCAGCGCGCTGAGCGCCGGACCATATGCCATATGCCGGGTAATGGCATACTGCATGCCAAAACCTACCAGCGGAGGGGCAAACAGCAGCACGCCATCAATAATCTGTTTGCCTTTTTCCTGCGCCCGAAGCGACAGCGCCACGCTCAGCACACCAAAAATAAGGGTGTTGGCGATCAGGAACAGTTGGCAGCTCAGGTAATACTCAGGTCGATAGTCCTCCAGCCCCCACAAACCGCCAACGCCAAAGGTAAACAACAGGCCGAGCAGATTCAGCTCCCGCCAGTGCTGCCAGATGCTGATAGCGAGAATACCGACCGAGAGCAGAAGATAGAAAGAGAAGAGCGCGACATGACTGCCGCCGCCGGAGGAAAGCAGCAGCGGCGCGAGATAGCCGCCAAGGCTGGCCAGCATCGCCAGGCTGAGTGCCTTTTGCAAAATAGCCAGACCCACGCTCGCCGCGCAAATCGCCACCAGCAGCGCAAATGCCAGCGTCATTGGCAGCATTTGCCACAGCCGGAACGCGCCAAAGACGGTGAGATAGAGTGCTCCCGTAGCCCCGCCCTGAAGGATCAGCGCATAGACCGGTTGCTTACGCCGCAACCGCCAGCCCAGCGCTAACAGGACAATAGCAAACAACGCGGTCGCCACCAGGCGCAGCTCAAGCGGGAACAGAGAATGTTCGACGGTGTAACGCAGCAGGAAAGAAAGCCCCAGGAACAGGAGCAATATGCCGAGCTTTGCCAACGGGTTGCCCTGCATAAACCAGCGCACCAGCGATGATATCACCCCGCCAAAAGCAGAAGGTCGCTCGACGCTGGGCGTGGAAATTACCGCTTTATCCGGCGTCTGCTGTGAAGACCACGGGCTAACGTGTTCAAGGGTCGGTTCAGTGTCTGGTTCCGGCGCCACGCTGCTAATCGCAGCCGTTTTCGCATCGACAGGAAGACTCTTTGTTGCAGCCGTTGGCGCATCGGCGATGGCCTGTACCACAGACTCCGGCGCCACACCGCGCAGCTCAAGTTCCTCTACCCGACGGCGCAAGGCCGCCAGCTCAGAACGTACCGCCGCACTGCGTCTGTATGCCACGATAGCGAGACCAGGAACCACTACCAACGCAAAGAATAAAACAATGCAGCCAAGGGTTAGCAGCTCATCCATGTTTCCACCTTCACTGTGTAAAGACAGAACAGAATGACACAAATTGTTGCAGCTGTGCCATATCTGTTAACACTATGACCCGCTTTTCAGAAAATACAATCAGCCCCTGCGTTTGGCCAAGGGCTGTGAGGAGGGATTAAAACGCGAAGCAGGAACACCCCAGCGCGCCCCAGAAAGCCCGATCATCTGACACCGGAATCCCCGACTTACGCGCGATATCATGCTGATGACCGTGTACACCGCAGCTGCCGCAGCACTGGTGCATCTGTACCATTGCGCCAATTTTCGCCGCAGCAGGCGGCGCTGAGCGATAGTGTCCCGGCACCTTCACCACCGGCGACCAGTCGGGCACAACCGGAATGGCAGGCGGTGCCAGCGGAGTGAAATGCCCGGCTGCGTACACGACTTTACCATCGACAATAGTCATCACCGACTCAATGCCTTTGATCTCTTCTTCCGGCACGCTGAAGTAATCTTTAGACAGCACCACCAGGTCGGCCAGTTGATCTTTCTCGATACGCCCTTTCTTACCCTGTTCGCTGGAGAACCAGGCGCTACCGGCCGTCCACAGTTCCAGCGCCACATCGCGCGGCAGGCGATTGTTATCATCATACATCGCCATACCACCAACGGTACGGCCAGAAACCAGCCAGTACAGCGCGGTCCACGGGTTGTAGCTGGCCACGCGGGTGGCGTCAGTCCCCAGCCCTACCGGAACATCAGCCGCCAGCATTTTCGCCACCGGCGGCGTATGTTTGACCGCGTCTTTGCCATAGCGATCGACAAAATATTCGCCCTGGAACGCCATACGGTGCTGAACCGCTATCCCGCCGCCCAGCGCTTTTACGCGCTCGATATTGCGTTCGGTAATCGTTTCGGCGTGATCGAAGAACCAGTGCAGACCATTGAACGGGATATCGCGATTCACCTTCTCGAACACATCCAGCATGCGGCTAATGGATTCATCATAGGTGGCATGCAGACGGAACGGCCAGCGGTGCTCCACCAGGTGGCGAACCACGCGCTCCAGCTCATCTTCCATACCTTCCGGCAGATCCGGGCGTGGTTGCAGGAAGTCTTCAAAATCAGCGGCCGAGAAGACCAGCATTTCCCCAGCCCCATTAGCACGGTAGAAGTCGGTGCCCTGTCCAGGCTTGAGCATATCGGTCCAGCGTTCAAAGTCCTCCAGCTCCTGCTTCGGACGCTGGGTAAACAGGTTGTAGGCTATGCGCACCGTCATCTGCTTGTTGGCGTGCAACTGCTCAATGATCTCATAATCTTCCGGGTAGTTCTGGAAGCCGCCACCCGCATCGATGGCGCTGGTCAGTCCCAGGCGGTTCAGCTCGCGCATAAACTGGCGGGTCGAATTGACCTGCATTTCCAGCGGCAGCTTTGGCCCTTTCGCCAGCGTCGAATAAAGGATCATAGCGTTGGGTTTGGCGATCAGCATTCCAGTCGGGTTGCCGTTGCTATCACGCACAATCTCACCACCTGCCGGATCCGGCGTCGCTTTGGTGTAGCCGACGGCTTTCAATGCGGCGCGATTCAGCAACGCTCTGTCGTACAGATGCAGAACAAATACCGGCGTATCTGGCGCGGCTTCATTCAGTTCTTCCAGAGTTGGCATGCGCCGTTCGGCAAACTGGAATTCGCTCCAGCCCCCCACCACGCGCACCCATTGCGGCGACGGTGTTCTGTCAGCCTGCTCTTTGAGCATGCGTAGCGCGTCCGCCAGCGACGGTACACCTTCCCAACGCAGTTCCAGGTTGTAATTCAGACCACCGCGAATCAGGTGCAGGTGCGAATCGTTCAGACCCGGGATCACCGTATGTCCTTGCAGATCGACAATCTGCGTCCCTTCGGCGGCCAGGCTCATGATCCGATCGTGGTTACCGGTCGCCAGGATCTTCCCGTTGGCGATCGCTACCGCCTCGACCTGTGGGCTTTGTTTGTCGAGAGTATGAATTTTTCCGTGAGTGAGAATCAGTGTGGCAGTTTGCGACATAACAATCTCCTGAAAAACCGGTCAGGCTTTTTTCAGCCATCCGGCAAACAGACGGGTTACGATGGGCATCCAGAACCAGACCACCAGCGCAACCACACACGCATCATTGATAAGATGCAGGAGTAACGAGCCCTTCATTGCAGGCAGCACAATGCCGGTCAACCACGGCACCAGGTTAGTGCTGGGAAAAATCACCAGCAGAGTGATCAGGAACTGTTTCCAGCGTCTGGGTTGCCGTACATGGGGCGCGGGCGGCGTAAACCAAAACGCCGCTTCGGTACGAATTTCGGTTTTATCACCTTCCGCCAGCAGCGGAGCTATCTCTTCCACCAGCACACGGCGCGTATCGGACTGGGTCCAGTTGTACAGATGCTCCAGCGTGTCGAAGCGGATAATAATGTTCCACAGATTCTCGCCATCCGTAGGACGAATCACATTCGCTCCGAGATGACCGGGAAACTCGGCCGCCACCGGCATGATTTTCCCCAGCCATTGCTCATACCGCTGCGCCTGCTCAGGCTGCAGGGTATGGGTAATCACCAACGTCACATGTTTGTTCTGCGCCATGAAGGATTCCTTGTTGAAGGAGAATGGCGGGATAGCCCGCCATCAATATCAATACACGAGATCTATAACGATGCATTCAGGCAGCATGAAGGATGCCGTGTATTCAGGCTTTACGTTCCGGCGCGCCGTGCACCATGGTATAGGCGTAATCCACGCCCATACCGTAGGCGCCGCTATGCTCGCGTACCAAATCCATTACGGCGTCGTAGGTTTCTTTGCGGGACCAGTCGCGCTGGTACTCAAGAAGAACCTGTTGCCAGGTTACGGGGACTGCGCCCGCCTGCACCATCCGGTCGATGGAACGCTCGTGGGCATCCACAGACGTGCCGCCGGAAGTATCGGTCACCACATACACTTCATAACCCGCTTCCAGTGCCATCAACGCCGGGAAAGTCAGGCAGACTTCGGTCCACAGCGCGGAGATAATCAATTTCTTGCGTCCGGCCGCTTCCACGGCTTTCACAAACGCCGCATCTTCCCAGGAGTTCATAGAAGTGCGTTCAATAGGTTTCACATCAGGGTGAACCGCTAACAATTCCGGCCAGATATAGCCGCTAAAACTTTTTGTTTCCACAGAGGTATATATCACCGGAACATTAAATATCTTGCCGGCTTTCGCTAATGCCACGGTATTATTTTTCAAAGTCTGGCGATCAATATTTGCCACACCAAATGACATTTGCGGCTGATGATCAATAAAAATCAGCGTAGAGTTTTGAGGATCAATCAGTTCCCGAATAGACATAATACACCTTCTTAATCAATGAGTTAAAAGGCAACGGTCTGTATCTGCCGTCAGCAGCAGGATCCTGAATCAGAAAGCTTGTTGAGTATAGCGGGAAATTTCTAACGAGTTATTAAAGAAAACTAACCATCCTGTGAAACTATTAATTCTGTGTTGCGATATATCCTAAACAACATCAAAAAAATGCGCATGACTCATCTAATTTATTCACTGGCATTGTTTTTCTTCATTAGGTACAACAGAGTAGTTTATTTTTCAGGATATTTTCTGCTTATGCGCATCAATCTGGATGTTTTGCTCATCCTCGACGCACTCGACAAACAGGGTTCATTTGCCGCAGCAGCCGAATCGCTGTTTAAAACCCCTGCGGCACTCAGCTATATGATTCAAAAGCTGGAAAGCGATTTGAATATCGAGCTGCTTGACCGCTCCGGGCACCGGGCGAAATTTACCGACACCGGGCTGATGATGCTGGAAAAGGGACGTTTGCTGCTGAGTGCGGCCAAAGATCTCGAAAAGCAGGCGGTACAGCTGAGTTCAGGCTGGGAAAAAGAGCTGGCGATTGCGCTGGACGACTCTTTTCCTTTCGCCGCGCTGCTGCCCATTATTGATGAATTTCACGCGCTGAATAAGCAAACCCGTCTGAGTTTTACCCACCATACGCTGGCGGGCTCCTGGGAGGAGCTGACCCATAATGGCGCAGACATCATTCTGGGGGCGATTAATGAACCGCCAACGTCAGCCGCCTGGTCCTACAAAATGCTCGGCACGCTGGATAATGTATTTGTCGTGGCACCCGAACATCCGCTGGCCGCCGCGCCGGACGGCCTGACAAACGAACAGCTGTGCCTGCATCGGGCCATTGTTATCAGCGACAGCGCCCGCTTTTGCCATCCGCTACAAACCAACCTGATGGAGGAGCAGGCGCAGATTCGCGTCGATGACTTCCACAGTAAAGTGATGTTATTGCGAGCTGGCATGGGCTGCGGGTTTCTCCCCCGCCACATTGCCAGCCCGTGGCTTGCCACAGGCGAACTTGTGGAAAAAAGGGTCATCTCATTTCGCCAAAAAGATGTGGCCTATATGGCATGGCGCAACAGCCGCGACGGGCTGGCGCAGCGCTGGTGGCGAGAAACGCTGCTGGCAAGCCCGGAGATTGCACGCTTGTATCAATGACCCATCCACACCGAGGCGGAGATAGCCGGCAGCGTCAGGATATCGTCAGCGAGCAGGCCGTTACCCTCCTGGTGCTGCCATTGAGCGACACGCAGTAGTGGCGAGACTGGCAGGACCACTTCGCAGGCGTGGCCACGGTTAATCGCCACCAGCACGCGCTGGCGGTTGAGTACCCGCACAAACACCACCACGTTATCCTCGGCGTAAATCACCTGACAACCGCCATGGCGTAACGCCTGGCTTTGATGGCGTAATTTAGCCAGCCGCTGATACAGCGCCAGCAAGGTAGTGTCCTGTTTTTCAGCTTGCCACGGGAACGGCTTACGACAGAACGGATCGTTATTGCCGTCCAGCCCCACCTCATCACCATAATAAATACACGGCACGCCAGGCCAGGTAAACAGCCACACCACCGCCAGCGGTAAACGCGCCACGTCTTTGCCAAGCAACGATTTAAAACGGGCGGTATCGTGGCTGTCGAGTTGATTGAACATCCGCAGTTGCTGCTGATGCGACAGACCCGCGCGGTAGTTATCCATCCACGCCATACAGGTTTGGGCATCAATAGATTGCGGGTCGTACGAGATATCAGTATTGGCCAGAAATCCCCAGATGGGGAAAGTAAAACCGCGATAGTTCATGGCGGCATCTTCCGCATCCGCCTGCAACCACTGACGCGCATCACCAAAATGTTCACCCACAACATACGCTTCAGGCTGGGTTTCTTTTGCCGCCTGCGTAATCCCCGCCACATGGTGCAGGTTGTTGCGCGCCCCGCCGCCCTCTCCCAGCATATGCACGACATCAAGACGCCAGCCGTCCATACTCCACGGCGCTTTCAGCCAGTGACGAACGATACTGTCTTCCCCGCGATAAATTTCATTGATCAGGCTTTGCGAACAAAAATCCAGCTTGGGTAGGCTGGCATAGCCCAGCCAGTCCAGCGCCACACCGTCGGCAGAGAAATGATACCAGTCACGCCAGGGGGAGTGCGGGTTGTAACACGCTCCATCCGTCCCACGGTTATGCCGATCAAACCAGGGGTGTGAATCGCCGCTATGGTTAAAGACACCGTCCAGAATCAGACGCATGCCCTGCTGTTGCGTGTTGTGGCGCAAGCGCAGCAGCGCGTTGTCGCCGCCAAACTGTGGATCAACATGACGGTAATCTTCGGTATCGTATTTATGCACGCTCGGCGCGGTAAACACCGGGTTCAGATACAGCGCCGTAACCCCTAACGTTTTCAGATACGGCAGCTTTTCGCTGATGCCGTCCAAATCGCCGCCATAAAATGTCGATCCTCCGGCCTGAGCGGTCAGTGGTTCATCCCACTCGCGACGCACGATGTCATGCCCGGCTGCGTGGTGATAATAGACGTTTTGAGCCGACTCACTCGACTGGCTGCGGGCAAAGCGGTCCGGGAAAATCTGATAGAAAATCTGGTCAGCTACCCACTGCGGACCGTTATCCGGCACATCAACAGCAAACTGCTCCAGACGCGCAGGTGGAAAACGACTGAATCCCTGCGGGGTAAACCACAGCTGACGATCGGGCCACAATAATTTAAAACTATAGCGCCGACGAGGTTGGCCGCTGGCAAGATCGATCGCCGCCCGCCACGCGGTTACGCCCGGCTGCGGCTGGCTGCGCAGCTTGTGCATACCCAGCGAAATTTCTTCGTTATCGTTTTCTGCACGTAGCGTCACCCGCTGAGGTGGATTTTCCCCCGCCAGCCATAATGTAATCGACAGTTGATCTTTGTTTTGCTTAACAAATGGGGCAACCGGAAGGTGCCAGGCGTTCAACATCACGTATCCCCTTTGATGAAAATGAAGCCACCTTGCCATAGCAAAGAGCAGGATCACTCATCATCTTAACGTTTATTGGGGGAGGAGTTCGGGGGAGGAGAAAATTGCCGGGCGACGCGATGCGTTACCCGGCAAAAAATTACTGTACTTCAGCCAGTTGACGCTCGCGACGGCGTTTAAATACCCAGCCCACCAGCAGCAGGGCAATCCACGCGAAACCAACGTACAGTGAAATGCGGGTATCCGGATGGTAGCCGATAAGCGCGATGATAAAGACGAGGAAAATCAGGCCAACAACGGTCGTTGTCACCCCCCCAGGTACTTTAAATTTCAGCGCCTTGACCTCTTCCGGCGGCAGACGACGGCGGAAGGCAATCTGCGACAGCAGGATCATAATCCACACCCATACCGTGGCGAAGGTCGCCAGTGAGGCGATCACCAGGAAGACGTTTTCCGGCATGATGTAGTTAAGATAAACCGCAAACAGCAGCGCGATAGTCATCACCATCACCGTGACCCACGGCACGCCACGGCGCGAGGTCTTAGCGAACATTTTCGGTGCGCTCCCCTGCTCTGCCATACCGTGCAGCATACGCCCCACGCCGAAGACGTCAGAGTTGATAGCCGACAGCGATGCGGTCAATACGACAAAGTTGAGGATCCCGGCGGCAAAGGTAATGCCCATATGCTGGAACGTCAGGACGAACGGACTCCCGTCGGTGCCAACCTGGTTCCACGGGTAGATAGACATAATGACAAACAACGTCCCCACGTAAAACACGAGGATACGCATCGGTACGGAATTGATAGCGCGCGGAATAGATTTTTCCGGGTCTTTCGCTTCACCTGCGGTAATCCCGATAATCTCAATCCCACCGTAGGCGAACATCACCATTTGTAGCGACATCACCATGCCGAGCCAGCCGTTGCTGAAGAAACCGCCGTTGCTCCACAGGTTATGGATACCGGTAGGTTGTCCGCCGTTGCCAATACCCCAAATGATGATGCCGAACCCGGCGACAATCATGATGATAATGGTGGCAACTTTAAAGAACGAGAACCAGAACTCCAGCTCGCCAAACACCTTCACACTCATCAGGTTGATGGCGCAAATAATCAGCACCACGCTGAGGACCCAAATCCAGTGCGGAACGGCAGGGAACCAGACCCCCATGTAAATGCCGAAGGCAGTAACGTCGGCAATGGCGACAATCAGGATTTCAAAACAGTAGGTCCAGCCGGTAATGTAACCCGCCAACGGCCCGAGGTTTTCCTGCGCGTAGCGCGAGAAAGAGCTGGCTGCGGGATTATGCACAGACATTTCGCCCAGCGCGCGCATGATGATATATGCAGCAGCGCCGCCGATAATATAGGCCAGCAACACGCTCGGCCCCGCCATTTTGATCGCGTCGGCCGAGCCGTAAAACAGCCCGGTGCCAATTGCCGAGCCTAATGCCATAAAGCGAATGTGCCGGGTGCTCAGCCCACGCTTTAGCTTGTTATTACTTTCCATCGATTCCTAACCTGTTAACACAATAAAAAAACCACGGGGCCATATTAATAGCCCCGTGGTTAAAACTTATTGTCAGTGATTAGTGCGCGCTGGAGGTCACTTGTCGACCCGCGGCGCGATCCCAGATAATTGCCAGGATCACCATCACGACTGTTGGCATCAACCACGCCAGCCCTTGTTCCGCCAGCGGTAAACGCTGGGTCCAGGCCGGTAACACGTCGCCAATTGCAGAAGCTTTAATGCCATCAAGGATACCAAAAATCAGGCTGATAAACATCGCAGGTGCAATGACGCGGGAAGAATTATGCCACCATGAGCGGGTAAAACTTAATACAACCAGTGCGATACATGGCGGATAGATAGCCGTCAGCACCGGAATAGAGATCTGAATCAGATGGCTCAGCCCCAGATTAGAGACCACCATCGAGAAGCCGCCGAGGATAAATACCAGCGTACGATAAGACAGAGGAACGTACTGGGCAAAGAACTCTGCGCACGCACAGGTCAGGCCAACCGCAGTCACCAGACAGGCGATGAAAATCAGCGCCGCCAGCAGGAAGCTTCCTGCGCCGCCAAAGGTGTGCTGAACATACGCATGCAGAATCGCCGCGCCGTTAGCTGACTGATCGACCAGAATCGCACTATCGGAACCCAGACGGAACAACGCAAGGTACAGCAGCGTTAAGCCCACACCCGCCATCAAACCTGCCCAAACGGTGTAACGGGTCAGCAGACGCGACTCGGTAACGCCACGCGAGCGGGCGGCGTTAACAATAACAATACCAAATACCATCGCGCCCAGCGTATCCATGGTCAGATAGCCATTTACGAAACCATTCGAAAATGCTGCGGTTTGATAGGCTTCCATCGCATTGCTGATCGGGCCTGCCGGCCAGACAATCGCGGCGACAGACAGTACTACCAACGCGAGAATTTTCAGCGGAGCAAGGAAGTTGCCGACGGTATCCAGCAGTTTGCCCGGATACAGAGACACCAGAATAACAATCGCAAAATAGACCACGCTGTAGATGAACAGCGGCAGCGCGGAATCACCGGTCAGCGGCGCAATCCCGACTTCGAAAGAGACCGTTGCGGTACGCGGCGTCGCGAACAATGGACCAACCGCCAGATAGCAAACGGTAGCCAGCAGCAACCCAGCAACCTTACCGATAGGCGTACTCAGGCTGTCCACACCGCCACCGACTTTCGCCAGCGCGACAACGGTAAGTACCGGCAAACCAACGGCGGTAATCAAAAAGCCAAAAGCCGCAGTCCAGACGTGTTCGCCTGCCTGCAAACCAACCATTGGAGGGAAGATGATGTTACCTGCACCAACGAACAGTGCAAATGTCATAAATCCCAAAGCGATAATATCGCGCGATTTTAACTGATGGGTCATAAAGTCTTACTGCCTGTGGATGTGGTGTTGAAAACAATAAATTTTTGCCTTTCCCTGGGGGACAATACAGCGGCATTTTTGCTCAATTCCAGCGGGAAACACTCCCGACCTGGCGCGGCGAAGAATAGTTTTTCGATTTACCGCGTAAATGCAGTCGGTATGACAGCATCTGGAGCGCAATTTAAACGCTTATAACGTTTTAAAGCAAGGTGGGATCCAAAAACCAGAACAATATAGCGATATGAAAATTCTGGTTAGCACAAAACACCATTTCATGGAAAAAGGTATGGGTAATAGTTCGAACAAAAAACAATCAAACGTCGCAAAATTCAGGATGTAACTATTGACCACATAAAAAAATCAGCTCGCGCATAGTGCAGCTCCGTGAACGCCTCAGTTTCAGAAAGCATCAACTTGTGCACTCTCAGAGCAAGGGTTCCGTTCACCTTATGTTCATCTTTTCTCTGAAACACCGGTTCCTGTGAACGTGTAAAGGGCGTTCTCCGCCACGCCCTTTACAATCCCGGCTGCCGGCGGGAAAATTGTTGCTGTGCAATACCCTCCGCTTATTCCTTCAGGCTATCGGGCCGGGCGCGAGGTAGCGTCCCTGCAAAGCGCGCCCTGAGCCAGCATCCATGCTGGCTCTCCCGGCCTTACGGAAACACGTCGGCAATTTTCAGCCGCACCTGCCCACACCTGACCTCCTGCACTTTTATTTGAATATATTTGAATATATTTGAACAAAAAAAAGATTTTGCTGGAAGTCAGAGCGTTGAAGCGATGACCCGGTCCGGCTGAAAATCGATGAGGCGTTGACGGCTGACCGGGTCTGCCCGCAGGGATGCGGGCAGAGGGGATGGCCTGCAGGGACGCAGGCTCGGCCCCGACCCGACAGGCAGACGGCATAAGACGAATAGCTCGCGAAGCGACGATTTTCCCGCCGGGAGCCAGGGATGCAAGGGAGGCGGCGGTGAGCCTCCCTTGCACGTTCACGGGTATAGCGATATCAGAGAAGCAATGCACATAAGGTGAACGGAAACTTATTCAGGGCAAAACATTCTCCATACATGCTTAACGGAACGGAATTTAACTCGCGCTGTTTTTTTGGAAAGATTATCTTACGAATACGGGTTAATCGTTACTTTTGGTCATTAAACGTTCCGGGATGACGAAACTAAATCGCGTCCCTTTGCCCGGCATACTTTCGATATTCAGGCGGCTATCGTGATGTTGCAGAGCATGTTTCACGATAGCCAGACCCAGTCCACTCCCGCCCGTTTGTCGGGATCGCGCTTTGTCCACACGATAGAAGCGTTCGGTCAAACGAGGAATATGCTCCGCAGCAATACCTGGCCCATTGTCCTCGACGCTAAATTCCGCCCCGGAGGCAATATGCTGCCAGCGCACGGTGATGTGCGTACCCGCGGGGGTATGATTCACCGCGTTATACACAAGATTCGAAATAGCGCTACGCAGTTGATCCTCATTTCCACGCACGCTCAGGCGGCTATCAATATCAAAAGTAAACGTATGATTATTCTGACTCAGCGTTTGCGCCTCGTGTTCAACCACGCGCAGCATCATCGGCACGTCCACCTTCTCATTGAGCAGCAGCGCTGGCGCGGCCTCTATTTTCGACAGCGTCAGCAACTGCTTCACCAGCCCTTCCATGCGGTACGTTTGCTCACGCATGGTATGCAGCGCTTTTTCGCGCGTCGTTCCTTCCAGTGGATGCTCCTGCATCATTTCCAGGTAACCTTGTAGCACCGTCAGCGGCGTACGCAACTCATGGCTGGCGTTGGCAAAAAAGTTACGCCGCGAACCTTCCAGTTGGTGCATCTGGGTAACATCGCGCGCGACCATCAGCAATTGCTTATCGGTATAGGGCATCACGCGAATTTCCAGATGCCGCCCGGTATTAAGCACCAGATTGATTGGCCGACTAAAATCACGCGTTTTCAGATATTGCGTGAATTCCGGGTAGCGCAGCAGGTTAAGAATATTTTGCCCGCTATCGTCCGGCCAGCGCAGTCCCAGAACCTGCTGGGCCAGGCCGTTACACCAGAAAATGCCGCCCTCTTCAGTCGTCAACACCACCGCATCGGGTAGCGATTCCGCCCCACTGCGAAAACGTTTAATCAGATTACCCAGTTCCCGGCGGCGCTTTTTGTTGCGCAGCTGCATTTGATGCAGCCCGTACAGCAACGGCTCCCAACTTCCGCGCCCCGGCGGCGGGGTCATGCTTCTGTCGACCCATAACCACCAGGACAAGCGTAATAAATTCCAGAAATGCCAGACAAGCAGGCCGGTTACCGACGCCAGCAAAAACCAGGGCAGATAACCAAAAAAAGCGCTAAGGATAAACGCCGGAATGCAGCAGAGGATCAGCTCCAGTACCAGCCTTTTCCATGACAATCGTTCTAGCAAACGTCTTACTCCATTAACAGCCTAATCCATCAGGCCTATATTCATGTCAGTCAGAAGCGGGTCGAAAAACGATATCCCGTCCCACGAACCGTCTGCACCATACGATCGTGTCCACTGTGCTCCAGCGCTTTACGCAAGCGGCGGATATGCACATCCACTGTCCGGTCTTCCACGTACACATTGGTACCCCAGACATGATTGAGTAATTGCTCACGACTATAGACGCGTTCAGGGTGGGTCATAAAGAAGTGCAACAGTTTGAATTCTGTCGGCCCCATATCCAACGGATCCTCGCCGGTCATCACGCGATGCGAGGTTGGGTCAAGGCTCAGCCCCTGCATCTCAATAACTTCTTCCACCGCCATGGGGGAAATACGACGCAGAACCGCTTTAATACGCGCCACCAGCTCCTTGGGAGAAAACGGCTTAGTAATATAATCATCCGCACCCGTTTCCAGACCCCGGACGCGATCTTCCTCTTCTCCCCTTGCCGTCAGCATCATGACGGGAATATCCCGCGTCATCGCTTCGCGCTTGAGATGTTTAATAAACTGTAGGCCCGAGCCGCCGGGTAGCATCCAGTCAAGCAGGACGAGAGCCGGCCAGGGTTCATTGAGTTGGTTCACAGCACTGTCATAGTCTTCGGCTTCTACGGGTTGAAAACCGTTTTGCTCGAGCACGAAGCAGACCATTTCACGAATTGGAGCTTCATCTTCTACGACCAGAATACGTCTCGCCATGATTTGCCCTGTTTATAATTAAATCGTTTGCCATCAATACGGTGCCATTATGCGTCAGTTTTATGACAGATTTATGAAAAGATAGTCCAGGTTTAACGCAGCCCCGCGAATTATGACAGCCCTAAAACAAGATATTACCGTCCTTGCAGGGTTATAATCCCCGCCACTGTTTTATCGTCATGGAACTCTTATGCGCATCCTTCACACGTCTGACTGGCATCTGGGCCAAAATTTCTACAGCAAGAGCCGTGCCGCTGAACACCAGGCCTTTCTCGACTGGCTGCTGGAAACGGCACAATCCCAGCAGGTGGATGCCATTATTGTGGCGGGCGATATTTTCGATACCGGCTCACCGCCAAGCTATGCCCGTGAGCTGTATAACCGTTTTGTCGTTAATCTGCAGCAAACCGGCTGTCATCTGGTGGTACTGGCCGGTAACCACGACTCCGTCGCCACGCTCAACGAATCCCGCGATATTCTGGCGTTTCTCAACACCACGGTGATCGCCAGCGCAGGCCATACGCCGCAGGTACTGTCGCAACGCGACGGCACGCCGGGTGCGATCCTGTGTCCGGTTCCTTTTTTACGCCCGCGCGACATCATTACCAGCCAGGCAGGGCTGACCGGACAAGAGAAACAGCAGCATTTGCTATCGGCTATCACCGACTATTACCAACAGCAATATCATGACGCCTGTACGCTGCGCGGCGACCAGAATCTACCCATCATTGCGACCGGGCATCTGACCACCGTTGGCGCCAGTAAAAGTGACGCTGTACGTGACATTTATATTGGTACGCTGGACGCCTTTCCGGCGCAAAACTTCCCCCCAGCCGATTACATCGCGCTGGGACATATTCACCGGGCGCAGGTTATCGGCGGGACCGAGCATATTCGCTACTGCGGTTCGCCAATTGCGCTCAGTTTTGACGAGTGCGGCAAAAGCAAATGCGTCCATCTGGTGAGCTTCGAAAACGGCAAGCTGAGCGCTGTTGAACACCTCACCGTACCGGTCACCCAGCCGTTGGCGGTGCTGAAAGGTGATTTAGCCGCGATTACCGCCCAACTAGAGCAGTGGCGCGGTGTGCAGCAGGAACCGCCAGTCTGGTTAGATATCGAAATCACCACCGATGACTATCTGCACGACATGCAGCGTAAGATTCAGGCATTAACCGAAGATTTACCGGTAGAGGTGTTATTGGTGCGCCGTAGCCGGGAACAGCGCGAACGTATTATGGCGAATGAACGACGTGAAACGCTAAGCGAGCTGAGCGTGACGGACGTTTTTGACCGCCGCCTGGCGCTGGAAGAACTCGAAGAACCGCAACGCGAGCGCCTGAATCAACTGTTTAGCACCACCTTACACACGCTTGCCGGGGAGACCGAAGCATGAAAATTCTCAGCCTGCGTTTGAAAAACCTCAATTCTCTGAAAGGAGAATGGAAAATCGATTTCACGGCTGAGCCCTTTGCCAGCAATGGGCTGTTCGCCATCACTGGTCCAACGGGCGCGGGAAAAACCACCCTGCTGGACGCCATTTGTCTCGCGCTGTATCACGAAACGCCGCGGCTCAATACCGTGTCGCAGTCGCAAAACGATCTGATGACCCGCGACACCGCCGAGTGTCTGGCCGAGGTCGAGTTCGAGGTCCGGGGCGAAGCCTATCGCGCATTCTGGAGCCAGAACCGCGCGCGCAATCAGCCTGAAGGCAATCTACAGGCGCCGCGCGTAGAACTTGCCCGCTGCGCCGACGGTAAAATTCTTGCCGATAAAGTCAAAGACAAGCTGGAAATGACCGCCGAACTTACCGGACTGGATTACGGTCGTTTCACCCGTTCGATGCTGCTGTCTCAGGGGCAATTTGCCGCATTTCTCAATGCCAAACCGAAAGAGCGTGCCGAACTGCTGGAAGAGCTGACGGGGACTGAGATCTACGGCCAAATTTCCGCCATGGTGTTTGAAAAACATAAAGCAGCGCGTACGGAGCTGGAAAAACTGCAAGCGCAGGCCAGCGGCGTGGCTCTGCTCGCTGCGGAGCAGGTGCAGTCCCTGACAGAGCGTTTGCAGGTACTTACTGACGAGGAAAAACAATACCTTGACAGCCAGCAGACTCAGCAACAGCATCTCAACTGGCTCATTCGGCAAAATGAGCTACAGGCAGAAATCAACCGTCACCAACAGACGTTACAGGCCGCTAAACAAGCGCAGGAAGACGCACAGCCACAGCTGGCGGCGCTGAGTCTGGCGCAACCGGCCAGAGCGTTACGCCCACACTGGGAGCGAATCCGGGAACAAACGGCTACGATAGCGCGTACGCGGCAGAAGATTCAGGAAGTGAATGCTCGCTTACAAAGCAGCTTAGCGCTGCGCGGGCGCATCCGGCAGCAGGCGCACACGCAGTCGACCGCCTTGCTCGCCGGACAACAGACGTTAACCGACTGGCTGAACGAACACGATCGCTTCCGCTTGTGGGGCAGCGAACTGGCTGGCTGGAAGGCCCTGCTGGCGCAACAGTCCGACGCCAGCGCCCAACTACGCCAGTGGCAGCAATTACGGGAAAACGACACGCGTAAACTGGATGCGCTGGCGCTTTCCACGCTGACTCTTTCGCCGCAGGAGGTCACGGCGGCGCTGGCGCAACATGCGCAGCTCCGTCCGTTACGCCAGCGTCTGAGCAATCTGCATGGGCAAATCGCCCCGAAGCAAAAGCAGCTGGCGCAGTTACGCGCCACGCTTGTGCAGCGTCAACAAGAGCTGACTCAGCGCAACGCAGTGCTTGCCGAAAAACGTCAGCGCTATAAAGATAAAAATCAGCAACTTACCGATGTGAGGATCATTTGCGAGCAGGAAGCCCGCATCAAAGATCTGGAAAGCCAGCGGGCATTATTGCAATCCGGCATGCCATGCCCGCTGTGCGGCTCCACCACGCATCCGGCGATTGAGCGCTATCAAACGCTCGAACTGAGCGTAAATCAGGCACGACGTGAAGCGCTGGAAAAAGAGGTTAAAACCCTGGCTGATGAGGGTTCAACGTTACGCGGTCAGCTTGAGGCAATAACCCAGCAACTTCAACGGGATGAACGCGAAGCACAGACGCTTTCTCAAGAGGAGCAAGCGCTTACTCAAGAGTGGCAGACAGTCACCACCAACCTTAACGTGACGCTGCAACCGCAGGATGATATCGCCCCGTGGCTGGCCGCCCAGGAAGAACACGAACAACAACTTCACCAGTTGAGCCTGCGTCATACCCTGCAGGCGCAAATCACGGCGCATACCGAGCAGATTACCCAGCTCCAGCAGCAAATTGACCAGCGCCAGGCGACGTTAACCGCCGAGCTAGCCCGCCATGGACTATCCCTTCCGGCAGAGGATGAAGTCGCTTCGTGGCTGAGCGAGCGGGCGAGAGAAGCGCAAATGTGGCAGCAGCGCCAGAACGAACTCACCGAGTTACAGGCGCAGATAGCTCAGCTCACGCCGTTGCTGGAAACGCTGCCTGAGAGCGATACACTTTCTGCAGGTACTGAGAGTCTGTCGCTGGAAAACTGGCGACAGGTCCATGACGATTGCCTGTCTTTACAGGGCCAGTGGCAAACCTTGCAACAGCAGGAGACGCAGGACGTACAGCGCGCCGCAGAAATTCAGGCACAGTTTGATGCCGCACTGCAGGCCAGCCTCTTTGCCGATCGTGACGCCTTTGTTGCCGCTCTGCTGGATGAAGAGACCTTTAGCCGTCTGGAGCAGTTAAAGCAATCGCTGGAAAACCAGCAACAGCAGGCACAAACGCTGCTTAATCAGGCTCAGCAGGCGCTGGCGAGCCATCACCAGCAGTTGCCAACCGGGGCGGATCTCACGCTCACAGCACAACATCTTCGCGACGCGCTGGCGCAGCTCACCCAGCTGCTACGGGAAAATACCACTCGCCAGGGTGAAATTCGCCAGCAGCTCAAACAGGATGCTGAACATCGTCAGCAGCAACAGGCGCTGATGCAGGAGATTGAAAAGGTCACGCAGCAGGTTGATGACTGGGGCTATCTGAATGCGTTGATCGGCTCGAAAGAGGGAGATAAATTCCGCAAGTTTGCCCAGGGGCTGACGCTGGATAACCTGGTGTGGCTTGCCAACAACCAACTCACTCGTCTGCATGGTCGCTATCTGTTACAGCGTAAGGCCAGCGAAGCGCTGGAGCTGGAAGTGGTTGATACCTGGCAGGCCGATGCCGTGCGCGACACCCGTACGCTTTCCGGCGGCGAGAGTTTCCTCGTGAGTCTGGCGCTGGCGCTGGCGTTATCCGATCTGGTCAGCCACAAAACGCGAATTGACTCTCTGTTCCTCGATGAAGGTTTCGGCACGCTGGACAGCGAAACGCTGGATACCGCGCTGGACGCGCTCGATGCGCTGAACGCCACCGGCAAAACCATTGGAGTGATCAGCCACGTTGAAGCGATGAAAGAACGTATTCCGGTGCAGATCAAGGTTAAAAAAATCAACGGTCTGGGGTACAGCAAACTCGACAAAATATTTGCAGTTGATGCCTGATAGCTTCACAAGCCGGATCGGCGCCATTCGGCACGAATATGTAGCACAATATTGCATACTCAAAGACGGATATGAAATGGCATTCCACTTCGCTTATCCGCAAGCTATCCCTATTTGCGGCGAACGTTCGCCGCTATGACGCACATCCGGCGTCTTTCTTGTTGGCAGGTGGTATGAAAAAAGTCGTTTTCTCGTTAGCGCTGGGGACATTTGGGCTGGGCATGGCCGAGTTCGGCATCATGGGAGTACTCACCGAGCTGGCGCGGGACGTGGGCATTTCCATCCCGGCCGCGGGTCATATGATTTCGTTTTACGCTTTTGGCGTAGTGCTGGGCGCGCCGATTATTGCGCTCTTTTCCAGCCGCTTTTCGCTAAAACATATTCTGCTGTTTTTGGTCACGCTATGCGTGATTGGCAACGCCATCTTCACCCTCTCCTCCTCGTATTTTATGCTGGCGGTGGGCAGGCTGGTTTCCGGCTTCCCGCACGGCGCATTTTTTGGCGTTGGGGCAATTATTCTGTCGAAACTGGCACGCCCAGGAAAAGTCACCGCCGCCGTCGCGGGCATGGTTTCAGGGATGACCGTTGCCAATCTGATTGGCATTCCCGTCGGTACCTGGCTGAGCCAGGAATTTAGCTGGCGCTATACGTTCCTGTTGATAGCCGTCTTTAATATCGCCGTTATTGTCTCGATAGCTTTTTGGGTGCCCAACATCAGCGATGAAGCGAAAGGGAATCTGCGCGAACAATTTCACTTTTTGAAAAGCCCCGCCCCGTGGCTGATCTTTTCCGCCACCATGTTTGGCAACGCCGGGGTTTTCGCCTGGTTCAGCTACGTTAAGCCGTACATGATGTACATCTCCGGTTTTTCCGAAACGCTGATGACCTTCATCATGATGCTGGTGGGATTGGGGATGGTATTAGGGAATCTGTTGAGCGGTCGGCTATCTGGCCGCTATACGCCGCTGCGCATTGCGGTAATAACCGACTTCATCATTGTGCTGGTTCTGCTGCTGCTTTTTGTCTTTGGCGGTATCAAAGCCGCATCGCTGACCTTCGCCTTTATTTGCTGCGCGGGCCTGTTTGCTCTGTCGGCACCGCTGCAAATTTTGCTGCTGCAAAATGCTAAAGGAGGTGAGCTACTGGGCGCGGCAGGCGGGCAAATTGCCTTTAACCTCGGTAGCGCAATTGGCGCCTGGTGCGGCGGTATGATGCTGACGCTGGGCTTTGCCTACAACTATGTGACGCTGCCGGCTGCGCTGCTGTCTTTCTCCGCCATGTCATCGCTGCTGATTTACGGTTACCTGAAGCGCGGCGTGCAACAAGTTGCACCCGCGACGTAAAACAGATTACGCCTGCGGCCACAGCCAGGCCGCACCGCGTACACCGCTGGAATCCCCGTGTAGCGCCTTGCGTAGAGGCGTTTCGCACTCGCCGCCAAAGACAAACTGCTTCATCAATGTTGGAACGTTTTGATATAGCCTGTCGACATTACTCATTCCCCCACCCAGTACAATGACGTCCGGATCGAGAATATTTATCACATGCGCCAGCGATTTCGCCAGACGCAGCTCATAGCGGCTCAATGCCTGCTCCGCCACAGCATCCCGTACGTTAACCAGATCGATAATGTCGCTGCCCTTGAGCGACTTACCGCTCAGACGCTGGTAGTCGGTGGCAAAACCGGTCCCGGAAATAAAGGTTTCAATGCAGCCTTGCTTGCCGCAATAGCAGGGTACTTCCTGGCGATAACGCAGCTCATCTTCGTCCATCCACGGCAGCGGATTATGCCCCCACTCGCCCGCGGTACCGTTGCCACCCGTGTGCGCCCGACCATTCAACGCCACACCCGCGCCGCATCCGGTGCCAATAATTACCGCAAACACGGTTTGCGCCCCTGCCGCCGCGCCATCCACCGCTTCAGAAACCGCCAGGCAATTGGCATCATTCGCCAGGCGCACTTCACGCTTCAAACGCATACTTAAGTCTTTATCAAAGGGTTGCCCGTTAAGCCAGGTTGAGTTGGCATTCTTGACTACCCCAGTGTAAGGCGAAATTGAACCGGGGATCCCCATCCCCACGGTTCCCGTTTGCCCGGTAGCCAGCTCCGCCATCTCCACCAGCGCGGCAATGGTTTCTATCGTTTGCCGATAATCCTCACGCGGTGTGGGCAGGCGATGGCGAAAAAGCTGCTCGCCTGCATCGCCAAGCGCAATAACTTCCGTTTTTGTACCGCCCAAATCGATACCTATACGCACTGTTTGCTCCTCTTCCCGATTAACAATGCAAGCATAGCGACAATTCGCTATCATGCCCGCTGGATTTAACGACAAGGCCGTGGAAATTATCATGCTGTGGTTCAAAAATTTAATGGTTTACCGTCTTAGCCGCGATGTTTCTTTGCGTGCCGAAGAGATGGAAAAACAGCTGGCATCAATGACGTTCACCCCTTGCGGTAGCCAGGATATGGCAAAAATGGGCTGGGTTCCGCCGATGGGATCGCACAGCGATGCATTAACGCATACCGCCAATGGCCAAATTATTATCTGCGCCCGCAAAGAAGAAAAAATTCTGCCGTCGCCGGTTATCAAACAGGCGCTGGAAGCCAAAATATTCAAACTGGAAGCTGAGCAAGGTCGCAAGCTTAAGAAGACCGAAAAAGACTCGCTGAAAGATGAAGTTCTGCACTCATTGCTGCCGCGCGCTTTTAGCCGCTTCAGCCAAACGATGATGTGGATCGACACCGTCAACGATCTGATCATGGTTGATTGCGCAAGCGCGAAGAAAGCGGAAGATACGCTGGCGCTGCTGCGTAAGAGCCTCGGCTCGCTGCCGGTCGTTCCGCTGACGATGGAAAACCCGATTGAGCTGACGCTGACCGAATGGGTTCGCTCCGGTACAACGGCACAGGGCTTCCAGTTGCTGGATGAAGCCGAACTGAAAGCGATCCTTGAAGACGGCGGCGTGATCCGCGCGAAAAAACAGGATCTGGTCTGCGACGAAATCGCCGTACATATCGAAGCGGGCAAACTGGTCACCAAGCTGGCGCTCGACTGGCAGCAGCGCATTCAGTTCGTGATGTGCGACGACGGCTCGATTAAGCGTCTGAAGTTTAGCGACGAGTTGCGCGATCAAAACGAAGATATCGACCGCGAGGACTACGCTCAGCGTTTTGATGCCGATTTCATCCTGATGACGGGGGAACTGGCGGCGCTGATTAAAAGTCTGGTGGAAGGATTAGGCGGCGAAGCACAACGTTAAACCGTGTTTACCGAATGGCGGCTCAATGTCGCCATTCGTCATTTTTACGCTTACAGGTAGCGGCAAAGATAGGATGTTGGCTCTGCCACCTGCAGATGAAACTCGCTACTGCCTGGTACATTAAACACGTCCCCTGCGGCATAGACTTTCCACTCAGTTTCCCCTGGCAACAGCACGTTAAGTGCGCCGCTGACGACCGTCATCTCTTCAGGCGCCGCAGTACCAAAGGTGTATTCACCTTCGGCCATCACGCCAACACTGGCACGGCCAGTACTGCTGCTGGTAAAACCGATGGATTTTACTTTGCCGGAAAAGTATTCATTACTTTGAAGCATACAACTGGCCCTATCTTGTGATTAAGTTAACAACCAATATAGGGGGCAGGCGTTCCACCTGTCACGCAAAATTACGCGAGCAATTCCGAAGCCAGTCGGGCGATCAGCACATTGGACAGCAGAACCGGGACATCCAGCGATTTTTGCAGTAAATCGCGATGACGTTGATTAAAGCCCAGACAATCCAGCATGATCACATCTGCACCTTGCTCAAGCAATTCTTTACCGGCATCAATCAGTTGTTGTTCGGAACCGTGAATCGGATTCGCCACGGCATACACTGGCGGCGTTTGTAACACCTGCCATTTTTGCGTCTGGGCTTTGAGCAATTCCGTGACGGGGACAATAACCCCAACCTGATGCCCTTCCACAATCGAGGCGACCAGCGGAGGAATGATACGTAAAGGTTCCAGCAGCATACTCTTGCGGGCGGTCAGGCGGGCAATTGAGGCCGTACTCATCAGCAGGATCACGTCAAAGCCCTGATTGTCGAGCACTTCAACAATACCCTGCAGTGAGCGTTCCACTTTCTGGCGCGAAACATGGGCAAGTTGATGGTCGCAGAGCAGCGTTAAGAGCGGCTCGTCACCGGGAGAGACCCCGTACTCGGCCATCACATCCTCTCGCCGCATCTGTCCCAGCAGACTGTGGTGAGTAATGTGCTGCTCATCAATATATTCCGTCAGGAGCGGTAACACCTCATTCATCGGCACCACGCCAATCGTGAGGATAGCCAACGACGTACCCATTTTTTGCTCCACCGTCTTCTTACTTTGCTGTGAATTCCCGAATCATTGCCGGGCGCTGACCTGTGCTACAAACGCTCAAAAGCGTAGCAGCAGATCGGCGGTCTATTTTGTAAAGATTCCAAATCATTCCAGTACTGTATTGTTATTGTTTAATTTTCGATTTTTACTGTATATCGCGATATTTAAAAAAATGTGATGTACGCCCGTACTGGGCCTTTTCAGACACCTGCCCGGGCGGTGTCCGACATCAGGTTTTGTCGGGATCCTCATAGCGCTTTTTAGCATCCATGGCTTCCTGAGCGGAAGGATGCTCACTGATCAACGAATTCGGTTCTGGGTGATCGGCACGAAGTTGATACCAGGTTACCGTCTGGCCTGGCGTCCCCTTTTCAACCGTTACAATGGTCGCCTGACGCGGATAAGGTGGTTTTGTCGGCATAGCTCTTCCTTTTGTCTGAATGAGCTTTAAGTATAGACACCACCCTGTAACCGTGGCGCTGCCTGCGACAGTATCCCAAGAATGTCGTCCACTACCTGCGAAGGCGGATTGGTCGCATCAATAATATAATGCGCGGCCTCACGGTACAGAACATCGCGCTGGGCAAGCACTTCCTCTACTTCCTCAGTCAGCGGCTTGCCGGTTAAGGTTGGGCGCAACCCCTCTTCAGGTGTGGCCTCCAGACGATCTACCAGTACCGATACTGGCGCGCTTAAATAGATAACCACGCCGTGGCTACGCATGTAGTGACGATTAAATTCGGTTAGAATGATACCGCCACCGGTCGCGACAACCGTTGTCGGAGCCGTGACGGCCTGCAGAGCGGCTGTTTCCTGGGCACGAAACCCTTCCCATCCTTCTCTTTCGACAATTTCCGCCACGGTCATCTGTACGTGCGATTGCAACCAGCGATCGGTATCAACAAACTGGTAATCGATAGCCTTCGCCAGCGCCATACCGGTTGTCGTTTTACCACACCCCCGGGGGCCAACAAGAAAAAGAGGTTGCGTCATCACAGAATTTCCCCAGAGAGCCGCCGACAAGCGGGATCTGATGCTATTAAAGATATAATCATATCATCAAACTAGTACACCACCAAAACGTAAAGAAAAAATTACAGAAAGAGTGATGTCGTCAATTAACCCCTACTATAACAAGAATTCACAGGGATGAAAGTGTAAGAAATAAATTACAGGTGTTATTTTCTGCGCTGAACTTCCAGCCACCACTTATCCAGCTCAGCCGCAAAATGCTGCCGGTCGCGGGGAGAAAGGCTATCTGGTCCCCCGGTCTGGATGCCGCTGGCACGTAGCGTATCCATAAAATCACGCATCATCAGACGTTCGCGGATCGTCGCTTCGGTATAACGTTCGCCGCGTGGATTAAGCGCTGCTGCCCCTTTTTCAATGGCTTCAGCAGCCAGTGGAATATCCGCCGTTATCACTAAATCACCGGCGCTACATTGTCGCACAATCTCGTTATCAGCGACGTCAAACCCGGCGGGAACGCGTAATGTACGAATAAAACGCGAAGACGGGACGCGCAAACTCTGGTTCGCCACCAGAATAAGCGGCATCTGCATGCGCTCAGAGGCGCGGTATAAAATTTCTTTAATCACGTTCGGACACGCGTCGGCATCCACCCATATTGTCATAATCTCTCCCCACTCGTGTGTAATCGCGCATTGTCTCGTGCTTTTACTTGCAGGCAAAGTGCTGTTTCTCCTTCTGCACATATTCATTCCGCGCTAAGCTTAGCTTTCCCAGATTTACCCTAAATAATTCGGGTTGCAGGCAGGCGGCAAGAGAGTGAGTCCCGATGAGCTTACTCTGGTAAGTGATTCGGGTGAGCGAACGCAGCCAACGCACATGCAACTTGAAGTATGACGGGTATAAAACAATGAATATCATCCATAGGGAGTGACAAGATGGACAAAAAAATTGGTTTTATCGGCTGCGGTAATATGGGCAAAGCAATTCTTGGCGGCATGATCGCCAGCGGCCAGGTTCTCCCGGGACAAATCTGGGTCTATACCCCTTCCCCTGATAAGGTCGCTGCGTTGCACGACCAGTACGGTATTAATGCAGCGCAGTCTGCGCAAGAAGTTGCCCAAATCGCCGACATTGTTTTTGGGGCCGTAAAACCAGGCATCATGATTAAGGTGCTGAGTGAAATCACCTCCAGCCTGAACAAAGACTCTCTGGTTGTCTCGATTGCCGCTGGCGTTACCCTCGATCAGCTCGCCCGCGCACTGGGTCATGACCGCAAAATCATTCGCGCAATGCCAAATACCCCGTCACTGGTTAATGCCGGAATGACCTCCGTCACGCCGAACGCCTTAGTAACGCCGGAAGATACGGCCGACGTACTGAATATCTTCCGCTGCTTTGGCGAAGCCGAAGTGATTGCAGAATCGATGATTCACCCGGTGGTCGGCGTCAGCGGTTCTGCACCGGCCTATGTCTTTATGTTTATCGAAGCGATGGCGGATGCTGCCGTTCAGGGGGGAATGCCCCGTGCGCAGGCTTATAAATTCGCAGCGCAAGCGGTAATGGGCTCGGCAAAAATGGTGCTGGAAACGGGTAAACATCCAGGGGAACTGAAGGATATGGTGTGCTCGCCAGGCGGAACCACTATCGAAGCGGTGCGTGTCCTGGAAGAACGTGGTTTCCGTTCATCAGTGATTGAAGCGATGGTTAAGTGCATGGAACAGTCAGAAAAACTCAGCCGATCCTGAGTTAATATCACCGGACGTCAGGCCGCCGCTTCAGTGCGGTTACGTCCGGAATTCTTTGCTTTGTAAAGCGCCATATCTGCTGATTTTAACCATTCCCGATAATGCTCAGTTTCAGAAGTCAGCGGCGCTACGCCAACGCTAATACGCAAGGCAACCTGCGGAGCGCAGGATAAACGCAACTGACTAAGTCGTTCATGCACGCGCGACATGGCCGCAATTGCGCTGGTTGCCGGCGTGCCGCACATAATCACCGCAAACTCATCACCACCAAAGCGCCCGATCACATCGCTGCCGCGTAAAGTCATCTGCAGCTGACGGGTCAGCGCGACAATGGCCTGATCCCCGACGTCATGACCCCAGGTATCATTGATGCTCTTAAAATGGTCGATATCAATAATAAGCAACGTGGCGTCACGCTGGTAGCGGCGGCAATTATCAAATTCATTACGTAGCAACAGCTCCCAGTGACGTCGGTTATAAACGCCGGTCATCCCATCTCTCGTACTCATCACCTGTAAGCGGCGTTTATGTTCCGCCAGCTTGATGACCGTCTGATAGCTGACCCAGGCAAACAGCAGCGGATACATCACCAGTACCGGCAGTGATAACACCACGCTCAGTTGACCGCTGCTAACAGCGACGGGAATATCGGTTAACTGTAACGTCACCAGACATGACACCGCCATCAACACGACGCCCGCGAGGAATACTCGCATTCCCCCAGCGCCCATCAGGTTGATGCAAGTAATCATGAGCAGCGCCGTGGACGGCAACAGGTTTGCCCCCATAATTCCCAGCCACATCCCGGCGAGGATGGCATCGGCTTTTAAATTGGTAAATTCACTATGCAGAGGATCGTCTGCTTTACTTGCCAACTGCCAGGCCAGATGTGGCCAGACGAATGCCCATCCCACCAGCAACAGCCACCAGCCTCCGGTAATGGGCTGGGAAACTAATACCGACGCGATAGGGAAAAACATTCCCCCCAATCCCACCGCTCGCGGCAGCCTGATCCGTCGGGCAAATCGCAGACCGGAACGTTGGTGGTCGTTTTGATGAAGTGATATAAACGCTTCATCCGCGACGCCCTTCTTTTGGAAAAAGTTTTCATCATTCATCGTATTTGGGAACATTCTGAAACAAATTTCCCAAATTATAGGTAGGGGTCTGCTGGCGGGAGTATGAAATTTCGGGTGAGCGTTTTTACCTGCTCACCCGTAAGTGCTACGCAGCTTTTTTCAGGCAAGCGCTCATAAACTTGTTACGATCATCGCCTTTCAGTGACTGCTCCGTCGCCTTGACGTTGCATTCACGCATCTTCTGCTGCTGTGGGGTTAAACTCTTTTCCTCAGGCGCAGATTTGCTGTTTTTCAGGCAATCACTCATATACGTCTTACGCGCATCCCCTTTTAAGGCCTGCGCCGTTGCCTGCTGATTGCAGGTGGTCATACGCTGTTGTTGCGGGGTTAACGTCTTCTCGGCAGCACCGACGGTAGTTAAAAAAACCAGTCCAAAGAGCAGCGTCATTAATAATGTAATTTTCATAGCACCATCCTTTTCTGAACGACGACACACAGGTAAGTTTGGCTGCTAACAATAAAAATACCACCCGGCGGCAAAACTATTGTCACCGGGGGCAGGGTTACTTCAGACCTAACGCCGCTTTCATAGTGTAAAACAGGTCAGTTTGATCGGTCAGGCCGACTACATTCGCCGCATGCGGGCCATAAGCGGCGATGCGCAACTGGCTACCGGTGTGCTCCTGAGATTCCTCTTCAGAATTGCCGTAGCTGATGACCATCACCGCGCCATCTTTGGTGTTCAACGCCTGAGTCAGACCAGGTGCTTTGGTATCAGGTGCGACAATCTGGCTGGCATGTGCGTGGTCAGCGGTTACCACCACCAGGGTGTTGCCATCTTGCTTCGCAAAGGCAAGCGCACGCTGCACCGCTTCGTCCAGATCAACCGTTTCGCCAATCTGTCCACACGGGTTGGCGGCGTGATCCTGTTTATCGATGGATGCTCCTTCCACTTGCAGGAAGAAACCTTTCTCATTTTTGCTTAATAGCTCAATCGCTTTATCCGTCATCTGCGCCAGCGTCGGCACGGTGTCATCACGCTTTGGATTTGGCGTACAGGTCACCACCGGTTTATCCAGATTGCCATGATAGGACGCTTTCGGACCTTCCCAGCGCACCGGCATATTGCCGTCGGAGAACAGGCCCAGCAACGGCTTATCCTGGTTAGCTTCGGTAATCGCTGCCAGCGTCTCGGCATCACTTACTATCTGATAACCGCGCGCCTGGGCTTGTTCACGCAACGTTTTACCCTGCCACTCCCCTGCCGCAGCGGTTTCAGCAAACGTTTTTGCCCCACCGCCCAACGTGACGTCAGGCCGGGCATTCAGCAACTGTTCTGTAATTGACCCTTTGCCGCCTTTTTCCAGCGCATTGGTTGGGCATTTTTCACGGGTCACGCCTGGACCATAGCACTTACGCGAAGTGACATGAGCAACCAGCGCTGCTGGGGTAGCATCCTGCAATTCAGCGGTAGAAACGTTGCCCGTCGCCAGACCTGCCGCTTTTGCCATTTCCAAAATTGTTGCATGATCTTTTTCATGGATATCAACGCCCAGGGCGCCGTTATAGGTTTTAACCCCGGTGGTCCATGCCGTCGCTGAGGCCGCAGAGTCCGTCACATAATCCGGTTTGCCCGTTTTCTTATCTAACGCATAGTGCGTGTATTGCCCGGTCAACGGTAAAGCATCAATACCTTTAAAAAAACCGCCCGCGCCTTCGGCATAATTTCGTGCGGCCGTTATTTCTGAATCACCCATGCCATCGCCAATCAATAAAATTATATTTTTAGCAGGCTTATCGTTCAGAGATTCACGCAGCGCTGCCGTTTGATCGGCTGACAATCGGCGGGCACCGCCTGGCGTGGTGATATCACCCTGAGCGGCACGATTATCCATAACCGCTACGGTAGATGTTTCTGCATTAATAATCGGGGTAAACAGCAAAGGTAACAGGGCAATCGCGAGTGCGCTTTGTTTCACTTTATTTTCTCCATGTATAAATACGGTAAAATTAAAACAAAGCGACTATAAGTATTTGATGTGACACTTTTATGATAATTTGTGGGCGCACCCTCGGATTACTCAAAACGCTTTTGGCACGCTCTCGCCAGCGTTATGGAGGGTCGTCATAAACGTTGGCACACGGTTTACGCCTGCCAGAGCACCTTCAATTTGACGCAGCACTATTTGCCGATCGCTCCACGCCATATTGCACAGCATTTCGGTGATTACCTGCTCTAACGTTTCGACCTGCGCCGCCAGGTTTTGTGACTCTTCTTCTTTTTGGGCGAGCTTAAGCAACAACTCAGTGACGAGATTTTTCATTTGCGTATTCCCTTAACAAAATATAAGCCACGTTAACATTAAGGCTCACTACTGCCTAGGTGATAAAAGTTTTATTTTTAGAAGAAATTAAACTATTTGCGAAAACAATCACATCACAAAATAAGGGAGAGATGAGCCTTAAAACAAAATCCTTCAATATAAAAAGGTAAAATGATGAATAATCACATAGAGATATAATGCAAAATTATAGATAAACAACGCCGACGGGCAGCGTTGTTTATCAGGAAGTCAGCGCGCGTGACGCCGACGTCGCAATGCGATGGCCAACTGCCAGATGTTAATCAGTACAATACTCGCCGTAGCGATGAAGACCCAGCGGAACCCCGCCATGGCTGATACCGTTGCTCCCATTAATGGCCCGGCGACGTTGCCAAGGTACATAAATGATTGGTTATAACCAAAGATACGCCCGGTTATCTGATCGCTGGAGTATTTCACCAGCAGCGTCTGTACCGCCGGCAACATCGCGCCGTCGGCAAAGCCGAGCAGGAAACGTAATATCCCCAACTGCAATGGCGTGGTGACCCACGACATAGCGAAAAACAGCACGACGGCAAAGATTAACGTCGCCATTAAAATCCGCTCAGTACCAATACGGTCACCTAATTTGCCAAGCCGCGGCGCGGAAATCAGGGCCGAGATGCCAGGTACTGAGGCAATCAACCCGCTGAGAAAGGCAATATTGCTGCTGTCTGGCACCATTGATTTGATAAATAACGCCAGAATAGGACCGATAGAGCCGTTACACAGTTGAATTACCATCGTCGTAAAAAACAGGCTGATCACCAGCGCCGGATAAGGCAAGGAGGCAAAGACGGCCTTCCCGCTCAGTCGTTCGCTTTTTTTGGTCGTCGGGCGCACGCCCTCTTTGATCAAAAACAGCGTGACAAGGAAACTAACCACCAACAAAGCCGCGGTAATACAGAATACCGCCCGTAACCCAATATGGTCGGCAATAAAGCCTCCCATTAACGGTCCGCCAATAACGCCACTAATTTGCGCCGTAGAAAGCGTGCTCAATGCCCATCCGCTGCGTTCACGCGGAACCTGTGACGCTACCAACGCCATTGCGTTCGGAATATAGCCTGAGGTTAACCCCATCACCCCGCGCAGCAGAAAAAGCTGCCAGACGTTAGTGGCAAATGCCTGCAGTAAAATCGCAATCGCCATCCCCAGCGAGGCTCGTAACAGCATCAGTTTGCGTCCTTTACGATCGGCTAAACTGCCCCACATCGGAGAAACAATAGCTGAAATAAGGAAGGTGACGCTGAACGTTAATCCGGACCACATTGAGAGAGCTTCATGCGAGGTGACGCCCAATTGGGAGATGTAGAGCGGTAAAAAAGGCAGGATTTGGCTAATCGCCAGCCCGGTAAAAAAGCATCCGAACCAGACGGAAATAAGGTTTACTCTCCAGGATTCCATAGGGACTCATAACGATAAGTAGCTGAAAACTGCGAGCAGCTTAACAAATTACTTAGCCAAATAAGGGTCAACAGGTGCGATGTATCACAGTTTAGAGTTTTATCTTCCCGCTCATCATATTTGTGATACGCCTCACACCAAACCCACAATACAAGCAGGGAATTATGCTTGATGCGAGATCTGCGCGTTTGCGCTTATCTATTCCCCTGTTGCCCAGCAAAACAATCTGCCAGAAGCCGAGGAAACCTGCGTTTTGTCGTGGTAATGTATGTGCTTTGCATTCAAGGAATGGGTTTTTAAGATGGCAAAGTTGCGGGTAGGAATCGTATTTGGTGGTAAATCAGCGGAACATGAAGTGTCATTGCAATCGGCAAAAAATATTGTCGATGCCATCGACAAGACTCGCTTTGACGTTGTGCTGTTAGGTATTGATAAACAAGGGCAATGGCACGTTAGCGATGCCAGTAACTATCTGCTCAATTCAGACGATCCGGCGCACATTGCGCTGCGTCCTTCCACAACCAGCCTGGCTCAGGTTCCGGGTAAACAAGAGCACCAGTTGATCGATGCGCAAAACGGTCAGCCGCTGCCAACGGTCGATGTTATTTTTCCGATCGTACACGGTACGCTGGGTGAAGATGGCTCTTTGCAGGGTATGCTGCGCGTGGCGAATCTGCCGTTCGTCGGTTCTGATGTCCTGGGATCTGCGGCCTGTATGGATAAAGACGTGACCAAACGTCTGTTGCGCGATGCCGGATTAAATATCGCGCCATTTATTACACTTACTCGCGCCAATCGTAACAACATTAGCTTTGCTGAGGTGGAATCCCGCCTGGGCCTGCCGCTGTTTGTAAAACCCGCCAACCAGGGGTCGTCCGTTGGCGTTAGCAAAGTGACCAGTGAAGCGCAATACAACCAGGCCGTCGCGCTGGCATTTGAATTCGATCATAAAGTCGTGGTGGAGCAAGGGATCAAAGGTCGCGAGATCGAATGTGCAGTACTGGGCAACGATCATCCGCAGGCCAGTACCTGTGGTGAGATCGTTTTGAACAGTGATTTTTACGCTTACGACACCAAATACATTGACGATAACGGTGCCAAAGTAGTTGTTCCGGCAGCGATCGCACCAGAAATTAACGACAAGATCCGCGAGATCGCCATTCAAGCGTACCAGACGTTAGGATGTGCTGGCATGGCGCGCGTAGATGTATTCCTAACCGCAGAAAACGACGTTGTGATCAATGAGATCAACACGCTGCCGGGCTTCACTAACATCAGTATGTATCCAAAACTGTGGCAGGCGAGCGGCTTAGGCTACACCGATTTGATCACTCGCCTGATCGAACTGGCGTTGGAACGCCACGCTGCGGATAGCGCGCTGAAAACCAGTATGTAAACCCGCAAGGATGCCTGATAACTATTGGGCATCCTTCGCTTCATCATCTTCATTTTCCACGCGGCGACGGATAATTAATCCGGCCAGCCAAAAGCTAATTATCCAGGTAACCAGCCCCACCGCATAGGTTTGCCATCCCTGCGCTTCAAAACCTAATAACCCCACCACGCCATTCAGAATAAAGATAAGCCCAATAGCGAAGGCATAGTAGTGCCAGTCTCGGCGGATTTTTACAGGCAGGTTCATAACGGCTCCGGTGGATATACAACATGAAAAAGCATCCTCGCACATTTCCCCGTGGTCGTCTGTGGCATATGCGGAATTTCTGAAATGTAACTTAATTTCACTTAAGGTTAAATAATTGTGACGCACCACAAATAACCGAAATCCAGGAATAATCTCCACCTGAAATTACCAACATTCTGATATTGACAATCCTAATCACCTGTCAGACTCACAGTCAGTTACAGGCATTACGCCAAAAAGCAGGTTATTTCCGGAGGTCTTTATGGCTGATTTTACGCTCTCAAAATCCCTGTTTAAGGGCAAGCATCGGGATACCTCCTCCCTGCCCGGCAACATTGCGTATGCCGTATTTGTGCTGTTTTGCTTTTGGGCAGGCGCGCAGATTTTAAATCTGCTGGCCCACGCACCCGGCATCTATGAGCAGTTGATGCAGTTGCAAATGCAAGAGACAGGGCGCCCACGGGTTGAAATTGGTTTAGGCGTCGGTACCCTGTTTGGGCTGATCCCCTTCCTGGTCGGGAGCCTGATTCTTGGCGCCGTCGCGATAATTATCCGCTGGCGCAGCCGTCATCATAACGATGACTGAGCCATACACTTCGCCCGACGATCGTCCACGCGTTTAGCAAACCACGCGGTCGTCAGATTACGCGTGATCTTCGGGCTTTCCAACTGAATACCAGGCAGCATTTCACGCGGTAGTGATTTACCGCTCTTCGCTTCCGCCAGCTTATAGACCTTCTCGTACAGCGCAGTCTCTTCAAAGGCCAGGCTATCGCCCTTTTGCAGTTGCCGGTGGATCTCACTCTCGCTCATCTCCAGCTTCCCGGCCAGCTTGCGTACCGCCAGCTCCGTTTTGCCCGGCTCGCTGCTGCCGTAGAGAATCAAATCCCCGTCCAGCGCCAGCTTCACTCCGCTGGCTTTACTGACTGCATTCTGAAAAGCCGCATTGCGGCTGGCGTACCAGCCGGCATTAAAATCTGCAAAGCGGAAAATTGGCGCACTGTAATTCGCCGGATAATTGAGCAGATGATAAGTGCCAAACCACAGTCCGCCGCGTCGGCTGAACACTTCCTGACGGACCGTCCCTGCCATTTTCCATGGATAGCCGCTGGCGTGCTGCTCGGCAAACGCAATGCTGACCTGCATCGGTCCGCCGGTATGCACCGGATTCAGTGAACCAAACAGCGTCTGCCCCATCGGTACCATATTGATGAAATCATCAAAGATGGCACTAAGCTGTTTTTCCGTCTTCACCGTATCCAGACGCTCACTGTAGCTTTTCCCCGTTGGGGAGTTAATCTTCAGCGCAGTGTGCACCACAAACAGCGGAATATGCATGCGCTCGGCGCGACGGTCGATCTCTTTCCAGGCGATTTTACTTAAGCCAGGAACCGCCGGATCGGCCTGGTAGTTTGACTCCTGTTGCGCGACCGCCAGCACCGAACAGATGTTTTCAACCGTCGGCGCCAGCTTCTGACTTTCAAACGTCTTCGCCAGATCCTGCGCCCACGCATCCCGGTCTTTCACGCTGGCGGGCATTTTCTGGCGCACCACGCTCGCCACATCGACGGCTTTCTCCCCTTTTTTTAACGGCTGCGCGGGTGGGCTACTACATCCCACCAACACCAATGCGGCCAGCCCAGACAAGGGGTAAAGACGGGAAACCGTCGACATAACATCTCCTTTTGTTAACTAAGAGTATGGGTCACTTGCTGAATATCCTGGCCATCAAGCTCGCGTTCAAAGCTGCGCAGACGCTTATAAATAGACATCAGTTCAACTAACGTTGTCCAGGAGTTAATCAGATACTGGAACGAGCCGCGCACCTGGCCAAATACGTTGGTAATTTGCGTCATCAAACCGAGCGTTATCGTACCGGCAACAATCGACGGAAACAGCAGGAACAAACCGAAAACGTTATCAACCTGCAGGTACAGAATACGGGCGATGTTAAAATACATATAGTGGAAATAGAGACGGAAATAGTTTTGCCGTACTGCATGGAACAGTTCACGCACCGTCGGCGGCGTCGCACGACTGGCATCATCTTCACCGTATACCAGTTCCTTACGGTAAGCCGCCTCCACGCGCTGGTTTTTAAATTCCAGGCCCGGAAGTTTGATCCCGACTACCGCCAGCAAGCCGGTTCCCATCAGCGACCAGACAATCGCGGCAATCACCAGCCCATAAGGGACATGTCCGATAATCGGCAGATCAGGAACATGCGCCGACAGCGTAACCAGCACCGGTAAGAAGGCAATCAGCGTCATAATCGCGTTGATAAAGCTAACGCCCATATTCTCCAGCGTGGAGGCAAAACGCATGGTGTCTTCCTGCACACGCTGTGCTGCGCCTTCGATATGTCGCAGATGCTGCCAGTGCGCCATATAGTGTTCGTTCATCGCTGTGCGCCAGCGAAACACATAGTGGCTGACGAAGAAATTGTTCATCACGCCAATGACCACGGCAATCAGCGCAATACCGAGAAAGATACCCACTTCATTATAGAACTGCTCAATTTTCACCTTATGCGGTGCGCTGAGCGCGGTTTGAATGAGATCGTAGAATGGCGCATACCAGGCGTTGACGGCAACGCCAACCTCAACCAGAAACCAGGTTACAAAAATTATCAGTGAGGTACCCAGAATGGACCAATACTGCCAACGGTGCGGGCTGTAGAGAAACCAGAATAGCGCGAACATCCCGACACAAAGAATGTAGTAAGCATAAAAAATCAGGTAATCCAGCGACCAGAAACGCGCTGCGCTAATCGGTACATCCCCCGACGCGCCGGTAATGCGTGCAACCCAGGCTCCCCCACCTGCTTGCCAGAATACAACAGCGACCAGTGCCCAAATAAATGCCGAAATAAAGAATGGTCCCGGCTTTGGGAAAAAAGACTTAAACATAATGCTCTCCTGCTAACTTCTTATCGTTATGACGACTGCTGTGCATTTGCCTCCGTGAAGTGCGGTGGCGAGACGGCTTACGCCCAAAAACACAAGCTGAAACCGACAATTGTGACCAGAACCGCGGCACATAGTTCGCCCCCCGGTGATGAAGAATTGTTTCTGTGGTTTTCACACTCGATAACGTTCCAGCATGTGCAGATTATCACAGCGTGAGATCACAAAAGCGAACATCCACAATCCGGGAAACGCTCACGTTTACTCATCGTTACGTTTTTCACACTATCATTGGCTGATAAGCGCTTTGCAATACGCCGTTGAGTAGTATAAATACGCATACGCACGACATCCTTTTTCATTTTTTCTAACTCATGGACACCACCGTTGAAACGTAGTCTGCTTTTTTCTGCCGCGCTGTGTGCGGCGTCATTGACATCTGTCCAGGCGGCACAGCCTATAACCGATCCGGTCTTCGCCTCTGATATCGTCGATCGTTATGCCGACCATATATTTTACGGCAGTGGTGCTACGGGGATGGCGCTCGTGGTGATTGATGGTAATCAACGCGTATTTCGAAGCTTCGGCGAAACGCGCCCCGGCAATAATGTTCATCCACAACTGGATTCCGTGATTCGCATTGCCTCTATCACCAAATTAATGACCAGCGAAGTGCTGGTGAAATTACTCGATCAGGGCACAGTTAAACTCAACGATCCATTGAGTAAATATGCACCACCTGGCGCACGCGTGCCGACTTATCAGGGAACGCCAATCACGCTGGTGAATCTGGCGACGCATACCAGCGCGCTGCCGCGCGAACAGCCTGGCGGCGCGGCAAAGCGCCCGGTGTTTGTCTGGCCAACCCGCGAGCAGCGCTGGAACTATCTCTCAACCGCTACGCTTAAAGCAGCTCCAGGATCGCAAGCTTCTTATTCAAATCTGGCATTCGACCTGCTGGCCGATGCGCTGGGAGCTGCTGCCGGTAAGCCTTATCCGCAACTCTTTGAAGAAAAAATTACCCGACCGCTGGGGATGAAAGACACCACCTTTACCCCATCCCCCGATCAGTGCAGACGCCTGATGGTCGCGGAAAAAGGCGCCAGCCCTTGTAACAATACCCTGGCGGCGATGGGCAGCGGCGGCGTCTATTCAACGCCTGGCGATATGATGCGCTGGATGCAGCAGTATCTCTCTTCTGATTTTTATCATCGTAGCCAGCAAGCCGACCGTATGCAGACGCTGATTTATCAGCGTACACAGTTAACCAAAGTGATAGGGATGGACGTTCCGGGCAAAGCCGATGCGCTTGGTTTGGGCTGGGTGTATATGGCACCGAAGAATGGTCGTCCGGGAATTATTCAAAAAACCGGTGGTGGTGGCGGTTTCATTACCTATATGGCGATGATCCCGCAGCAAAATGTCGGGGCGTTTGTCGTGGTGACCCGTTCTCCGCTGACCCGCTTTACCAATATGAGCGACGGTATCAACGATTTGGTCGCAGAGTTGAGCGGGAACAAACCGCAGGTTATTCCCGCATCCTGATTCAATACTCAAAAGGCAAACGGTTAATGCTCACCAGTTTGCCTTTATTCATTTCAATGTAACCACCTTTACGCAATGCCGCGAGGACCTCAGCGACTACTGAGCGTGAAATTCGTGTGCGCTGGTGAATATAGTTCATCACACCGACACGCGAGCGCAGGACGTCGTCCCATTTCGTCATGGATATCAACGTCGCGCGAATCTGATCATAGGAGTTATTGCCGATCAACTGGAGATCGCGCATTTCAAGCATGCAGTTCTGCCAAGCCAACCAGCAAAAAGCTTCGCGCCAAAGTTGGCATTGTTCAATTAAATTAATCGTTTGTGAGGCAGGAAGATGATATCCCGTACAATTACTTTCGGTTATTAATCTGTATTGTACATCGGTTTTCATCACACCATCTGAAAGCCCCATAATAAATGGTGCCTGCGCGATGCCGACCAGTACATTCTCCCCGCGTCTCAGGGAAACTATACCGCTTAAAATAATAAAGGTGTCATCGCTATTTATATCACTGGAATATATAATTTCTTTATCTTTATCACATTCAAAGTGTTTACCATATTTTGATAAACATTTATCCAGCTTACTAAATTCAGGAAGAGGTTTATTAGTAGATAACATTGCGCGTTCCTTGCAATAAATGCCCGTCAAATCCGTGACGGGCATTTTCCAGATTAAATTACCTTTACTTTCTTTGCGAGAAAATTATTACCAGGTATATTTAACACCCACGTTTGCAGACCAGTCTTGATCGACATCACCACCACCGAGATAATTAGCATCGGTGTACGCGCTGAAGTTTTTGGTAAAGCTGAACTGAGTACCCAGTCCAACACGTACCGCAGAACCTTCTACGCCATTGTCGATAGAATCGCCGTTTACGTTAGAATCGTTGTTAGAGTCATCGTAAACGTAGGCCAGTTTGAAGTAAGGAGTCAGAGCCTGGTCATCGCTGTACGCGAAGGTATAACCTGCATCTACACCCAGTTCATAACGCATGCTGTCATAAGACTGACCGTCAACTTTCATGTCGTTGCTCAGCTTATAGTCATCACCAGACTGGAACAGACCGGATACGCTGCCGTAAGGCGTTACGTAACCTGCGTCACCCAGCTTCAGGTCATAACCCAGTTTCAAGCCAAAGCCCCAGGCATCAGAAGAGGTGCTACCATCAACATACTGACCGTTGCTCATGTTGGCAGACAGATCGTTGTTGAAGTGAGAGTAGCTTAAGTTGCCGTCAACAAAGATGTTGTTGGCAAAGTGAGCAGAAGAGTAGATGTAGGCAGTCTGGCTGTCTTGATCCACCTGACCGGTACGGTCGCTCATATCGCCTTTCGCGAAGCCTGCTGCGGCACCGACAATCCACTTAGCGTTGTTACCATCAATTTTGGAATCAACACCGACCATAATGCCGTTAACATCCTGATCATAGTTAATAGTGCCGTTATCCGCATCGAAGCTACCACCGAAGTAGCTTACCCATGCACCACCGTTATCAACCAGACCATGACGTGCGTTAGTCAGACGAGTACCAACGGTATCTTGTTCCAGGTTCCAGATATTGGTGTTAGCAGACGGGATGCTCAGCGCCATGTTCGCGTAGTCAGTCAGCTCCATCTGCTGCAGAACAACAGTGTTACCCTGCTGCTGCGCCTGATAGGTGTATGCGCCGAGGTCCGCTTTGTTAGCTGCAGAGAAGGTCGCATTGCTGTTGGTATCGTTAACGTAGATCAGCTCGTTGCCTTTGTAATCAGCAACAGAACCTGCGCCAGTGGCGTTATCAATACGAACTTTATAGTTACCGGTTGCAGCAGCTACATGGTCGCCATAGTTGTCAACTTCAGACTGATCGCCGGAGGTGTCAGCATCGCCATTACCGTTGATAGTCAGGTGACCATCAGAGTTCATTGCGATTACGCCATAACCGTAGTTAGCCTGGGTTTTGTCGTTAGTGCGGTCGTTAGTCAGGTCAGCATTCAGCACATAGTTGCTGCTGTTGATGTCGAAAACGCCTGCATTAACATTGTTGTATGCATCGGTGTAGCTGGTCAGATTCAGGGTATCAACCTGCAGCGCATTACCGGTACTGTTGCCAACATCCAGAACACCGTTGTTAGTAACGTTAATGGTGTTTGCATACAGCGCAGCATCCAGCACATTCCAACCAGCAGATACGTCGTCAGCAATCGTTACAGTACTGTTGTCGATAGACAGAGTATCAGTTGCAACATGACCATCTTCGTTGATGTTCAGTGCAGAAGCACCGGTCAGAGAGATAGAGTCAGCAACCAGCTCAGAATCACCCACGTTGACGACGGAACCGCTGTTGATGCTCAGGGTATCAATCAGAGACGTTTTAGTGGTATCCCACTGTGACGCGCCGTTCAGCGTGACGTTGAACAGACCGCTCTGATAGACCGCATTACCCACTACGTGGCCATTTTCGTCATAAGAGGTCGTGTCGCTATCGATGCCGTAGGTTGAATCAGGCCACAGGCTGTTAGCGGCGATATCGATCAGCGTTGCGGTGGCTTCAGTGCCCGCAGCGTAGCTGTCGTAAACACCGTCACCATCGGTGTCAACCTGATGCACAGACATTGCCGCACCAACCCACTTACTACCATTGTTCAGGGTCAGATCCAGACGGTCAGTACCGTCCCAACCGTTGGTATCCAGATCGGCATCGGTATCACGATAAGAGTCAGCACCGTTCGGGAAGAAGTTCTCATCGAAGTTGCTGGAGAACAGCACGTCACCCATCAGCGTGGAATTGTTAAACGTTGCGGTGGTCTGCATCGCGTTATCTGCATTTGGATTTGCAATAGCTGCTAATGCAATATCGTCTGCAGTGTAAGTGCCGCTGTAGTCGCTTGCATTGCTGGTGTTACCAAACCAGCCGGTAGTGCCTTCGTCAGTCCATGAACCAGAGGTCAGAGTAGAGTCAGTAACAGCGATGGTGTTGTTAAATACTTCACTGCTGTTTACGCCGGTGCTGACGGTATTATCGTCAATATCTGCCCACTCGTAACCCTGCGTCAGGGTAATGCCAGCGACGTGAGAGTTGGCGGAGATAGACAGATCAACTTATTGATCCAGAGTGATAGCAGTGCCCAGGTTATAAACGTCTACAACGTGCGTATCGGCTGCGTCATTATAGGTACCGTTGTAGGTATAATGCTCGTAGTTGTCATCGATAGTTGAATTAATAACGTTCATCGCCAGGCGATCGTAGTAATAGTCTGTACCCGTACGGTTAGTACAATCCGTTGTCATGCACTCGGATGTCACCATACCATGAATGGTACTGTTTTTGATCGTCAGGCTGTTGTTATTGGTGTTAGTAGAGAGTCCATCGTCCAGATAATAAGTTGAAATCACGCCGTTGACAGTGGCGTTATTAATTACCGGATAAATATCACCGTTATAAATACTATCAGTGTCGTAGTTGTTCCAACCCACATATCCATCGTAGTAAACGCCATCAGAATAGGAGGCGTCATTATAATGGGTAAAAGTGGTATAGGTGGTCCCAGAGATATCAGTTGAAGCATTCGCCTGAGAAGTGATTGCCAAAGTGCAGGCTAATGCTAATTGTGATACTACAAGTTTCTTTTTCCAAGTGTGCATTTGTCATCCCTCCTCAGGGACGTAATATAGTTGATCCATCAATTATCAATGCATAGAAAACATTTTATGTTTCGCAGGGAGGATTATGCGATGTCATAGCCGAAAGGTTCAATTATTCTTTGTCTTAAGTCCGAATCCGGACGGGCAATAAAAACTTCGAAACAAAAACGCCAGTAATTTATAAAATCACTTTATTTTTTAATCAATTAACATTAATAAAACCGCATAATAAATACGTTCTAATTATAAATAAAAACAAAACAGATACGAGAGAAATAAATAGCTAACCAATACCTTTTAGTTAAAATAAAATTAAATAAAACTAAATCCACGTTGAAATTTATCAATATAAAAAATAATTACAATCACAAAAATGCAAATAATAGATAGGTTAAGAGGTAGCAAAGAGAGCCCACCATCCCCACATAACGCCAACTTTCGTAAACCACCCGCCATCAGGTTCGGGTATACTACGGCCTTCGATTCCACAAACATCAGGCATACCATGACAGACCTAATCCAACGCCCTCGCCGCCTGCGCAAATCTCCTGCGCTACGCGCTATGTTTGAAGAGACAACACTCAGCTTAAATGACCTGGTGTTGCCGATCTTTGTTGAAGAAGAACTCGACGATTACAAAGCTATCGACGCCATGCCAGGCGTGATGCGCATTCCAGAGAAACACCTGGCCCGCGAGATTGAACGCATTGCCAATGCAGGTATCCGTTCGGTCATGACCTTCGGTATTTCCCACCACACCGACGACACCGGCAGCGACGCATGGAAAGAAGATGGTCTGGTGGCGCGCATGTCGCGTATCTGTAAGCAGACCGTACCGGAAATGATCGTCATGTCCGACACTTGCTTCTGTGAATACACCTCGCATGGTCACTGCGGTGTGTTGTGCGATCATGGCGTTGATAATGATTTAACCCTTGCCAACCTCGGCAAACAGGCAGTCGTTGCTGCCGCTGCGGGTGCAGATTTTATCGCGCCTTCCGCCGCAATGGACGGTCAGGTGCAGGCGATTCGCCAGGCGCTGGATGCTGCGGGCTTCACCGATACCGCGATCATGTCCTACTCCACTAAGTTTGCCTCTTCTTTCTATGGCCCGTTCCGTGAAGCAGCAGGTACGGCGCTGAAGGGCGATCGTAAAACCTATCAGATGAACCCGATGAACCGCCGCGAGGCGATTCGCGAATCACTGCTGGATGAAGCCCAGGGCGCAGACTGCCTGATGGTGAAACCGGCCGGCGCGTACCTCGATATTCTGCGCGATATCCGCGAACGCACCGAACTGCCAATTGGCGCTTATCAGGTCAGCGGTGAATACGCGATGATCAAGTTCGCAGCGATGGCGGGTGCTATCGATGAAGAGAAAGTGGTGCTGGAAAGCTTAGGGTCGATCAAACGCGCGGGCGCGGATCTGATCTTCAGCTACTTTGCGCTGGATCTGGCTGAGAAAAAAATTCTGCGTTAATTTACCTTGTGCCGGATGGCGGCTTCGCCTTATCGGGCCTGCTCTACTGTAGGTCCGGTCAGCGAAGCGCCAGCGCCATTTATCCCGCCCGATAAAAAGGTTTGTCCCCCAGAATCGTCGCCCGGTGCATAATGCGCCTCTGCGGCAGATAATCCGCATTGGCGTAGTGCTGCGTCACGCGATTATCCCAAATCGCCACATCGTTAGGCTGCCAGCGCCAGCGCACCTGGAACTCCGGTTTGGTGATGTGTGCAAACAGGAATCCCAGCAGCGCCTCGCTCTCTTTTTCCGTTACATCGACAATTCGTGTGGTAAATCCTTCATTCACAAACAGCGCCTGCTTACCCGTTACCGGATGGGTACGCACCACCGGGTGCAGCAACGGCGGATGTTTGGCGACCGCCTCCAGCCAGCGCTGATGCTCCTCTGGCGTCTGGCGATATTTATATTCCTGAAACGATTTACGAAAATCATGCTCTGCCCGCAGGCCGCTCAGCAGCTGGCGAAACGGCTGTGAGAGAGCATCATAAGCAGCAATCCCGCTGGTCCACAGCGTATCTCCCCCGGTCGATGGCAACTCTTTTGCCGCCAGAATCGCGCCCGCTGGCGGCGTGTCGATAAACGTCACATCAGTGTGCCAGTTGTCGTTATCGGGCGGATTATCGTTGTGGGTATCCAGCACGATTATTTCGTCCACCCCTTCGGCGTGTGGGTAGACCGGATGAATATGCAGGTCGCCAAAACGTAGCGCCAGCGCGCGCTGCTGCTGTGGCGTAATAATCTGCTCACGCAGGAACACCACCTGGTGGCGCAATACAGCATGATAAAGCTGTTCAAACTGGTTATCACTTAATGGACGCGTTAAATCCGCGCCGGTAATTTGTGCACCAATGTACGGCCCCAGCGGGGTAATGCTCAAACGTTCACTCATTGTACTTCTCCATGCCAGGGCGTCAGACGGCGCTGAAGCGCGCGCAGACCCAGCTCTAAAATAAACGCGATAACGGCAATCACCGCGATCCCTGCCAGCACCACATCCGTTGCCAGAAACTCACCGGCTGATTGCACCATGAATCCTAAACCTCGCGTCGCGGCAATCAGCTCCGCCGCCACCAGGGTCGACCACCCCACGCCCAGTCCAATGCGCAGTCCGGTCAAAATCTCCGGCAAGGCACCTGGTAAAATCACAAACCACAGCACCTGCGCACGGCTGGCCCCCAGCGACTGCGCGGCCCGGATTCTCACCTGCTGCGCACTTTTTACGCCCGCCAGCGCCGACATCGCCACAGGGGCGAAAATCGCCAGGTAAATCAGCAGGATCTTGGAGGTTTCACCAATACCAAACCAGATAACCATCAGCGGCAAATAGGCCAATGGCGGAACCGGACGATACAATTCAATGATTGGATCGAGAATGCCGCGAATCGTCGGACTCAGCCCCATGGCGATACCGACCGGAATCCCCAACAGCACCGCCGCCAGCAGCGCGATAACAATACGCGTCAAACTGGCCGCCAGATGCTGCCACAGCGTGGCATCCATAAACCCCTGCGGCCCGGCAATACTGATGAGTTTTTGCAAAACCTGGCCCGGCGGCGGCAGAAACAACGGGCTGATTAACTGCAGCGCCGCCACCGTCCACCACAGCGCCAAAATGGCGGCCAGCGTACCGAGGCTTAAAGTCATCTGGCGCGAGAACGGCCAGCGCCAGTTCAGCGCCCGCGGGCGGCGAGGTTTGTCATTAATCACCACGCTCATGAGAAGGCCTCCCGTTGTTCAAAGACACGACTTAACACATACTCGCGCATGGCGATAAACTGCGGATCGGACTTAATGCTGCGACTCGCCTCTCCGGCCACAAAACGCCGGGCGAAATTAAGCGGCAGTCGTTCCAGCACCCGGCCAGGGCCTGGCGACAGCAATACCAGTTCCGTGGCCATAAACACCGCTTCTTCGATATCATGGGTAATCAACAGCACCTGTTTCCCCGTTTCATGCCAAAGTTTCAGCAGCAGGGTTTGCATCTGCTCGCGGGTAAAGGCGTCGAGCGCGCCAAACGGCTCATCGAGTAGCAACAACTGCGGGTTGGCCGCCAGCGCCCGGGCAATGCCGACGCGCTGACGCTGCCCACCGGAAAGCTGCCAGATAAAGCGTTTTTCCGCGCCCTCCAGCCCCACTTTCTGCAACATTTCCTGAGCAATACGCTGACGCTGCGGCTTCTCCATGCCCGTCAGTTGCAGACCGAAGGTGACGTTGTCCTGCACGTTGCGCCAGGGCAACAGACCTTCATTCTGAAACACCACTCCACGTTCTGCGCCAGGTCCTTCGACCTTACTGCCCGTCAGCATAATGCTGCCGTGTTGATACGGTACAAATCCGGCAATCAGATTTAACAATGTGGTTTTCCCACAACCGGAAGGTCCCAGCACCACCAGCAGTTCACCGCTATCGAGCGTCAGGTTGATATCCTCAAGCACCGGTTTGCCGCCGTAACTGGCATTAAGATGAGAGATTTGCAGCATCAGCGTCCCCTTTATTGCACGAAACGATCGGTCACGTACTGGCTATAATCCGTCGCTACGGCGGGCACTTTGCCCTGCTCTTTAAGGAACTGCGCGGTGTCGATAATCGCTTTGTTCACCGGCCCGGTTAACTCGGCGGTTTGCTGCTGCGGAGTCAGATAGGTGTTACCTTTCACCAGCCCCGGCACATCCGCCTCTGGCACACCGCTTAAGCGCGCCAGCTTGCTGATATTCTCCGGTTGTTTGAGCCAGGCATCCGGGTTGGCGATATAGGGCTGCTGCGCATCGATGGCGCTTTTCGCAAATGCTTTCACTACCTCAGGGTATTTCTCGGCAAAATCTTTGCGTACCACCCACACGTCCAGCGTTGGCGCCCCCCATTCACCGACTTTTTCCGAGTCAGTCAGTACCTTGCCGTCTTTTTCCAGCGCATTGACTGCAGGCGCCCAGACGTACGCGCCGTCAATATCTCCGCGCTGCCAGGCGGCAATAATCGCCGGCGGCTGAAGGTTCACAATCTCTACCTGGCCGGGTTTAATCCCCCAATGTTTCAGCGCTGCCAGCAGGCTGTAATGGGTGGTGGAAATAAACGGCACGGCAATGCGCTTACCAATCAAATCTTCCGGTTTACTGATGTTTTTCTTCACCACCAGCGCTTCAGAATTGCCAAGCTTTGACGCCAGCAGGAAAACCTCAATCGGCACCTGCTGGCTGGCCGCTACCGCCAGCGGACTGGAGCCGAGGTTACCTATTTGTACGTCGCCGGATGCCAACGCGCGGACGATGCTCGCGCCGCTGTCGAACTTGCGCCAGTCAACGGTGGCTCCACTCTCTTTAGCAAAGGTGTTATCCGCCTGCGCCACTTTGGCGGGTTCGGCGGAAGTTTGATACGCGACGGTGACGTTCACCGCCTGCGCCTGAAATGCGATGAATGCCAGTGCGGCAAGAAGTGTGTTACGCGATGAATTAGCCATGATTGTCTGCTCCCCAGTCTTGTTATAGGAGGCAGTATTTCGTTGCGGCACACTTTGATAAAGGAATTAAAAATTCTGGCTAAGAACAAAGCGTTTTTAGAAAAAAACCGGCAATGCTTATACACAAAATCATTCAAGATGCGTCGAGGCGGCAAGGGAAGAAATCCCCAGGAGCATAGATAACTATGTGACTGGGGTTTCTGAGTGCAGCCAACAAAGAGGCAGCTTGAAGGATGAAGTGTATTGCGATTTTGTTACATTCGTTACATAACTGCGCCTGGATGATTGCCAGCGCTGCGCTGGCAGGCATCATAGACGCTATTGTCAGGCAAGAGAGCAATATCATGATTCATGTTGTGCTGGTGGATGACCATGTGGTGGTGCGTTCCGGCTTTGCGCAATTACTCAGTCTCGAAGATGATCTCAACGTCATCGGCCAGTTCAGCAGCGCGGCCCAGGCCTGGCCTGCATTACTGCATGACGACGTCAGCGTTGCGGTGATGGACATCGCCATGCCGGATGAAAATGGCCTGAGCCTGCTAAAACGACTGCGGGCGCAGAAGCCCGGTTTTCGCGCCATTATTCTTAGCATTTATGACTCGCCAACGTTTGTACAAAGCGCACTGGATGCTGGCGCCAGCGGCTATCTGACCAAGCGCTGCGGACCGGAAGAACTGGTGCAGGCGGTACGTTCGGTAGGTATGGGCGGGCATTATCTGTGCGCCGATGCGCTGCGAGCCTTACGCGGCGGCGAACAGCCCGCGCAGGTCCTGGAGGTACTGACCCCGCGCGAGCGCGAAGTGTTTGATCTATTGGTCAAAGGCGACAGCGTGAAAGAAATTGCCTTTAAGCTCGACCTTAGCCACAAAACAGTACACGTCCACCGCGCGAACGTGCTGGGCAAACTGCAATGCCACAGCACTATCGAGCTGGTGCATTTTGCCCTCGACCACCAGCTACTGACGGGGCATTAATGTCGCGTAACCTTCGTCATTGGGTAATCTCCCTGTTTATTCTGCTGGCCTGGGGATCGGGCTGGTTGATGCTGTGGACGCTGGGATTTTACCTGACCCACAACGGTCAACAGGCGGCATTATTCCTGCCACACGGGGTCTATCTTGCACTGTTGATTCTGCTTTCTCGCCGCTACTGGCCCGCGTTGGTGCTGCCGCCGGTACTGATGCTGTTCTGGCTGCACAGCGAGCAATTATTGAATGGCTATATTTTGCTGGTAGCCCCATTCATAAGCCTTCTTCCAGCGAGCATCGGTCAGTCATACTGGCACCGCTTCCCACTGTACTGGCAACGCTTGACGCTGTTGCTGACCGCCGTCACCGTCACGTCATTGCTTAATACCGCCCTGCTGTCACCGTTTATCGCAAGCCCGGCAACGTTAATTGGCCTAGCGTCGTTTACCGGCGGCGTGCTGCTGACGCCATTTGTCTATCTGATCTATGAATTTCTGCGCCAGCAGCACCGTTATCATTTGCTCGGGTTGGATACTACCAATCCCCCACTGCGCACCTCGCTTATCATCTGGTGCAGCCTGTTTTTTATTATTGGCATTGGCACACAGATGGTGCTGTCGCCGGATATCGAGCGCCTGCTGCTGATCGTGGTGTTTTTACCAAACGTGGTGATGGCATGGAAATTTGGCTGGCAGGGCGGCGTGTTGTCCGGATTGCTCGGCAGTATGATGATCACCATCGCCCGGCAGATAGGCGTGGGGTTCAGCAATCTGCTTGAACTGGAGATTTTCCTCGCCACCCAGGCGCTACTGGGTATAGGGCTGGGGATCGCCATCAGCCGCCAGCAGCATCTGGCGCAAAACTTGCACCATTATCGCCAGCGTCTGGAAGCCGAACTGACGGCACGCCGTGCGCTGACCGAACAACTGATTCGTACCGAGGAAGACACGCGAAAAAGTTTAGCGCGCGAACTACATGACGAAATAGGCCAGAACATCACCGCCATCCAGATTCAGACGCAACTGGTCAAACGTGCGCCAGGTCGCGAGCAAACGCTTGAGGCGGCGAATCAGATCAACGATCTTGCCCGGCGCATTCACCACTCCACCCGTCAGCTTCTGCGCCAGCTGCGCCCGCCCGCGCTCGATGAACTGTCTTTCAAAGATGCGCTGCATCATCTGGTGAATGAATTTGCCTTTGCCGAACGGGGAATCCGCTGCCGATTTAATTACCATCTGGAAAATACGCCAGAAAATGAAACGGTGCGCTTCACGCTGTACCGCCTGATGCAGGAACTGCTCAATAACATCTGTAAGCATGCCGATGCCAGCGAGGTATCGATTACGCTACGCCAGCGGGAACACCGCCTGTCTCTGGAGGTCGATGACAACGGCGTGGGTATCCTCCCGGAAAAAATCCCCGGTTTCGGTATCCAGGGGATGCGTGAGCGGGTAAGCGCCCTCGGTGGCGAACTCACGCTGGAATCGAACCACGGCACGCGGGTAATTGTTAACCTGCCCACAAATTTGCAACAAACCAGCCGCTAACCAGGAAAAAGTCTTAGTCACTGCGGACTTTCTCTCATCCCCTTTTGCTTTCACTTTCCTATAGTCAGCACAAACGGAGACCGCCATGCACGCACGCGAAACAGACCAACAATACCGGACGCTACGTCCCCGCCTGCTGATGTGTATGGTGATTGGCTACGCCGCGTTTTATCTGACGCGCAAAAGCGTCAACTATGTACTCCCGGCGCTGCAAACAGATCTGGGGCTGGATAAAGGCGATATCGGTCTGCTGGGATCGCTGTTTTATCTGACCTACGGCCTGTCGAAATTCGCCGCCGGATTGTGGCACGACAGCCATGGGCAGCGTGCATTCATGGGGATCGGCCTGTTTGCCACTGGTGTTTTGAACGTGGTGTTCGCCTTTGGTGAATCGCTGACGCTGCTGCTGGCGGTCTGGACGCTGAACGGATTTTTTCAGGGCTGGGGCTGGCCGCCCTGCGCCCGCCTGCTGACCCACTGGTACTCGCGCAACGAACGCGGCTTCTGGTGGGGCTGCTGGAATATGTCGATCAACATCGGCGGGGCCATCATCCCGCTGATTAGCGCCTTTGCCGCCCTCTGGTGGGGCTGGCAGGCAGCGATGCTGGCACCAGGGATAATCAGCATGGCGTTAGGCATCTGGCTCACCCTGCAACTGAAAGGCACGCCCCAGGAAGAGGGATTACCGACGGTTGGAGAGTGGCGGCACGATCCGCTGGAGCTACGTCAGGAGCAGCAAAGCCCGCCGATGGGGCTGTGGCAAATGTTACGCACCACCATGCTGAAGAACCCGATGATCTGGCTGCTTGGCGTGTCGTATGTACTGGTCTATTTGATCCGCATTGCGCTCAATGACTGGGGCAACATCTGGCTGACGGAAAGCCACGGCGTGAATCTGCTCAGCGCCAATGCCACAGTGATGTTGTTTGAAGTCGGCGGCTTGCTCGGCGCGCTGTTTGCCGGATGGGGCTCGGATCTGCTGTTCAGCGGTCAGCGCGCGCCAATGATACTGCTGTTCACGCTGGGGCTGATGGTTTCCGTCGCCGCGCTGTGGCTGGCCCCGGTGCACCACTATGCGCTGCTGGCAGTCTGTTTCTTTACCGTGGGCTTTTTTGTGTTTGGCCCGCAGATGTTGATTGGTCTGGCTGCTGTCGAATGCGGACACAAAGCTGCGGCAGGTTCAATCACCGGTTTTCTCGGGCTGTTCGCCTATCTGGGGGCCGCGCTGGCGGGTTGGCCGCTGTCGCTGGTCATAGAACACTACGGCTGGTCGGGAATGTTCAGTTTGCTCTCGGTTGCCGCTGTTTTTATGGGTTTATTGCTGATGCCATTGCTCATTGCGGGCATTACCCCTTCTCTCAGTCAAAGGATAAAACAATGAAACTGACGCTTACCTCTACCCTGATTGCCTCTGCTCTGACGCTGGCGGCCTTCAGCAATGCGGCACAAGCCCAGGGTCGTCTGGTGGTGTATTGCAGCGCCACCAACGAGATGTGCGAAACCGAAACCAAAGCCTTCGGCGACAAATATGATGTGAAAACCTCATTTATTCGTAACGGCTCCGGCAGCACGCTGGCGAAGGTCGATGCCGAGAAGAAAAACCCGCAGGCGGATGTGTGGTACGGCGGTACGCTGGATCCACAATCCCAGGCCGGTGAAATGGGCCTGCTGCAGCCGTACAAATCGCCTAACCTCGCGCAGATCATGGAGAAGTTCCGCGATCCGGCGAAAGTAAAAGGTAACCTCTCCTCGGCGGTGTATGTCGGTATTCTGGGCTTTGGCGTTAATACTCAGCGCCTGAAAGAGAAAAACCTGCCAGTGCCGAAATGCTGGAAGGATCTGACCAAACCAGAATACAAAGGGGAAATCCAGATTGCTGACCCACAGAGTTCAGGCACCGCCTACACTGCGCTGGCGACCTTCGCCCAGCTGTGGGGTGAGGATCAGGCTTTTGATTACCTGAAACATCTCAACGCCAACGTCTCCCAGTACACCAAATCCGGCATTGCTCCGGCGCGTAATGCCGCCCGTGGCGAAACGGCGATCGGCATTGGCTTCCTGCACGACTATTCGCTGGAAAAAGAACAGGGCGCACCGCTGGAGCTGATCTCCCCGTGCGAAGGCACCGGCTATGAGATCGGCGGCGTCAGCATCCTGAAAGGCGCGCGTAACCTCGACAACGCCAAACTGTTCGTTGACTGGGTGCTGTCGAAAGACGCCCAGGAGCTGGCATGGAAGAAAGGTAAATCCTATCAGATCCTGACCAACACCACCGCCGAGACCTCGCCGAACTCGCTGAAGCTCGACGACCTGAAGCTTATCAATTACGACATGGATAAGTACGGCTCGACCGACGTACGTAAAGCCCTGATCAATAAGTGGGTTAGCGAAGTTAAGATGGGTAAATAAGCCCACGTTGCGTTCATTTGCCGGGCGCGGCGTAAGCGCCCGCCCGGCCTGAAATACCGGAACCGCTATGTCACACACACTTGCACTCCATCCCGTGAAAAAACGGGATGCGATATTTCTTTGGGTTTTGCTCGGCTGGCTGGCGTTTGCCCTGCTGCCAAGCTGGAGCCTGGACTACGGTCTGCTGGAGTCGACGGGCGAGGAAATACTCGCCGCCTACGGCTGGTCACAATTCAATATCAGTTGGTTATGGTATCTGCTACCGAGCCTGCTGCTGGTGCGCCCGTTCCATGAAGCCAGACGCGAACAGCGCGGCCGCCATTATCTTGACGCAGGCTGGGCATTCTTCTGCATGGCCTTTATCGTCGCCAGCGCCACGCTTGAAGGTCGCGGCTTAGGCTATGCCACCATCGTGCTTTTTGTGGCGCTGGGCGCAATTATGACCCTGGCGCTTACCCGTCTGGAATGGCTGGGCGGCGACCGTTTCGTCATCGGCTCGCTGACCGCAATTGTCGCGCTGATCGGTATTTTTATCGTCTGGCCGAGCATCGCCATTTTCATTCCGATGTTCACCAACGATGCCGGGGAATTTGCTCCGCTGGCGTTTATGAATGTGCTGTCACAGGCGCATATCATTCAGGTGATCCTCAACTCGATTATGCTGTCGATTGCCGTCGGCGTCGGCTGTACCTTCTTCGGCCTGGTACTGGCTATCTACACGACCCGTATCGCCAGACGTAGCGCCATCATCGGACGTATCTTCTCGATTCTGCCGATCGTCACCCCGCCGTTTGTCGTCGGTTTAGGCGTTACGCTGATGATGGGTCGCTCCGGTTACATCACCGAATTTATGGTCGACTGGTTCGGCTTAACCAACACCAACTGGCTGTACGGTTTTACCGGCATCTGGCTGGCGCAGGTGCTGGCCTTTACGCCGATGGCGTTTATGATCCTCGACGGGGCGATCAAGACCATTCATCCATCTTTGGAAGAAGCGTCATACACCCTGCGCGCCAGCCGCTGGCAGACCTTTAACGGCGTGTTTGTCCCGCTACTGAAACCGGCGCTGGCGAACGCCTTTTTGATTGTGGTGGTACAGTCGCTGGCCGACTTCAGTAACCCGCTGGTGCTAGGCGGTAACTTCGACGTGCTGGCAACGCAAATTTACTTCTACATCACCGGCTCGCAGCTCGATTATCAGGCCGCCAGCACGCTGGGCGCGTTCCTGCTGTTGTTCTCGCTACTGGTATTCTGTGTGCAGTACATGTGGATCGGCAAGCGCTCCTACGTGACTGTCTCCGGTAAATCCTACCGGGGCGACGTCCAGCCGCTGCCAGTGACGCTGGTGTGGAGCGTGGTTGCGCTGCTGGCGGTGTGGATTGCCTTTAACGCCCTGCTCTACGGCAGCATTTTCTACGGCAGTTTCACCGTTAACTGGGGCGTGGACTACACCCTGACGCTGGCGAACTTTATCAAACTGTTCGGTCAGGGGATGAGCGACGGCGCGTGGCCTTCACTGCTCGACACTCTGCTCTACGCCGGGATTGCCGCGCCGATCACCGCCATCTTTGGTCTGCTGATCGCGTGGATTGTGGTGCGCCAGCAGTTTAAAGGTAAAAAAACCATCGAGTTCACCACCATGCTGTGCTTTGCCGTTCCTGGCACCGTGGCGGGCGTGTCGTACATTCTGGCCTTTAACAGCGCCCCGGTGTACCTCACCGGCACCGCCGCCATCGTCATTATCTCAATGGTGATGCGTAACGTGCCGGTCGGAATTCGGGCGGGCATCGCGGGCTTAGGCCAAATCGATAAATCGCTGGATGAAGCCTCGCTTAGCCTGCGTGCCGGTTCCCTGCGGACCATTACGCATATCCTGCTACCGCTGCTGCGCCCGGCGATCCTCTCGGCGCTGATCTATAGCTTTGTGCGCGCCATTACCACCGTCAGCGCCATTGTGTTCCTTGTGACGCCGGATACCCGCGTGGCGACGGCCTACATCCTCAACCGCGTGGAAGACGGTGAGTACGGGGTGGCGATTGCCTACGGTTCGATTCTGATCGTGGTGATGCTGGCGATTATTTTCATCTTTGACTGGCTGATCGGCGAATCACGTACCTCCCGTTCAAAAGCTAAAAACCAGGCGTAATGGAGCGCACTATGACTCAGAAAAATTTCGTTGAACTGCGCAACGTCACTAAACGATTTGGCAGCAACACAGTTATCGACAACATCAACCTCACCATTCCGCAGGGGCAAATGGTGACGCTGCTCGGCCCCTCCGGCTGTGGCAAAACCACCATTTTGCGCCTGGTCGCCGGGCTGGAAAAACCGAGTGAAGGCCAGATTTTTATTGATGGCGAAGACGTCACCCATCGTTCCATTCAGCAGCGCGATATCTGCATGGTGTTTCAGTCGTATGCTCTGTTTCCGCACATGTCGCTGGGGGAGAACGTCGGCTATGGCCTGAAGATGCTCGGCGTGTCGCGCAGCGAAGTGAAGGCACGGGTGAAAGAAGCGCTGGCGATGGTGGATCTGGAGGGTTTCGAAGATCGCTATGTCGATCAGATCTCCGGCGGTCAGCAGCAGCGCGTGGCGCTGGCCCGCGCGTTAATCCTCAAACCGAAGGTGCTGCTGTTTGATGAGCCGCTGAGCAACCTGGATGCCAACCTGCGTCGCAGCATGCGCGACAAGATCCGCGAGCTACAAAAGCAGTTTGATATCACCTCGCTGTACGTTACCCACGATCAGAGCGAAGCCTTTGCGGTTTCCGATACCGTCCTGGTGATGAATAAAGGACACATCATGCAGATCGGTACGCCGCAGGATCTTTATCGTCAGCCGGCCTCACGTTTTATGGCGAGCTTTATGGGCGATGCCAACTTGTTCCCAGCCACCTTCAGCGCAGGATACGTTGATATCTACGGCTATCGTTTGCCGCGCCCGCCGCACTTTAACGATCATGGGGAAGGGATGGTCGGCGTACGTCCCGAAGCGATCACGCTCAGCGATCGCGGCGAGGAGAGCCAGCGCTGCGCGATCCGCCACGTCGCCTATATGGGGCCGCAGTATGAGGTCACGGTGGAGTGGCACGGGCAGGAGATTTTATTGCAGGTCAACGCCACCCGCCTGCAGCCAGACATCGGCGAGCAATATTACCTTGAAATCCACCCGTACGGCATGTTTGTGCTGGCGGATGCGGCATAACGTTTTGTTGCTTTGTAGGCCGGATAAGGCGCTTGTACCGCCATCCGGCAATGCCTGATGCGCTGAGCTTATCAGGCCTACAGTGAACGATGTAGGCCCGATAAACTCTCAGCGCTGCGCGTTCAGCTCAGCAATATCCTTCGGCGTGGTGCGACAGCACCCGCCGATCAACCGTGCGCCAGCGGCCTGCCACTGCGGCAAATAATCCGCCAACTGCGCACAATGTTCACCGTGATGATGCCAGGTTTTGCTTGCCGCATCATAATGCTCGCCTGAGTTTGGATACACCGCCAGCGGCAGCGCCGTTAAGCCGTGCAGATGCTGCAATGCGGCAGTGGTCTTTTCCAGCGCAATACAGTTAATGCCTAACGCCACCACCTGCGGATAACCCGCCAGCAACGCCACCACGTCGCGCAGCGGGGTACCGTCGCTCAGGTGCTCGCTGTCGCGCAGGGTAAATGAGAACCACGCCCGGGCACGCGGATACGCGGTCAACAGCTCAGCCAGCGCACCAATCTCGGTAAAATTCGGCAGGGTTTCACAGGCCAGCAGATCGGCCCCGGCATCCAGCAACGCTTCCACGCGCGGACGGTGAAATGCCTGAAATTCCTCAACGCTACGTTGGTAATCGCCACGATACTCTGATCCATCCGCCAGATACGCGCCATAAGGCCCGACGGATCCTGCCACCAGCAGCGTACCCGCCTGCGGGTTCTCAGCCAGCCAGGCTTCACGCGCTTTACGTGCCAACTCCACGCTTTTGCCAATCAGCGCTTTCGACTGCGCTTCATCCAGGCCGCGCGCGGCAAAACCTGCTGGCGTGGCCTGATAGCTGGCGGTGATCGCGCATTGCGCCCCCGCCCGGTAATAATCAAGATGTACTTCGCGGATAAGCTGCGGGTTTTCGACCAGCACTTTGGCTGACCACAGGCTGTCAGCTAAATCACAACCGCGCGCTTCCAGCTCCGTCGCCATCGCACCATCCAGTAACAGGAAATCCTGTTTGTCGAGGATGGCGCTTAACGGATTATTCTGCGACATGTTCTGTTCTGGCTCCTGTTTTGACGGAAATAAGCCCTCACACTATCACAGACATACCCGCAAGGCTCCGCGCTCACCCGCAATTATGGCGATGTGTCTACCCTGCTCCAGACGCAGATGCCCGCGTCGGGCACTCCACTCCGGACGATCGCTTAAGCACCGTTAGCCGGGATCGGCATCTGCGATTTACGGCTCATCAGAATAAATACCGCCAGGCCCGCCAGCAAAATCCCCGGCGCAGACGCCGCCATCACGCCCACCGTTCCGGTGCCCAGCGCTAACATTTTCCCGGCCAGCAGCGGGCCGCTCATCGCTCCCAAACGTCCGACGGCGACGGCGGTGCCCACGCCGGTGGCGCGGATCTGCGTGTTGTAAAATAACGGCGCCAGCGCATACAGCACGCTTTGCCCACCGGTGGCAAACATCCCCGCGACAAATCCCGCCATCAGCATGCCGCTGAATGTCGACACCGTCCCCAGCGCCAGTAGCGAAGCCAACATCCCGGTGTAGATCAGCAGCGACATCACCACCGGACGCAGTTTGTCCATCAACGCCCCGAGAATTAACGTCCCGCTGGCCGCGCCGATTTGCAGAGCAAACATCACGCCTGCTGCCTGCGAGGGCTGAAATCCCTGCTCCACCAGCAGCATCGGTAGCCAGTTGATCAGCATATACACCACCAGCAGGGTGAAGAAATAGCACAGCCAAAGCAGCAGCGTAGCGCTCGCCGTCGCTGGCGCAAACAGGGCGCGCAACGGCGCGGCAGCCACCTGCGTTTGTTGGGTATAAACCTGCGATTCCGGCAGCCAGCGCATCAACAACGGAACCAGCAGCAGCGGGATCACCCCGCCAACCCAGAACACCGTTTGCCAGGCGGAGGCGAGCCCGCTAAACCCAAGCGCCGCCGCCAGCGCCGCGCCAATCGGTACGCCGCAATACATCAGACTCACCGCCGTGCCGCGAAAACGTGGACCCGCCGCTTCGGAGGTCAGCGCGATCAGATTCGGCAATGCCGCGCCCAGCCCCACGCCGGTCATCAGACGGGCAACGACCAGCGACGAGAAATCCCAGGAAATCGCCGTCGCCAGCGAGAACAGGCCGAACAGCGCCACGGAGGCAATGAGAATACGCTTGCGGCCATAGCGATCGGCCAGCATACCGCCGACCAACGCGCCGGGCAGCAGGCCGAGAATGCCCGCGCTGAAGATCCAGCCCATCTGCATTTTATCCAGCGCAAACGCATGAGCGATACCGACGGCAGCGATCCCGGCGGCCTGGAGATCCAGCCCTTCCATCAGGGCGACTAAAAAACACAGCCCGACGGTCAACGTCAGGCGCCAGGATGCGGGGGTACGGGTAGTCATAAGATGTACCTCTGAGGTCACGATGCAGGTGAATCGCGGCTGATACATTGCCAGCCGCGTAATCATTTTTATTTGCTGTTACGCAGATCCAGCGCCACGTCGACGATCATATCTTCCTGGCCGCCCACCATTCGGCGCTTGCCCAGTTCAACCAGAATATCGACCGCGCTCAGGCCATAACGCGCCGCCGCCACTTCGCAATGACGCAGGAAGCTGGAGTACACCCCGGCATAGCCCAGCGCCAGCGTTTCGCGATCCACTCGCACCGGGCGGTCCTGCAGCGGACGCACCAGATCGTCGGCAGCATCCATCAGCGCATACAGATCGGTGCCGTGCTGCCAACCGAGCTTATCCGCAGCAGCGATAAACACTTCCAGCGGCGCATTACCCGCGCCTGCGCCCATCCCCGCCAGGCTGGCGTCGATACGGTCGCAGCCCTCTTCCACCGCAGCAATCGAGTTCGCCACACCGAGACTGAGGTTGTGGTGCGCATGCATTCCGGTTTCCGTCTCCGGATTCAGTACCGCTTTCAGGGTGCGGAAGCGGGCGCGAATATCGCTCATGTTCATCGCCCCGCCGGAATCGACCACGTAGATACAAGTCGCGCCGTAGTTTTCCATCAGCTTCGCCTGCTGCGCCAGATTTTCCGGCGTGGTCATGTGGCTCATCATCAGAAAGCCGACGGTATCCATACCCAGTTCGCGTGCATATTGAATATGCTGGGCCGACACGTCCGCTTCGGTGCAGTGGGTCGCCACGCGTACCACCCGCGCCCCGGCCTGATACGCATTTTTCAGGTCGTGAATAGTACCGATCCCCGGCAGTAACAGCGTGGCGATCTTAGCGTGCTGCACCACGTCCGCCGCCGCTTCAATCCACTCGAGATCGCTGTGCGCGCCAAAGCCGTAGTTAAAGCTGGAACCTTGTAAACCATCACCATGCGCCACTTCAATAGAATCGACCCGCGCATCATCCAGCGCTTTCGCAATCTGGCGCACGTTTTCCAGCGAATACTGGTGACGAATGGCGTGCATACCGTCACGCAGGGTCACGTCAGAGATATAGAGTTTTTTACCGTTCATGCTGCTTCTCCTGCCTGACGGGTGAGTGACTGCGCCATCTTCTCAGCGGTCGCCAGCGCGCTGGAGGTCATAATGTCGAGGTTGCCCGCATAAGCTGGCAGGTAGTGCGCCGCACCTTCGACTTCCAGATACACTGCGGTTTTCAGCCCGGAGAACTGGCCGATACCCGGCAGATTCACCGGTTTATCCTGTGGAATGACTTCAAACTGTACGCGCTGTTTCAGGCGATAACCCGGCACATAGGCCTGTACCGCCGCCGCCATCTCGTTGATAGACGCTTCAACTTCAATCTCGGAGGCCGCTTCGCTTAGCACATACACTGTGTCACGCATCATCAGCGGCGGTTCGGCCGGGTTGAGCACAATGATGGCTTTACCTTTTTCGGCGCCGCCGACCACTTCAATCGCCTTTGAGGTGGTTTCGGTGAACTCATCAATATTGGCGCGAGTGCCCGGCCCCGCAGATTTACTGGCGATCGAGGCAATAATTTCGGCGTAATGGACTTTTGCCACGCGAGAGACTGCCGCCACCATCGGGATGGTCGCCTGCCCGCCGCAGGTCACCATATTGACGTTCTGCTGGTCAACGTTGGCTGCCAGATTCACCACCGGCACGCAGTATGGACCGATCGCCGCGGGCGTCAGGTCGATCAGGCGGATCCCCGGTTTAACGGCGCGAAGCAGGGCGTCGTTCTTCACATGTGCGCCCGCGCTGGTGGCGTCAAACACTATGTCGATATCGGCAAATTCCGGCATGGCGATAAGCCCGGTCACCCCTTCATGGGTGGTGGCAACGCCCATACGTCTGGCGCGCGCCAGACCATCGGATTGCGGGTCAATCCCCACCATCACCGCCATCTCCAGATGCACGCCGTGGCGCAGAATTTTAATCATCAAATCGGTGCCGATATTACCGGAGCCGATAATGGCGACTTTACGCTTACTCATGACTGACTTCCTTTTGTAACCGCCGCTGAAAAAGTGGCGGCAACTGAACCAATACCGTCGATATGGGCTTCAAAACGATCGCCCGCATTCACTGATACCATCGGGCCTAACGCCCCGGTGAGAATGATGTCCCCCGCACGCAGCGGCTCGCCGAGGCTGGCCATTTTGCGCGCCAGCCATACGGCGGCGTTGATCGGATGCCCCAGACATTCGCTGCCGCGCCCGCTGGAGACCTCTTCGTGATTGCGCGTCATTTTCATCGCGCAGTTTTTCAGATCTAACCCTGCCGGACGCTGCGCTGGGCCGCCGACCACATACACGCCGCAGGAGGCGTTATCCGCCACGGTATCGACAAACTTTATTGACCAGTCGCGGATACGGCTGCCAACCACTTCCAGCGCGGGCAGCACCCACTCGATGGCGTTATACAGCTCATCAAAAGTGGTGTCGGCATTGGGCAGATCGCGGTTCAGCACCAGCGCAATTTCCGCTTCAATACGCGGTTGCAGTACACGCGAAAACGGAATGGTGTCGTTATCGCCGTAGCACATGTCGGCAAACAGCGTGCCGAAGTCTGGCTGATCGACACCCAATTGCTGTTGCACTTTCGGGTGCGTAAGCCCCACTTTTCGCCCAACCACGCGCCGCCCGCGCGCCACGCTGTCCTGCACGTTGATGCGCTGAATGGCATAGGCCGCGTCGGCATTGTCCACGCCAATCAATTCGCGCAGCGGGGCGATAGCTTCCCCTTTTTCCTCTGCCTGGCGTAAATCAGCAGCTAACTGCTCAAGATTAAGATTCGTCATGTCCGTTCCTTAAGAGCGTGCGAGGAAGTTCAGCACCAGTTGGTTAAATGCATCCGCATGTTCCCATTGCGCCCAGTGCCCGCAGTCGCGGTAGATGTGCAGTTCAGAACCGGCAATCCCGGAGAGCAGGCGCAGACCGGCGTCCATCGGCACGAACCGGTCGTTGCGGCCCCAGACAATCAGGGTCTGCGCCTTGATTTCACCCAGCCGCGGACTGAAATCCGGGAACTGTTTCGGATTGGCTTCCAGGCTCTGGACAAAGTTTTCCAGGTGATCGCGGCGCGACAGCATGTTATTCAGACGCGCCTCAAACAGCGCTTCAGTCAGGTCACTGGTGTCGAAGACAAAGATCTCCATCATCAGCTTCAGGTTTTCGATGGTCGGCTCACGATACAGCTGATTCAGACGCTTGATGCCTTCGGTCGGCATCGGGGTAAACAGGCTCATGCCGCCCGTTCCACCGCCCATCAGCACCAACTTGCCCACGCGCTCCGGCCAGCTCAAAGTAAACGCCACTGCACTGTGGCCACCCATTGAGTTGCCCAGCAAGTGGATTTTCTGAATATCCAACTGATCGACTACGCTTTTCAGAATGCGGGCGTTGAGATCGGATCGCGAACCGCGGTTAACGATCCCATCGCTTTTCCCCCAGCCAGGGCAATCCAGCAGGATCACCCGGTATCCGGCCTCAACCAGCGGATCGATGTTGCGGCTGAAGTTCGCCCAGCCCGTCGCGCCAGGACCTGAGCCGTGCAGTAGCACCACGGTCTCTTCGCCCTGCCCACAGTCATTGAAATGTACGCGCAGGGTTTCGCCTGCCTCCTGCACCTCCAGAAAACGGCTGGTGGCGGCTTCGGTTTGCGGTTGGTAAGTCATGATTTTCTCCTGCATATTCAGTTCTGTTTCAGTTCTGTGTGGTGGCGCTCAGGGAGCCGAATCCGGCGATCCACTCCGGGATCGGGCGATAGTAACGACCTTCGCTGCGCCAGTTGCCAAAGACAGAAATGGCAGCGAAGGCGGCAACCCAGGTTTTCACTTCGTGCGTTGATTTGCCCGCCATCGCGGATAGCTCTTCATTGCTGACCGTGTCCAGTTCCTGCAAACGTCCCTGCTCAAGCAGGGTCATAAAGCGGTTATCCCAGACGGGGTTAAGCGGATGCAGTGTGTGCTGGTCTTGCACAAATTTTTCGGCGGCGCTGATCACTCGCTGCTGGCGCAATTCACGCTCGTTCTCGGGTAACTGTTTGCCGCTGCCAAGCAGACGGTCGCGCATATGGGCATCGGCCTTCGCCAGCTCCGGCACCGGTGGCTGATGCGACAGTCCACCAGAACCTAAAAACAGCACGCGTTTATTCAGCGAACTGGCGAAACGACCAATGGCTTCACCGAGCATGCGGGTACGCTGAAAGCCCGGCAGCGGCGTGGCGACGCCGTTAATAAACACCGGTAACACCGGGACCTTATCCAGGCCACCGAGCAAAAACTCCAGCGGCTGCGCAAAGCCGTGATCGACCTGCATGTTGTAGGACACGGCAAGATCGATACCGCTTTTCATCACCGCATGGGCGCAGGCTTCAGCGAGATCGGTCGGCACCGGCAGTTCCCCAGCAGCGCTGCCGAAATCGCCGATTGCGGTAGCTCCTACGCCTAAACAGAACGGCGGCATCACATCGTAGAAAAAACCGTTGTAGTGATCGGGGGCAAACAGCACCACCAGCTCAGGGTCGAACGCCGCAATACGTGCGCGGGCGCTGGCGATCACGCCGTTAACTTCATCAAGCACGGCCTGCGTCGGGTCGACATAGCCCACCAGCGGCGAGTGGGAAAGACAGTGAAGATAAGCGTGCATATCAGGCTACCTTTTCAACATGAAGATCGGTATTTACGCGGGTAAGCGTCATCACCGACGCCAGTTTATTCAGGGTATTGCCCAAGGTTTGCGGAATAGCGATGGCGGCCACGAAGCGGTCCGGGCGCATCACCACCAGCGCGGCATTGTGTTGGGCAAACCACGCGCGCAGACGGTTTTGCGTATCGCCAATGCGGATAACGCCGTCATGGTTATCCTGATCGGTATGTATCTGCGTATCCGGCACCACCTGGATAAACCGCGTCCCCAGCGCCTGCCACTGTTGGATCTGCACTTCACTCATGCCCCACAGCGGATTACAGCCCCAGCCAATCACCGCGAAATTCGGGCCGATGACGTTGTCGAGCAACGTCACTTCGCCGGTTTCCAGCGTGACCTTCGGCTGGATAAACATCTTGCCGACTGGCGAGGTTTTCGCGTCACCTCCACGCACCAACGCCCCGATGTGATACTGCGGCATCGGCTTAAAGCGCATTTCAAGGAAGTAACGTTTTACCGGTGGGATGTAGTTCAGCAGCCAGGAAACTCCGTCGCGTACCGCGCCGTGCCAGCGTTTTGGCGGCGCCAGCACGTTGCCTGCGGTAACCGACAAATCAATCATCGCTTTGGCGTGATCGCGGCGCTCCTGCTGGTAGGTATCCAGCAGCGCATCACCGGCTTTGCCATTAATCACCAGCGCCAGTTTCCACGCCAGATTGAAGGCATCGCGCATACCGCTGTTGTACCCCTGCCCCTGCCAGACCGGCATAATGTGCGCCGCGTCGCCCGCCAGCAACACACGGTCAATACGAAAGCGTTCGGCCAGCCGGGCGTTATGGGTGTACACGCGCTGGCGGATCAGCTCGACGTTATCCGGGTTCGGCAGCACTTTGCTCAAGAGTTGGCGCATATTCTGCGGCTCGCTAAGCTGGGCTTCGGTTTCTCCCGGCATCACCATAAATTCAAAGCGGCGCACCGCATGCGGCAGCGCGGCAGAAACATACGGGCGCACCGGATCGCAACACAGGTACACATGCGGCGTACTCAGCGGATCGTTGGCGATATCCACTACAATCCACTGATTCGGTGCGGTTTTACCTTCAAATGGCACATTCAGCGAGCGCCTGACGTTGCTGGCGCCACCGTCGCAGGCCACCAGCCACTGGGCCTTCACCGTTTCCCGCTGACCGTCCGGCGCTTTCAGGTTCAGCGTCACTTCGCCATTTTGCTGGCTGAAGGCTTCCAGTTCGCGAGAAAACAGGCAACGCACGTTGGGGAAACGTGACAGCCCTTCAAGCATCACCGCATCTACCTGCGGCTGAATGAACGCATTGCGGCGCGACCAGCCAAATTCGTCGGTCATCGGCTGGATATCGGCAAAGCAGCGGCCTTTCGGGGTAAGAAAGCGCATCGCGTGCCACGGCGTGGTGTGTGGCAAAACGTTCTCGACCAGACCAACGGACTGCATGGTGCGCAGCGCTTCATCGTCAATACCGATGGCGCGGGGATAGTCGATCAGCGTGTCGAGCTTCTCTACCACCAGCACCTCAATACCCATCTGACCAAGATAATTCGCCATCATCAGCCCTACCGGGCCGGCTCCAGCAATCGCTACCTGCACGGTGTGCTGCACTGCGGGTTGGATATCAGGATTTATAGTTGTCATTTCAGAACCTCACTACTCGGACAAAACGCAATTGCAGGCCCTGGTGAGGCGCAATTTGTTTTGTTAAAAATATGTGAATAATTTTTATTGTGCGGTCAGTATAGAAGTGAGTTTTTGCGCTACAATCAAAACATGCCTGGATGTGCACTAAGTGCACAACGTTGTTTTATCTGTAGATTTGTCAATGAATATGAAAAGTGACGACGGTACTGAATACAAAACCGTGCGCGGATTAACGCGCGGGTTAATGTTATTAAATATGTTAAATCGGCTTGACGGTGGGGCCAGCGTTGCCCTGCTTGCCGAGCTAAGCGGCCTGCACCGCACCACGGTCAGACGTCTGCTGGAAACGTTGCAGGATGAGGGGTACGTCCGGCGCAGCCTGTCCGATGACAGCTTTCGCTTAACCATTAAAGTCCGTCAGCTCAGCGAGGGATTTCGTGACGAGCAGTGGATTTCTGCGCTCGCCGCCCCGCTGTTGGGGGATTTGCTGCGCGAAGTCATCTGGCCGACCGACGTGTCCACACTGGACGTTGACGCGATGGTAGTACGTGAAACCACCCACCGCTTCAGCCGTCTGTCATTTCACCGGGCGATGGTCGGACGTCGATTACCGCTGCTGAAAACCGCCTCCGGCCTGACCTGGCTGGCATTTTGCCCAGAGAATGAACGTCAGCAACTGATTGAAATGCTGGCCTCAAGACCGGGAGAAGAGTTCCAGTTAGCCCGCGAACCGCTGAAACTCGACGCTATTCTGGCCCGCGCACGTAAAGACGGCTTTGGACAGAACTATCGCGGGTGGGATCAGGAAGAAAAAATCGCCTCCATCGCCGTTCCCATCCGCAGCGAACAGCGGGTTATCGGTTGTCTGAACCTGGTGTATATAGCCAGCGCCATGACCATTGAACAGGCAGCGGAAAAGCATCTTCCGGCCTTACAAAAAGTGGCGAAACAGATAGAGGACGGCGTTGAGTCACAGGAGATTTTGGTTGCCGGGAGGTGAAGTAGATCACATTTGTTAGGTATCGGAGCGTCAGGCTTGAGGATGGCAGGGGCAAATAGCGACTTCATGTCATTTAGGTTAGTTTACACTATATTGTCGCACATAAATGGCAATCATCGATTAAGCAATCGACAATTGCCAACAAGATTGAAATTAAAATGGCATATTACACTGGCTGATTAAACTCAACATAAACAGTATAGTTCTCATCTTGCTCTCGATTGAGATCCACGCTTGCGCCTACTGAACCTGTGAACGCATTCATGCCAAATCCTAAGCGTCCCTCTTTAGTCGATGAGAATACGCTCTTCTTTTTTAATTCCAGTTCTGCACTAAGGCAACCACCCTTTTCCCTTGCAAATACAATGCTTTCCCATGATGGTTCATACGGTAACCAACTAAATGCTGACCTATCAAGTTCCCTACCTTTTTTCCATTCACAACCAGCTAAAGTAATAACTCGTTTAGCGCTGCCGATATCCGTGGTCGCTGAATTTAATTTCATGCTAGTCTCAGCTGAACTAACAGGTAATGCAGCATCAATTTCTACTTTGGCATCACTTAATAAATTCGATTTATTTTCTTTGCGAAATTCTATTTTCGTCGCCCCCAAACTTACAAATACTCTTATCATCTCAGCCTCTCGTTCCTGAAGCAGGATATCATCTAAGCTGTCACTGAGAATATAAAGATCCTTTTTAGAGTCATTTTCCTCTGACAGAGGGTGTCTGATGTAAGCTTGATTTATCTGAGGATGACCAGGTTGAAAACGGTAATTTTCCTTTGAGGTCATATCGACAGTCATACTTATACGCTTTAAATATTTATCAAAAGAACTTGCAGATTGCTTCAAGCTGGCAACAGAAACATCTTCTTCATTTTTCTTTGAAAACAATTGATATAAAGAATAAGCGGCAGGTGCTGCGTTCACAAGAACTGCGACAGGTAATGGTAACAATCTCGCAGCCATTTCAAGCGCAATATTGGCCACTAAAGGATTTATCATTTTACGATCACTATTTTCTGTCTCGCAGTTTCCTTTAGAAGAGGCAAATGGCTTTCCTTTTTTTACTGTATTTTCGAGAGGTATTTCTTCGCCATCAGAAATTAGCGTCGTGATTATTTCTTCGGTCGAGGGTTCATCTTGAAGATCTTCATCTACAATAAATATTAAATTTTTCATCTTACCTCCAGGCTTGAAAATTTCCTATTTTTTGATGTCACTTTAATACATACATATAATATACAGAGACCAGAAGTTCAGAGTAACAACCACCAAACCCTTCTCACAAAAAAACAAAAAATCAATTATTAATATATTTTTTACATTCTTCCGTTTTTGCAAAGACGTCATCATCTCGGCAAGCGATTTTTACTGCATCGATAAAATTGCTATTGCTTATTGGAGTCCAGAAATTATTAACAATTAAATATTTTTGACGTTTAACACCATCTCTAAGCTTTAGTTTTATTAACGCAGATTCAAGTTTTGCCATGTATTTATTATTTGACTTCGTTCTATATTCAGCAAATACTACAACATACTCCGGCTCTACATAATTCCTCGCAACCAAAGGTGGAACAAAGAAATTCACATCAGACTTCGCTGCCAATACATAGCCATTCATCTCTTTATACTCATACGCAGGCATAGAAGATATATTTCCACCAGGAATTGACACACCATCCTTAGTAAAAACACCGGTGATATCTTTTGTTATTTTATATATTACCTTTTGTTCAAAATCAGGAACTATTCTGAAAGTCTCAATAATCTGGTCGGTAGAACTTTTATTCGTCAAGTTAAATTCATAACTTCTTCCAGAAGATTTAACGTACCTGACCTCTACATCTCCAGTCAAAAAATCGAAAACATAGGTAACAGCAAATGTAAGTCCACCAGTAGCGGAGAGCCATAAAATAAAACTACTAAATTTTTTGAGAAAAGGTTTAGGCACATTCTTATCCTTTGGCTTTTTTTTTGACGGATTAGATTGCGGAGCCTTTCGTTTATTATTTCTACCCATTTTTTATTTATTCATCCCGGCATTATAGTTTTGATGGATGAATGCTTGTATTTTTCCACTGCAGAGTAACAGACATGATCATCCTCTTTGATTAGTCATATGTTACTTTACTATTATTTTTTTACAACAGTTTGTTGTATTCAAGTGGATATGGATGGCTACTAAATATGGTTAATATTTGGAGTTATTTGGAATCATTTGGCGATTAACGAAACGCATTTACATAATATAACTACATATTCTGTAAAATTAACAGGATTATCCTGATTATTAGATTTTAGATAGATCACCAATAGCTCAGGAACCTGGTTTATCGACATCTCGGAGATATCGTTGAATGAGACGAATGTGCAGAAAGCGGTTGAGGTCTATGAAGCTCTGAGAGGAAAGCTAAAATAGCCTTACACTATTCACGGTCTCCTTTAACGAGGCCGGGATACAGAACAAAAAAAATCGCTAAATTTGGTAGTTAAAGCTACATTGAATTCAGAACTAACTGGTATGACCACAAAGATAAGGCTCTACGAATGAATTCAATATTAATACCCGTCAATGAAGGCGGATTTCTGTCTGCCACGATCTGGGAAAGAAGCGATGCCAAAGCGATCGTTATTCTCCACCCAGCCACGGCGGTGGTACAGGCGTTTTATAAGGGATTCGCAGAGTACCTTTTTAATCAGGGATTCAGTGTCATCACTTACGACTACCGTGGAACGGGCCGCTCAAAATCCGGGAAGCTCCGTAGCTACAGCATCTCAATGTCAGACTGGATCGAGCAGGACGTGGGCTGCATTACTGCCTGGGCTAAAACGCGTTTCCCCGGACTTAACCTGCTGGCGGTAGGACACAGTGTCGGCGGACATGCTGTTCTGCTTTCCACGGCCACCTCCGCCCTGCACGCGGCCGTCATTGTGGCCTCCCATGCCGGGGTGACGAGCACAATAAAACAGACGGCAGAGAAGGTGCGGGTCTGGTGCTTGCTGCGTGTTCTGGCCCCGGTTCTTTGCCGTATCTTCGGGTATATGCCTGCCAGGCACCTTGGACTGGGCGAAGATTTGCCTGCTCCCGTGATGCTTCAGTGGGGACGCTGGAGCGCAATGCCGGGTTATTTCTACGACGATCCAGACTGGGATGCACGCCAACGGGCAAGTAAGATAACCTTACCTTTACTGGTGATGGGTTTTGATGACGATCCGTGGGCTAACCCTGAAGCCATTGCATCCCTGATGGAGCCAGTGCAAAACGCAAAAATCGAACATCGCGAAATTCGGCACGCAGATTTTGGTCTTTCTTCCGTGGGACACATGGGCTTTTTTCGGACGCGAAGTGCGGAGAAATTATGGCCTATCGTCGGTCAGTGGCTGGCGAGACAGAGCCAAAATTGAGCCAGCAGATATTTACTTTTTTCTGCCGTACTGTCTGGCCAGATATACTTTTTATAACAAATCTATTCGTTAAAAAAATCTGCCACAATGACAGATTTCTTTAATTTAGAATTAGAGATTTGCAACGTTATGATATACTTTTTGAACATCATCGTCATCTTCAAGGGCATCAACAAGCCCTGCAAAGATTTCTAAATCTTCTGCCGACAGTTCAATTTCTGATTGAGCAATCATTTCTAATTCTGTTGTTGAGAACTCTGTAATTCCCGCTGCTTTTAACGCTGCAATGCCTTTATGAAGGTCGGTAGACTCAGTATAAATAATGATATTGCCTTCATCTTCGGTGACATCACGAACATCGACTTCAGCTTCAAGCAAAGTTTCAAAAATGTGGTCAGGATCAGTGCCTTTAAATACGATCACACCAGTATTGTCAAACATGTAGCTGACAGAACCTGCCGCCCCGATATTCCCGCCTTTTTTATTGAAGATTGAACGAATATTAGCAATTGTGCGGTTAACGTTTGAAGTCAGGGTTTCAGCGATAATCATGGAACCACTTGGACCAAAGCCTTCATAACGCCCTTGCATGAACGTTTCGTCGCTGCCACCTTTGGCTTTATCAATCGCTTTATCAATAACGTGCTTGGGAACCTGGGCTTGTTTCGCACGTTCAATAACGAATTTTAAAGCAGTGTTTAATTCTGGGTCTGGATCACCTTGTTTAGCAGCAGCATAGATTTCCACACCGAATTTTGAATATACTTTAGACGTTGCACCGTCTTTAGCCGTTTTTTTACCAACAATATTGGCCCATTTACGTCCCACTGGAATGCACTCCCCGAAAATTTATTTACATTACGCGCAGATTAATAAACCGCGAGTTTTCTCCACCATATTATATCATGATGTGTAAATTCTCGTCTATGAGAAATAAAAATACCCCAACTTCATGAGATGCTACTTTTATTTAATCAATAATTAACATTATGAATAGATTATTACCAGACTCCGTCATGCTTCTTTTGTTTTTATCCTAACTAATTGGACCTCAACAATAATAAGGACGCGGAGCCAGCAACGGCTTCAGCAATTGAATAACGTTTTCTGCTCTGAGCGAGCGGTTTCTAACATCCTCAGCGCTCAGAGCAACAACATCCGCATGGGGCAATGGATAGCAGAGTTGCGGCACTTATCAGTCTGAAGAGCTTCAGACCTTAAGCAGTTTCACTGTCGCCTCGATGTCGATTTCATCTTCGGAGAAAATCAGCGTCGTGCCCTGGAAAGTGGTGATAGCCAGTTTTTTCAGCTTACGCATTTCACCTGGCTTCACCTCTGATTTCGGCCGGATACTGTTCATCAGCACGCCGACAGACAGCACCGCATTTTCTTTATCAATACGGGTCTCGACAGGGACTTCTTCGCTGTATACCAGGTACGACTTGATCGCCGTGAGCTTCAGACGTTCGCCAGCGATATAGATGTATTTACTGTCTGGTATGACCTTCACCGCATAGGCAGACAGACCTTTGTTGTTGGTGGTCGGTTCAAAGGTTACCGCCGCGTCTTTCTTGATCAGCTCAGGATTAGCAACCTTAATCACATGAAAATAGCGGTTTTCGCCATTTTCATCTTTGATAAATCCAAAGCCTTTATCTTTAAACCACGTTGTGATTGTTCCGTTCATTGCTGTTTCCACCTGATTAAATCTAATACTCGCAGAGTATATCTACTGAATTTGCGCGCAGTGTAAAACACAGACCACGTCTTTGGCTACTCGTTACCCCAGCGATTGAGGAACTCTGCGATATCGTCGATACGCTGCGCGTCGACACCGGCCACGGTTGCCATCTCCTGCTGCGCTTCTTCGCTAATTTCTTCATTGTTCATTAAACGGGTGATCAGTTGCTGAAAGTAGTGCGCCAGCGCGTCGCGTTCGGCATCGCTTACCGGCTTTGCGGCTTCGGTCGCGTACTCGTCGGCGATATCATAATATTTTAGCGGAATGTCGTTGTTCATGATGTGCTCCGGGGTGAATGCCTGTGCCAGCAGTTGTCTGCCGCGTCTGATGTGAATGATAGCATTCTTATTTCATAGTTCGCGATCTGTTTTATTGGCTGCAATATATTGCATTTAACCAATATACTTTTTGAAGCCGCTTCGCATTTAATTAATCTTTATTTATATACCCTAAATAATTCGAGTTGCAGGAAGGCGGCGACGCAGAGAATCCCCAGGAGCTTACTCAAGTAAGTGACTGGGGTGAGCGAGGAAAGCCAACGAGCATGCAACTTGAAGTATGACGGGTATATATTTGTATTTTATTCAGGTCGGTACAATAGCAACGAATTAACCCGAGAGCTATAAAGTAAATATTCAATTACGTTAAATCTAATTACATTATCGGCCTCTGTAATTGGCCCGATCCCATCGCTACTCGCCCATTTGCCCACATTCAACTTATGCACAACACTCTACGATGACACCACTGACCCAACACGTGGAGCAATCACCATGAACATCACGCAAATCCGCAACGCCACGCAGTGCATCACCTTTGGTGGCAAAACCTTTCTAATCGATCCAATGCTGGCGGCAAAAGGTGCTTATCCGGGCTTTGCCGGAACGGCACGTGCGGAGATCCGCAATCCGACCGTCGATCTGCCTGTTAATATTGATAATCTGCTTAACGTCGATGCGCTGATCGTGACGCATCTGCATGAAGATCACTGGGATGAGGTTGCAGCACGGGTCGTGCCGAAAGACAAACCGATTTACGTGCAAAATGAGCAGGATGCGCAGGTGCTGCGAGATCAGGGTTTCACCCAACTTAATGTACTGACACACAATACCACGCTGGGCGACATCACCCTGCGTAAAACCGGCGGCCAGCATGGCTCAGATCGCGCTTACGCCATCCCGCAAATGGCGGAACGTTTAGGCGATGCCTGCGGGGTTATCTTTCAGCATCCGGCGGAAAAAACGCTGTATCTGGTTGGGGACACTATCTGGCGTGACGAAGTGGAAGCCAACATGCTGACTTTCCAGCCGGATGTGGTGATTTTGAACGCAGGTTTTGCCCACGTCATCGGTTTTGGCCCAATTATTATGGGCGCAGAAGATGTACTAAAAACCCACTTCACGCTTCCCAATGCACAAATTGTGGCCACGCATATGGAGGCGATAAACCACTGTTTGTTGACCCGCGCCGCGCTGAAAGCATACGCCAGCGACAACCAGATTGCGCAATGCGTCAACGTGCCGGAAGATGGTGAAACCCTGACGTTTTAATATCCGCAGAGGAATCGTATGCAGCCACTTACCGTCGCTATTGTCGCCGTGGAAGATTTCAGCCCGTTTCACTTCTCGGTGCCGTGCATCATTTTCAGTGACAAAGTGGCGGCGAAAAAGCGCTTCGACGTGCAATTGTGCGCCGAACAGCCCGGTATCGTTTCCTCGCAGGACGGTTTCTCGATTAACGCAGCTTATGGCTATGAAGCGGTGGAGGCAGCCGACATCGTGGTGATCCCATACTGGGGCACGACCGCACATCGCCCGCCGCAGGGGTTGCTTGATACGCTCAACCGTGCGCGGCAAAACGGCGCGCAAATGGTCGGGCTGTGTCTGGGCGCATTTGTCCTCGGCTATGCCGGTCTGCTGGATGGCAAACGGGCGGCCACGCACTGGGAGTTCGAGCAGGATTTCCAGGCCCGCTTCCCGGCGGCGCGTCTGGATATCAACGCTCTGTATGTGGATGACGACGGTATTATTACCTCCGCAGGCACTGCCGCCGCGCTGGATTGCTGTTTGTACGTGATCCGCCAACGTTTTGGCAGCACGGTAGCGAATCAGATTGCGCGGCGGATGATTGTGCCGCCGCATCGCGAAGGTGGTCAGGCCCAATTTATCGAACAGCCGGTGGCGAAAAACACCCAGGATCAGCGTATTAATGCGCTGCTTGATTATTTACGCCTGCATATCCACGAGCAGCATAGTCTCGATGCGCTGGCGCAGCGGGTGATGATGAGCCGTCGCACGTTAACCCGTCACTTTATGAAAGCCACCGGGTCGAGCGTGGCAGAGTGGTTGATTGTCGAGCGTCTTCGCCGCAGCCAGGCGCTACTGGAGTCCAGTCAGTTGCCTGTTGAACGCATCGCCGAACAGGTCGGTTTTCAGTCGCCTGTAACCTGGCGTCAGCATTTTAAATCTCATTTCGGCGTCAGCCCCGCCGAATGGCGCAAAACCTTTCGCGGCGTTTAGCTTTTTTTCGCCAGCCACACCGTGTGCCCTGCGCATTCCGGATCTTCCATCACCATTTCAATCACCGTAAAGCCGTGCGCTGAGAGCAATGCGCGATACTCATCAGGTGCAAGGCTGGCGTGAAATAGCGGCTCGCCTTCAAATTGCCCCATAGCAATGCCATTCCCGGTACCGCTGGTAAACATCAGCGCGCTGCCGGGATGGCTAAGCCGGTCAAAAATCGGGAACATCTTTCGTTGGTCTTGCTGGGTTAAATGGAAAAAACTGTCCCACGCAATCAGGCCGGCAAAGGTTTCGTCGAGTGCCAGTTCACGCATATCCTGCTCCAGCCAGCGCTGCGCGGGAAAGGATTGCCGGGCCCGCGCCAGCATCGCTGCGGAACCATCAATCCCTGTGAGCTGAAAACCTTGCTGGATAAAATACCCGGCAATCGGCTGACCATTCCCGCAGCCAATATCCACAATGCTGCCCTGCCCGCCCATAACTGAGATGAACTTGTCCAGCCAGCTTTTTTCAAACAGTGCACGAGAGCGCTGGCTGGCAAAGGCATCCGCATGACGCCTGTAGATGGACAGAATGTTATTTGCCGCAACGTCGCTCACCATGTCCTCACTTTTTTATTCTGTTAATAATCACGACGATAAATCCTCCGGCGCCAGAGACGCCCCCCTGGAATGTGCCTCGCAGAACCAATGCGCAAATCCCCCAAAACCGTCCCGCTGTGGCATCATAGCGCGTAGAAAACATCATGACAGGGGTGATAAACGTGAAACCGGTAACGCTATACGATGTGGCAGACCATGCAGGAGTCTCTTACCAGACCGTCTCGCGCGTCGTAAATCAGGCCAGCCACGTTTCTGCAAAAACCCGACAGAAAGTTGAGGCCGCGATGGCGGAACTCAACTACATCCCTAACCGCGTCGCACAGCAGCTGGCAGGTAAACAGACGTCGCTGATTGGCGTCGTGACGGCCAATCTTGCCCTGCACGCCCCTTCACAAATCGTTGCCGCCATAAAATCCCGCGCCGACCAGTCCGGTGCCAGCGTGGTGATCGCCATGGTCGAGCGCAGCGGCGTTGAAGCATGCAAAGCCGCGGTCCACAACCTGCTTTCCCAACGCGTTACCGGGCTGATCATTAACTATCCGCTGGATGAAGAAGACGCCATTGCCGTGGCTGCCGCCTGCGGTACGGTGCCGGTGCTGTTTCTCGATGTCTCTGACCAGACGCCAATTAACAGCGTGATTTTCTCCCATGACGACGGCGCACGCCTCGGCGTTGAACATCTGGTACAGCACAGACATCAGCGTATCGCCCTGCTGAGCGGGCCGCGCACTTCGGTTTCGGCAAGGCTTCGCCATGCGGGGTGGCATAAATATCTGGCGCACTACCAGTTGCAACCCGTCGCGGAGCTGGAAGGCGACTGGAGCGCCATGTCCGGTTTTCAACAAACACTGCATATGCTCAATAGCGGTAATCTCCCCACCGCTATGCTGGTTGCTAACGATCAAATGGCGCTGGGCGCGATGCGGGCAATCAGCGAGTTCGGCCTGCGGGTGGCGATTGATATCTCGGTGATCGGCTACGATGACACCGAAGACAGCGCCTGCTATATTCCACCGCTGACTACCATCAGGCAGGATTTTCCGTTATTAGGTGAAACCAGCGTCGACAGGCTGCTGCAACTTCCCCATGGCAAATCAACCGTAGGCAACCAACTGCTGCCCGTAACTCTAGTTAAGCGCAAAACGGTTCTGCCTCCCGATACGCAAACCACCTCTCCCCAGGCGCTGGCGGATTCACTCATCCAGCTGGCACGGCAAGTTTCTCAGCTCACACCAAAATTGTGAACGCATAACAATTGTGTGAGTCAGTTCACTCATTGAACGCCCTATCCTTTACAGTTGGGAACGCTTATCCGTATTTTGATTGAAATTGTGAGCGAATAACAAATTCAAACAGGATACCGTTATGAACCTGAACCCAGATTCACTCTCCGCTGTTCTGAAACGTCGCGACTGGGAAAATCCCGGTGTCACGCAGCTCAACCGCCTGGAGGCGCACCCACCTTTCTGTAGCTGGCGCTCAGCAGACGATGCGCGAACTAATCAGCGCTCAGCCCAGTTACGTTCGCTGAATGGCCAGTGGCAATTCGCGTGGTTTCCCGCGCCGGAGGCTGTGCCGGAGGCTGTGCCGGAAAGCTGGCTGACAAGCGATCTGCCACAGGCTGACACTATCAACGTCCCCTCTAACTGGCAGATGGACGGTTACGACGCGCCAATTTATACCAACGTCACCTACCCGATTCCGGTTAATCCGCCGTACGTTCCGGCACAGAATCCAACGGGATGTTACTCGCTCACATTTAATATCGAAGACGCGTGGTTAGATGAAGGTCAGACGCGCATTATTTTTGACGGCGTCAATTCCGCCTTTCATCTGTGGTGCAACGGTCGCTGGGTCGGCTACGGTCAGGACAGCCGCCTGCCATCGGAGTTCAATCTTAGCGATTATCTGTTACGCGGCGAAAACCGTCTGGCCGTGATGGTGCTGCGCTGGAGCGACGGCAGTTATCTGGAAGACCAGGACATGTGGCGCATGAGCGGGATCTTTCGCGACGTATCTTTGCTGCATAAGCCCACCACGCAAATCAGCGACCTGCGCATTAACACCCGTTTTAACGATGACTTCAGCCGCGCCGTGCTGGAAGCGGAAGTCAAAGTGGCAGGCAACGCGAGCGAAGATTTACGCGTTTCCCTGCAATTGTGGGGAGGTGAAACGCTCACTGACGAAACGACCTCCCCACTCGGCAGCGAGATTATTGATGAGCGCGGCGCTTATCATGACCGGGTTACCCTGCGGCTGAACGTCGAAAAGCCAGCGCTATGGAGTGCCGAAACGCCCAATCTGTACCGTGCCGTTGTGCAGTTACATACCGCGGATGGAGTGCTGATTGAAGCAGAAGCCTGTGACGTCGGCTTTCGTCAGATTGATATCAAAAACGGCCTGCTACTGTTAAACGGTAAACCGCTGTTGATTCGCGGCACCAACCGTCATGAGCACCATCCGGTCAACGGTCAGGTGATGGATGAGGCGACGATGGTGCAGGATATTCTGCTGATGAAGCAGAACAACTTTAACGCCGTGCGTTGCTCCCATTACCCGAACCATCCGTTGTGGTACACCTTGTGCGATCGCTACGGCCTGTACGTGGTCGACGAAGCCAATATCGAAACCCACGGCATGGTGCCAATGAATCGCCTGAGCGACGATCCCACATGGTTGCCTGCCATGAGCCAGCGCGTGACGCGCATGGTGCTGCGCGATCGCAACCATCCGAGCATTATCATCTGGTCGCTGGGCAATGAATCCGGTCATGGCGTCAATCACGACGCGCTGTATCGCTGGATAAAATCAGAAGACCCGTCACGCCCGGTACAGTACGAAGGCGGCGGCGCGAATACCGCGGCGACCGACATTATTTGCCCGATGTACGCCCGCGTCGATCAGGATCAGCCCTTCCCGGCGGTACCTAAATGGTCGATTAAAAAGTGGCTGTCGATGCCCGGTGAGCAGCGTCCACTCATTCTCTGTGAATATGCCCATGCGATGGGCAATAGTTTCGGCGGCTTCGCCAAATACTGGCAGGCATTTCGTCAGTATCCGCGCCTGCAGGGCGGGTTTGTCTGGGACTGGGTGGATCAGTCGCTGATTAAATATGATGAGAACGGTAAGGCATGGTCAGCCTACGGTGGCGACTTTGGCGACACGCCTAACGATCGTCAGTTCTGCATGAACGGACTGGTGTTCGCCGATCGCACCCCGCATCCGGCGTTATACGAGGCCAAACATGAACAGCAGTTTTTCCAGTTTACGTTACTGCCGGGCGCTGAACGCCAGATTGAAGTGACCAGCGAATATCTGTTCCGCCGCAGCGATAACGAAGTTCTGCACTGGTCGATTGCCCAGGACGGCAACCTGCTGGCCGCCGGACAAATCGTTCTGGATATTGCCCCGCAGGGCCGCCAGGTGATTACCCTGCCAAATTGCCCGATGCCGGAAACCGCAGGCCAACTGTGGCTGACGGTGCGCGTGGAACAGCCTCGTGCCACCGCCTGGTCAGACGCCGGACATATCAGCGCCTGGCAGCAGTGGAAGCTGGAAGAGAAACTCAGCCTGGTGCGGCAGCCAACTGTCCGCAACGCACCACAGCTCAACGTTAGCGAAAACAGCTTTACTGCTGAGAACGACAACAAGCGTTGGCAATTCGACCGTCGGTCTGGCCTGCTGACACAATACTGGCTTGATGATACCGCCCAGTTGTTATCCCCACTGACCGACCAGTTCACCCGCGCGCCGCTGGACAACGATATCGGCGTCAGCGAGTCATCCCGCATCGATCCTAATGCCTGGGTTGAACGTTGGAAGGCCGCAGGCCATTACCGCGTAGAGCCGCTGCTGTTGTTATGCGAAGCCGAAACGCTGGCAAACAGTGTGCTGATCACCACCGCGCATGCCTGGCAGTATCAGGATGAAACACTGTTTATCAGCCGTAAATCGTATCGTATCAACGGTCATGGCGAGATGCAGATAACGGTGGATGTCGACGTCGCCAGCGGCACGCCGCATCCGGCGCGTATTGGCCTGAGCTGCCAGCTGTCGCAGGTCGCCGAGCGAGTGAATTGGTTAGGTCTCGGTCCACATGAGAACTACCCGGATCGCCTGAGCGCCGCCTGTTTTGACCGTTGGGATCTGTCACTCGATGAGATGTACACCCCGTATGTTTTCCCGAGCGAAAACGGTCTGCGCTGCGGCACGCGCGAACTGCACTACGGCACGCATCAATGGCGTGGCGACTTCCTGTTCAGCATCAGCCGCTTTAGCCAACAGCAACTGATGGAAACCAGCCACCGTCACCTGCTGCAACCGGAGGCGGGTACCTGGCTCAATATTGATGGCTTCCATATGGGTGTCGGCGGCGATGATTCATGGAGTCCTTCCGTGTCGCCGGAGTTTTTGCTGAGTGCCGGACGTTATCACTACCAGGTTATCTGGGGTTAAACATAATAATAATGGGCAGGTTATGACCTGCCCTTATTTTTCCTGCTGCGTCGTCGCGAAAGCGTCGCGCTGTAAAAGCCTCTTTGCCGGATGCACCACTCACGTGGTTTATCCGGCCTACAACGTGCAATCCTCACTCTATGAGTCCTGACCTGGGGGTTTAAGTTCTGCGGACAAAAAGCCGCTTTTAACCTGCTATGGTAAACGAGACGGTAAAACCCAGGTCACAGGATGAGCAGAAAGACGGTTGCGGTAGTGACGTTGTTGGTCAGCGCATTACTTTCAGGATGTGGCAGCATTAATGCACGCACGGAAGGCGAGGATTCGAATACCTATTATGTGGGTACGCACCACGACATTGATAAACTAAAAAATCCAGGCGCTTATGATTATAACTATTTCGATTTAGCGCTGTTATTTATCGATGTACCACTGTCTTTTGTGGCAGATACGGTCTATGCGCCGTTTGATTACTATCATGGACCGTATAAGAAAGTCGATTAAAATTCAGGCCCGGTAAGCATCGCGCCACCGGGCCAATTAATAACGGCTACTCCTCGATCGCCTGGCGAATTTGCTGCAGCGACGCCGGATCGTCAATGGTCGTCAGATCGCCGGGATCGCGGCCTTCACAGATTGCCTGAATCGTCCGCCTGAGCATTTTACCGGAGCGCGTTTTCGGCAACTGTGACACAAACCAGACGTGTGCCGGACGGCCAAAGTTACCAATCTGACTGTCCACCAGCGCCATAATCGCCTTCTCTTCCGAATGCGCGATGTCGCGATCTTCAAGGCTGTCGCTCTGTTTCGGAATAACAAATGCAACCGCCACCTGCCCTTTCAAAGCATCTTTCACGCCGACCACCGCCACTTCTGCGACGTTTGGATAGCTGGAAATACTCTCCTCTATCTCACGCGTACCCAGTCGGTGTCCGGCGACGTTAATGACGTCATCCGTCCGACCGAGGATGAAGTAATAGCCGTCGGCATCGCGAATGCCCCAGTCAAAAGTGGCGTATACCTGACGAGAAAACAGCGACCAGTAGGTATTTACGAACCGTGTGTCATCGCCCCAGATGGTCTGAATACACCCTGGCGGCAGTGGCCCTTCAATGACCAGCATACCCTTCTCATTCGCTGCGCAGGGTTCGCCGGTGACCTCATTGAGCAACTGCACGTTATAGCCATACATCGGCACGCCAGGGCTGCCCAACCGCGAAGGCCTGTCGTCCAGCCCACGCGCGATCGCCATAATTGGCCAGCCGGATTCGGTCTGCCAGTAGTTGTCGATAACCGGGACGCCCAGCGTTTCCGTTACCCAACTGGCGGTCGGTTCGTCCAGCGGTTCCCCGGCCAGATACAGCACCTCCAGCGAGGAGAGATCGTGATTGCGGATCTGCGCGGTCGGGAATTTCTTCAGTACGCGTATCGCCGTTGGCGCGGAGAACATCCGGCTAACCTGATACTTCTCAACAATCTTCCACCACACGCCGCAGTCCGGGTACGTTGGCAGCCCTTCGTACACCACCGTCGCCATCCCCGCCAGCAGTGGGGCATACACGATATACGAATGCCCAACCACCCAGCCGATGTCCGACGCGCAGAAGAACACGCCGCCCGCTTTACCGCCGAAAATGGTGTCCATCGTGGTTGCCAGCGCGACCGCATAGCCGCCAACGTCGCGCTGGACGCCCTTCGGTTTACCGGTTGTCCCGGAGGTATAGAGAATGCAGGAGGTTTCATTCGATTCCAGCCACGTCACCGGCACCCGCGCGCCAAGATGCTGTTGGCGCAGCGCGGCAAAGTCGAGGTCGCGCCCCTCTACCCGCGCCATTTTCGCCAAACCACGATCGACCAATACCACATGACGCGGCTGGTGCTGCGCCTGACTGATTGCATCATCGAGCAGCTTTTTATACGGCAGGATCTTGCCCCCGCGCGCGCCGGCATCCGCCGAAACGATAATCACCGGTTGGGCGTCGTCGATGCGTGCCGCCACGCTGTGCGAGGCAAAGCCACCGAACACCACCGAATGGATCGCCCCAATGCGCGCGCAGGCCAGCAGCGTAATGTGCGCCTCGGCGATCATCGGCATATAAACCAATACCCTGTCGCCGCGCTGTACGCCCAGAGACAGCAACATTGCCGCCGCCACATTCACTTCGTCGTACAGCTGACGAAAGGTAAAGGTACGCTCTTCTTCGGTTTCCGATGACACCGCAATCAGCGCCAGCGCCTCAGGCTGTTTCTCCACCCAGCGGTCGATGGCGTTATGACACAAATTGGTCTTGCCGCCGCAAAACCAGCGGGCAAACGGCGGGTTGCTGTGATCCAGCACCTGCGTATACGGCTGCTGCCAGTCAATACGCTGGGCCTGCTCGGCCCAGAATGACTCCGGTTGCGTAATCGAACGTTGATAAAACTCGCTATAAGACATAATGCTCTCCTGTTGAACTTACGCCTTGCCGCACGCAGGTTTAGATTACATAAAGGTCCATATACTCATTGACCGGCATCTGCTCCAGGCGGGCTCTGTCCAGGGAGACATCCAGAATGCGCTGCTGCTGACGGGTCGGGAACTGACGCGCCAGGTTGATTTTGAACTTCTCGACCAGCTTCGGCATACCGTCGTGACGACGGCGCGCATGACCGATTGGGTACTCCACCACCACTTCTTCAAAACGTGAACCATCGGTGAACTCGAGAGTGATGGCGTTAGCAATGGCACGTTTTTCCGGGTCGTGATAATCGGCAGTAAAGGCCGGATCTTCGAAGCAGGTGATCTTCTCGCGCAGGGCATCAATACGTTTGTCCTGCGCCACGCCGTCTTCGTAATCTGCCGCGGTTAAACGCCCAAACAGCAGCGGAATGGCGACCATATACTGGATGCAGTGATCGCGATCCGCCGGGTTATCCAACGGGCCTTTTTTATCGATGATGCGGATACAGGCTTCGTGGGTGCGAATGGTCACTTTTTCGATATCAGCCGCCGTTTTACCCGCGGCCTGCAGTTGTTCATACAGCGTCATTGCCGCTTCTACCGCGGTCTGCGAGTGGAACTCGGCCGGGAAGGAGATTTTAAACAGCACGTTTTCCATCACGTAAGAGCCGTACGGACGCTGGAAGCGGAACGATTCCCCTTTGAAGGAGACGTCATAAAAGCCCCAGGTTTTCGCCGTCAGCGCAGACGGATATCCCATCTCGCCCGTTTTTGCCATCAACGCCAGACGTACCGCGCGGGAGGTCGCATCGCCTGCCGCCCAGGATTTACGCGTGCCGGTATTTGGCGCATGACGATAGGTACGCAGCGACTGGCCGTCGACCCACGCCAGCGAAACGGCGTTGAGGATTTCATCCCGGCTCAGCCCAAGCATCTCCGCGACCACCGCCGTGGAGGCGACTTTTACCAACAGAACGTGATCCAAACCAACGCGGTTAAAGGAGTTTTCCAGCGCGATACAGCCCTGAATTTCATGGGCTTTGATCATCCCGGTCAGCACTTTTTTCATGGTCAACGGCGCTTTCCCCGCCGCCACCGCGTTGCGTGACAGCCAGTCAGCCGTCGCCAAAATACCGCCGAGGTTATCGGAAGGATGGCCCCATTCCGCGGCCAGCCAGGTGTCGTTGAAGTCCAGCCAGCGGATCATCGCGCCGATGTTAAACGCCGCCTGCACCGGGTCAAGCTGGAACTGGGTGCCCGGTACGCGAACGCCGTTCGGCACTACGGTCCCCGGCACCACCGGTCCTAACAGTTTTTTACAGGCCGGATATTCCAGCGCTTCCAGACCACAGCCAAGGGTGTCGAGCAGGCAATAATGCGCGGTGTCGTACGCCACCTTTGAGGTGATCTCGTAATTCATAACGTAATCAACGATATCAACGATTTCACGGTCAAAGTCTGGGCGAACGTTCGAAATATGTGCGGACATAGGGTACAACTCCTGTTTTTATATTTAGAGGTTTTAATTAGCAACGCTTTTCGATCGGCACAAATACGCGATCTTCCGGGCCGGTGTAGTTGGCAGAAGGACGGATAATTTTGTTGTCCTGGCGCTGTTCGATGATGTGCGCCGCCCAGCCGGTAACGCGGGCGATAACAAACAGCGGAGTGAACATTTCGGTCGGGACGCCCATCATGTTGTAGGAGACCGCCGAGAACCAGTCGAGGTTGGGGAACATCTTTTTCGTTTCCCACATCACCTCTTCCAGACGGTCGGCGATGTTGTACATTTTCAGCGAACCGCCTTCCTGAGAAAGCTGCTTCGCCACGCGTTTAATCACCTGATGACGCGGGTCGGCAATGGTGTAAACCGGGTGACCAAAGCCAATCACCACTTCTTTGTTTTCCACGCGTTTGCGGATATCCGCTTCGGCTTCATCCGGCGTTTCATAACGCTGCTGGATCTCCAGCGACACTTCATTCGCCCCGCCGTGTTTCGGCCCTCGCAGCGCGCCAATCGCGCCGATAATCGCGGAATACATATCGGAGCCGGTTCCCGCAATCACACGACTGGTGAAAGTGGATGCGTTGAATTCGTGCTCGGCATACAGCACCAGCGAAATATGCATCGCCTTTTCCCAGCTTTGCGACGGTTTTTCGCCATGCAGCAGATGTAGGAAGTGACCGCCAATGGAATCATCGTCCGTTTCCGGCTGAATGCGCTCGCCGTTATGGCTGTAGTGATACCAGTACAAAAGGATCGAACTGAGGGACGCCAGCAGCTTGTCTGCAATATCGCGCGCGCCGGAAACGGTGTGCCCCTCTTTTTCCGGCAATGTACACCCCAGCGCGGAGACGCCGGTGCGCATCACATCCATCGGGTGGGATGCGGCAGGCAGCGCTTCCAGCACGGTACGCACGTTTGCGGGTAAGCCGCGCAGCGCTTTGAGTTTGCTTTTATAGGCGGTGAGTTCGTCGCGGGTAGGTAATTTCCCGTGGATCAGCAGGTGCGCGACTTCTTCAAATTCGCACTGCTGCGCCAGGTCGAGAATATCGTAGCCGCGATAATGCAGGTCGTTACCGCTTTTACCCACGGTGCATAACGCGGTATTTCCGGCGGCGATGCCTGACAGCGCAACCGATTTTTTAGGTTTAATGACATGCGTGTTGTTTTGCAGGATTGTTGTGTCGCTCATGTTGTCCTCGTCATTTTTATAATATGTAGGGTGCTGAGGGTGTGCGAGTAGCTACGCAGGCCGGATAAACGTAGTGCCATCCGGCATTGCCTGATGGCGGCTTCGCCTTATCAGGCCTACATGGCTACTTTTTTGTGTACAGCGCGTCGAGTTTCTCTTCGAACTGGTAGTAATTGATGCTTTCGTACAGTTCGTTGCGCGTCTGCATAATGTCGATCACGCTCTTTTGCGTACCTTCCTGGCGCAGCACGTTGTAGACCCGTTCAGCCGCACGGTTCATGGCGCGGAAGGCAGACAGCGGATACAGGGCCATGGCGACGTTCGCGCTACGCAGTTCATCGGTAGTAAACAGCGGCGTGGCGCCAAATTCGGTAATGTTAGCGAGGATCGGTACCTGCACCGCATCGGCAAACTGGCGGTACATCGCCAGCTCGGTAATGGCTTCCGGGAACAGCATGTCGGCCCCCGCTTCAACGTATGCCTGGGCACGATCGATGGCCGCTTCTAACCCCTCCACCGCCAACGCATCGGTGCGCGCCATAATCACAAAGTTGGGATCGGTACGCGCATCCACGGCGGCGCGGATCCTGTCGACCATCTCTTCTTTTGAGACGATCGCCTTGTTCGGACGATGCCCGCAACGCTTGGCGCCGATCTGATCTTCAATATGCAGCGCGGCGGCACCGGCTTTAATCATCGACTTCACGGTACGCGCCACGTTGAACGCCGACGATCCAAAACCAATATCCGCATCCACCAGCAATGGCAGCGGGCAAACATCAGTGATACGACGAATATCGGTCAGTACATCATCAAGGGTAGAAATACCGAGATCCGGCAGACCCAACGACCCCGCCGCAACGCCGCCGCCAGAGAGATAAATCGCCTGATACCCGGCACGCTGAGCCAGCAGAGCGTGATTGGCGTTGATGGTGCCGACGATTTGTAATGGGTTTTCTTTGCTGAGCGCGGCGCGAAACGCCAGCCCTGGAGAGTGTAGAGACATATCCCGTCCTCTTGTTATCAACTTGTTATCATTCGTTGATTTACCTAAAGCAAGGGGTATGCCAAAGACCAAAACTTTTATTCAAATTCCATTTTTACTTTTTAAAACAGATGATTATATTTAGAACCTGTATTTTTATTGCACAAAAGCGTGTCAGCTATCGTTTCATGAAACCGACTTGAACGTTTCATTGCAACATTTATGAAACACAACTAAACCCTTATACTCGGTTCCTTACTTTTTGGGTTACTTATGGCTGATACGCATCTTCCGCCGCGGGTGAACGACGACAAACCAGTTATCTGGACGGTTTCGGTCACGCGCCTGTTCGAACTGTTTCGCGACATCAGTCTGGAGTTCGACCACCTGGCGACCATCACCCCTATTCAGCTGGGTTTCGAAAAAGCGGTGGCTTATATCCGTAAGAAGCTGGCCACTGAGCGTTGCGATGCCATCATTGCGGCAGGCTCCAACGGCGCGTATCTGAAAAGCCGTTTATCGATCCCAGTGATCCTGATTAAACCCAGCGGGTTTGACGTACTACAGGCGCTGGCGAAAGCGGGAAAACTGACATCATCGATTGGCGTCATTACCTATCAGGAAACCATCCCCGCGCTAATCGCCTTTCAAAAGACCTTCAATTTGCAGCTTGAACAGCACAGCTATATCACCGAAGAAGATGCCCGTGGACAAATCAACGAGCTGAAGGCCAACGGTACCCAGGCGGTGGTCGGCGCGGGGTTGATTACCGACCTGGCGGAAGAAGCGGGTATGACCGGCATTTTTATCTATTCGGCGGCCACCGTGCGCCAGGCGTTTGTCGACGCACTGGATATGACCCGTCTGACGCTGCGCAGAAACGGGCAATACGCCTCCGGCGACACGCTGCGCACCCGCTATGCGCTGGGGGATATACGCGGTCATTCTGCGCAAATGGAGCAGGTGCGGCACACCATTATGCTCTACGCCCGTTCGCGTGCGCCGGTGCTGATTCAAGGGGAAACCGGCACAGGTAAAGAGCTGGCGGCGCAGGCTATTCATCGTGAGTATTTTACGCGTCAGGAGAATCGGCGCGGAAAACCTTCGCCACCGTTTGTTGCCGTCAACTGCGGAGCCATCACCGAATCATTGCTGGAAGCGGAGCTGTTCGGCTATGAAGATGGCGCGTTTACCGGCTCCCGCCGGGGAGGACGCGCGGGCCTGTTCGAAATTGCCCACGGCGGGACGCTGTTTCTTGATGAGATAGGCGAAATGCCGCTACCGTTACAAACCCGGTTATTGCGCGTGCTGGAAGAAAAAGAGGTCACCCGGGTCGGGGGACATCAGCCGATTCCTGTCGATGTACGGGTGATTAGCGCCACGCACTGCAACCTGGAACAAGAGATGAAACAGGGAGAATTTCGTACCGATCTGTTTTACCGCCTGAGCATTCTGCGCCTCAAACTGCCGCCGCTACGCGAGCGGTTGCCCGATATTCTGCCGCTGGCGGAAGGCTTTTTAAAACAGTCGCTGGCGGAACTGGACGCGCCGTTTTCTGACGCGGTGCGTAAGGGATTAGCCCTGAGCCAGCATACGTTGCTCAATTATGGCTGGCCGGGAAATATCCGCGAGTTGCGCAATATGATGGAGCGTCTGGCGCTGTTTTTAAGCGTCGAACCACAGCCGGAGCTGAACGAACAATTTCTACAGCAGCTGTTACCTGAACTGGCCGCGGTTGCTGCCCCGCCGCAGGTCACTTCATCACTGACGCCGCAGCAGGTGCTGGCGCAATTCAATGGCGATAAAACCGCGGCGGCGCAATATCTCGGTATCAGCAGAACTACATTCTGGCGTAGGCTAAAAGAAAACCCGCCAGTGCAATGACTGGCGGGTATGTTATCTTTCAGTACTGCGCATTATTTTTTCTTGTAAATATTGGCTGTACCGTGGATTTTATTGTCCGAAGAAACCCCGCCAGTGCAATGACTGGCGGGTATGTTATCTTTCAGTACTGCGCATTATTTTTTCTTGTAAATATTGGCTGTACCGTGGATTTTATTGTCCGTTTGGCCGGAGGTTAATACCACCACATCGGCACCTTTCTCTTCGGCTTTCTTCAGCAGTTCTTCTTTAGCGTCTGCAACAGAAACTTCGTTACTCGTTGAAATATCACCGATTTTTGTGTACTGCGACTCAACCTTTTCAAACTCAAGTTTTGTCATAAATTCCGCGGCATACGCGTTGGACACAACAAAAGCTAACGCACCAATAAGTACTTTAATTCCAGTTTTCATATAAAAGCTCCAGGTTTTGTTATATATGCCATCATCGCCCCCTGAACATTCGCCATGCGAGTCAAGGATGATTAATAAGTAGTTCAGGCCGCTAAAAAGATCCAGAGCTGGCGGAAATATAAAGATATTTTGCGCATCGTGTATAACAGAAGATCCCACGCCGCAGCATTATCCGGCGCAGCTGGGTTGCAGAAACCAGGCGTAGACGCTATTTGCAAATTTGAGCTCATTTCACAATACAGTGTGAGTAAATACGCAGAATGACGAGCGCGCTAAAATTATAGTGTTAGCAGTCTAAGCATGCCCCTGGCCCGCTCTCACTAATGGAATCGTTGTCTATGGAACCTTTACACGCCGTCGTACTCACCATCAGCCTGTTTGTTTTAACCTTTTTTAATCCTGGCGCGAACCTGTTCGTGGTGGTGCAAACCAGTCTGGCGTCAGGACGACGCGCAGGGGTGATGACCGGTCTGGGTGTGGCCTTAGGCGATGCGTTCTACTCCGGCCTCGGGCTCTTTGGCATGGCGACGCTCATTACCCAATGTGAAGAGATATTTTCACTGATTAAAATTGTCGGCGGCGCCTATTTGCTGTGGTTTGCCTGGAACAGTGTTCGCCATCAGGCTACACCGCAAATGCCAACGTTACAGCAGCCGATTTCCGCCCCCTGGTATGTATTTTTCCGCCGCGGGTTATTAACAGATTTGTCTAATCCGCAAACCGTTCTGTTTTTTATTAGTATCTTCTCCGTCACCCTCAGCGCAGAAACGCCTACGTGGGCGAGGCTCATGGCCTGGGCAGGTATTGTGTTGTCTTCCGTTATCTGGCGGATTTTTCTCAGTCAGGCGTTTTCTTTGCCCGCTGTGCGCCGTGCGTATGGTCGAATCCAGAGGGTTGCCAGCCGGGTGATAGGCGCCATTATCGGCGTCTTCGCGCTCAGGCTGATTTATGAAGGTGTCAGCCATCGTTAAGCGAGTTTAACTTGACCATTGTGACGTAATTGTCCGTAATACCGCCTGAATTTTTAAATCGCATTTTGAGTGGCAGTGAGATGGAACAGGTTGCTCCGGTAAACGACACATTACTCCTTACAGAATGGCAGGCGTTGTTACGTCAAACATCCCCTGAAGTTCATACGATCCTGACATCATTAAGCGACGAAGAGATCCGCCATTTAGTGAGCGTTTTTTATGACTATATGCTCTCCCATGCGGAGAGCGCATTGTTCCTCAATACAGAACAGGTCAGCACCCGCCTCAGCGGCAGTATGTTTGACTGGCTACGCAGCGTACTTGGTAGCGCGAACGAAGATCTCTCACAACTGCTGGCAAAACAGCGCAAAATTGGCGTGGTGCATGCCCGCATCGGGCTGCCTATCGATCTGGTTAATCGCGGCGCACGCAAGCTGAAAGATGAATTGTATCGGGTCCTGAAAAAGAAAGCGGAATACTCGCCCGCCCTGCTGAGCGATGCCATCTGTTTCAGCAGTCTGGCAATGGATACCGCCCTGGAGGCCATGACCGTCTCCTATTCCCCCAGCTATCAAAACTCACTGCATACCCAGGAACAGTATCGCCTGCAGACCATTTACGATGACGTTAACGTCGAACGCGAGCGGCAAATACGCTCATTTACCGACTGGGAAAATCAGTTTATCTATAACATCGCCACCGGAATGCCTTTCGGTGAGCTGGTCCTTTTGGCGAATTCTGATTTTGGTATGTGGTTCGCACACAAGGGAAAATACATTCTGGGCAACAGCAATCTGCTGAAAGAAATGGAGTCGCTGATTGCGGAAATCGACAACCGCCTGACAACCACGCTGTCGCATCAGCATCAGGCGACAGAACCTGAACGGATGAGCTTGTTGCAGGATGTACGCCAGCTCTCGGCAAAAATCCATTTCCTGCTCGCCTCAATGTTCGACGCGCTGGTGAAGCAGGAAAATGGTAAAGACTCATTGACTCAATTGCTTAACCGACGCTTTATCCCGACCATTATGCGCCGTGAGATCTCGCTGGCGTTACATACCCGGAAGCCCTTTACCCTGGCGATGCTGGATATCGACTACTTTAAGCAAATTAACGACAACTATGGGCATAACACCGGTGATATGACGCTCAAAAACGTCGCGGCGGTTATTTATGATCATATTCGCAGCAGCGATTACGTTTTCCGCTACGGCGGTGAAGAATTTATGATTCTGCTTGTCGAGTCAGATCAGTCTCAGGCCAGTATTATCCTCGAAACGCTACGCATGAAAATTGCCGAGATGCGTATGGCGGCCTCAGCAACAGAAGTGTTTTCTGTCACCGTCAGTATTGGCATCGCCGAATATGACTACCATCCTGACTACAAGCAGTTGGTTGATAAAGCCGATCGGGCACTGTACCTGGCGAAAAGTAATGGCCGTGACCGCGTAGAGATATTTCAGGAATAACCTATTTTCCCACGGAGAAATAAATACCCCGTTAAGGGTATTTATCTGACCTGCGATAAGTATCGGGCTGTTATTTTTATTCAGGCATATACGTGCCATAAAAATAACAGCCGCTTAATAAGATGCAAATCAAATACACCAAATCTGAATAGCGCTAGCATATCCCGGTGATGACGCCTTCTGAATGCAGGAGGGGAAATATGAGGGATAGTGTAAAACCATGAACGGGAAAAAGAGAACACGCTGGCAGCGCCGCCCAGGCACGACCGGAGGCAAACTGCCGTGGAATGACTGGCGTAACGCCAGCACCTGGCGAAAAGCCACCCAGTTTCTCCTGCTGGCCAGCAATATCTATATTGGCGTGACGTTTTATTATTGGGTCCGCTATTTTGAAACTGCCGGTACCAGCGTTTATATTCCAAGACCCGGCGGTATTGAGGGGTGGCTGCCGATCGCGGGTTTGATGAATATCCGCTACACGCTGGAGACCGGTTTTCTCCCGCCCATCCATGCCGCCTCCATGCTGCTGTTAGTTGCGTTTATCCTGATTAGCTTGTTGTTAAAAAAAGCCTTCTGTTCGTGGCTATGCCCGGTTGGCACGCTTTCCGAACTGCTTGGTACTCTGGGAAAAAAAGTATTGGGTCGCAATTTCACGCTGCCGCGCTGGCTGGACATCCCACTGCTCAGTCTGAAGTATCTGCTGTTGGGTTTCTTCCTGTATATCGCTCTGTCGATGCCCGCCCAGGGAATCCAGTACTTTCTGATGTCGGCCTACGGCATGATCATTGACGTGAAGATGCTCGATTTTTTTCGTCATATCGGCTCCGCCACGCTTATTTTCGTGGTAGTTATCAGCGTTCTGAGCCTGTTTATTCGCAATGCCTGGTGCCGTTATCTGTGCCCTTATGGCGCACTGCTTGGCCTGTTTTCACTGCTCTCGCCGTTTAAAATCCGGCGTAATCCGGACAGTTGCATTGACTGCGGGAAATGTGCGAAAAACTGCCCGTCTACTATCCCGGTTGATCGACTGATTCAGGTGCGTACCGTGGAATGTACTGGCTGTATGACCTGCGTTGAATCCTGCCCGGTGGCCTCTACGCTGAGCTTTTCACTGCACACCCCTGTGGGGGAACAAGGAAACGGCAAATCGTTATGGCGGCAAACGGCATTGTCAGGCGTTGTCATGACTATCCTGGTGCTGGGTATCCTTTTTGCCACCATTGGCTATGCGGTTTATGCCAATGTCTGGGATACGCCGGTGCCCGATCACATGTATTTCCAGCTGATTCCGAAGGCTAAAATGATCGGCCATTAATTTTTAATAACCCTGCCAATTCTGGCAGGGTTTCCCGCCTGTTCCGCCATTTTAAGACTATTGAACTTGTGCCTTCGCGCCCCGGTTTATACAACCTTAACTATCACCTGTGATCATTCATTTTTTATTATGTTATGGGCGACTGCATCCAATAATAAACGGGACAGCATTATGACTAAAATAAAACTGGCACTGCTATTACCTCTGTTTCTGGCGGGTTGTACGATGAGCGACGGGGAATTAAGAAACGCTTACGCTCAGCATTATCAGCAACCCGCCGCCTATGTCGAGACTTATAAACAGAAGATAGCCAGCATGAATATTAATACCCTGGCCCAATATGCCGCCGCAGAAGATAAGAAAAAAATGCGTGGGCAACCGAGACTGAAAATCGACGAATTCATTACCATTGAGAACGTGCAGGCGAAAGGAAATCGGGTGGTCTACGATTACTCGCTGTCAGAGAAATGGCTGGCGCTGTCTGCGGACAAACAGCGCGAGAAGCAGATCAATATGAATAAGGATCTGATCTACCGTACCTGCTCGTTGGAAACGGTACGTCTGGCGCAGGCGAAAGGGCTGGAAGAAGAGCATAACTATTACAGCCAGTACCCAGACAAAGTCGCCTTCACTCTGAGAACCAGCGCGCAGATTTGTATGCAAAACGGTTTTACGCAATAGCCGCAATCCACTATGCCTGATGCGCTTATCAGGCATACAATTTGCACTCTGTTGTAGGCCGGATAAGGCGTCAACGCCGCATCCGGCTAAAGCATCAGAATTTCCAGGATACGCTGCCGACAATGCTGCGCTCAGCGCCGAAGTAGCAGTATGAGAGCGAATTACAGGCCGCAACGTAGCGTTTATCGGTCAGGTTGTTGACGTTCAACTGGGCACTCAGTCCTTTAATACCGATATTCGTTAAATCGTAGCCAATTGCCATATCCACCAACGTATAGGATGGCAGGGTATGCGTATTCAGACGATCGCTGGTGATCCCATTGACATATCGCACGCCCGAGCCGAGCGTCAGACCATCCAGCAGGCCGCTTTTCACATCGTAGCTCAACCAGGTGCTGGCCTGATTCCGTGGTGCATACACGGCACGCTTGCCCTGCTCCTCCGGACTGCTTTTCTTGTAGCGGATGTCGGTGTAGGTATATGCCGCCTGCAGACGGAAGCTGTCCGTCAGTTGACTAACCGCCTCCAGCTCCACCCCTTCAGATTCAATTTCCCCAATCGAGCGGTACGGATCGGTCGGCTCTTCTTTGGTGGCGATATTGGTTTGATTAATGCGGAACACCGACGCGCTGAACTGACTGTTAAGTCCTTCCGGCTCATATTTCAGCCCCGCTTCCCACTGCTTGCCTTTCATCGGATCCAGCAGATTGCCGTTCTCATCGGCAAAGCTGGTTGGCGTAAAGGCGGTGGAATAGCTCACGTACGGCGCAAAGCCATTATCGAACAAGTAGAGCAATGCGGCGCGAGTACTAAAGTTGTTTTTATCCAGATCGCTGCGGGTATCGTTGATCTTATCAATATTAGACACGCTGACCTGATCGTAGCGACCGCCGAGCGTAATACGCCAACGATCCCATGACATCTGATCCTGCAAATAGTAGCCCGTCTGGCGCAGCTTGTGCTTCTCACGCGCATACATGTCGATATAATCCGGCTTCGCGCCATACACCGGGTTAAAAGCGTCGATCGGCGGGAATGCGCCGTAGTAGCCGGTGGTATTGTTGCTGCGATCCTGATAATCAATGCCCACCAGCAGACGATGGTTGACCTGCCAGGTATCAAAGCTGCCGTCGAGCTGGTTATCCAGCGTAATCGCCGACATTTTTTCATCAGAGCCGGAATAGCCGCGATTAAGCTCGGTTTCGTTCAACCAGCCCGCCGCATACACCTGGTTCAGTTCAACGTCGGTATGCAGATAGCGCAGCTTTTGCCGCACCGACCAGCCGCTATCAAACATGTGCTCAATATTGTAGCCCACCATGTTTTCACGGCGATCGTATTTGTCGTAATCATCCTCACCTTCGTAAAAGGTGTTGGAGATCTTTTGCCCGTAATGCGGAACAACGGTGCCGTCATAAGGCAGACCGGAGTGGCTACCGCCTTCCGGGTCGCGATGCAGATAGGCCATCAGATCCAGACGCGTCTGGTCGGTGATCCGCCAGGTCAGACTGGGCATCAGCGCGTAACGCTCTTCTTTCAATGGGCCAAACTGTGAGTCCGCGTAACGCGTCATCCCGCTCAGACGCGCCGCCACACGATCGTTATCATCCAGTGCCCCGGTGACGTCAAACGCCGCCCCGCGCTGGTTATTGTTGCCGGCAAACAGCTTCACTTCTCCACCCGCGTCAAATGACGGCTTGCGCGACGTCAACGCGACGATCCCCCCCGGAGAAGAACGCCCGTACAGCACGGAAGCCGGGCCGCGCACCACTTCGATATCTTCAAGGAACCACGGATCGACCACCAGCGAGCTATGTGAGTTGGTGTCGCCCATCATCTTCAGACCATCGAGATAGACGTTGTCCAGGCTGCCATCGGAGAAGCCGCGCAGCACAATGTAGTCAAAGCGGTTGGAGGCGCCAATCTGGTTGCTGTATACCCCCGGCGTATAGCTAACGGCCTGACGCACGCTGGTTGCACCCTGCTCTTCAAACTGTTCGCGGGTAATGATGGATACCGATTGCGGGGTTTCAATATCCGGCGTGGCAAGCTTAGTAGCCCCGCTCTGCATTTGCGAGGTGACAACGACCGTATCGTTTTTTGTTGTTTCCTGCGCCAGCAGAGGAAAAGCCACGCTGCCGGTCACCCATCCTACCAGCAGCGCTAACCGAGTCTTCGCGAACATGAGTATCTCCAAAGGCATTTCTAATTGTAAGTGAGAATTATTACCTTTTTGCTGACGGAGATAGCTATGCCGGATGCCAGATTACCTATGCGCAGTGCCAAATTGTCTGCCAGCAACGTGCGCAAAACGCAAAAATGGATTAGCAAAGCTTGAGCATATCGCCTGGCGAAAAACCGTAACGACGACGAAAGGCGGTAGAGAAGTTGGTGGCGTGCTGGTATCCCGACATCCAGGCTGCCTGCTGTACGCTGTATCCTTCCAGTAAATAACCGCGAGCGCGTTCCAGGCGGCAATCGCGCAAGTAATCAAAGACCGAACAGCCATAGGCTGCGCGAAACTTGCTACGCAGACTACTGGGACTCATTGCCGCGCGTTGCGCCAGTTCATTGAGCGTGTGGTCATTCTCAGGATTCTGTTCCAACAGGCGACGAACGACTTCCAGCCGCTGCTGTTCACCGCTGGCGGCGAGGCGTTTGCCGCTCTCGACCTGGCACACGCTGAGGCCATGGCCGAACAGTTGCAATATCAGCCCTTCCAGCATCAACTGGCGAGATACATTGCTGAGCGTGATCTGCTGCGCATACTCCAGGCCACTGAGTAAAAATCCCGGCACCTGCCAGATAAGCGTCGGCGTCTGGCATCTTTCCCACTCACGCATCAACGATTCGAGCAGCCCCGTGCGCCACGCGCCGTCGGGATACAGACCGAGAGATAAGGTTCGCAGTTTGCAGTCGGCATGATGGCGGGCGCGCATCGTCTGGTGCTCGCTCAGGCGTGAGCTAAACGCCATTCCGGAACGCACCACGTGTTCCTGACCGTTAAGCGAGAGGACCACGCAGCCTTCCAGTACCACCAACATATACAGGGGACTGCTGTGGCGGGAGGTGGTTTCGTAGGGTTGCAATACCTGTACATCAGAGTGCGTCACGCACATCCCGCAGGGGAGCGTCATCTCCTCAATTTCACCTTGCAGCACAGGGCTAGCAGACGGCAAGTCCGGCTTTTGTGCCAGTTGGGGAAAGCGATAGTCGATCCCGTAACGTTCACCAAAATCCATAAACTCGCTGACGGAAAAAGTACGGGCTACGCGTCTGGACGCATTCAGAGTGGTGTTGTTCATGCTGTCTTCTGCACAGAAAATGGGATTAACAGTTTATGGCCAGGAGCAACATTACCATTCCCTGCGCAACACAACAATAATAATGAGAATTATTATCAATATGATTAAGGCGCTTTTCCTGACAGCCAGCCATCTCATCAGACTGAATTTACAGCTGATGAGATGGCATGTTCTACTGCTTGTCCTGCGTACCCTCCTGCGGCTTTTCATCAACCTGAAACACAGCCACGGCCTGGGAAAGCATTGCCGACTGCTCTTCCACACTGCCTGTCGTGGCGGCGATTTCCTCAACCAGAGACGCATTTTGTTGAGTGACTTGCTCCATTTGCGTGACAGCAACGCGGATCTGCTCGATGCCGCTACTCTGTTCCCCCGATGCGCCGGATATATCTTCCATGAGTATATTGATATTGCGTATTGCCTTAGCAATGTCCGCCATCATAGCCCCACTGCTTTCAGCTATCTCCACCCCTTCCTTGACGCTGATTGCCGCTTTGGCAACCAGTTCGCTAATTTCTTTCGCTGAGGAGGCGCTACGTTGGGCAAGGGTTCTGACTTCACTCGCCACAACGGCAAATCCACGCCCGGATTCGCCAGCGCGCGCTGCTTCTACCGCGGCGTTTAAAGCGAGAATGTTAGTCTGGAAAGCAATACTATCAATCACATGGGAGATTTCATTCACGCTTTGCGCGTTGCGGCTGATCAGGTGAATTTTCTCAACCATGTCGCTCATTAAGCGCTCGCCACGCAATGCCATTTCCGTGCTTTCACTCGTCATGGCAGAAGCCTGATGTGATTTATCGGTGTTATTTTTGGTTGTTACGGAAATCTGTTCCATACTGGCCGCCGTTTCAACCACTGCCGCAGCCTGTTGCTCCGTTCGGGTTGATAAGTCTGAATTACCCGAAGCAATTTCCTGCATTCCGATATTAATAGACTCAACGCCATCGCGAATTGTACTGACAGTCTCCCGCAGGCCGTTTTGCATGTGTTGTAAATTTAAACACAGTAAGCCAATTTCATTGTTACCCGGCACCTTAACGGGATGACTCAGATCGCCTTTACCAATCCGTGAAAAATGCTCAGACACGATATTTAATGGCCGAATGATTGTTCGGTTTATCCAGATATTGCAGAGAATAAAGATAAGAACCGTAACGGCCAGCAGCAAGGATATTTTAAGTATTGAGGCATTAAACTGAACGTGTGTCTGCTCTACGATATTTTTACCGACCAACATGGTTGATTTGTAGTAGTTCTCGATCTCCTTATCAAAATTTTTTCGCAAAGCCAGCAACTCAGTGTTGGCGTTTGCTTGTGTACCGACAAGACTACCGTTAGAAATAGCCTCATTTAATTTATCAACATACTTTTGTTCAGCATTCATTTGTTGCTCAAAAGCAGTTCTGACGATTTTACCAATCTGGGGATCATCCGCCGTCAGTCCAGGTATATCCCAAAAAATAGCGAACTGCTTTCTGGCATAAGCGATCTCATCCTGCACCTGTCGCAATGTCTGTTGGGTAGCAGCCATATCTTGCAATTGAATATTATCAAGAACGCTTCTTACTTTATAAACAGCCCCAACGACGTTATGCAGCGAATCCTGTTCCTTTACTATATTATGCAGTAGAAGAGTACTTTTTTGATTTCCTTTGAGATCGACCAACTCAAACCCATTAGAAAGGAACTGCATAAACGTAAATACCAAAAGCAATAATAACAGACTGGTTTTAACCCTCATATTCTTTAACATTTAAACATCTCCATAACAATTAGACAATCATCTCTGACTAAATTGTTATCGACACGCCACGTAATACCTTAACCTAAAAATGGTTAATTATGAGAAAGTTTCCCGGCTCAACATAGCATAATAAATTACGTACACCGTCGTACACATGGCGGCAAATCGCCGTTTTATTACCGGGAACAATCACACTATAAAAAAACCAACATTAATATTATTTATGGATGAAAAAAAACAGCTATATTAAACATCATGCGCCACTGAGAATGGGCACGATAGCCGTATCTGACCGGCATAAAACGAACAAAGCAGCAGCCAAACGTCAGAGAATATAGACGGTAACTTTTTCCTGAAGATCTGCCGGCACCCTTACCCATGACATTGAATCAACTGCAATTGTCGCCATTTCATTTTCTAACCGAAGTAGCGGCGTGCTGTCATCTGGCGCAGAAGAACTTTCGCCAATCTCGAGAATACCCCGAAAAGTTATAGATAAATTGTCAGCAGCATCAGACAACCTAATCCATTCGGTCGCGATCTCTAAATTTTGCTTTAACAATGCTCTGTTCATAACTTGTGCTAATCATTACTTATCAGTAAGAAACTGGAAGTGATGAAATTCATTTGAAATATCCATCACAAACTCTACCGGCAGGTTGTGTTTGATGAAGGTTAATTTTGCGAACTCAACATCACCATACACCCGGATACAGAAAGGTTTGACTATCTCGCCCTGAGCACCAAAACACTCCTGGAGTCTGGTATCATCCATAAAAATAAAGTTACCCTTTCTCACTTTAATCTTATCATGCAGGTCACGCCACTTCTCTGGTGTGAGTAGAAAGTTCTGCCATCCATTATTTCTCAACATTTCAATCGTGTGGGTGAATTTAAAATAATCATTTTGCATTGTCACATCACCACTTGAGGTGGCGTACAAGTATTCAATTTTAAATTTTAGTTGTGCATTAATGCTTTTTTTCTTGCCTTCATCAATTAACCATTGAAGCTCATTGGCAACACTTCGTGAGAAGAGTTTTCTTTTTTTTGCGATAGCCAACCAATGCATAATAAAAATATGCTCTGACATTTTAGAGTGGATCTTGTGATCCTGCATTGCGATACCAATTGCCACTAACGCGCTCCAGGTAAACGCTTCGAGCTCATCCTGATAATGATGCCTCGATTTACTCACTTTTCCTAAATTTTTTACCACTTAAAACCCACCCAGAAAAAATCATTATTGTATTTAATTTGTTACTGCTCAATTTAAAAACCTACTACAACTAAAATCAGCATAATATGATCCAGATTAATTTATCTCAATGTAAAAAAAGTGCCGTAAAACACATTATTTTTATTAATCATTTATAGCTGCAAGGTTGGCCGCAAATAATAAGAATAGCTCGATAAAGATGAAAACTAATAATTATCACCAGCAATCAATACACCAACGTATCAAACCAGAAAACCTCCAGATTCAATGAACCGGAGGTTTGTCTGTAACTGCAATTGTTAGTAGAAAATACCGATGATTAGCGTATGGGTAACAAAGCCGACAATCAACGGTACGGCGGTACGTTTAACCACATCGAAAGGGGTTATTTTTGCCCCGCTGGAAACGGCGATCACCACGCCAGATACCGGAGAAATGGCCCGTCCCATATGCGATGCCTGCTGCATCGGCAGAATCATGGCAACGGCGTTAGCCCCCATACTGGCAGCGATTTGCGGGATAAGCTCAACGAATGCCAGAAATGGCGCGTTACCCGATCCCATAATGATCGCCGCCGCAAGCGTCACCAGCGCAAACACCACCGCCATGGCGAATGGCGGTAATCCCACGTGTTCGGCCATCAGGATTAATTGATCAATCGCACCAATGACTTTAATACCATGAGCAAAAACACCCGCCGCTACCAGCAGTCCTACCACACCGGTAAAGGCAGTGCCCATTCCTTTCAGAAAATGGCTAAATCCTTCGCACACCGCCTTTAAATCTCGCACCCGTAGCCATTCAATCAACATACAAATAGCCATTGAAATAAGCACAATGGTAATGATATTCAGGTTAATACCACTGACGAACATTTCGGAGGATCCCACTGCCATCAGTATCGGAAGCATGGGAAGAAGCGCATAAAAAGCAGGCGCTTTCCCTGAGTCAGTCACTTCAGCGCTACCGATTTCCCGTGGTAAGGTCCCCGCTTTACGGTCGCAATAGCGCTGCCAGAAAAAATGGCAGACTCCCACGACCAAAACGGTAGCCAGAGCTGCCGGTCCCTGGTGGTAGACAACGTATTCCACCACATCCATATTGACCGCTTTCGATCCCCTGATAGCATCGATTGCCGTTGGGGTGTACGCCACACCAAGCGAGGTGGCAATTACCCCGGCAGCAGAGGCAGCGGAAAGCCCTAATCCCAGCATAATGGGGAACATTGTTCCCATCAACAGTACGGCGAGTCCAGTGGCGGAAGGAATAGCTAACTGCAGGAGACTGGCGAGCAGGTACGAGAAAAAAAGCAGAATATAGGGCGAACGCAGCGCACGCAGGGGTTTTGTGACGACACGCACCACCGCCTCATTTGCACCGATATGATCCATGTAGTGCGCAAATCCCATCAGCGCCATGATCATCAGGCCAAGATCGGCAGCTCGCGTGCTGAAAAGATCGCGCATAACCTCGAACGGATCGAGAAAGGAAATCCCCGTGCCAGCAACGCCTTTCGGTAGTACGGAACCCCACCCGGTGAGTGCGGTGCAAATCATCAGCACCAAACCCGCAATAAATAGCACGGGCTCGGCACGATAACCTTTCAGGATCAGACGCGCGACTACCACGATAACCAGCAGGGCAATTAACACCTGAATCATGACTGAGCTCTCCGCTGCGTGAACTCAGCAAAGGTTTCCTCAATGACCGCAACCACGACATCGCTGGCGGCCCGCAGTGAACGCACCGGCAGATATTCATAGATTGAGTGAAAATTATGAGCACCGGTAAAAATATTCGGGCATGGCAATCCTTTCTGCGATAAAACCGCACCATCATATCCGCCGCGCATGGCGACAGGAGCCGGGGTAATCCCACATTTCTGATAGGCGCGTAATGCAATATCAATCGGGTAGTGAGCATCACCCTGCAAACTATTGAACACGTTCGCATAGCGATCGGCTAAATGACAGACCACGCTATTTTCGCCCCATAGAGCGCAGGTACTGACGGCAAGCTGACGGATAAATGCCATACGCGCCTTATAGCCTTCTTCACTAAAGTCGCGGATATCCAGCTTAAGCACCGTGCGGGCGCTGTTACCCTGCAACTGCTTAACCCAGTAATAACCTTCGCGCCCTTCCGTATATTCAGGCGCTTCTCCGCCAGGCAGCATCGCAATAAACTTATGCGCCATCAGCAGCGAGTTCTTCAGCTTACCTTTGGCTGACATGGGGTGCGCAGACTGGCCGGTAAAGATGATTTCCGCATCGCCCGCATTCCAGTTCTCATAAACAAACTCCCCGATACCGCAACAATCCAGGGTGTAACCAAAATCAGCGCCGAAGCTCGCAACATCAAACGCTTTTGCGCCACGTAATCCTTGCTCTTCATCAGGCACAAAACCCACCTTCACCGGCCCATGTTTGATTTCCGGATGTGCCACCAGATACTGTAATGCGTTCATAATTGCGGCGATGGCTGCTTTATCATCAGCCCCTAACAGACTGGTTCCGTCAGTGACGAGCAGATCATCACCGATATAATTTTTCAGTTCCGGGAATTCGCTTTCGCGCAGAAAAATATTCAGCTCTTTGTTCAGACACAAATCCCCACCGCTATAGTGAAGACGTTGTGCATTTGTGTCCGCAGTCTGTTCCGCGCTGGTATCCAGATGTCCAAAGAATGAAACGACAGGAACCGTGTCATCAGTATTCCCGGGAAGTGTTGCCGTTACGATAGCGGTATCCCTGACCTCAATGTTTTCCATTCCTAATGCTTCAAGTTCTGCTGCAAGCAGTTTTGCCAGTACCATTTGACCAGCAGAAGAAGGCATTATCCCATTGGCGCCGTTTTCTCTTGAAGTCGTGGTATTAATTTTGGTGTAGTTGATAAAACGTTCAACAATATCCATTCCAGGAGGTCCTTTAATATTTTATTGACGAAATACTGTGAGAGGAGGCTCGCGTACAGCGCGAGTGATATAAAACAGGGAACTGGATAAAACCAGCGTTCATCCCGGAACGCTGGTTTTATTAACATTACGACGTTGATTTATATAAATGAATATAAATTATGCCTGTGATAAAACGCCTTACTGATGGGTAAAATCATACTCCCTGTCCGTGTTTACTGCTATTTCCCATGGTGTTTAGCTAACAGAAATCATAAACCGGTACTCGTAAGCCTAAGAGATAATAGAAATCATTTAGACTCCACTCATCCATACCGGCCTAAGATATACCATCGCTATATTTTTTTAATGAACGAATACTGTAACTGCAACATGCAACCGTTTGCACTTCTCTAGAAATAGCCACTTAGCGCACTAAAATCCGTGAGCAAACTCACAATTATATCAATAGCAAAAATTTCTATCATACTGAAAAACCGTGAATTATAAGAAATACTATATAGTCCCTTGGTAAATAGATTCATTATGATACTATTCGACATTACCTTATTATCGATGGATAATACTTCCCTAACCATTAATTTTAAACATTACCCACCATAATATTTGTATATATTGGTGATTAATAAAATCCTGCACCGGCAAAAAAAACCTCTGCCCTGAGAAGAGATTCAGGGCAGAGGTAATACGGGTGTTAAGGACAGATTTATAGTTTTAGTGATAACGGAAGAGCTTCTTGCGGAACCGAGTATACACAACTCGCAACATTAAGAAAATTCTTAAAATTGATTAATCGCAAACTCGGTAGAAAATTATTAAAATAATAAAAAATACCTTATCAAAAAGGCAAATAAAACCTCGCGAATATTAACCCATACTAATCAATTACATGGTACTGAATGCGCTCAATATGCTGAGTTACCATAGATATCACTCTATGCACAGACAGAATATCAAATTAATTTAATGCTTTAATAAATGTCTCACATAACGAAAATTTGCAGTTAATAAAGTCACTAAACGCAATAACTCGTTATAGATCACATTTTATGTACAAGGAGTTTTCTCTGGAGATTCTGGCTGGTATGATTCATCAGGTAAATACCTTTCAACTCAACCCGAGGCTTTGATGCTGGAGAATGTAATCATCAGATAATCAGCTTACCGACCTTTTCAGGCCGGACTGGTTATCAATGCGCCGAAATCGAATGCGGACACCGCAGTGTGTTTGCACGTTTTGCACATGATGATTAAACAGGTTTTCCAGTATGAATTTATCCCGTCAGGAACAACGTACCTTACACGTTCTCGCCAAAGGTGGCCGTATCGTTCACGTCCGCGACGCCTCAGGCCGCGTCACCTCCGTCGAATGCTACAGCCGCGAAGGACTACTGCTCTGCGACTGCACCCTCGCCGTGTTCAAAAAACTCAGAACCAAAAAGCTGATCAAATCTGTCAATGGTCAGCCCTATCGCATCAATACTACCGGGCTGAACAACGTTCGCGCCCAACTGGATAATCGCTAAGGAGAGAGAGATGGATATCCCCAAAATTTTTACTATCAGCGAAAGCGCTCATCGCATCCATAACCCGTTCACCGCGCAGAAATATGCCACGTTAGGCCAGGTGCTGCGCATGGAACCGGGCACCCGCATTCTGGATCTCGGTAGCGGCTCAGGAGAGATGTTGTGCACCTGGGCGCGCGATCATGGTATTTTCGGCATCGGTATCGATATGAGCCAGCTGTTTAGCGAACAAGCAACGCTGCGTGCAGCAGAACTGGGCGTCAGTCAGCAGGTGAGTTTTGTCCACGCCGATGCAACGGGCTATGTCGCTGAAGAAAAATGCGATATTGCCGCCTGCGTGGGCGCAACCTGGATTGCAGGCGGCGTCACCGGAACGGTCAGACAACTGGAGCAGAGTCTTAAGCCTGGTGGAATCATACTCATCGGTGAACCGTACTGGCGCCAGATGCCCGCAACGGAGGAAATCGCCCAGTCCTGCGGCGCGACCGCTGTCGCCGATTTTCTTTCCCTGGCGGAACTCATTTCTTCTTTTGACCCGCTCGGCTATGACGTGGTTGAAATGGTTCTGGCTGACCAGGAAGGTTGGGACAGGTACGAGGCGGCAAAATGGTTGACGATGCGCCGCTGGCTGGAAGCTAATCAAAACGATGAGTTTGCACCGGAAGTCAGGGAGCAACTGAGAAGTTCACCCGGACGCCACGTCACCTTCACCCGAGAATACATTGGTTGGGGCGTGTTCGCACTCATGAAGAGGTAAGCTGTGTGGTCGGTATAACCGGGAGGTTATACCGACTTTCTCATCACTTTGCCGCTGACTGCATTAATACTTCAACAAATTTAGCCAGCCACTGCGGATGCGCGGGCCAGGCTGGCGCAGTCACCAGATTACCGTCGACGTGGGCTTGATCAATGCCGATATCCGCATAATGTCCGCCGCTCAAACGCACTTCAGGCGCGCAGGCCGGATAGGCGCTACAGGTACGATTTTCTAATATTCCTGCTGCCGCCAATAATTGAGGACCATGACAGACGGCGGCGATAGGTTTACCCGCCGAGTTAAAATCCTGTACCAGTTGAATGACATCCGGGTTCAGCCGGAGATATTCCGGAGCACGCCCGCCGGGGATCACCAACGCGTCATAATCGACGGCCCGCGCTTCGGCAAAATTCGCATTCAACGTAAAACGGTGTCCCGGTTTTTCGCTATAGGTTTGCGCCCCATCAAAATCATGAATCGCGGTTTGAACGTAGTCACCCTGGCTCTTATCCGGACAGACTGCATCAACACGATGGCCCAGCATTTGCAACGCCTGGAAAGGAACCATCGTTTCATAATCTTCGACATAATCGCCAACCAACATCAGTATCTTCTTCATTCACGTCCCCCACTCACAGTGATTAATGATGAGAAATAGCGGCCATCTTTACTATAGCCCACGCGTATCCCGACATTAATAAATACAGCAGAACATTCGGTCAGATCACAATCTACTGCAAGTCCGTCAGATGACGACCTTAGCATAAATGGCATGACATAATTCAGCTAGTAAATATATAGCAAAGTAATTTTAACATTAACCTCAATAATATTAAGTGGGTTATTTATTATGTTATTTCGCTTATGTCAGGTAAAGTATGCGAAAGCTATTTCTGTGATGAAAAAATGTACGTTCGTCAGGCTTCATAGGGGGCGGCAAAGACGTACGCCAGTCGCCTTCCCTGTCTGTAAAACAGTATCAATCATTAAAATATCATACATACCACCAGTCCGCGTTTACACTGATAATTTCTGACTTTCAAGGCAACACATAAAATTTTCCAGATAAAATATATTTTTGCTACCTGGGTAGCAGAATTTTCTATAAATTTCGTATCCATTTTTCTGCAGTATCCCGCCGCCACAGACATTATAAAGAAATAATTATAATTAGAAGACAGTGGGTGATTCTCGTTTTAATATGCTTATAGCTTATTGATAAATGGAAAGGTTGAACATGTCTGATGCATTGACAGGACCGTTAACGCGCCTTATCGGCATAAGTAAAGAATTTGAATCTACCGCACCTCAAATTCCCAATGATTTATGCTCACAATTACATCAACTCAAGAATTTTTCCGCCTATGTGCCGCTAATTGGAATCTTTAGCGCGGGAAAATCATCTCTCCTCAATCTCTGGCTGGGGCAGAATATATTACCCGTTGACCAGGCACCGACCACAGCATTAGCAACTGAACTGCGGTATGGCGAACAGCAGTCTTTGATTATTACTTTGGCTGATGGCACTGTCAGAGAAGTACACTATGCACCGCAAAATGCGCAGGAGGTAAATAATGACGCAACTCAGGAGGATCAGTTTGCCTGCTTAACCTTTCCTTCCTCTCGTCTTCGTGATTTGCAAGGGCTTATTCCGGTAGATATGCCGGGAGTCGATTCCGGAATAAAACGTCACGTTGATGCCTTTTATCGCTATGCAGAGCGTGGCGCCGCATTCGTTGTGGTCGTTTCTGCAGAAAGCGGAACGCTGCACGCCAGCCTTGCGGCTGTTCTCCATGAAATTGCTCTCCAGCCTGTTCCTGTAATCCTTGTCTTGACCAAGTGCGATAAGTCAACGCCAGAATCGTTAGAAAACGTAGAAGAAGAAATAGCAGGCAGACTTAGCGACATGGGATGTCCGCCGCAGATCGTCATGCGAGCAAGTCGTAACGATCAAGATACAGCCGAACGTCTGCAGAACGCTTTACTCCAGTTAAATGTTCAGGATCTCAAAATAACCCATTTCGCTGGACAGATTCTGTCGTCAGCATCTCGTCTAAAAGATCATATCGTTATGCTGCGCAAAAGCAGCACGCTGGATCCCAGCGCCCTGGACGCACAAATTTATCAGTACGAGCGAGCTTATCAGGAGTTGAACGACTCTCTGGCTCGCCAGAAACGCCGTCTTTCCGGGACTCTTCGTCAGGAAACGATGGATAAAGTCAGCGGAGATGTACATAACGCATTGGTGAGAAATCTTGACGTATTATATGACTGCCTTGCCCAAGGAGAGGATATTTTCCAGACCCGTACGGCAGCGATTATAAGCGATGTCTATCGCACTTCCCTGAACCAAGCTCTGCGAGTCAATCTCTCAGACATCATCATGAATATGCAAAATGAGACCGGTGGTGACAACATTGATATTGGCAGTATTCTGCAAAATGGTTCGCAGACGGCAGTACTGGTTCTGGAAACCCTGGCAACCGTCAGTAAGGGAAGTCGCTGGTATAAACTTATCTCCACAGCCCTTGCAGTAACCACTTCCGTTATCAACCCTATTGTCGAGTTATTGATCATTTTCTTACCGGATATTATTAAGTTTTTTTCCGATCCGGAAGAACGTAAGCGAGAACTTGTTAAGCAAAACTTATTGGAGAAAGTCTTCCCTGAAATCCGGCACCGGGCACGTGAAGCGCTCGCCGATATATTGCCAGAAATTGAGCTGGAACTGATCGCCAGTCTTGAGGAAGAGTGGCGTACCCGGATAGAAGAGAGCCGCAGGGCGCTTGAGTGTTGCCGTGAAGAAAAGCGCCAGCACGAAGCTGAGTGGCTTGCCCGGCAAGATAGCTGGTCCGCTCAAATTGATGGCGTACGAAATATCATGCGGGAAATAGAACAACTGCAAAACTCACCAACTGTACATTCATAATATCTTCAGGGAAGATGAATCATGAACCAACTCACCCCACGCGAAAATATTCACGCGTTTATGCAAACGCTGGAAAACGTCTACACCCAGTTGTCACTTCACAAAGGCTTTCTGCGTGAAGAGGGGCTTTTTCAGCTAAACCAAATACTCGCGAACATGCGCCGCAGCCTCGCTGCTGAAGACGAAGCCAGTAAACTATTGCGCATCGGTATTGTGGGTTCGGTAAAAGCAGGGAAATCTACATTTCTTAATGCTCTTCTGTTCAATGGACAGAATATTTTACCGAAAGCAGCGACACCGATGACGGCTTCACTTACCCGTCTACGCTATGCCCAGGAACAATGCGCAAAGCTGGTTTTCTACTCCCCAGAGGACTGGCAAGATATTGAAAGCGACGCCGAAACTGCTGAGAGTATGATTGCCAAAAAGTTGGCAGAAGCGCGTGCTCATCACGCCAATAATCTGCGAAACAGCTCCATTCACTTCAACGAAGAAAGAGTTCGCAAAAGTATTATCCACGAGCTTCCCCCCGAATTAGCCACTTGTCGCGAACTCAAAAAAACCGCTGAAAAAGAAGGGCTGGATGTTTACAGCGAACTGGAAAAGGGAGAGCAGATTATCCCTTTTGACAACCTGAGCGAAATCCAGGCAAAACTCAGTGAATACATCGGATCTCATGGGCGTTTAACCCCACTCGTTCGCCATGTTGAGTTAAACCTTAATCATGACGTACTCCGCGATATCGAAATTATCGATACCCCAGGCTTGAACGATCCTGTGGTATCCCGTAGTCGGGAAACGATTAATTTCCTCTGCCAATGTGATTGCGTCATGATTCTCTCTTATGCGGGAGAATTTCTATCCAAGCAGGATATGGATCTTATTAAACATAAGTTAGTCAATGATGGTATTCTTCATCACACCATTATCGCCAGTAAAATGGATTTGGCGATTCAGGATCATCGCGGCCAGAAAACCTTTTTTAAGGATGCCTTTATGGCGACACGACAAAACGTCGTCAGCACCATGAAAGGTCGGTTTGACTCTCAGGAACCGGTCCTGGTTTCGGCTTTGCTGGAAGGTATCGCATGGAAAATGGAACAACAGTTACCTTTAAGCGAGGAAGAGCAACTCACCCGAGATAACCTGGCAAGCTTTACTAACGCCCCACATGAAGCGAAGGATTTTCGCTCCGTCGCGGGATTAAAAAGAGTTCGCCAGGAACTGGAGCAGTGTCGGGAGAAAAAAGATCAGATCAAATACTCACATCAGATTGATTTGATCCGTGGTAAAAAAAGCGAACTTCGCAACTGTCTTAAAAATCTCGAAACCTCTGCCCTGAGCGATAAAGAGACGCTTTCGTCAGTTGATCTGGAAACCCTACAGTCAGGGATGAATGCGCTCAATCAGAGTGTTAAGAAAATTGACGCTGATATTCATGTCCATTTCAGTACAGCCGAGTTGCAGATGCACCGGGAGTTTGAACGTCTTAAATTACGTATTATTGGGCTTATTGATAATTATCGTGAACTGAATGTCAGCAGTAGGAGCCATGATGAAGATCGCTCCACAACCAGCGGTATGTTCTTCTGGAAGAAAACCCATACCCGAATTGTGTCTGTAACTGAGTATCAGGCAGAAATTTCAGATATTATCAATACGTTACGGCGATATACTAACAACGTCGGAGCGGAAATCATTACCGCCTATGAACATTTTACGCCGCTGGATACCTTAAAGGCGCAGTTGAAAAAACATGTACTTGAAGCCTTCCACGAGGCAGATGTCACCTTCAGTAAAGAAACTATTCTTGGGCCATTACAAATAAGCCTTGATAAGCTGCGTATCACTCCTCCCCATTACGAGCCACAAGCCGAGATCGACAGTATTGTGAATAAATTCGGTGCCAGCGTTAAGAATGAAGATATTGCCGAGCTAAAAGTGGCCCTGGAAAAGGCATTAGACAGCATAAGCAAGAAAATCAGACATACGCTTGATGAACAACAGGCTAGTTTTATCAGAACTCTTCATCAGCAAAATGACATGTTTGTTGGCGATATCAGCAAGTCTATCCAAAGTAATCTCGATAAGCTCTCAGCCCAATACAATGATAAGCAAAGTAATATTGCTCACTATGACGAAACGATAACACGACTACGAGAATTACGTGCCGAATTATCACATCTGGAGGTGTGAGGTGGATTTTGATGATTTATTCACAGATGAAATACCTCCAGACATTGCAGGCGATAGCATACTGGAGAAAGATAGCGCATTGGCGCTACTACTACGCCTGTATGCTAACAACACGCAAAATCAGAAGCATTTCGCGCATTTACGACGCAGCCTACAAGAGTATCTGCCAGAAATTATCAGCCGAGATGCGCTGACTGATGAACGTGAACGTAACCTGGTCAATGCATTTCGTACCTTAAGCGTGAAATTCGTCGAACAAGCGCAACTTCCGCAGCTTAAAAACAAGTGTCTGGTCGGCGTGGGAGGACGTTTTAGCGCAGGCAAATCGCAATTTATCAACACGCTGACCGGTCGACGCCACCTTCCAACAGGCCAGCGCCCAACGACGGCGGTAGCAACCTATTTGGTTAGTCAGGAATGCCCATCCATCACGGCTTATACAGCGAATGAAACGCGAGTTCCCCTCGAAGCGGAAGAGTTGGAAAGCATTGCCCATGTTTTTTTTGATAGCTACGGGCTGGGTTTCTCCGATATTCTCAAAAAAATAGTCATTGGGCAGCCAGATTTCCCGTGGCCGAATATCGCGCTGCTTGATACTCCAGGATATAACAATGACGATGAAGAAAACCGGGGAGATCGGTTGTTTGATGAAAAAATTGCCAGGGAGCACCTGAGCAATTGTGACTATGTTATTTGGCTGGCGACAGCCGATAATGGTTCATTAGGTCAGAGTGACATTACTTTTCTTCATTCCCTGCATTTAAGCCATCCTTGCCTGGTAGTATTAAACAAAGCAGATGGGAAAACCACAGACGATCTACACAGCATCATCAATACATTTAAAGACCAACTGGATAATGCCGGAATTGCGTATTGCGGCGTGACGGCCTTTTCATCAACGCTTAACACTGAGTATTTAGGCGCAACCCTGCTGCATGATTTTATTATCCAAGCCAGTAATGACCAACAGGCACGTCAGGAAATGAGGCAAGAATTACTGAGTCTGCAGGCCGAATGGCAGCGGATGAATCGACATAAACGCGATGCACTAAACCAGATCAACGCACCAATCAAGCGCGGTATTGTGAAAAGTGAATCGCCACAATATATCCGATCGTTGGTCGAAGCCTACAGCCTGAACCACTCGCAGATCGCCGATCTCACTCGTCAGAATAAAGCCTTTAACCTTCAGATTGAAAAATTATTAAAATATGAATAAAGCGATGCCACATTTTCTTGATGAGCTGGTCAGCTTGCTACAGGATGATCCGCAACATGATACCTGGTCCACCCCATGGAAGCTGTTAAAAACCGCCTGCGATACACTTATCGAACAGCATTTATTACCCAGTAACTACCCGGAAAAAGCCGCACTTCAGTTAGCGCAACAACAAGCCCTTGATCGTCTCCAGGTCTTGCTGCGCTTTCCCCAGCTAATTAATCATCATGTAATCTGTTACATCGGCTTCAGAGGACATGAACGCGACACATTGCTGCCTGCTTTTACTCAATCCCGACGTTTCCACCGGGCGAATGATACAATTCCGACATTGATGAGCCGCACATACGCGCATGCCTGTCACGGCGGTATCACGCTTTATCAAAAGCGTTGCCCAATGAACGAATCAGCCATCCTTGATGCCTTCGAAAAAACACGACAGCATAAAGGGGAATTACATCATTTTATTTCCGCATTTGCACTCGCAGTACCCGGCGCAGGACCCGCAGTTACGCTGGTCGACATTCCGTACCGGGCTTCGCCGGACTCGCTCTATTTCAATGGATTTTTGGACGTTGCTGACACTATTGTCTTACCGGCCAGATCGCAATATCTGATAAAACGTACGCTGAATATACTTGAACAAACCGGAAGTACGGCGCAAATTCATCTGGTATCGATTGGTGATGGGCAATCCGCTGAACTAAAAAGCATGTTTCCAAAATTAGCCATTCAGGAAACGCTACCGCCTGAACGAACCTCTCTACGTCCTACGGTTAACAGCGGCATTTATCGCGAGCTTGAAGCTATTTTCGACGAACCACTGCTTTGGCTGGAAGGCGAGATAAAACGCAGTAAACAAATTATCGTTAACGCGAATGCTGATCTGGTGCAAAACGACACCGACCCGCAGGTCAGTGATGTTATCGAAACGATGATGCTACAAATGAAAACACAATGTGATGCGCTTGAAGAAGCTGCTCAACGCTATCGCCAGAGTCTGGATCAACTGTTAAGCCAGTGCAGAGAAGTTGAAACGCTTGTAGAACAACAACAAGCCCCAGCCCTGCCCGGAAAAGATGCTCATTCCACTCTGCGAGATCGAAAGTGGAAATATGCACAGCAGCGTTTTATTTCTTTGTGTTACGCGAAGCAAATAAGCAAGGCCACGCGTCTTGCCAGCGATATGCGTCTCGCTGGTTATCCTTATGTGAACATCCTTGAGCTCTTTATTAATGAACTCAACAATATGCCATTGAATAGCGCACATCTGGCAGAGCTGAGTGTGCTGAGTGGCTGCAAAAACGAATTTATTTATCGTGCCTGTCTGCATTTTCGCTCCGCGCTGAAGGTAAGCGATGCTGAAGCAGGTCAGCGCTATGCCGCAAATATTACATGCCGGACAGGTGAAGAATTTTATACGCTTGGCTGCTGGAAACTCACAACCCGCGCCAGCGAAGGCGAAAAAAACCTTCGTCGCGCTTATATGCTGGGCGAGCCCCTTGCCGGCGACCTTTTATTACGCTGCATAGATAAAAAATCCTCCGCCGAAGCTGAAACTACCCTGCGTTATCTGGCTAATGCCCTACATCCCGGCGCTAATTATCGCTTCGGATGCCAATTTATAAAAGATAATCGCCATGATAACGCTCATCTTCATTTACGTATTGCTGCAGCCTTAGGGCATCTGGATGCGCTTAAAATGATCGCCAGGATGGAGTACAACAAATATGCGCCGTCACAGGAAATGACCCCTGCGAGAAAAAATGCGCTCAGTATTTATCATTATCTCTGGCACACTACACGCGGGACTCAAGATAATAATGAGGTATTTCTGGATGACGATGATCGCTATATTTACGGCAGTTTGCTGCACTTACAAAAATCATTTACCGAAGCATATGCGATCCTTGAAAAATGCCATCAGGCCAGAGCCTGGACTTTATTAGGCAGGATGAACCACTATGGCGACGGTAAGCCGGTAAATCTCGATTTGGCGAGAGCCTATTATCAAAAAAGCGTCAGTGCTGGTGATAAAAGTGCAACAAAAATGCTAATGCGCCTGGAAGAGACCGCAAAAGCGAAAGCCCGCAGAGAAAATACCTACAACACGACTTACCAGCGTACGGAACATACTTCTTATTCCAGCTCCTCCAGTGACAGCAGCTGTTTTCTTACCACCGCAACCTGTCGCGTAATGGGTTATGAGGACGATTGCGAAGTTTTGCAATCCTTCCGCCATTTTCGTGACCACGTACTGCTTACGCAGTCTGAGGGCGAAAAATTGGTTGGTGAGTATTATCAAATTGCCCCCAGACTCCTTGAAAAAATTGACGCAAGAGCCAATCCTCAAGCGATCTACCAATCAATGTGGGATGACTATATCAAACCGGGCTATGACCTCTTGCAGGCTGGGCGTCACCAGGAAGCAAAAGAACTTTATATAAAACTCGTTACAACATTAATGAAAACCTACCTTTAGTTAAGGTTAAGACTATGTAAACCCTGTGTTTAGAGCCTCGTTAACAGCTGTCAACGTTCAGAACGGGGGCGCATTCTGATGATGCGCCCCCGTTGGTACTACTTAAAACGACATTACCATTACTCCCAGGCCCGTTCGGTTTTCGCCGCATCAAACTGCGGCGGCGGCTTACGAAAACGTCCGGTCAGCCAGGCGAGATACACCAACCCTAACCCGGCCCATACCAGTCCCAGCGTCAGCGATGTCACCTCCAGATTGACCCACAGTACGGCAACCGTGGCGGCGCCAACCATTGGCAATACCAGAAAGTGTAATTTCTCCTGCCAGGTATGTTTACGCCCTTCACGACGCCAGAAGTGGTTAAACACCGACAAATTGACGAACGTAAAGGCCACCAGCGCACCAAAGTTAATCAACGCCGTGGCGGTCACCAGGTCAAAAAACAGGGCCGACAGCGCCACAATGCCGACCATAATGACGTTTAGCGCAGGGGTGCGCCATTTCGGATGGACATAACCGAAGTACTTCTCCGGGAAGACGTTATCGCGGCCCATCACGTACAGCAAACGGGATACACTGGCATGTGACGCCAGGCCTGACGCCAGCGTATTCACAAAAGTCATACACAGGAAAATGGACTGGAACAGTTTGCCGCCGACATATAGCGCAATCTCCGGCAGCGCCGCATCCGGGTCTTTAAAGCGGCTAATATCCGGGAAAAACAGCTGCATAAAGAACGAAGCGGCAATGAAGATCAACCCACCGTACAGGGCGGTGAGGAAAATAGCTTTCGGGATGGTACGCGCCGCATCCGGCGTTTCTTCAGAGAGCGTCGTCACCGCATCAAAGCCGAGGAACGAGAAGCAGACGATGGTCGCCCCGGTGATAATCGGGATCAAATGCGCATTCTGGCTAATAAACGGTTGCAGCGACCAGACGGTGCCGACCCCCTCGCCTTTATGCAGCCCTTGTACCACGAGGAAGATAAACACGGCGATTATCGCCACCTGCACCAGTACAAACAGCGCATTGAAGTTCGCCACCAGATTAACGCTTTTCAAATTGGCCGCGGTGAGGATCGCCACGAACATCACCACCCAAATCCATGGCGCAACCTCCGGGAACAGCGCGGAGAGGTAAATTTTCGCCAGCAGGACGTTAATCATCGGCAGGAAAAGGTAGTCAAGCAGCGACGACCAGCCAACCATAAACCCCACATGCGGATTGATGGCTTTTTGCGCGTAGGTGTAGGCCGAACCAGCCTGCGGAAACTGGCGTACCAGCTTACCGTAACTGATGGCGGTGAACAGCACGCCCGCCAGGGCCAGCAGATAGGAGGCCGGAACATGGCCATTGCTGACGCCCGAAACAATCCCAAAGGTGTCAAACACCGTCATCGGCGTGAGATAGGCCAACCCCATCACCACCACCTGCCACAGCTTCAGGGATTTTCGCAGCTGTGTTTTGCCCGGCTGGGCTGCAACGTCCACAGGAGAATTAGTCGACATAGCGATCCTCCCCGCAACGAGTCCAGGTCTGTGTTCGAAATGTTGGTAGCGCAAACCTGAGTCGTGTCGGGGTGGATCTCCAAAAGTAAGGCGTCAATGTCGTACGGCAAAGGTGTGGTCCGTACTTACTGCGGGAGCCATGGATGCTCACGCGGGACTGGTTTTTAAACACTGGCATCATCACATTTCCTCGTCACAAACTCTGTCGGTTATCTGAAGACCCGTTGTCGCCCGCGCTCCATTACGCGACATCCGGGAAATGGCAGGTATTCCTGCAATTTTTACGGGCTGGCTCCGCTCAGCCCGCATGATGCGACTTCTTTTTAAACGACCTGTACGACGGTCAGGCGTTTTTCAACATCCACTCAATTTCAGTGTCGGTAATCAGGCGTTCAAACTGGATTAATTCATCGTTTTTACAGGCGTGATACACGTGACTAAAACGCTCACCCAATAATTCACGCAGACTGTCGTTTTGCATAAACTCCCACAGCGCATCGCTCTGACGGATCGGGAACGGCAAACCCTCCTGCTCCAGTCCGTTGCCTTCCACCTCTTCCTGTAACGGCAGCTCGTTATCCAGACCATGGAGGATCCCGGCCAGAATGGTCGACATCACCAGATAAGGGTTGGCATCAGCCCCCGCCACACGATATTCAACCCGATGATTATCACGATCGCCGCAGGGAATGCGCAGTGCCACCGTACGGTTGTTATGCCCCCAGGAAGCCTGAGTCGGGACGTACATCCCAGGTTGGAAGCGACGATAAGAGTTCACATTTGGCGCCAGCAGCGCCATCGACGCAGGCATCAGATCAATCATCCCGGCAAGCGCCCGCTTAAGCAACGCGGAGTCATCGCCATTCACATCGGCCAGCACGTTCTCGCCTTTGTTATTCATAATGCTGATGTGGATATGCATCCCGCTACCGGCATGCTCCTCATAAGGCTTTGCCATAAACGTGGCGTGCATCTTATGTTTTTCCGCCACCAACCGCACCAGCCGCTTCAGCGCCAGCGCATCGTCACAGGCGTCGAGTACGTTATCGGTATGGATAAGATTGATTTCAAACTGACCAGGCGATGCTTCGGCCACCGCACCGTCGGCCGGGATCAGCTGCAGACGGGCCAGTTCGTCGATATCGTTCAGCACATCAGCAAAATGGTTCAGATTATCAACAGAGTAAACCTGACTTTGGGTATTACGATCGTCCGTTCCCGGCGCGCATGGCGGCTGCAGATAACCTTCCGGATCGCGCTTGCGATCGAGTAAATAGAACTCCAGCTCTACCGCTACGACGGGGAACAAACCGCGCTGGCGAAGTTTCTGCCAGAGTCGGTTGAGAACGTTCCGCGGCTCAACGTCAAAGGGAGCGCCATCTTCATCCAGCATTGTCAGCATCATCTGCCCAATAAATTCCGGATCGGCGGCCGAAGGGGTTAACGTTCCGAGCACCGGCACACAGGTCCTGTCAGGCTCGCCAAGTTCTTGTCCTAACCCCGCCTCTTCCACCACATTGCCCAGAATGTCCATCGCAAACACGGATGCCGGAAAATAACAGCCCTTCTCTAACTTAGACAATCCCGACACGGGAATGCGTTTACCGCGAAAACAGCCGTTCAGGTCGGTTAACAGCACATCGACAAACTGCGTGTTGGGATAGCGTTCCAGATATTGCTTCACTTCGCGCGCAAACGCGCTACTTCGCCTCTCTTCAGAATGCTGCACAAAATTCTCAACTTCTACGATATTGGTTTCCATGATTCACCGCCGTTGGCCTGGTAAGCTTTCTGTGATTTGACTGTTAAATATAATGTCCACTCTTCGACTCTGGATGCAAACAATTTGTTTGTCAAATGTTAAATTAAGTTTGCTAGAAGGTTATTGCGCTGCTAGATTGAGAAAATAATGAACGGAATGGCACAACAAGGAACCGTTTGGCAATAATTTATTCCAAAACGTGAGGTCGATCATGGGCAATATATTTGACAAGCCAGTTATTGGTGTAGTGATGTGTAGGAACAGGCTTAAGGGTCACGAGACCCAGACTCTGCAAGAAAAGTACCTGAATGCGGTTTTGAATGCCGGTGGATTACCGATAGCGTTACCTCATGCGCTCGCGGAGCCAGAATTACTGAACGCGCTGTTACCAAAACTGGATGGTATCTTCCTGCCTGGAAGCCCAAGCAATGTGCAGCCGCACCTCTATGGTGAAAATGGCGATGAGTCTGACGCCGATCCGGGGCGTGATCTTCTGAGCATGGCGCTAATTACCGCCGGGCTCGAAAGGCGCATTCCCATTTTCGCCATCTGCCGGGGCTTACAGGAATTAGTTGTCGCCACTGGCGGGACTCTGTATCGTCGCCTGTGCGATCACTCGCAGTTCCTGGAGCATCGTGAAGATGCGGAACTCCCGGTGGAGCAGCAGTACGCCCCATCTCATGAAGTCCAGGTTCAACAGGGAGGATTGCTGTCGCAATTAATACCAGGTTGCAGCACGTTTTGGGTTAACTCCTTACATGGTCAGGGTGCAAAAACCCTTGGCCCGCAGCTGCGCGTGGAAGCACGCTCGCAGGATGGATTAGTGGAAGCTGCCAGCGTTCACGACCATCCTTTCGCGCTCGGCGTGCAGTGGCACCCGGAATGGAACAGTAGCGAATACGCCCTGTCGCGTTTGTTACTTGAAGGTTTTATCACCGCTTGTCAGAACCACCTCGCTGAAAAACAGCGACTCTGACCACTACTGTTAAGGAAATGCAATTATGAGCGATGACGGCCTGGCGCCGGGTAAACGTTTGTCAGAGATCCGCCAGCAATTGGGTCTTTCGCAGCGTCGTGCCGCCGAACTGTCTGGGTTGACGCATAGCGCCATCAGCACCATAGAGCAGGATAAAGTCAGTCCTGCCATCAGTACGCTGCAAAAGCTATTGAAAGTATATGGGCTGTCGCTCTCCGAGTTCTTCGCGGAACCGGAAAAGCCTGACGAACCGCAGGTGGTTATCAATCAGGATGATTTGATTGAGATCGGGAGTCAGGGAGTATCCATGAAGTTAGTTCACAACGGAAATCCGAATCGTACGCTGGCAATGATGTTTGAAACCTATCAGCCAGGCACGACAACCGGGGAGAGAATTAAACACCAGGGTGAAGAGATTGGCACAATACTGGAAGGTGAAGTGGTTTTGACCATCAACGGTCAAACGTATCATCTTGTTGAAGGGCAAAGTTATGCCATTAACACCGGCATTCCACACAGCTTCAGCAACACCTCGGCAGGGATCTGCCGCATTATCAGTGCCCACACTCCCACCACATTCTAATAAGTAGCGGCCTGAGTTTCTCAGGCCTTCTTAAATAACGCGCATTAACAGGGTAAATCCCTGAGGCATCGTGCAGCCTGATTTTGCCTGAAAAAGATCAGCAACGAACTTTATCTTATTGATATAAAAGGAGTAGCTATGAACTTTCAGAACCTTAAATATTGGCGTGAGAAAGCCAGCCATTATTCGCCGGAAACCCGTTTATTTATTAACGGCGAATATTGCGCCGCCGCCGATAACGAAACCTTTATTACTCAGGATCCGGCCGGACAGCGCCCACTCGCCAAAGTCGCCCGCGGCAAAAAAGCGGATGTGGATCGTGCGGTCACCGCCGCCCGCGCCGTCTTTGAACGCGGTGACTGGTCGCAGGCATCACCCGCTGAGCGCAAGGCGGTTCTGCACAAGCTTGCAGATTTAATGGAGCAGCATCACGAGGAGCTGGCGCTACTGGAAACGCTCGACACCGGTAAACCGATTCGCCATAGCCTGCGTGATGATATTCCAGGTGCGGCGCGCGCCATCCGGTGGTACGCCGAAGCTATTGATAAAGTCTATGGCGAAGTTGCCACCACCTCGGTAAACGATCTGGCGCTGATTGTGCGCGAACCAGTGGGCGTGATCGCGGCTATCGTTCCGTGGAACTTTCCCCTGCTACTGGCCTGTTGGAAACTTGGCCCCGCGCTGGCCGCCGGTAACAGCGTGATCCTCAAACCCTCGGAGAAATCCCCGCTGACCGCCATTCGCCTTGCGGCGCTGGCTAAAAAAGCGGGTTTGCCCGATGGCGTTCTCAGCGTGGTTAGCGGGTATGGCCACGAAGCAGGCCAGGCGTTGTCGCAGCATCCGGATGTCGATGTGATCACTTTTACTGGCTCAACCCGCACCGGCAAGCAACTGCTAAAAGATGCTGGCGACAGCAACATGAAACGCGTTTGGCTGGAAGCTGGCGGTAAAAGCGCCAACATCGTGTTTGCCGACTGCCCGGATCTACCAAAAGCCGCCGCCACTGCCGCGGCAGGCATTTTCTACAACCAGGGTCAGGTCTGTATCGCCGGTACGCGTCTGCTGCTGGAAGAGAGTATTGCCGACGAATTTATCGCGCTGTTGAAAGAGCAGGCGAAAAACTGGCAGCCGGGCAACCCGCTGGATCCTGAAACCACGATGGGCACGCTTATCGACAATGCGCATGCTGACACCGTGGACACCTTTATTCGCGACGGTGAAACGCAAGGCACGCTGGCGCTAGATGGCCGCAGCCATGTCCATCCGGCGGCTATCGGCCCGACGATTTTTGTCGATACCCCGCCGCAAGCCCACGTCAGCCGCGATGAGATCTTCGGCCCGGTACTGGTCATCACCCGTTTTAGCAGCGAAGCCGAAGCCCTGGCGCTGGCCAACGACAGCGACTACGGCCTGGGTGCCGCGGTCTGGACCCGCGATTTGTCGCGCGCCCATCGCATGAGTCGTCGCCTGAAGGCCGGTTCGGTCTTCGTGAATAACTACAACGACGGTGATATGACCGTGCCGTTCGGCGGTTATAAGCAAAGCGGCAACGGGCGCGATAAGTCCTTGCATGCCCTGGAAAAATTTAGCGAACTGAAAACCATTTGGATCTCCCTGGAGCCTTAATCATGACTGAACATACCAGCAGTTATTACGCCGCAAGCGCCAATCAGTACGAACCGTTTCCCACCCTTAGCGAATCGGTTAGCTGTGATGTCTGTGTCGTGGGCGGTGGCTATACCGGACTCTCCTCCGCCCTGCATTTAGCGGAAATGGGTTATGACGTGGTGCTACTGGAATCCGCGCGTATTGGTTTTGGGGCCAGCGGACGCAACGGCGGCCAGTTGGTTAACTCTTACAGTCGCGATATTGATGTTATCGAACGCAGCTACGGCCCGGATGCCGCCAAAATGCTCGGCAGCATGATGTTTGAAGGCGGCGATATCATTCGCGAACGCATCAAGCGTTATCAGATTGACTGTGACTATCGCCCCGGCGGGCTGTTTGTGGCGCTGAACCATAAGCAGATGGAAACGCTGGAAGAGCAGAAGTCGAACTGGGAACGCTACGGCAACACGCAGCTTGAACTGTTAGACAGCAGCGAAATTCGCCGCGAAGTCAGTAGCGATCGTTATGTCGGCGCGCTGCTCGACCATAGCGGTGGTCATATTCATCCGCTCAATCTGGCTATCGGCGAAGCTAACGCTATTCGTCTGAACGGCGGACGCATCTTCGAACAATCGCCGGTCACCCGCATTCAGCACACCAGCCCGGCGGTGGTCAGCACGGAAAAAGGTCAGGTTACCGCCCGCTTTGTGATCGTGGCGGGCAACGCTTACCTCGGCGACAAACTGGAACCTGCGCTGGCAAAAAGCAGCATGCCGTGCGGCACGCAGGTGTTAACCACCGAACCATTGTCAGCTGAAATGGCGCGTTCGCTGATCCCGAAAAACTACTGTGTGGAAGATTGCAACTACCTGCTGGATTACTACCGTCTGACCGGCGATAACCGCCTGCTGTACGGCGGCGGGGTGGTCTACGGCGCACGCGATCCGAACGATATTGAGCGCCTGGTGATGCCGAATCTGCTGAAGACCTTCCCGCAATTGCGGGGGGTAAAAATTGATTACCGCTGGACCGGTAATTTCCTGTTGACGTTATCACGCATGCCGCAGTTCGGCCGCCTTGATACCAATATTTACTATATGCAGGGCTACAGCGGTCACGGCGTGACCTGTACCCATCTGGCTGGACGCCTGATTTCCGAACTGCTGCGCGGGGATGCCGAGCGCTTTGACGCATTCGCCAACCTGCCACACTACCCGTTCCCGGGAGGCCGCAGCCTGCGCATTCCGTTTACCGCCATGGGGGCGGCCTATTACAGCTTACGCGATCGCCTTGGGGTTTAAGTTCTTCCGCGATAAACCCGACGCACAGGGCGGTCTCCCCTGTGCGTTTTTTTATTCCCGGTCGGTGAAAAACAGATAACAGTCACGAATATATCGCTATAGGACATAACCACACTCTTCGCATTGTTTCTCTCCTCTAATCGGATACGCTTTTTTAGATATCGCTGGCGGCGTGCGCCAGAACTCAACGGGGGAAGAAACGCGTGTTATGAATACGAATAATGAGGAGACCTTTTATCAGGCGATGCGCCGGAAGGGAGTAAGCCGACGCAGTTTTCTTAAATATTGTAGCCTCGCCGCAACATCGCTGGGATTAGGGGCTGGAATGACGCCCCGAATAGCCTGGGCGTTGGAGAACAAACCCCGGATCCCGGTAGTCTGGATCCACGGGCTGGAATGTACCTGCTGTACCGAATCGTTTATTCGCTCCTCGCACCCACTCGCCAAAGACGTCATCCTCTCTCTGATTTCCCTCGATTACGACGACACGCTGATGGCCGCCGCCGGAACGCAGGCCGAAGAGGTCTTTGAAGACATTCTGCGCCAGTACCACGGCCGCTACATTCTGGCCGTCGAAGGTAATCCTCCGCTAGGTGAACAAGGGATGTTCTGCATTAGCGGCGGAAGACCCTTTGTGGAAAAACTCAAACGCGCCGCCGCCGGAGCCAGCGCGATTATCGCCTGGGGCACCTGTGCCTCCTGGGGCTGCGTGCAGGCTGCCCGGCCTAACCCCACCCAGGCAACCCCGATCGATAAAGTCATCACCGACAAGCCGATCGTGAAAGTCCCCGGCTGCCCGCCGATTCCTGATGTTATGAGCGCCATCATTACCTACATGGTCACCTTTGATCGTCTGCCGGAACTCGACCGTCTGGGGCGTCCACTGATGTTCTACGGCCAGCGTATTCACGACAAATGCTACCGCCGCGCCCACTTTGACGCCGGGGAGTTCGTGGAAAGCTGGGACGATGACGCCGCCCGCAAAGGCTATTGCCTGTACAAAATGGGCTGTAAAGGGCCAACCACCTACAACGCCTGCTCCACCACCCGCTGGAATGGCGGCGTTTCCTTCCCCATCCAGTCCGGCCACGGTTGTCTGGGATGTTCGGAAAACGGCTTCTGGGATCGCGGTTCGTTCTATAGCCGCGTGGTCGATATTCCACAGATCGGGACACATTCAACCGCCGATACCGTCGGCCTCACCGCGCTTGGCGTCGTGGCTGCCGGCGTCGGCGTCCACGCAGTCGCCAGCGCCGTCAACCAACACAACCGCCACAAACAGCAATTAGCCGACGCCAGACAGCAGTCGTCAGACAATGAGGATAAACAGGCATGAGCCATTCGTATCAAACCCAGGGATATACCTTAAACAATGCCGGTCGCCGTCTGGTTGTGGATCCCATTACGCGCATTGAAGGTCATATGCGTTGTGAAGTGAACATTGATGAGCAAAACATCATCACCAACGCGGTTTCTTGCGGCACCATGTTCCGCGGACTGGAGATCATTCTTCAGGGTCGCGACCCGCGCGACGCCTGGGCATTTGTCGAACGGATTTGCGGGGTGTGCACCGGCGTACATGCCCTTGCCTCTGTCTACGCCATTGAAGATGCCATTGGCATTAAGGTGCCCGACAACGCCAACATCATTCGCAACATTATGCTGGCCACGCTGTGGTGCCACGACCATCTGGTGCACTTTTATCAGTTAGCCGGAATGGACTGGATTGACGTGTTGAATGCTCTGAAAGCAGATCCGCGCGCCACATCGCAACTGGCGCAGAGCCTTTCTGCCTGGCCGATGTCCTCACCAGGCTACTTCTTTGACGTCCAAAATCGGCTGAAGAAATTTGTCGAAGGCGGTCAGTTGGGGATTTTCCGCAACGGTTATTGGGGCCATCCGCAGTACAAGCTATCGCCAGAGGCTAATCTGATGGGCTTTGCCCACTATTTGGAAGCGCTCGACTTTCAACGCGAGATTATCAAAATCCATACGGTGTTTGGCGGTAAAAACCCCCATCCTAACTGGATTGTCGGGGGTATGCCGTGCGCTATCAATATCGATCAGAGTGGCGCAGTAGGCGCGGTCGATATGGAACGCCTGAACCTGGTGCAGTCGATCATCACCCGCACCGCTGACTTTATTAACAACGTCATGGTGCCTGACGCGCTGGCTATTGGCCAGTTCAATAAACCCTGGAGCCAGATTGGTACCGGGCTTTCTGATAAATGCGTTTTGAGCTACGGCGCGTTCCCGGACATCGCCAATGACTTCAGCGACAAAAGCCTGTTGATGCCAGGCGGCGCGGTGATTAACGGTGATTTTAACAACGTATTGCCTGTGGACCTCGCCGATCAGCAGCAAATTCAGGAGTTTGTCGATCACGCCTGGTACCGTTACCCGGATGATCAGTTGGGCCGCCACCCCTTCGAAGGCATTACCGAACCCTGGTATAACCCCGGCGATGTGAAAGGCAGCGATATTAATATCCAGCAGCTCAACGAGCAGGAACGTTACTCGTGGATCAAAGCCCCGCGCTGGCGGGGACACGCCATGGAGGTTGGGCCGTTGGCGCGCACGCTGATTGCCTATCACAAAGGGGATGCCGCGACGATTGAATCCGTGGATCGCATGATGTCGGCCCTCAAGCTGCCGCTGTCGGGCATGCAGTCGACGCTGGGCCGTATTCTGTGCCGGGCGCACGAAGCGCAGTGGGCCGTGAGCAAGCTGCAATACTTCTTCGACAAGCTGATGACCAACCTGAAAAACGGCAACCTGGCGACGGCGAATACCGAAAAATGGGAGCCAGCAAGCTGGCCGCAGCACTGCCGCGGGATCGGTTTTACCGAGGCGCCGCGCGGAGCATTAGGCCACTGGGCATCGATTCGCGACCAGAAAATCGATCTGTATCAGTGCGTAGTGCCAACCACCTGGAACGCCAGCCCGCGCGATCCAAAAGGACAAATTGGCGCTTACGAGGCGGCGCTGATGGGTACCCAAATGGCGATACCGGATCAACCACTGGAGATCCTGCGCACCTTGCACAGCTTCGACCCCTGCCTGGCCTGTTCAACCCACGTGCTTGGCGACGACGGCAGCGAACTGATCGCAGTCCAGATTCGCTAAGCGTTGAGGAAAAGGAACGATGACTGGAAAGATATCCCCACGCGTCGGGGAGGCGCGTGATACCGCCGTCAGCCACTATGTGTTTGAAGCGCCTGTTCGCTTGTGGCACTGGCTGACTGTAGGCTGCATGTTGGTTTTGATGGTGACCGGATACTTTATTGGCCGACCGCTGCCATCGGTCAGCGGCGAGGCCACCTATCTGTTCTATATGGGCGACATCCGGCTGGCGCATTTCGCCGCCGCCATGGTGTTCACGGTGATCCTGCTGATGCGCATTTACTGGGCCTTTGTCGGTAACCGTTATTCACGCGAGTTGTTTATTGTGCCGGTCTGGCGTCGCAGGTGGTGGCAGGGGGCGTTTTCGGTGGTGCGCTGGTATCTGTTTCTGGAAAAGAAACCAGGAGAGGATATCGGACATAACCCCGTTGCGCAGGCAGCGATGTTTGGCTATTTCCTGCTCTCCGTTTTTATGATCCTGACCGGTTTTGCCTTATACAGCGAGCATAGCCAGTACGCCATTTTCACTCCCTTCCGCTATGTGACGGAGTTTTTCTACTGGACCGGCGGCAACTCTCTCGATATTCACAGCTGGCACCGGCTAGGAATGTGGTTCATCGCCGCCTTCATCATAGGTCATGTGTACATGGCTATCCGCGAGGACATCATGTCCGACGATACCGTCATCTCGACCATGGTCAACGGCTATCGTAGCCACAAATTTGCCAAACGTCAGCGCAACAAGGAGGCGTCATGAGCGAACCTCACGTCATCGTGATGGGCTTAGGCAACCTGCTGTGGGCAGACGAAGGGTTTGGCATTCGCCTCGCGGAGCGCCTGTACGCCCACTATCACTGGCCAGAATGGGTAGAGATTGTCGATGGCGGCACCCAGGGGCTGAATCTGCTGGGCTACGTTGAACAGGCCAGCCATTTGCTGCTGCTGGACGCCATCGACTACGGACTCGCGCCGGGCACCCTGCAAACTTACGCCGGAGACAAAGTCCCGAGTTACCTCAGCGCCAAAAAAATGAGTCTGCATCAGAACAGCTTCTCTGAAGTGCTGGCTCTGGCGGATATTCGCGGCCATCTCCCCGCGCACATCGCTCTGGTGGGACTACAGCCGGTACAGCTGGACGACTATGGCGGCAGCCTGACCGACATCGCGCGCGCTCAGCTCCCGGCGGCAGAACAGGCCGCGCTTACGCAACTGGCCGCGTGGGGCATTACGCCACAGATAAGCGATGAAACGCGTTGCCTGAACTATGACTGCCTGTCGATGGAAAACTATGAAGGCGTGCGTATTCGCCAGTATCGCGTAACGCTGGAGGAATAAACAATATGTTAAATGACACCCCATTTTCTGCGTTATGGCAACGTATGCTGGCGCGTGGCTGGCAACCGCTGAGCGCGTCTGAACTGGATGGCTGGGTAACCCGCGTGCGTGATGGCGTGGTCCTGCTCAGCAGCGATCCCCGCCGTACACCTGAAGTCAGCGATAACCCGGTCATGATTGCCGAGTTGCTCCGCGAGTTTCCCCAGTTTGACTGGCACATCGCTATGGCGGATCTTGAACACAGCGAGGAGATCGGCGATCGCTTTGGCGTGTTCCGTTTTCCGGCTACCCTGGTGTTTACCCAAGGTGAGCTGCGCGGCATTCTCAGCGGCATCCACCCCTGGGCCGACTTGCTCAACCTGATGCGTCCCCTCGTTGAAGAACGTATACCGCCGGAGTCTGCATGATGAGCGATTCCTTTTTTCATCTGCTGGGGCCAGGAACGCAGCCGGGTGATGACAGCTTCAGCATGAACCCCTTGCCCCTCACCTGCCAGGTCAACAGCGACCCCAGCATGGCAACACTGGAAAACTGTCCGCACAGCCCGGCGGTGATGGCATTGTTAGCCGATGTGCGCCACCAGCTCACCCAGAGAATTCCCGCCAAACAGGATGTGCTGGGATGGGATTTATCCACGCTCAATGCAGACGATCTCACGTTTTTAAATACGCTACTCGGCGAAGGCGAAGTTTCCGTGCGCATTCAGCATGCTGACGGCAGGGCGAGCGAGATTCAGGAGTCGATTTTCTGCGGTATCTGGCGGGTGCGTTGTCAGAATGACAAGGGGCAATGGCAGGAACATCTGGAAGCAGGTAGCGCGCCACGGGCGCTGTGGCAGGCGGCAACAATCAATACGCTGCCGGACGATAGCCTGCTGCCTCCGCCTATAAATGGGTTGATGAATGGCCTGACGCTGGCCCAGGAACTGCTGGCGCACGTGCGCGATCCGGCCACGCTTCCCCATAGCATTAACCTCACCCAACTGCCTGTTAGCGATGCGGATCGCCGATTCCTCGCCAATCTGTGCGGCGAAGGGCACATTCAGATCCGCACCATCGGCTACGGCGAGAGCCAAATCGACGCCACGGCGCTGCGCCATGTCTGGCATGTGCGCTGTCTGGATACCCTGAAAGGGCTTTTGCTAGAGAGTTATGAGATCTGCCCATTACCGGAACTGGTACTGGCTGCGCCGGAAGATCTGCTCGACTCGCTCGAGCGCCTGGATGAAGTCTGCGCCTGGCTGGCATCCGGCCCGCCTGCCTGACTCCCTCTTTAAGACCCGCGTACTTTTCTGCTGCGGGTCTAACGTTTTCTTCTTTATCTATTCACTCTCTAATGCCTGATGGAGTTCGCATGTGGGACGTCATTGACTTATCGCGCTGGCAGTTTGCGCTGACCGCGCTGTACCATTTTCTGTTTGTTCCCCTGACGCTGGGGCTGATATTTTTGCTGGCCATCATGGAAACCCTGTTCGTGGTGACCGGCAAAACCATCTACCGCGACATGACGCGTTTCTGGGGAAAATTATTCGGTATTAACTTTGCGCTCGGCGTGGCTACCGGCCTGACCATGGAGTTTCAGTTCGGCACTAACTGGTCGCTCTATTCCAACTATGTGGGCGATATTTTCGGCGCCCCGCTGGCGATGGAAGCCCTGATGGCTTTCTTTCTTGAATCCACCTTCGTCGGGCTGTTCTTCTTCGGCTGGCAGCGTTTAAACAAGTACCAGCACTTACTGGTGACCTGGCTGGTCGCGTTTGGATCCAATATCTCGGCGCTGTGGATCCTCAATGCTAACGGCTGGATGCAATACCCGACCGGTGCTCACTTTAATATCGATACCCTGCGTATGGAGATGAGCAGTTTTAGCGAACTGGTCTTTAACCCTGTCAGCCAGGTGAAATTTGTCCATACCGTGATGTCCGGTTATGTCACGGGCGCCATGTTTGTGATGTCCATCAGCGCCTGGTATCTGCTGCGTGGTCGCAATCGCGAGTTTGCCCTGCGCTCCTTCGCGGTGGGTTCCGTTTTCGGCACGCTGGCTATCCTCGGCACCCTGCAACTGGGTGACAGTTCAGCCTATGAGGTCGCCCAGCTCCAGCCGGTAAAACTGGCGGCAATGGAGGGCGAATGGCAAACCGAACCGGCGCCTGCGCCCTTTCATGTGATAGCCTGGCCGCAGCAGGAACAAGAGCGTAACGCCTTTTCTGTGAAGATACCGGCCCTGCTGGGCATCCTGGCAACCCACTCGTTGGATACCCCGGTTCCGGGACTAAAAAATCTGATGGCGGACGCACTTCCCCGCCTGCAACGAGGCCGGGAAGCGTGGTTATTGTTGCAGGAAATCGCCAACGGTAACCGCACGCCTCAGGTGTTGAAGGCTTTCCACGCCGTAGAAAATGATCTGGGTTACGGCATCCTGTTGGCAAACTACGCGCCTGATATGAACCACGTTACGCCCGCGCAATATCAGGCCGCACAACGCGGCGCTATCCCGCAGGTGGCCCCCGTGTTCTGGAGTTTTCGCGTCATGATTGCATGCGGTTCTCTGCTGCTGCTGGTGATGGCGATTGCGCTGATACAGACCTTACGCTGGCGTATCGACCAGCATCGCTGGGTATTGCGTATGACGCTGTGGAGCCTGCCGCTACCGTGGATTGCCATCGAAGCGGGCTGGTTTATGACGGAGTTTGGCCGTCAGCCATGGGCGATTCAAGATATTTTGCCGACATGGTACGCCCACTCCGCGCTGAGCGTGGGCCAACTGGCCTTCTCAATGGGGCTAATCCTCACGCTTTACACCCTGTTTTTAATTGCCGAAGTCTACCTGATGCAAAAATACGCGCGTCTTGGTCCCGATGCGATGCAACGTCAACACCCAGCACAACAACAGGGATAAAGGAGATAATCATGTTGGATTATGCAACGCTGCGGCTCATTTGGTGGCTGCTAATTGGCATCATTCTGGTGGCCTTTATGGTCACTGACGGATTTGATATGGGGGTCGGCTGCCTGTTGCCGTTAATCGCGCGCAACGATGATGAACGTCGGGTGTTAATCAATAGCGTCGGGGCGCACTGGGAAGGTAATCAGGTGTGGCTCATTCTGGCGGGCGGCGCATTATTCGCCGCCTGGCCGCGGGTCTATGCCACCGCATTTTCGGGGTTTTATGTGGCGATGATTCTGGTGCTATGCGCCCTTTTCTTTCGCCCGTTAGCTTTTGACTATCGCGGTAAAATAGCCAACGCGCACTGGCGCAGAATATGGGACACCGGGTTGGTTATCGGCAGTTTGGTTCCGCCTGTTATTTTCGGCATTGCGTTCGGCAACCTGTTTTTGGGTGTGCCTTTTATCTTCACACCACAGCTTCACGTGCAATACCTGGGCACCTTCTGGCAGTTACTCTCTCCCTTTGCCCTGTTGTGCGGCGCATTAAGCCTGATGCTGGTTATTCTGCAGGGGAGCGTTTGGCTCCAGTTAACAACCGAGGGCATCGTTCGCCAACGCGCGCTGTCCGCTACCCGCCGCAGCGCAATGCTGGTAGTACTCTGCTTCCTGTTAGCCGGTTACTGGTTGTGGACAGGAATTGATGGCTTTGTGCTGCTTAACCAGGATCCTAATGGTCCTTCCAACCCGCTATTAAAAGCGGTAACAACCTCACCAGGCGCGTGGATGACGCACTTTTATCAGTCACCACTGCTGTTGATTATTCCGCTAGCTGGCATGATTTTCCCAATGCTCGCGATCTATGCCTGCGGGCAACGTCGGGCCGTATGGGGATTTTTGTGCGCTTCCCTGACCCAGGCCTGCGTGATCTTCACCGCCGGAATCACCCTGTTTCCGTTTGTGATGCCTTCAAGCGTGCAACCCCTCTCCAGCCTGACGGTATGGGACAGTACCTCCAGCCAGATGACGCTCAGTATCATGCTGGTTATTGTGCTGATTTTTCTACCGATAGTGCTGCTTTATACCGCCTGGAGTTATTACAAGATGCTGGGGCGAATCAACCTAGAAACGATCCGCCGCCACAACCACGAAATTTACCCGGGAGGACTATAAGATGTGGTATCTGTTTTGGTTTGTCAGCATTCTGCTGATGTGTGCGCTCTCTACGCTGGCGCTGGTCTGGCTTGAGTCGCGGCAGAAATAATACTGCGCGTGCGCTACGCTTTCTGGCTCCTTGGTTTACTCGGGGAGCTTTTTTATCCCCTTTCCATCAGCTCGCCAAGACGCTGAATCTGCCGTCCCTGGTTGTCAAAATTATGCTCATCGAGCCACATATCGTAGGCCGGTCGGAGTGTCGGGTACTCACCGTCAATGATTGAGTACCATGCAGTATCTCGATTCCGCCCCCGCGTGACGACAGCCTGACGAAATATGCCTTCAAAACTGAAGCCAAAGCGCTCCGCCGCCCCACGGGAAGGCGCATTAAGCGCATCGCATTTCCATTCAAAACGGCGATAGCCCAGATCCGCAAAAACGTACTTTAAAAGCAATGAGATGACTTCCGTTGAGATTCGTGTGCGTTTCATGCGTACGGAGTAAGAAATATGCCCCACCTCAATCACACCATTTGAGGGATCGATACGCATAAGAGCAAACGTACCAACAGGTTGCATAGTGACTAAATCAATCACGGCAAAATGCATCGGATCTGTCTGTTCTTCCATGTTTTTTACATAGTTCAGGAAGGAGTCAAAAGTTTCAAAAGGCCCTGCCGCCAGATATGTCCAGTCACGAAAATCACTCGCTTCGCAGTACGCTTCATACAACTCTTTGGCATGGCGTTCGGCATTAATACGTTCAAGCTTACAATAGCGACCTGTAATTTGCTGAGCCTGTGGAAAGGGTGCGCCTTTCCAGTCCGACAAAGACATACCTACGGGTTGATGGAATTGATTAAAGATGCCCGACATATCCGTACCTCTGACAAAACAGGACTAAACCCGCGCAGAGTATGATCAAACTAACCAGACCAAAAGAACCACAATGCGTGTTTTTTACGGATCCACAGCATTTCATTGTACAAAAAAGGCATAATATCTTAGACGGAACCAAACAAGCGTATTGCAGCATTAATGATAAGAGCTGAATAAAATATTCTTTAAATAACCTGAGCCAGACGGCGTATCCCATCAACAATTGCCTCAGCAGGATGATTTGCAAAACCAATCAAAATCCCCTGTCGGGTGATATCTCCCTGGTAATAACGGCCCAGTGATAATATTCCCATCCCAAGTACCCTGGCTTTTTCCTCGACTTCATTTCCGGTCAATCCGTTTTGTAGCCAGCACACAATATGAACGCCAGAGTCAGAAGGCTGAACAATCATTTTATCAGCAAGGTATTCTTGAATAGCATTGACCAGCGCAGCTCTTCTTTCATAACACGCTTTGCGAACTCGGCGTACATGACTGGCATAGTGCCCATCCTCAATAAAATTCGCCATCACGGCCTGCTCAAGATAACTGGTACCGAGATCTGTAAAATATTTCGTCACCATAATCTGTTCTTGTAAACCGGGCGGGACAACTAAAAAACCTAAACGAAATTCTGGATACATCATTTTCGAAAATGTACCAGCATAAATAACACGATGATTGTGATCTAATCCCTGCAATGCCTGTAAAGAACGGTCGGCATAGCGGAACTCGCTATTATAGTCATCTTCAAATATCCATGCCTGATTCGACTTCGCCCATTCCAGCAGCTCAAAACGCCGGCATAAACTCAACGTTCCACTTAATGGATATTGATCCGACGGGACAACATAGGCCAGCTTAGCGTCAGGGAAATGCTCAATACCATAGTGGACGTTCATTCCTTCGCTGTCTACCGGTACCGGCCTTACCATCGCGCCAACAGACAAGAAGGCTCCGCGGGCACCTTTGTAACCCGGCTCGTCCAGCCAAACGTCACTTCCTGGCGACAGCAACGCTCGTGCGGTAATGTTCAATGCCTGTTGAATACCATTTACGATGATTATCTGATCTTCGTTACAGTTCACTCCACGCGTTGTTTTAATGTAGCGACAAACCGCTTTTCTCAAAGGAAAGTATCCACCAGGGTGAGTGTGGGCCCCCAATTGGTGCCGGGATTGTCTCCAGACCCGTTGCAGTAATTTGCCCCATAGTGCGTGCGGGAAGAGATCCGTACAGCCAACGCCAACCGCAAATAGACGATTCATGCCGCGCCCTTCATACTCATTCGACCATAAATCGCGCACAGGATTATTTTGGCTGTTTAGCTGTTCATCAGGCGTGACGACTTTCTCCGGCGCCATTATTGGATAGCAATTGCTGATACTTCGATCCGGAATATGATGCGCAACATAGGTTCCAGACCCTTTCCGGGTCAGAATATACCCTTCATCTAATAACCGGTCATAACCGGCAATCACTGAATTTCGTGAAATTGACATCATCTCGGACAACGCCCGGGTTGACGGCATTTTTGTTCCTGGCGGCAATCGCCCTTCGAGGATGTGATCGCGGAGGATGTGGTAGACCTGCTCCTTAACCGCACCTTTTCCTAATACAAATCCTTGAAATAAAGGCGCATTGTTTTTCTTCATTGTATTAACCTTTATACTAAAAGTGGATCCTATCAATATATCGAAAGTGTCTCTTTACGAGAATTTATAAAATTCTTAGTATCATCATACTAACACACTATTCGTATAAAATATCAGGATATATATGATTAACATGAATGACGTTGCTATTGAAAGTGCAGAACAAAAAGATTACGCCAGCTGGCTTCCTTTATGGAAAAACTACCAGACATTTTATCGCACTAAAATTTCAGATGAAGTAACAAAATTAACGTGGGAGCGTTTTCTGACGCCTGGCGAACCTGTTTATTGTGCAGTTGCCAAATATGATGGAAAAATAGTGGGACTGGTGCATTATCTCTTTCACCGTTCGACCTGGGCAGAATCAAATTATTGCTATCTCGAAGATCTATTTGTTAGCGAAGATGTACGCGGTCAACATATCGGTAAACAGCTTATCGAGTATGTACAACAACAAGCCCAAAAAAACCACGCGTCAAGATTATACTGGCACACGCATGAAACCAATCTGCGTGGACAACGACTGTATGACTGGGTGGCCAAAAAGAGCGGGATGATTGAATATCGTATGTGAGCGAAATAACACTTCGAACAGACGTTAATCATTCAGTTTTAAAAAAAATCAAAGATTAGCCTCTGAGTAGATATACTCAGAGGATGTACTGATAACTCATTACCCCGATCTTAATTCGATGAAGAAAGAACGTTTCGCAACCCTTCGATGTGGGATGGCAGGTATCCATGCGGTATCTGCCGATACGTCCTTCCGGTTTGGGCGTCATACTCATGATCAGTTCGGTATTGGCTTAATCGATCGCGGAGCTCAGGTTTCGATGAGCGGGCGCGGTAGGGTTGAAGCTGTAGTGGGAAATGTGATCACCGTTAATCCTGGTGAAGTCCATGATGGCTCACCTTTGGGAACAGAAAGCAGGTCGTGGCGCATGCTCTATTTCGACCCCACCGTTTTGTCCGGCGCCATGCAAATTCTGACAGAAAGTCGCTCTGGCTGCGTTGAGCTATCCAGCCCAGTATTTCGCAATCGTGAGCCTGCAGTCCATTTCTCGACACTCTTTCGAATTCTGACGGATTCCCGCGGTGGGCACAGCGAAATTGAACAGGAAGAAACCCTGCTCTTTTTACTGGCAGGCTTACTCGCAAGCCCGCGTATTGAGAAAAAGGGTGTGCCAAAGTCAATTACTCTGGCAAAGGAGCGTATTGATGATGACCCCTCATTACCGTTATCACTCCATGAGCTTTCAGCTCTGGGAGGCGTGAGTCAGTTTCAGCTACTACGTGTTTTTTCTACAGTCACAGGGCTTACTCCACATGCTTATCTTATACAGCGGAGACTGCAAAAAGCGAGGCAGCTCATCGCTGGAGGAATGTCTCTAACTGATGCGTCCTATACCGCCGGTTTTGCAGATCAAAGTCATATGACGAGACTTTTTGTTCGTACTTATGGCATAACGCCCGGCGCCTATGCTGCAGCGATAAAGTAAGCTGCAATTTTGTTCAATACACCAATCGTGACACTCGGCATGCTGCTGGAAACATTCCGGAAGAGAGATTTGCCAATGTCACTATTCTACCCTCCCATCATTCGTAATCATGTTGAACGACTCTACACTGGAATAATTCATGCAGATGGCATTATTTCCCGTACCAACCTCACTGCGCAGACTCAGTCGCCCTGTTACATCGAGTCCGAAGTACAAGTCTGTGGGGGAAATTCATTATGACGCTTGAGTTTCTACTTACCACTCTCATTATCGTGGCGTCTCCAGGGACTGGCGTACTCTATACTGTCGCCACGGGCATTTCAGATGGTGCACGCGTAAGTATAATTGCTGCATTGGGTTGCACACTGGGTATTGTTCCGCACATATTAACAGTTATTACAGGACTTGCTGCAATACTGCATACCAGTGAAATTTCCCTTGAGATAATTAAATATCTGGGAGTAGCATATCTGCTTTATATGGCATGGAAAACGCTTAATGAAAATAAAAATCTGAATATGGCCAGTAAAACTAAAAAACAGAGTTTAAGGCAAGTTATAACCTCGGCGATACTTATCAATCTACTCAACCCCAAACTCTCCATGTTTTTCCTGGCATTCTTACCACAGTTCGTTATTAAAGGTGAGATCTCACCTGTTTCTCAGATGCTGGAGATGAGCCTGATATTTATGGTTATGACTTTCTTTGTATTTACCGTATATGGAATTAGTGCAGCCAGCATACGCCAGCATGTGGTTGCTAATGCTGCAGTGCAACGTTGGGTATTGCGTTTCTTTGCTGTTGCGTTTGCCGGGCTTGCCGTTAAACTGGCACTGATGCAAATCTAGACATCAGATGAACTCATGATAAATAAAAGCCAATAGTTAATTTTCCAAATAAAATCCAGTAATAAGCAAATTCTCAAGCATCAAAAAGGTAAAGAGCCGGTATGGCAACGATAAAGGATGTTGCAGAGTTAGCAAGAGTATCAACCGCAACCGTTTCACGCGTTATTAATCAAACTGCATGGGTTGAACCCGTGACGCGTGAGCGTGTTGAAAAAGCCATGCGCGAGCTGAACTATCATCGCAATGCCGCCGCTATTGCATTAGCGAAACGCAGCGGGGACATGCTCGGGTTATTGACCGGCAATCTTGCCGATCCTTTTTTTGCCAGGCTTGCCCGAGGCGTGGAAGAAGTATCACGCCAGCAGCAATTTCGGCTGATGGTATGCAGCGGTGGCCACGATGAAGGAATGGAAAAATCAGGGCTCGATTTCCTGATCAACCAGGGCTGTGAAGCTATTGTGGTCCATGCCAGTAGGCTCTCCGAAAAAGAACTGTTGCGATATGCCGCTCATTTCCCGGCCATGGTCGTCGTGAATCGCTATATTGCCGGGATGGCCAATCGCTGCGTATGGCTGGAAAATAGTCAAGCAGCCAAAACAGCCACGCTACATCTACTGGAACAAGGACACCGTTGTATTGCCTGCGTGACAAGTGATTTACCGATTATTGATCGTCGTGAGCGGCTGGAAGGCTATCAGCTGGCGCTGGCCGAATATGGCATTACGCCAGACAAAAACTGGGTTATTAGCGTCCCCTTCAATGAAGAGGGGGGCGAACGCGCAGCGCATCAGTTGCTAAATTGCGGCATGCCTTTCACTGCAGCGGTGACGTTTAATGATGTGATGGCCGCCGGGATTATGCGCATCCTTCATCAACAAGGAATTACACTTCCACAGCAGCTTTCAATTGTTGGGTTCGATGATGTGGTGATGGCGCGCTATCTCTATCCCGCGCTGACAACAATGCATTACCCCGTTGAACGGATGGCGCGCTGTGCTTCGCAGCTGGCGATACAGCTTTTTAAGGGCGCCCCCCAGCGTCCCAGTGTGAATAGCTTTACTGCGGATCTGGTGATCCGCGATTCTGTTCTTCCCCCCGTAATCAATGCGTAAATCGTCAAGCCTCTGAATTGTGATCGACTTCAAGTTTAACGCTCTCATGTAATCGCTTACATGAGGGCCAATGAACGATCACAGTCAGACAAAAGGGTGTTCTCTACTCTTGAGCGACCTTACAGACTGGAGATTCATGAATGAATGCCTCTCAAAATCAGAAAAAAACACTCTCATTTGGACTGGCAGTGATCCCTATTTTAGCCATGCTACTGCTGTTAATTATTGGCTACGGCATCATGGGGCTACGTATTGAGCCTTTGTTGCTATGTTCTGCTGCAGTCGCCGCGGGTATGGCCTGGTGGCAAGGGTATTGCTGGGAAGACATCATTAATTCGGTGGTCGATAAACTCGCCAAAGCAATGCCGGTTATTATGATTCTTATCTGCGTTGGCGGCCTGATTGGAACATGGATGTTTAGCGGCACCATCCCTTATATGGTGTACTGGGGACTGAAACTCATCAGCCCCGAATACATTCTCATCGCCGCGTTCTTTTTGACCAGCGTCGTATCGGTGTGTACCGGAACCTCCTGGGGTTCCGCCGGAACGGTTGGCGTAGCATTGATGGGCGTTGCCGCCGGACTGGATGTCTCGATGGCAGCGGCTGCGGGAGCCGTTGTTTCTGGTGCTTACTTCGGCGACAAGATATCGCCGTTGTCAGACTCAACTAACTTTGCGGCCATTGTCGCAGACACTACCCTTTTCGAGCATATTCAACACTTATTGTGGACCACCATTCCCAGCTTTCTGCTTGCAGCCGTCGTTTATCTTATTGCGGGCCACAGCAATATGCTGGGCGAGGTCGCCACGCCACAACGGGTTACCGATATTGTCAACGCACTGGAGTCGCTGTACCACTTCAATATCATTCTGATTTTGCCGCCAGTAATCGTTTTATGGGGGGCGATTCGTAAAAAACCGGTCATTCCTTTAATGCTGAGCGCGTGCGTATTAGCCCTGATTCTGGGCGTTGCCATGCAGGGACTTAGCATCAAGCAGGGACTAGATGCCTTTATAGATGGCTTTAATATTACGATGTTCCCGCAAGGGAGCGAGGGCATTATTGCGGATGTACCACGCCTGCTTAACCGTGGCGGAATGTTCTCAATGATGAGCACTATCCTTCTGGTATTTTGCGCATTCTCTTTTGCTGGTGCTTTAACGTTAACGGGGGCGCTCAACATTATTATTAACCGTCTGTTGACAGTCATTCACAGTGTCGGTCAGTTAATTGCGGCAACCATTGGCACAACTCTTCTGGTGACCGGTGCGACAAGCGACGGCAAACTCGCGCTTCTGGTCCCTGCTGAATTATTTAAAGACGCATACCGTCGTATGGGACTGGATACCAAAAATCTATCCCGCACCATTGAAGACGCAGGCACCGTCATTGAACCGCTGTTACCGTGGACCGCTGCCGGTGTCTATATGGCAACGACATTAGGCGTGAGTACGCTTGATTTACTGCCATGGGCGATTCAGTGCTATGCAGCAATCTTCTTCGCCTTGATTTATGGTTTTACAGGAATCGGTATCGCAAAAGCGCCATCGGCGGCAGGAACAGATAAAAATATTACGGCAACAGAATAGGGAGAGCATGCAATGGATTTTAATAAGGTTATCGATCGCCACAATACCGGTTCGCTGAAATGGGACTTTATGACGCGATATTTCGGCGAAGATACACATGAACTGTTGCCAATGTGGGTTTCTGACTTTGACTTTACTTGCCCCCCTGCCGTTCAGGAGGCTTTAACACTCCGCGTTGGGCACGGCATTTTTGGTTACAGCGAACGCCCACAAAGTTACTTTGATTCATTAAACTCATGGTTCTCCACCCGCCATCAACTGGAAATTAAGCAGGAGTGGGTCTGCAGTATTGAAGGCGTCGTTCCGGGGTTATCTCTACTGGTGCAAATGTTGAGTCAACCCGGTGAAGGCGTGGTCGTTCAGGGGCCGTACTACGGCTCATTCGCCAAAATTATCTCTCTGAACGGCAGGCAGCTCCTGGAAAACCCATTATCTGAGGATCCGGTTACGGGTTATCAAATGGATTTTGTGCACCTGGAAATGTTATTCCGGGCTGAACGCCCACCGTTGATGATTTTATGTAATCCGCATAACCCAACTGGCCGTTGTTGGTCTGCGCAGGAGCTGGAACAGCTACTCACCTTATGTGAGACCTATAATGTTACGTTGCTGTCTGATGAAATATGGGCTGATTTATTACTGCCAGGGGAAAAATTTACTTCAGTTCTGCATCTGGGAGCGCGCTGGCATTCGCGCGTTATCTCTGCCACCTCCGCCAGTAAAACGTTTGGTTTGTCGACACTACGCATTGCTAATTTTCTGATACCGGCACCGGCATTGCGTGAACACTTTTTACGCCGTCTGGATGCGCATGGGCTGGATGTGTTCAATGCGCTATCCGTCGAGGCAAGTACGGCTGCATGGCAACATGGCGCGCCCTGGTTAGACGAGTTGCTCGATTATCTGGCTGAAAATCGACGCTGGTTTATTCAACAGATTAATGAATATCTCCCGTGGGCTCGGGTTGTTCCTTCCCAGGGTACGTATCTGCTGTGGATCGATTGCAAAGCGCTTGGACTGGATGATGAGCAACTCAAAGGGGTTATGCTTGATGTTGCCGGTATTGCGCCTTCAATGGGAAATAGCTTTGGTTCGGCTGGCAAAGGTTTTATTCGCCTGAACATGGGATGTCCACGCGCCTACCTCGAAAAAGCGATAGCGGGGTTGAAGCGTATTACAGTTTAATCTTCCTGCAAAAATAAAGTAAAAATCCCCGCCATCCGATGAGGATGCGGGGACATTCACAAAATCACAGAGAGCTAAAATTATTTAGCTCGCCGTTATCATGCTTAAAGGTCTTTTATTTCGTAGTCCGGTAGATGACATTGCGTAATAAAAGCATTCAGCGTTTCGATATCCGGCAGTGCGGTCAGCGCCCCCTTGCGGGTTGTCGCGAGCGCACCGCAGCCACTGGCCCAGGCAATAGCCTGGCGAAGCTGTTCAACACACTCCGGCATCCGGTTGTCTGCCAGCCAGGCCAGCAAACCGGCGACAAAAGCATCCCCCGCCCCAGTCGTATCAATACTGTCGACGGTATAGCCGTTGAAATGGATCACATTATCCTGCCAAAGTACCATCGCGCCCTGCGCTCCGTAGGTTACAACTTTCAGTTGTGCAGGGAGCGCCTTAAGGCCGTCAAGCGCATGGGCAAAATCGTGTGTACCGGTCATCCAGTACCACTCTTCTTCTGAAAGCTTAAGAATGTCAGCCTGTAAAGAATAGTGGCGTACCACTTTGAGCATTTCATCCTTATCGGGCCACATTTGCTCGCGTAAATTTACATCGAAACTCAGTAATCCGCCCCGTTGTTTAACCTGAGCGATGGCAGAAGCCAATGTATCACGGCAACCTTCAGCCACCAGAGCCAGAGAACAGAAGTGCAAAATATCGTCGCTAAAATCTGGAAGCGCGGCGGACGTTAAAAATTGATCCGCGGAGGGATTGGTTAAAAATGTAAATCCACGTTCGCCACCGTTACCCAGCGAGACCAGCACCGTACTGGTTCTGTGCTGATTATCCACCTGAAGGCTTGCAGTTGAGACGCCTGCATCAGACAGCGTCTTTTTTAGAAAGTGGCCAAAGTCGTCATCACCAACCCGACCAATAAAACCACTTTGCCTGTGTAAACGCGCAGTACCAATTGCCACATTGAATGGCGCTCCTCCTGCACAAGCTTGATATTGCATGTCTGAAAGCGGCAAAAGATCAACCACCGCATCGCCAAGCGTCCAGATATTCATGACATTTCCTCAATGGTAATTAACGCATTTATTTAAACGTGACGATTAAAAGTTATAATCCAGCATCAGCTTATAGTCGGTGGTTATGGCATCACCATTAGTGACCCAACTGCCACTCTGGTTTATTAACGAGCCGGTTATTTCCCCGGACACCGTAAAACGAGAGGTTAATGGATAATTCGCTGATAATTTAAGAAAGCGGTTACGGGTATTCTGGAATACCTCTCCATCTTCATCCCGCGCATTATTTTTCTTATAATGCCCATATCCACCGCTAAATGTCGTGGATAATTTCCCCCAGTTGTGCCAGACGCCAAGTGATGTTGTCCAACTTTTTTCATCAATATCCCCCCATTGCGCACGGTCTAAAATGGCAGAAGCGAATTGCTGGCGAAACCAGACTCCAGTGGTATTGTTAATAATGTATTGAACGCCAGGTTCAATCTGAAATGAACGTCTATCCCGGTCATTTTGGGAACCGCCATTACGGCGATGATCAATCTGCTGATACAGATAGTTAAAGAACGAGAAGTTGTCCGTAACACGCAAATCGGTAAAGAACTTGACGCGCCCCTGCCAACGGTCATCAAGTGATGAACTTCCGCCCATCACGTCCCAACCATAACGTAGACGCTTGTAGAAATATTCATGGCCAACAATCAACTGAGTCCACTGATTTTGGCTGAGGTATGTTTGATCCTCCCATGTCCCGTTATAGTTGGTAGTTCGGCCCTCAGAAAATGCCAAATACCAACCGGGTAACGCATCATGACGCATCACCCCTTGTACAAATGTCAGTGAATCATTTCCGTTATGGAAATGGCTGTTACGCCAGTTATTATCCTCGATAGCATATTTCATTTTCAGTTGACCATGAACACGACCGCCAGCAGGATTTGAGGAACGGGTTGAGGTCCACATTACGTCTTCATCCAGATATGACCACGGATCCACAGCAATTACCTTTCCCGATACATCCTTCATGATGCTCATGCTCGCATTCGCCAGCGCCGGAAAAAGAAGAACAAAAATAACAGACAGGGCATGATAGTTTTTCATAGTGATATCTCGTTATATTATTTCTTTTATTTTCAAAGTGGCGTGAAAATTATCATTTTGTGGCAAACTGATACTCCATGGTTTCTCCGGCATGGAATACATGCGGGTACTGAATGCGGCTTTATTATTTATATAAAAAACAGCAATTGAGTTTTGAATCAGCACACGTAACTCAATTTTTTCATCCAGAGGAACATTTACCCATGATTCCGCATTCGCATGGTGAATAGATGCGAGTGGCGCATTAAAAAAGTAGACCTTACCTTTGCTCTTATTGAACACAACGTTAAGCTTGGCATCGCTTACTCTGTCGTCAGTCAGACCAAAACTCATCACCATTCCGGCAGAAGGGATATCTACAGTTGCACTTAACTCACCTCGTTTGGGCAGAGGTGGATACACAACAGACTGTAATGGACCAAACTGTGTGGCTGTTTTTATCATTTTATTGCTTGTTAAGCTGGTCACCGGACCGGGGTTATCATTAATGACCGTCTGAAGTTCCTGTGAAAGGATGCTGCTAAGCTGCCCCTGCTTATCTGCGATGAGCTCCTGAGCAACCAGATTTCCTGCCCAGTCAATATTGCCATTGTCACTGCTTCCTGCTTTGGTTGGGATCCAACCAAAAACAAACAGGCGATCGTTTTTAAGTACAAGTTTTCCTGCGTAAAACCCCGAGCCATCAACCACATAATTGTCCATCTTTCGCCACGGTCCATCCGGATTATCCGCAACCCGGTACTGGGTCAGGCGTAGTGGCCATTGGTCGCTAAAGCTGAGATACCAACGTCCGTTAAAGAAAACCAGCGTTGGGCATTCCAGGTTAGAGTTACTGGTAATCGTGTCATTATCAAAAAATACACCACGGTCTTCCCAGTTCTTTAAATCGGTTGAACTGTACCGGGCTATGACACCGCGCCCCTCGCTACGCGTGGTAATTAACATCCAGTACTCTTTCTTTTCTGCAACCCAAACAACATGAGGATCCCGGAAGTCATTACCGCGATAATTATCACCTGGCAGAATCGTATCCTGCGGGTGTTTTACCCAGTGAAGGCGATCTTTACTGGTCGCGTGCATAATGGACTCAACCGGGAACACATTTTCATTGTGCGCGGTATACCAGGCATGCCAGGTATTGCCGACTTTAATAATCGAGCCGGTTCCCAATAGCAGTTCAGGATCGTCAACGTCGTTAACGTAGGGAATCACTTCAGAATGGTTCTGGTAGTTATATAAATTGGTGCTCGATAATAAATGAATAGCATGTACGCCTAAATCGCTACCGCCGCGCACATCATTGAGATAAAAAATATCAAATTCACCATCGTTATAGACAGGCATTGGGTCACCAATAAATGATCCCTCCACCCGGGGAAAAAAATCATTAATATAGCGAATACTTTTATTGTGTAATGTTTCTTTAGAAGGCTGCGACCAGGCTGGCATATTGATAAACGAAAGTGCCAACAGAGCGGCAGATACCACTAATATTATTTTTTTCATGTTACACCTGAATATCAGAAGTTATAATTCACGCCAACCACGGTAAAGGGATTCCACGAATGGCCGCTAGAAGTCCAGAGCCCGTTTTCTTTCGTGAATTGTGCTTTGAACTCACCATATAATCTAACTTCACCAAAAACTGGATAACTAATTGTGCCACCAATGAATTTATAACGACCGTCATAGAAAACTTCTTTGCCATTGCTGGCGTTATCTATTTTGTCCTGACCGAAACCTAAATACAGGGAGGTTAACAGAGGATACCAGTTTCGCCAGAGTCCAGCCGTCACCTTCCATTCTTCTTCTACAATGTCGCCCCAGCTCTCACGTTCCTGACGGTTATAGTAATAATAAGGCCGCAAATACAGACCGAGATCGGGATTCACACGGTATTGAATGGCGGGTTCAATTTCAAAAATGTACTGCTCAAGATCGCCATTTCCCGGTTCGTTGCCCTGTGGCTGATATTCGCCATAGGCGTAACCGGCCAGGCTCCATTTGTTGGTTAGTCGCAGGTCTTGCCAGATTTTGTACCTGTTTTTCCAACGTTTAGTTGCTGTTTCCGAACCAACCATAACCTCCGTACCGATATTACCGCGCCAGGTTTCAAAAATATGGCCGACAAAAAACTCATTGATCGTATTTGTGCCTTTGTAATCCTGATTACTAAATTGTCCTTTATAGCTATCCTCGCGGGCATTCCAGAAGCCAAAGTACCAGTTTGGTAACTCATCATGTCTTAAAAAAGCCTGAATGGTGGCGAGTTTAAATTTCCCGCTATTTTTCTTATTATCACTCCAACGAACATCATCAATTTCTATCTGAGTGCTGATGTTTCCATGCAGGCCACCAGCCTCCATATTACGACCAATACTGTCCCAGTGAACAGGAGGATCTTCCTGTCTTAAACGCAACACGCTGACATCATCAGACTTATCTAAAGTATTACTCTTTTTCACCTCAGTTGTTTTATTTTCAGTTTCTCGATGCGAGGCTGTCGGCATCGACGAAGTTGCCAGTTTATTTTCTGCCCCTGTAGTAACAGGAGGAGCAGTGACGCGATTGGTCGATTGTTCACCTCCTTTTGTTGGCTGGCCAATATTCTCTTGTGGTGTATCATATTCATCAGAAAAATAGCTTTGATAACTACCGATATAGGTAGCTGGTTGTTCGGTATTATCCTCTGCAATAGCGGGAAATGCCGTAACTGACGTTATCATACAGGCCAGGATTTTTTGTTTTAAAACAAATTTTTTGATGTTTATCGCGGTAACGCGATAGTGAGGTATTAATATTTCATCCATTTCATTATCTCATTATTCCAGGCAATAACATGCCAGCCTAAGACTGGCAGAAATAAAAGCTCACTAGGTAAGAGGTAAGGCGAATCAGGACTAAATTATTACTCCAAAGACCAATATCCGGCTTCCTGTAATGAGGCAACACCATGATTCGCAAACAGCGAAAGATCGCGCTGCGCCGGATGAGGATAAATTCGGCTACTTAAGCATGCCTCACCCTCATTCACAAAAACCTCTACTGATGAGCGGTCGATAAAAATGCGTAATGACAGTACACCGTCTGCTGGCAACGAAATACTGCGAGTTCCTTCCAGCGAATATTCTGGATAACGACGCTCCACTATCAGACGTTGGGCCTGATTATCGACGTAAATTCTCAGCCCATCCCCTAATGACATACCAAACTGTTCCGCTGTAGAGGCGTTTAGATCCCATAGCAGTTGCACCTCGACCGCTTCGGCATCAGCCGTCATAAGGACTTTCTGATTCCGCAGGCAACAAGCAGGCGTTGGATAATAGCTGCCACGCAGCGCAGAGACTTCGTCAGCGGGTTTCATCCTCACCCGATGGTCGTCACCAAGGCTCAGTTCGCGCGGGAGAGACAGCATGCCTGCCCAACCGTCCTGCTGTTCGGGCATCGGTGATTCCCACATATCCAACCAACCAATAACAATGCGGCGATTATCCGGGGTCAGAAAGCTTTGCGGAGCATAAAAGTCGTGCCCATGGTCAAGCTCAATGAATTGTCCGTCATGGGTGAATTGTTGACCGGGCTGCCATTCCCCGAGTAAATAGCCACTCTGAAAAAGGTTGCGATGGTGATAACCTTTCGCCGCGATCCCTTGCGGAGAAAACATCAGGATCCGCTTCCCTCCCAGAGTAAAGAAATCAGGACATTCCCACATATAGCCCTTCCCCTCATCAGCCTCAGCGAATATCCCTTCGTCTTGCCATTTGCGGAGATCGGATGAACTATACAGACGCACTTGCCCCGTATTCTCTACACGGGAACCGACCACCATGTACCAGCATTCCCCTTCACGCCATACCTTCGGGTCACGAAAATGATGCAGTCCAGGGGGCGTATCAATCACCATCCCATGCCGCTCAAAATGGATACCGTCACGACTGGTGGCCAGACACTGCACCTGGTAGAGATTGTCGTCTGTGTCTGGCGAACCGTGAAATTTATGTCCGGTATAAATCAGCGCCAGCATATCGCCATCCACCACGGCGGAGCCGGAGAAACAGCCATCCACATCCGCCGGACCTTCTGGCGCCAGCGCGACTGGCAGATGCTCCCAGTGCACCAAATCTTTGCTGCGGGCATGTCCCCAGTGCATTGGCCCCCATTCAGGAGAATAAGGGTGATGTTGATAAAACGCGTGGTACCAACCGTCAAACCAAACCAGGCCGTTAGGGTCGTTCATCCAGCCTGCGCGAGCAGCGAGGTGATACCGTGGATACCATCGCGGATTAATACTGGATTGTGCTTTTTCAAGCGTCTGTTCGGCTTGTTCTAATAAGGATGTCATCGTCTTTACTCTCAGTACATTACACAGCATTTTGCTGCAGAAAGGATGGCTCAGATGAAGACTTATTTGAGCGCAAAAGGAAAATTGAAATGAACGTGGTGCAGAACACCATAATGCCCATGATTAGATAGGACTGGGCGAAGCCAAATTTCTCATAGCTAAAGCCTGCCAGCGGGGATAATACGGTGCCAATAATGGAACTGGTGCAGGCGAATCCCACCAGATAAATCGTGGAGGACAAACGCTTGTCAAAATTCAGACTGTTGTATTTAAAAATAGCGACTAACAATATTGGTAGTTCGACAGCGTGAAGTAATTTAGTAATGGAAATAAGTAGCGGTCCTTCCACCAGCCCGGAAGCGATCATACGCATCGCCATCACCATTCCGGCAAATATCAGACCATTTTTAGCGCCAATGCGATTAACCAACCAGGGCGCACAAAACATGCCTGCCGCCTCCAGAAAAACCTGGAAAGAGTTTAAATAGCCAAACATCTCGTTCCCTTCTCTTAATGACGGGAACTGTGAAGAGAAATAGACTGGGAATTGCTGATCGTAAACGCCGTAAATGCAGGTACCGACCACGAAGAATATCAACGCCCAGAAACGTGGCAGAGTAAGCAAATTCAGCGCATCTTCCAGAGAGACTTTTTTAGCGCCGATTTCGAGTTTTTCCATGCTTGCCGGAGCCGCGACTTTTAAACGGGCCAACAGACAGAAGAAGATAATCCCGGAGCAAGAGGCCACCAGGAAATTAAGGTCAGGGTTAATGTTAAACAGTAGCCCGGCAAAAAAGGTAGCCACAGCCCAGCCCAGAGACCCCCACATACGTGCCCGACCAAACTCAAAGGTACTCTGACGCGCAACGCGTTCGGTGTAGGACTCCAGAACGCCGATACCGCCGTTAAATGTCAGACCGATAAACAAACCGCCGAACACACTTCCCAGCAAAATATTAATACTCAGCAAATAGCTAAATAACAAATAAGCGGGTCCGGAGAGGATCAAAAGCGCTGTGATGCACCATAACAGATGTTTACGCAAGCCAAGACGGTCCTGAATAAAGCCATAACAAACCTGAGCAAACAGCGCGGAGACGGATAGCACGGAAAAGATAATTCCGGTTTCCGACGCCTTTAGTCCCACTTCCTGATGCAGCCAAATAGAGAGAAGTGAACTTGATGAGGACCAGGTCACAAAGAAAAAGAACAGCAGCGCGCTGAGCAGCAGATAGCTGCGAGAAGATCTTTTATTCATCTACGTAATCTCAGGGAAATGACATACCGAGATGGTAACGTTAACATTTTGCCTGTACACTTGATTTTGATGCGATAATCGATGTTAATCACAAAAGTTAACGTTAACATTTTCATGCTCGGATCAAGATCACATTTTTTATCGTCGCTTGCCATTCATTGGGATTCGATGTCTGGAATAAATATTTGTCTTTGTTCACAACCCGTTAATAGATGGATTGCGTACAATATCTGGATTGGGTAGTTAGTTTCTTTAATGGAAGACTATGGCATCTTTAAAAGATGTGGCCAGACTGGCCAATGTATCACTAATGACCGTGTCTCGGGTGCTGAACGATCCGAAACGTGTGAAGCCTGAAACCCTGTCCCGGGTACAGGAGGCTATTTTACAGCTAAATTACGTGCCGGACCTCTCTGCCCGGCAGGTTCGTCGTGTCGGTTCCAGAAATAAAACGATTGGCGTGCTCGCGTTGGATACTGTCACAACCCCTTTTTCAGTCGACATTACGTTGTCTATCGAGGAAACCGCGCGCGCCTACGGCTGGAATAGCTTCGTGGTTAACATGTTTGCCGATGATAATCCTGACGATATTGTCGATCTGCTGCTCGCACACCGACCCGGAGGGATCATTTTCACCACGATGGGATTGCGTGAGGTGAACGTCCCTTCCAGGCTACTGAAGCACCCTTGCGTTCTGGCCAACTGCGAGAACAAGGGAGAAGCAGTTGCCAGCTATATTCCCAATGATGAACAAGGGCAATATACGGCAGTGCAGGCGCTATTAGCAGCGGGATACCGTCGCCCTCTTTGCCTGCATTTACCTGTCAACCATCTGGCGACGCGACGCCGCCGTCAGGGGCTCGATCGCGCCTGCCGTGAAGCCAATATTAATCCTGACGCGCTCGAACACTGCTATATGCAATATGGAGATGAACACTATCGTGATATTCCGGACATTTTGCTGAGATATATTGATCGGGGGATGCCGCAATTTGATTCGGTAATTTGTGGCAATGACCGTATCGCATTTATGGTATATCAAACGCTGTTAACACAGGGGATTCGCATCCCACAGGACATTGCTGTTCTTGGGTATGATAATCTCGTTGGGATCGGAAATTTGTTCTTACCCCCGCTTTCCACAGTCCAGTTACCGCATTATGAGATTGGGCGTTTAAGTACGTTGCACATTATCAACGGCGACAGTCACCGGGAGAAAGTTCTGGTCGACAGTCCCTGGCTGTTACGCGAATCATTCTGAACATGCCAACAGGTTACCCCATCTACGCCACCACGACGGGAAAGCCACTGAGACTCCTGGCATCATGAATATGAGGGAAAGTATGTTTTCTTACATTATGTTAGGTACCAACAATCTCCCGCGCGCCATTCAGTTTTACGATCCGCTAATGGAACTGCTTGGGCAACCGCAGGCCGGGCGTAATGAAGAAGGGGCGTCGTGGGGAACATTCAACAGCAACCACACCGTTGGGCTGTGCATCGGCAGCCCCTTTGATCGACAACCTGCCAGCGTTGGTAATGGCACGATGGTGGCGCTGAATGCGCGTTCCGTCGAACATATTGAGCAGTTGCACACCCTCGCGCTCAGCCTGGGCGGCACAGATGAAGGCGCGCCGGGTCATAGGCCGCAGTATGGTCAGGGATTTTACAGCGCCTACGTACGCGATCCGGACGGCAACAAGCTCGCGTTTATCTATTACGCGAACGTAGCCTGAAGGAATCTTTATCCGGTAATTCTGTTATCGGCGTGAACTCGACAGGCTCAGAACCCAAAAGCAGTTCAAATCTTTACCCCGAGTCGAAAAAGCATGAGTGCGGCGTGAGAGGAGAAACGTCGTTTTCTTAAAGGTCGGAGGATGTAATGACTTGAAATGGTGCCGATAATAGGAGTCGAACCTACGACCTTCGCATTACGAATGCGCTGCTCTACCAACTGAGCTATATCGGCCCTGAAAAGGACATGTCCACGAATGTGAACACGGGGTAGAAGGTTAAAACTAACCGGGCGATGCGTCAATGGCCTTGTGAATCAAACGCCTATTTTTGCATCATCCGCTTTCAATTACGCACGAATCGTGTCAACACAAGAACGCTTGTACACGGTTGGTTATGACTATAGCCAACGACGAACCCGTTGCTCATATCGTTCCCATTCCGGCCCGAAATGTTTTCGCAACTGTTCTTCTTCAAAATCGATATGCAATCTGGCTATCACCAGCATAAATAATGGTACAGCCAGTATCCCGGCGAGGCTGCCGACGCAGAAAGCGAAGGCCAACTGGAGTCCGCTCATTCCAAGGTAAATAGGGTTGCGGCTCCAGGCGTAACATCCACCGGTAACAAGCGTGGTCGATTTATCTGCATGAAGCGGATTCAGCGTCGTGCGTTTCATTAGCATTTGCCACGCGGTATGCAGTATCACCCACAGACTGACGCTGGTCAGTAATGCGCTGATCACGATATTCACCGCACCGAATATGAAACGTGGACTCGCCGTCATCGCATCCGCTGCGAGGAAAAGTACTAAGATGAGTGGTGGCGGAAACCAGACTCTTAATTTTCGCAGGAAATGACGCATAACGACTGAACCGGCTTGATGAACGCTGATACCGCTATAAATACCCTGTAAAAAACACATAGACAAACGATGTTTCACTCACAACAGGCTATCGCCTTCACCAGGCAGACTCTGTAGTACTAACTTCGGCAAAAATACTGGCATCAGAGGCATACGCCCCTGATGTTCCCGTCAGGTTTCATGATGAGAAAGTGGAATCCGGCGCTGATTCAAATAGACCTACCGACTGCTTGTAAAAACGCATAAAATCATCAAACATCACTGGCGGTAAAAATTGATAACCCTGTAGGTAATCAACATTATTTTTTCCTAACCATTGCTGCTGATAACCATGTTCAACCCCCTCCGCCACCATACGTAATCCCAGGAGTCCAGAAAGGTGAATGATTGACTCGAGCATAGGGATATGTTGCTCAACATCTTTAATAGCCTTGATGAAAGTTTTATCAATTTTTATAACATCCAGGTCTAACTCATTGAGATAGCAAAGGTTAGCATATCCCGTCCCAAAATCATCTAAAGCAAACAAAACCCCTTTGTTTCGCAGCGATCGTATCAGCTCTTTGATGGCAGGAGTAATAGTGAGCGTCTGGTTTTCGGTTATTTCAATCATCAATTTAATCGGTAGCCTTTGTGTTATCTCCATAAAGTTAAGGCATTCCCAATAGAAAACGGGATTACTTAAACCTGATGGGCTGACATTAAAAGAGACAAATAGAGTTTTATTGATATCCTCACTTCCATCGACCAGATTACGCGCGACGGTAGTCATTAAATAGCTCGTTAACTCATTCATTAAGCCACTTTTTTCAGCCAGTGGTATAAACTCACGTTGAGAAATTGCATAGTTATGCCCATGTGGCCAGCGAGCTAAAACCTCAACACCACAGACATCTCCATTGATATTTACGATGGGTTGAAAATAAGGAATGATTTCTTCATTCCTTATTGCCATACTCAGTCGACCAGAATCTGAGATATCATATGCATCGCCGTATATTACATTCTCACCAGAATGACTGTTCGTCGGACAACCATCATGCAATAAATTATTTCTGGTTAAAAAAATGATAGTTTCATTAAAATGTGAAAAACCCAGACGAGCGGTAATTCGTTCCCGGTATCTATACACTGATTTAATGGTTAGCGAGTTAGCAATACAAAAATCGTGCAATTTTTCTTTTGTAAATGATGCATACAGCATTTCCTCCTCAAATTCAGACAAATGAAAAGTAAACATCGTTGAACCTTTAGTGACTTCCACAACCTCAATGGGTGCCATCAAATTGGCTCTTAGCTGAAAAATCAACTGTTCCGATAATTCCCGTCCATTAATGAAAGCATACTCTTCGTACCCTCGATTAACAGAACGCGTTTCATTCATTCGCAGAACAATACAGTTTATATTGATAAATTGTGTACTATTTCTTTGAAACCATTTCCTGACCAGAAACAATGGTAACCGATTATCGATAATCAGCAAACAGGATGGATACCGTGGAATAATTGACTGAGTACCAGAAATAAATGATCGCGCATCAACCAGCACCAGATTTGGCAACCACGCTTTTATTCCTGAGAAAAGGAAAATATCATAACTGAGAAGAAAAACCTTTTTCGTATTCATAGTTATCACCAACTTTAATTTATGGCATAGCAGGCCCCTCGTTTTATACACGAGAGCATGTACAACACCTTCAACCTCCAATAATTATAAGGCGGCGCGTGAGTTAACTTTTTCCATAAGTTATCTCATGCAGATTAGGAATTTATAATCACAACTGTCCATATGAGTATCCCCGTAAAATAGTAAGGCCTTTTAAAAATTGAAAAAGGAATATTCCTGATTCCTAAGCGGCACAAATAAAATCGCTCACGTTGACAGCAAGTAAAAATATAAAACCATAAAATCAAAAAACGACAACATATGTAACTAAAAAAATTATTCTGCCAGACAAACCATGAACACATGTCATAAATTTCTTATCCCATAACCATTTCCAGCGATATGGATCACATTTCATTAGAAAAAAAACTGGCTTAACATGAGCTACTCAGTAATATCATCAGGAACATTATCATTTAATTTTTTGACGATAGCCGCACGACGAATCTTTGATATCACGCTGCTTCAGGCTTTTCTGGTGCAATCACACTCAACCTGATCATTAATTATACACCCCATGCAATCTGACTCTTAAATACCGTAATATTGAGTACGTATGAAAAAATTTCATCTATTCTGAACTTATGACTGTATTTTATAAAGATACATACTAACGATTGAGTTTGAAGCACCCCTGCCCCACAGGTAAATATTTCTGCAAGGCAACTATAAATTTTCTGTTTTGTGTTTTTAGTTCACTACTATGCCAGGTCTCCCCGGGTAACACATAACGCATGATGGCTTCATCATCTGTTGAATGGCACCCCCGGTGTACGATGACCTTAAAAAAAGTATTCCCGGTGTTTTTCAGTGTCCCGTTTCTCTCATCAACCGAGTATGCCAGATTGATTTTTCTCGGACGAACAACCAGTATGGTATCCATGGCGATTACCGGGAGCGCCGCTCCGCCTTTCCCTTGATTGCGCTGGGTAAGCAGCGTTATCGGTATTTCGCGAAACAGAATTCGATAATAACGTTCCTTATCATCCTGTGGACCACGGTAGAAAATCTTAAAAAATTCGCTCGCCTGCGGTGCCAGTGAAAAATTCAGTGGTGTAAATAAAAGTTCGCCTTCGGCAATAGCGCTTCTGTTTTCACCACCTGGCCCCGGTTTATCAATTTTTACTGCGCTAATACTGTACAAATTCTGTTTCTGGCTATCGTTATAGATTCGTTTACTGATAAACGATTTATCCGATGGCATCTCATAAATAGTCGATTCCAGATAAACAGCCTGTACAGAGCATGCAGTCAGCGCAGACAGCAAGACCAATACCCATCTAAGTGCCAAATGGCAGCGATTCATGGTGTGACTCCCACCCAATTCGCCGTGACTTTTATCTCTCCACTGGCACTGACGACACCTTCCCAGTCCGCACCAGAAACGGTTAACAGCGAACGTGAATCATTCATTGGGAAAAGCAGTTTCAAATCAGTTGCATAATAGCTTCCATCATCGTTGTTATTTGCGTCCCAGGGCGTCTGTTGCCACTGCGCATCGCTCATGTTGATTGCCGCCTCACTACAGCTGTTTCGTTTCTGCACCACGCCCCCCGACTGACTGTTGTACTGAAGAAAGGCGGGAATTGGGACGGATAGCCCTCCTTGCGTAGAGGTAAACAGGCAATAAGGCACATTGTTTATCGTTGTACTATCCCCAATAACCTGGGCGGTAATGCTATCGGCCTGACGGGGTCCGGAGACAGTCACGGTGTAATCCATCTCAATCGGAGCGGCATCGCCAATCGTACCGCTGCCGCTTGCAGAAGTAGTATTATTCGCAGAGATAATACTGATCCCATACTCCTTCGGCACAATATTAAGCTGTAGTGAAGGTGTAAACTGGTAATATCCAGACTCTGGTGTTAATCCATTATAAAAACCAAAAGTAAACGGTTGACTATTAGTAATGCTGATTCCTGAATCGACGAGATTTTTCAGAAATGCTTTCGACAGAAAAATATAAATATATTCCCCAGACGTTGTGAAAACGTTGTAATACGCTGTTGAAGTACCATAGTTATACCAGTTTGAACCATTCCCGGAGTATTTCACCGTAGTCGAACCCGGCGTAAAACCAAGCATTGCTGTGTCAACATAAGCTCGAAACGTCAGAGAGGCGGTCAGATTAGCCGTTTGTTGCAGGTTATAACTTACCATCTTGCAAATCACACCATCGGTGCCGCCTACCACGCCAAGTTCACAATAACCAGAGTCTTTGGTGATGCTCGGCGTTCCATCGCTGGCGACCCACAACTCCTGAAATGCGTTGGTTGAAACTAAAGATAAATGGCCTCTTTTGTTTAATGTATAGGGTCTGATGTACCAATTACCACTACTCTGGTCTTTGCAACGTTGTCCAGCCGCATAATCATAGTCAATCGTTGTTCTGCAAAAATTGAGATTGTAGGTCTCTGAGCCACCGACTGACATATTGCGAAAATATTCATACGCCGAGTCAGTCAGCGATGCAAAACCATAGTATCCACCGGCAATCCCCGCTCCGGTTGCTTTGGTATGATAAAAACCAAATTGATCGGTTAGTTCTGCAGGTATGTAGCCAGATGCCGGACAATTAGCGCCAGTTGTGCAACGAATACCACGGAATGGTTCGCTGATTGGCGAATTATCAATCCACATATCCTTGTAGTATGTAGTATTAGCTACCCAACCAACGATACCAATGTATCCAAGGCTATCCTGGTCATTTCCATATTTTACCCAAGTATTCGAGCCGCTAATACGGGGATCGAGGGAAGAAGGAGTAATAAAATATTCGTTATCAACGTTGTTTTCTATAAATAAATAATTGTTGTTCACAGCCGCCTGAGTGGACGCAGAAAGCGCCCATGCCGAGGGGGATAACGCAACGAAGACACTCCCGAGAATAAGAGACAGAGATTTATTCATTATTAATACCTTATCGTTGTGCCATGGTGGTTTGCGTTGCACATTTCACCTCGCCAACCCACGCCGCGCCGCGTGCTTTTTCCAGATCAAGATCAGCTTCACATACGCTGCCATTGGCTGAAATTAACGTGATGACCGGATATTTTTTATCAATATCGATAGCAAACTCACCCTTTTCATCCGTGCGCGTTTTACCAATATGGTTATGAATATCGGTATTTGCAGCCAATTGCCCATCAGGGTAGCGAATACGCCCGAACACGGTGACCATGCTTTTAATTTCAGGGTTAATAACGCCAACGTTCCCCGGATAAAGCGTCAGTTCCTGTTTGCGTCCTGAAACAATATCGAAGCTGTCCTCAGAGTTCTTATCATTGAGGATCTCCAGCTTGTATTGAGCATAGGGCGGGAGTGCAATGAAATTGGATTTACCGCTGAGAAGATAATTACGATTATTAATCTTCGCAGCCAGTTTCCCCTCGCCGGTCAAATCTGTTTTCACGATGACACCAGACCGCTGCCTCTCTTTACTCAGACCGAAGTCTTTGCCAGCCCACGCCAGAGAGCCTTGAGAAGAGAAGTTCATATTGGTGGAGTTATCCGCGGAACGCGTTACCGATACGGTACCGGCGTTATATTTCGTGTCATAACTCAGATTGCCATTTATCGAATAATTGTTGTCGTAATATTGTTCACCACTCAGACGGGTTGACGCCGCCAGGCCGACCGATTTAATGGGACCTTCAGCATACTGCTTGCGCGCGCTGAGATTCCCCTGGGTGCTGCCATAGCGATCCCGGGAGACCCCCATGCTCAGCCAGGAAGCCAACGGCAACGATAAATCCAGGCTGACATAACGTTCCTGTCTCCCATCGTCATTTCGGTTGTTGTAGTAATAACGCTGGATCCCAGCACGCAGTCCAACCGAGGCATACCTGCCAGAATATAGAGTAGTGCTGTAATCAAGGTTACGGTATTTATTGCCGGAATAACGATTCTCCGTCTGACTCACGGTGAGCGAACCGCCATGAGGAATAAACTTTCCGAGGTTCAGCGTGCCGCCAATAGAATAATTGTCACGTTCCTGCACCGGCAGACGATCGCCAATTTTACTGTCTTCACGAGATGCCCAAAGAGAACCATACCCCTCAGGCACATTGAGATTAATGTTACTGATGTTTCGCCATGACGAATCGTTCGCTACCAGCGTCTGAGCGCCAATGCTGACGTATTCATTCACATTGAGTGTGACATCCGTTTCATTGACCGCATTGTTGTCAAAACCGTAGAGCGTGGATTTCAGGCCCAGTCCCGACAATACCGCCAGCGTTACCGATGCGGCCCCGCCGGCAATCCATGTCTGCTGGCTGCCCAAATCACGATAATGGTTACGCTTATAGCTCACCCGATCATAATCCAGTGAGCCGCCAAAAAATTGCCACGAGAGCTGATCAATTCCAGCAGCCTGCTGGCGGGCAAAGATTTTATTAACCCGGCTGATACGACTATTAATCGTCCGGCCATTGACCACGATATCCACCGTGACGTCATAAACTCCATACGGAAAACGACTGGTATCAATTTCATAGCTGCCCATATTAAAGTTCTGCACGCTGAGCAATCGCCCGTCACGAAAGACATGAACCTCGCCAGCTGCTGGCAAAAATACGGTAATCGGCGTGAGTGAAAGCGCGGTGTTTTCAACCACCGTATTTCCTTTGTTTCCGTAGCTCACGCCGTAAATTTTACCGCCATTCAACGCATTCAGGCTGGCAATAGACTGGACATTCCAGGTGTCAAGCATCCCGAGCGCCAGTCGATACCCGTTATAATCGCGCTCATACATCGCCCGATAGAGTTTACTGGTGCCATTGCTGTCGCCTATGCCGTAAAACGAACCGTTAATGTTGATGTGGTGTTCACGTAGCGATGTTGTATTGTCCATCGTCAGATAACTGCGGGTGCTACTGCCGTTACGATAGTCGTTGTAGTAAGTGCCGAAGTTATAATTCAGGATGTTGGAGAGCGTCTCTACGCTGGAAGGCCCGAGCAGACTGCTGCGTGCGACAATCGCTTCAGTTAACGCATCTTTGCTGACGATCATCTCCAGGTGAAATGAAGAGACATTGAGTTGCAGGCGCACATCATCTGACAGTTCAATATTCGTGTTGTCATGAAATTTCACATCACGAATTTTTTCCACCATCGCGCGGGTTTTCTCAGAGAGCACCGCATTATTGGGCAATTCAGCAAGCGACAGGGCTCTAACGGTAATATTGCCATCAACAAGCGCAATAACCGCATCGGCAATTTTTTGCTGACTTTTCTCGTCAGTCTCGTTGTAACGAATATATACCGGCACCGTCATTCCCTGCTCCAGTGAACGGGCGAAAGCGCTGGGAATAACGTAATTACCCACTTTTACTGGGGCTGCATGTGAAAATCCTGGTGTCAGCGCAAGAAAAAGACAAAAGCTACCGCCGACAATATTATTTGTTGTCATATGCATCCTTACATTCCGGTATTTTTATTTATCCCGTACAGATGGCTGCAATCGACCATCACTTCACTGTAATAAACTGTTTACCGTGCCAGATACCGATCCGTGAACGGCTATTGCTAATGTCGGTAAACTGTAATTTTATTTTCGTACCCGGCATAATGTAATAACGTTCGCGACAGCCTCGTCCCCGATCGCGGGCCTTATCCTTACATGCCCCATAGGCGATCACACGAAACGAAACATTGCCGGTATTGGTAATAACATCGCCATGTCGGCTATATTCAAAACGCTCCTTTCGCGGCGCCACCACCAAAATAGTGCCAATTTCAGCGGATGCTGTCGCAACAGCCATTTTATTGGCCCGGGTTTCTGCGCTCTCGGTGACCGGTTCATCAATCCATTGCAGACGATAATAACGCTCGACATCATCTGCAGGTCCTTTATAGAAGAAACGAAATACATCCTTCGCCTGACCAGGCAGAATAAGATTGGCAGGTGTAGAAAGTAACTCTCCAGAATTAACAGGCTTTATTTCGATACCACCCGCCAAAGGTGATGACAATTGTTTTACCGAAACACTGACATAACGTGCCGAATCTGTCGTATTGGCAATTTCTTTCGATAATGAACTCTCAGCAGAAGTCATTATCGATGTAATCTCACCGACATTAATTGCCCAACTGGAAAAAGATGTTACTAACCCTACCAACATTGCTGCCGGTAAATATTTTTTCATGACACCATTCCTGATAAATTCGGGAGAAAATATTCTCCCGAATCTTTATTGCTTAGGCAGACGGAGTCGTCCAGGTTGCATTGAACTGTACTTTTACATCGCCAGTCCAATAGCCGTCCGGCAGGGCAGAGTAATCCGTTACTGCCTGGGTACCATCAGAAGTCGCTGACGCGATGGTGAATTTGAAGTTGGATTGATCGCTGACACGAGCAGCACCATTATAAGCGCCATCAGCCATCAGGCTTTCAAGACCAGAAGTCGAGCTGGAGTTGACCAGGACGGTATCTGATGAATTAGTCAGCGGGGTGCCATTCCATGCCACCCCGACGTTCAGGGTAGAAGCATCGCCACTGGCGTTAGTCAGAGTATTGCTAACAATCTGAGCAGTCAGTTCAAAATCAGTGGCGGTCTCCTGGCCTTGAATGGTCACATCAAATGCGCCATCCTGGGAGTTGAAGCCATTCAGACCTTCCGCATACTGAAAGGTTAAAGAATTCAGCGGGGTGACAACCAACATGCTGGAGGTATCTTTTGTTGCCGTCGCATCCCACGAGGCTGTTGCAGAAGCAGTAACATCCGCCATTGCATTTGCCGCAACAAATACAGAAGCCAGAGAGGTCACTAATAATAATTTTTTCATTTTATCTTCTCCTAAGAACAAACTCACCACCGAGTCTTATTATTAAGTCACTCCAGCGGTTCCATTATTGCGAGCCAGAATTGCCGCGCCCAAAAATTATCATTTGAATTAAGTAACATCTCAACAAACCCTGAAACGCAGAAATTATAAAAGACTAAGAATTTTCCCACAAAAAAAGACCTCTAAGAAGTTTCCTAAGAGATATTTACTCAAAACAAGCCTCGCTCCAGAATTATCACCCAAACAAATAAGTCACAGCAAACAATTCATCTTTTTTATGTTTTTGATATTTATCAAAAATGTCATACAAATAAATTCACACCAAAATCCTTACAAAACATAAAGATAATCAAAACATCCATATTTCATCCAGAATGCTTATTCTTTGTTGCAATTTTGCTAAAATTTATCCTTCACAAGAAAATTCTCATAAAACTTTCGTTTGAAGGGGAATATTCTTATAAACAAAGCACAAGTCTGGAGGATTAATATTCGAATTGATAATTATTTCACACAAGTAATACCAGGAATTTTCCATTTAAAAAGAATATTCCTGGTATTACCAGATAAAAATCATGTGCATAAAGGAGAGAATTAGATGAAGCTTTTCAAACCAAGGTAACTATTAAGTGTTACCGTACGTACCCGATGTATGGTAATCAAATCCTGTTGTTCGAGTGATTTTAATGAGCGGCTGACGGTCTCAATTTTAAGGTCGAGATAACTGGCAATTTCTTCCCGGGAAAAAGGCAATCGAAGCGTCGTTTCCGGTCTGCCAATGCGCAAATGCATCTCGTAAAACTCCACCAGGAAAGCGGCGATTCTGGCCTCCGCGTGCTTATTCGCATAACGCCGCAATTTCTCCACAATGAACCCATTATCTCTGCACAGAAACTTGATGACTGCTGCGGCCACTGAAGGATCCTTCTCTGCGACCTTGAACAACCGCGCGATGTCGATATGGCAAACTTCCGCAGTCGTTGCAGCCCTGATGGTGGTCAGATACGTTCTCCCTTCGACTGCATCCAGCGCCATGATATCCCCCGGAACATAAAAGCGGCTGATCAAAACGTTATCGCCACATTCCACGCTGGACTTGCAATACCCCTCATGAATCACAAAAAGCATCTCAGCGGTTTCATCCTGCCGAGCGAGAATCTCACCTGCTTTAAACTTCCTTCTTTTGTCTATTAACCTGTACTCATTATCACGATCAATCACCGATCCCTTTGGACACAGCGAACAATGGCGGGGTGGAAACGGATTGCCGAGCGGCACAACAGGAATGCTAAGTTTGTGAATATCCGATTTCACGCAACAACTCCTCATAAAAATGAGACTGATTCTAATAGAACGGGCGTTAGGAACAATACGTGAACCGCAGACCAGGAAAATTCATTCCAGACAGGGAAAATTCTGTGCTAGCTCACTTTTCTGGCACAAACGAGAATATGAATAAATATAGTCTGCTGCGGATGATTAAAAACGCAGAGCTGAAACGAACGCAGGTATGGCAAAGAAGGTTAAAACAAACCGGGCGATGCATTACTGGCCTTGCGAATCAAACGCCTGTTTTGCATCACCCGGTTTCAATTACGCGCGAATGGTGTCGTCGCCGAAGCCAATCCACTTATATGTGGTCAGTGCTTCAAGCCCCATTGGGCCACGCGCGTGCAGTTTTTGCGTACTCACCGCCACTTCAGCCCCCAGTCCAAACTGGGCGCCATCGGTAAAACGGGTGGAAGCATTCACGTACACGGCAGAAGAATCAACTTCATTCACGAAACGGTTGGCGTTGCTGAGCGTGCGCGTCAGGATAGCGTCTGAGTGCTGGGTGCCGTGTTCACGAATGTGCGCGATAGCACCATCCATATTTTCGACCACCACAACGTTCAGATCCAAAGACAGAAACTCGTTATCCAGCTCTTCCGGTTTCAGCGGCACCAGTTTGGCCGGGCCATGCAGTACCTGCATCACGATTTCGTCGCCGTGCAGCGTAACACCGCTTTCCGCCATCTTTTGGCTTAACGCAGGCAGGAAACGCTCAGCGATATCCTGATGCACCAGCAAGGTCTCCACGGTATTACAGGTGCTCGGACGCTGGGTTTTGGCGTTGACGATAATCTTCAGCGCTGGAGCGATTTCAGCAGAATCATCCACATAAATATGACACACGCCTATGCCGCCGGTGATGACCGGGATAGTCGACTGCTCACGACACAGCTTGTGCAGGCCCGCGCCACCGCGTGGGATCAGCATATCGATGTACTTATCCATACGCAGCATTTCAGTGACCAGCGCGCGATCCGGGTTGTCGATCGACTGCACCGCTGCTGCGGGTAAACCGCAGGCTTCCAGCGCCTTTTGGATCACCGCCACGGTCGCCGCGTTAGTCCGGTAAGTCTCTTTCCCGCCGCGCAGGATCGCCGCATTACCAGTTTTCAGGCACAGGGAGGCAACATCAACGGTAACGTTAGGACGCGCTTCATAAATCACTCCAATCACGCCCAGCGGGACGCGACGGCGCTCGAGACGCAGGCCGCTATCCAGCAGGCCCCCGTCAATCACCTGCCCGACCGGGTCAGCAAGATTACACACCTGACGCACATCATCAGCAATCGCTTTCAGGCGCGCAGGGGTCAGTGCCAGGCGGTCGAGCATCGCTTCGCTCAGACCATTTTCACGCGCCTGTTCTACATCCTGCTTGTTAGCGCTAAGGATACTTTCCATTTGCGCTTCCAGCTCATCGGCTATTTTTTCCAGCACGCGATTTTTTTCGCGGCTGGAGAGCAGCGCCAGCTTGTATGACGCAGCTTTGGCAGCAATGCCCATTTGTTCCAGCATATGCCTGTTCCTTAACGGGTAATCATGTCGTCGCGATGGACAGCAACCGGGCCGTATTCATAGCCAAGGATGGTGTCAATCTGCTGTGAGTGGTGTCCGGCAATACGGCGAAGCGCGTCGCTGTTATAGCGGGTCACGCCGTGGGCGATATCGCGCCCTTCGAGATTGCAGATACGAATCACTTCACCACGAGAAAAGTTGCCTGTCACGCTTTTAATGCCTTTTGGCAGTAATGAACTGCCGCGTTCCAGGATCGCAGCGGTAGCCCCCTCATCGACGGTAATTTCCCCGGCAGGCGGCGCGCCGAAAATCCAGCGTTTACGGTTCTCCAGCGGAGAGGCCTGAGCATGAAAACGCGTCCCAACGGAAACGCCTTCCATCACATCACCAATCACGCCCGGCTTGCTGCCCGCGGCAATAATAGTGTCGATTCCGGCGCGGCACGCGACATCTGCGGCCTGCAATTTAGTGCCCATACCGCCCGTTCCCAGGCCAGAAACGCTGTCGCCGGCAATGGCGCGCAGCGCATCATCAATACCGTGAACGTCTTTAATCAGCTCCGCCTGCGGGTTGGTGCGCGGATCGGCAGTGAAAAGTCCCTGCTGATCGGTCAGCAACAGTAGCTTATCGGCTCCGGCCAGAATTGCCGCCAGCGCCGAGAGATTGTCATTATCGCCGACTTTAATTTCGGCGGTCGCCACCGCGTCATTCTCATTGATGACAGGAACGATGTTGTTATCCAGCAGCGCGCGTAAAGTATCGCGGGCATTAAGGAAGCGCTCACGGTCTTCCATATCCGCACGTGTCAGCAGCATCTGCCCGATATGGATACCGTAAATAGAGAACAGCTGTTCCCACAGTTGAATCAATCGGCTCTGCCCTACCGCCGCCAACAGCTGTTTCGAGGCTATCGTCGCCGGGAGCTCAGGGTAACCAAGATGCTCACGCCCGGCGGCGATCGCGCCTGAGGTAACGATAACAATACGATGCCCTGCGGCATGGAGCTGCGCGCACTGGCGAACCAGTTCTACGATATGGGCGCGGTTCAGGCGGCGCGATCCGCCCGTTAACACACTGGTGCCAAGTTTTACCACCAGCGTCTGGCTGTCACTCATGATTCTCTGCCATTCAAAATTGGGGAAAATGATATCAAACGAACGTTTTAGCAGGACTGGCCCCGGTTGCCAACAGCCAGCGCACAAAGCATGAAATTTTATTGCGCAGGATCAGCAAGCGTAGCGGCAGATTTTGACGCATTGATTACAGAAACATAAAAACACTCTTTTTTAAAAATATTCTTACTTTGTCATAAAACGTTCATTGCCAGACGTTAAAAACCTTCCTGTCTTTTAACGGGGATCACACCCAGTGAATATTAGCGCGTACTTTTAATCAGGAATGAAAATGAAAAAGAGCACTCTGGCATTAGTGGTGATGGGGATTGTGGCGTCGGCATCCGTACAGGCAGCTGAAGTGTATAACAAGAACGGCAATAAACTGGATCTGTATGGCAAAGTGAAAGCCATGCATTACATGACGGATTATGACAGCAAGGACGGCGACCAAAGCTATATCCGTTTAGGTTTTAAGGGCGAAACGCAAATTAATGATGAACTGACGGGTTACGGTCGCTGGGAAGCAGAGTTCGCTGGCAATAAAGCTGAAAGTGATTCCAACCAGCAAAAAACACGTCTGGCCTTTGCCGGTCTGAAATTAAAAAATCTTGGCTCGTTTGATTATGGTCGTAACCTGGGCGCACTGTACGATGTAGAAGCATGGACCGATATGTTCCCGGAGTTCGGCGGCGATTCATCTGCGCAGACCGATAACTTTATGACCAAACGCGCCAGCGGCCTGGCGACTTACCGTAACACCGATTTCTTCGGCGTCGTGGATGGCCTGGATCTGACCCTGCAATATCAGGGTAAAAACCAGGACCGCGATGTGAAAAAACAGAACGGCGATGGTTTTGGTACATCCGTTACCTATGACTTTGGCGGTAGCGATTTCGCCGTAAGCGGCGCTTATACCAACTCCGATCGTACCAATCAGCAGAATCTGCAAACTCGCGGTACAGGCGATAAAGCAGAAGCCTGGGCAACGGGTTTAAAATATGATGCTAACGATATCTATATTGCGACGTTCTATTCTGAAACGCGCAATATGACGCCGATTTCCGGCGGCTTCGCCAATAAAACACAGAACTTCGAAGCGGTTGTTCAGTACCAATTTGACTTTGGTCTGCGTCCGTCACTGGGTTATGTGCTGTCAAAAGGTAAAGATATTGAAGGCGTCGGCAATGAAGATCTGGTGAATTATATCGACGTTGGCGCTACGTATTATTTCAACAAAAATATGTCCGCGTTTGTCGATTATAAAATCAACCAGCTGGATAGCGACAATAAACTGGGTATCAACGATGATGATATCGTTGCCGTCGGTATGGTTTATCAGTTCTGATTTAGGATAAAAAATGCCGGATGGGGTTGCGCCGCCATCCGGCATTTTACTGTTCATTATGCGGTTAATTTAACCGGCTCATCCTTAAAATCGTCAGCAGGCTCCAGCGCCAGATTCAGCGACGTTAACAATCCACGTAATTTTTCATGAAACTCACGTAAGGTGTATTCCAGTCGCTCTACCACTTCAGTCTCTTTCACCGGCACCGCCGTCCAGTTGCCATCTTTATCAAACAAACCAAACTGATAGCTGTAGGTAAAGCGTTTTTCCTGCGCCTCAAGCTCCATCCACCAGCCCCAGAACTCACGTTTCTCAGGGGCGGGTTTCACGTTGACGCAAACAGCCAAACAATCGAAAAAAAAGCGATTGTCTTCGCACTGCCCTTCCCGGATGTACGGGCCAAGCGCGGTGAATTTCTTGATCAATCTACTTTTCGGATGCCCACTCGGTAACGTCATTACGATCTCCTTAGGTGAAGCTCCTGTTTTACCAAATCGATAAAATTTAGCAAACTTTTAACACAATCTCTGATTGATCCACTTGGTTATTTCTTGCAGTCCTTTGTCAAAATTGCGATACACCGGGTTGAATGGAATCTCCAGCAGCTTACCGTCAGAAGATGACGAGGTGATTAAACGCGACTCCTCTTCCGGGCTAAACGGATCATTTTTCCAGAACCCCGACAGCATTGGCGTCGGGCAGCGTCGACCGAGCAGTCCCTGCACTTTTAATGAATAGCGATTAAGCTCAACGCGCAGCGCTTCATCGGAAGCGTCATGCATCCCCAGGCGGCTGGCCAGAACGTCAAGATACATTTCCGGGACGCTTGCCTGACGCTGCGGGTCACTCAACAGCGCATGTACAACCGGTCCCAGGCAGGCCACCGCCTTCAGCCGTGACGACTCCAGATACGCCAGGCGTACCGCCACATTAGCGCCAAAACGGAAACCGAAGGCCGCCACGCGGGTGTGATCCACCCACGGGACATTAGGCAGCGCCTTTAATACATGCTGATGTAGCAGGCTGGAATCCTGAGTCAGTTTCCATTTTGATGAGAATCCGACCGACGGCATATCCAGCGTCAACATGGCAATACCGCGCGGAGCAAAGTAGCGCTCATACAGGGTGTAGTAGTCCGTTTGCATGGAATCGAGACCGCCGCACATCAGTACCGTCGGGAACGGACCATCGCCTTTTGGCATATGCAGGAAGCCGGTTATCGGCGCGCCGCCAGCGACCGCGAATTCCATCTCACGCAGCGTGCCCGGCAGCCGTTGAGCGGCTTCTTCATAGGCGCGATTGGCCAGAGCCTGCGCCTGCTCTGCCAGCTCATCGCCTTTCAGGTGCGGATAAGCGGCAATGTTGTACAGCGTAGAGGCATGCAGCCAGTGGCGCCCGCTCACCTGTGGATCCTCCTCCATAGACGCTTTCTGTTGCCATTCCATCGCCTGCTTTGCCCACTCATAGATCCAGTTCCCGCCACGATAACCAATGACCGTGTCGTAGAGCTCTTTATCCGTGCGTTCGGCTTCGCTCATCACGATACGCGCCTGTACTTCGAGGATTTCACGCGGATCGATGCCGCGCCAGATCCACATCAGGCGATTCACCATGCGATACCAGTGTGGGATTGTTTTGCCATCCAGGGCAGATTGTACGGACGGCTGCGCGCCGTGATTAAAACGACGAACCAGCGTAGACGTTTCAGGGTGTTTGAAGCGGGGTTTGAACAGGACTTCGCTGAGGTTAGCTTGTGACATTCTTGCAGCCTCCATGAATACTCATTAAGGCATAGTGTAACCTGATGGGGATTAATAAAGAACAACGCCCGGCATAGCCAGGCGTTGAAAGCGTTGCTGATTAGCGACCAGAGATCGGCGGGACAAACACTACGCCCATATCCCAAGGCTGCTCAATCCAGGTATCCTGAGGGATATCAACAATATAATCATTTACCAGCGGACGACCTGCCGGCTTAGCGAAAATAGTGACGAAATGCGCTTTAGGATACATTTCGCGGATCGCAACCGCGGTGCCGCCGGTGTCAACCAGGTCGTCGATGACGATAAAACCTTCACCGTCGCCTTCAGCACGCTTAAGCACTTTCAGCTCGCGCTGGTTGTCGTGATCGTAGCTGGAGATGCATACGGTATCGACATGACGAATACCCAATTCACGCGCCAGCAATGCGCCCGGCACCAGACCACCACGGCTAACGGCAATAATGCCTTTCCATTGTTCAGAAGGCATCAGGCGGCTTGCCAGTTTACGTGCATGGATCTGCAACATGTCCCAGGTGACGACGTATTTTTCGCTCATGTGAAGTGTCCCAGCCTGTTTATCTACGGCTAATTAATAAATTGAGGGTGAACCAGGTTGCGCGAGATTATAGAGATCTGACGCACTAAAAACCAGTGTTTCGCAGAATCCACGCCTCTTTTTGCATGCTTTATGCTAGCCGTCAGCGGAGAAAGTGGTATTCTCAATCGCATCGCGCAAGCCTGACTTGTGGTGTTTTTTATTCAGCTAACCCCGTGCCCTGCAAGCAAGTTTTGTAGGACATCGCCAAGGAGACTCAACGTGTCTGAACTGTCTCAATTATCCCCGCAACCGTTGTGGGATATTTTTGCCAAAATCTGTTCTATTCCTCATCCGTCCTACCATGAAGAGCAGCTCGCTGAACATATTCTGAGCTGGGCCCAGGAGAAAGGTTTTCACGTCGAGCGCGACCAGGTCGGTAACATCCTGATTCGCAAACCTGCCACTGCAGGCATGGAAAACCGCAAACCGGTCGTTCTGCAGGCGCACCTGGATATGGTCCCGCAGAAAAACAACGACACCGTGCACGACTTCACCAAAGATCCTATCCAACCTTATATTGATGGCGAATGGGTGAAAGCCCGTGGCACCACGCTGGGTGCGGATAACGGCATCGGTATGGCGTCCGCGCTGGCCGTCCTGGCGGATGACAACGTGGTACACGGTCCGCTGGAAGTGCTGCTGACTATGACCGAAGAAGCGGGCATGGATGGCGCGTTCGGTCTGCAGGCTAACTGGCTGCAGGCAGATATCCTGATCAATACCGACTCTGAAGAAGAAGGTGAGATCTACATGGGTTGCGCTGGGGGTATCGACTTTACCTCAAACCTGCCACTGTCCCGTGAGGCGGTTCCGGCTGGTTTCCAGAGCTTTAAACTGACCTTAAAAGGTCTGAAAGGCGGTCACTCCGGTGGCGAAATCCACGTCGGCCTCGGTAACGCGAATAAGCTGCTGGTACGCTTCCTGGCGGGCCACGCTGAAGAGCTGGATCTGCGTCTGATTGATTTCAACGGCGGCACGCTGCGTAACGCGATTCCACGTGAAGCTTTTGCGACCCTCGCCGTGGCTACTGATAAGGTTGATGCCTTAAAAGCGCTGGTTAACACTTACCAGGACATCCTGAAAAACGAACTGGAAGCCAAAGAGAAGAATCTGGTTCTGCTTCTGGATGCCGTAGCCAACGATAAAGCCGCGCTGACCGCACAGTCTCGCGATAGCTTTGTTCGTCTACTGAACGCCACCCCGAACGGCGTGATCCGCAATTCCGACGTAGCGAAAGGCGTGGTGGAAACCTCCCTGAACGTCGGTGTCGTGACCATGACTGACGATAATGTACAGATCCACTGCCTGGTTCGCTCGCTGATCGACAGCGGTAAAGACTACGTGGTAAGCATGCTGGATTCACTGGGCAAGCTCGCCGGTGCCAAAACCGAAGCCAAAGGCGCGTATCCTGGCTGGCAGCCGGATGCTAACTCTCCGGTTATGCACCTGGTTCGCGAAACCTATCAGCGTCTGTTCAACAAAACGCCGAACATCCAGATTATCCACGCCGGTCTGGAATGTGGTCTGTTCAAGAAACCGTATCCGGATATGGACATGGTTTCCATCGGGCCAACTATCACCGGTCCGCACTCCCCGGATGAGCAGGTTCATATTGAAAGCGTCGGCCACTACTGGACGCTGCTGACTGAACTGTTGAAGTCGATTCCGGCGAAGTAAGTCTCTGTAATAAATGCCGGATGGCGCTGCGCTTATCCGGCTTACGCGCTGATTTGTAGGCCGGATAAGGCGTTTACGCCGCTATCCGGCAATACATCAGAGTTAAATTCCCAGCAGCAGTTGCCTTTCCAACTGTGGATCCAGCAGCGTGACGTGTAATCCCACCAGTCTCACGCCTCGCCCTCCCCGACGTTCATCCCAGGTTTTGTGCGCCGTCGCAATTAAGTCATCTTTACTTAAGCGCGGCCAGACGTGCTCCTGCGTGGTTTGCTGAAAATCATTAAACTTGAGTTTTATTCCCTGCCGGGCAATCAACAGATCCGGTTTTACCTTTGCCAGACGCCGTTCCAGTTCGGGATATAGACGCTCAATAATCTCCTCACATTCAGCCCATTCATGAATATCTTCTGCCAGCGTACGCTCGACGCCGACTGATTTGCGCAGTCTGTCGTTGTTGACGTCGCGCTCATCAATACCCTGGCTGCGTTCCCACAACACGCGACCAAACTTACCAAACCGTTTGAGCAACATGGCCAGGTCGTATTTTTGAACATCCTCGCAGGTGCGCAACCCCATCGCTTCCAGCTTAGCGGCAGAAACTTTGCCTACGCCGGGTATTTTCCCTAACGGCAGCGTTCTGAGAAATTCGGGAACATCGGCGGGGGTAATAACATATTGCCCGTTGGGCTTATTGAGATCGGAGGCTATTTTTGCCAGAAACTTGACCGGCGCAATCCCGGCGGAGGCGGTTAACTGTAGCTCGTTGAAAATCGTCTGGCGGATCTCCCGCGCTATCAGCGTGGCGGAACCGTGACAGTGAGCGCTGTCGGTCACATCCAGATAGGCTTCATCCAGCGAAAGAGGTTCGATCAGCGAAGTATAACGGGAGAAGATCGCCTGAATCTGGCGGGAGGCTTCTTTATAAGCCTCGTATCGACCAGGCAATAACGTGAGATGCGGGCACAGTTTTAACGCCATTCCGGTCGGCATTGCGCTACGCACGCCAAATTTACGCGCCGGATAATTGGCAGTGCTGATAACCCCCCGGCGTTCACGACTGCCGCCAATAGCAATGGGAATGTCGCGCAGGGCTGGATTATCACGCATTTCCACCGCCGCGAAAAAACAGTCCATATCAACATGTATGATTTTGCGCATCACTCGCCTCCCACAACACTGTTTAAGTATACAGTATTTTTATGGTGTGAGAAGTCTGATTATGCCTTACGCAGGACCATTCATAACGAAGCGCGCATCACACAGGTAGCGCACGATGTCCGTGGTCTTATGTTCTGCGGGATTACCCGCCGTACTGACAAAAAGCTTATTCACTTTGCGAATCTTTGCCCGCAGCAATTTTTCGATCGTCATCAGGCGAAAGGCGTCATTTTCCACGCAGAAAAGCTCGTAGTCGCCCAGACGCTCTCCACAAATTTCACAATGATTCATCCAGTAACGTAGCCCGGTGGTTTTACTTTTATCCAGATAGTAATTGCTGGCTTTGATGTTCTTTTTTATCTCTTCAGGCAGAGAATTAATGTGGAACAGAAAGGTATTCCGTCGAATAGGTTGCCAGCCTTTGCCATCCGGATCTTTTCTGATAAACCGGGTAAACATCACTCCGTGAATATGGGTAAGCTGGTGGCAGTTCCAGCAGTGCATCTTCGAGGTAATCACCAGATAGTACGGCGCGACGATGTTAAAACTGTCGGTGTTGTAGACATAGTCACGAAGCGCCTCGTTTAGCTCATGGGGTTCGATGTACCAGATCCCGGAAACTTTGTCGAAATGCGCGCCCTGACAGGCCACATCCGTGACGTTATCAGTATGAATATCCAATGGAATAATATGGGCTATATCTATCATATTGCCTTCCTGCGGGATAATTTTCCCCCACATTGCGTGGGGGACGGGGAACAGAATTAATGAGCGACGGGAGCAGAATGTTGGCGTAAAGAAGTCACCTGCTTTTGTTTGTCGAGCTTATCAACCAGTGGTTGCACAACCTTCTCGCCATGCTGACCAAAATATTGATACAGCGTATCGGAAGCGCTTTGCGTCAATACCATGATCTCAATGCGACGATTGCCGGCGCTTTCCGGATTTTTCGCATCCAGCAGCATTTGGTCAGCCATTGCGCTGACCTGCATTACTTTATCCTGCGGCATCCCTGCGTCTTCCAGGACACGACGGGCCGATAATGCGCGGTCGCCTGACAGGTTCCAGTTGTTGTAAATGTTACTCTTATAGCTCATCGCATCCGTATGCCCGGTAATGATGAGCTTGTTGTCCAGCGAGTCAAACACGGGGGCCAGCTCAACCAGCAGCGATTTAAAGAACGGCATAATTTTGGCGCTACCGCGTTCAAACATATTACGGTTCTGATCATCTTTAATCAGAACGCGCAACCCCTGAGGAACAATCTCCATTTCAAGGTTGGTCTCCATATGCGCATTGCGGGCAATGACGTTAATGTCGGTCGCCAGCTCGCCTAGCTCCTGGGCTGATTTTTGTTTCAGTAACGCCGTTTTCTCGTTCACATCCAGCGCCTTTTTAGCGTTCTCTTCCGTGATCCTCGCCGTCTCCTGTGGATTCACGGTTTTATCAAGCTTGTTGCGCGTGACGTTTTTCTTCTGCGCGCCTGGCGCTATCGGCTGCTTGCCCAGCTTGTTTAACGGCGCCATACCGCCACCGTTAAAGATTGACTGGCCATGCAGCGCCGCCACGATATTTTCGCGGTCAGCCTTGCTGACGCTGTTCACAATCCACAGCGTCATAAACAGCGCCATCATCGCCAGCGTAAAGTCAGCAAAGGCGACCTTCCACGCCCCGCCATGATGACCTGCATGGTTCTTTTTAATTTGTCGGCGGATAATGGTGGTTTTCGCGCCGCGATCGCGACGATTTGGCCCCTTCCTCATGCTTATTCCTGCTCCAGCATCGCATTAACCCACGCATCCAGATTGGCGAAAGTGGGTTTAGAGGCCAGATGGAGAAGTTTACGGCCAGCATCGACCGCCAGTAGCGTCGGTTTACCGCCCGCTTGCGCCACCAGCACGGTACGAACGCATTCGAGCAGCGAATGCTCTGCCCGCGCCTGCTGTTCCATGGCGTTTGCCAGCGGGTCCATCAGGCAATAACAGATGAACACCCCTAAGAATGTCCCCACTAACGCCGCCGCCACTTTCAAACCAATAAGCGCAATGGAGCCATCGATAGACTGCATGGTGATGATAATGCCCAGTACCGCAGCACAAATGCCAAATCCAGGCATCGCCTCGGCGGTACGCTGCAAGGAGCGCGAAGGGGTTAACAAAGACTCTTCGGCGGTATCCAGTTCCTGATCGAGGATCCCTTCCAGTTCATGGGCATCGATTTTCCCCATCGCCATCAGACGGAAATTATCGGCGATAAATGTCACCAGTCGCTTCTGAGTCAGCACCAGCGGGTATTTCTGGAAAATGGTGCTTTCTTCCGGCTGCTCGATATGCTGATCCAGCATACGCAGACCACCGTTCTGCACCATTTCCAGCAGCTCATACAGGCACATCAGTAGCTGACGCTGAAACTCCGGTCCCATTTTCTTTTTACTGATCACCCCTTTGATCTGGTGGGCGATCTCTTTCAGGACATGTACCGGGTTACCAATAATCATCGCCCCCAGACCAGCACCGACGATAATAATAATTTCTGCTGGCTGCCAAATAGCAATTAACTGCCCACCAGCCTCAAAGTAGCCGCCAAATACGCAGCCCAAAACCACTAATAAACCAAAAATCTTTTGCATTACGTCCTCCGCATGTTGATTCGGAATTGTTAGTCTGGATATAAACAATCACGAATCTTGTGCGTGATTTTTTTATTCATTTGACAAATTCGGGCTTCGGTCAGCCCTAATACCAGCGCGATCTCTTTTAAATTCATATCGTGTTGGTAATACATTGAGAGCACGAGGCCCTCTTTTTCGCTGAGTTGGCTCAGGGCGTAACTCAACATCTCCTGGGTGACGAATTGCTCCTCAAGCCCCCGCCCTTCGAGCAGTGCAATCGGCATATCGCCATTCAGTAATTCATCCAGACTGGCCAGCGTTTCGGCGCCTTCCAACTGTTGATATTCCTGATAATCCTCAGACGATAATCCCAGCCCGGACAACTCCTCCCATGAGGGTTCATGCCCAAGCTGTGTGCGCGCATCACGAATCATATCTTTAATCTGATGGTATTTTTGTCGTAACTGGCGAGGCCGCCAGTCGAGGCTGCGCAGCTCATCCAGAATTGCGCCGCGTATGCGGTGGACAGCATAACCGGCAAAACCTTCGTCTGGCTGACCGTAGCGGCGAATCGCGTTCAGCAATCCCATCAGCGCCGTTTGTTCCATATCCTGCCTGTCCATAACGCAGGTACATTGCGGCGCAAGTTGACGCACCACTTTGCGCACCAAAGGTAGATAAGCCTGTAAATAATGGCTCTCTTGCTTTGGCGTGAGCACGGGCGTGGCATTAAAGTCTTCTGACTCGTAAGCATCCTGTATCATGTTATTTCCTGGCTTGCCGCTTATTGGAACACGACTTTTTTCACCAATATGTCCTTATAAGGTGTCGCCATTTTGCGTTTCGCTAATTCGACTTTCAGATTCTCAAATACTTTCTTTCTGATATCGGAGATCTTCAGCGCCCGAATATCTTCATATTTCATATTCGAGAGCTCATCTACGGTAATACTTTGATAAAGCGGTTCGTCCTTCTTAATTTTTTCAGCGTCTTTCTCTGAATCAACGACCATTACCAGCTCAGCGACCATATAGCGATCGCCCCCTTCATCATCATGCAGCGTAACCACCGTTTCTGGCAGGGAGACAAAAATACTGCTGGATTCATCCTGGCTGTCTTCCGCTTCATGGGCAGGAACCTCTGCTGCAGCCGTAGTTCGCTTATTCATAGAATGATAAATGCCCCATCCTACGCCCCCCGCAATACCCAGAGCCACAACGGAGCTGATCACACACGCGATAACAATTTTCTTCATCTTGCTCTTACACTTTGATCAGAATGGATTCGTTTTGTTGAAATTGAGGTTCATCGTTAAGCGTTAACGCCGACGTCACCTCATCCTGTTGATGACCTGACTGCTGTTTTTGCTGCTGCTGCGATTGCCCCTCGGAAGAGACCTGAACATTGACTTCCATGAAGTTCTGCGCCGTCAGGTGCTGGCGGAGGTTCTCGCTAAATTGTTGCAATGAGCGGCAGACATCGCTCTGATTTGCGCCGATGTGAACCATCAGCTTGCCTGAATCCAGTTGCACGGCGATTTCCAGTTTGCCCAGCGAAGGAGGGTCAAGACGAATGGTTGATACCTGCTGTTGCTGACCAAGCTGGAACTGAATTCTGTCTTTAAGCAGCGCGGTGAGTTTCTCCCCGAGTTCCTCCGTTGACATCGTCACTGGCGAGGACGCTTGCGTTGACACGATGTTATGGTCAGTCAGCGGATTCACCGGCTGATTTCCCTGCGCCGCGGTAGTGAGCAAACTTTGCGTAGAGAGCGCCGGGTTAACCGTCACTCCAGCGGTTTTTCTCTCCACCACCGGGCGCGGACTGGCGTTCTGGGTTGCTTTCACCCGAGCAGAAATTTGTTGGGTGGTCGAGAGTGACGCAGGCTCCGGCGCAATCGCACGCAGATCCTGGGCGGAAAACGTCGCCAGCTTAGCCTGTTGATCCGGGGTTGCTGGCGGCAAATCCTCACTGAGAGACGCCAATAACGTTTGCAGCTTAGGCGGCAGTGACGATAAGTCGGTTGTATGCTGCTCAGCCGATGGCGTGGACGCTTTTTCCGGCTGGGCCATGGCGCTCGCCAGTTGGCGCAGCAGCGATGCTCCCGAATGAGTGGTTTGCACCTGCGCCAGCATTTTCAGCATTTCACCATCAGGTTGCTTCTGTACTCCAGCAGGAGCCGCCTGAGTCGGTTGCGCCAGTAGCATCGCCAACAATGCCTGCATGGCTGCCGGATTCGCATCGTCTGCTTTATCTGCAGCCGCCGATGTCAGCTGATGACTCAGTTTTGCGCCAATCAGCCGCTCAGCCGCGGCGTTAAACCCCGATTGGGGTAAAGAAAATGTGCCGCTGCTTGCAGGGGCCGCCGACGCCGAAATAGTCGCCTTTTCCGGTGTGGCCTCTGCCGACGCACTGACCGAGGCCAGTAATACAGGATTCATGCCTTCTCCGAAATTAAATTAACCATTGAATACGCCAGCATTCCTTCCTGGTTTTGCTGATGTTTCTCCATACGCGCTTTGAGTTCTTCCGCACGCTGCGTTCGCCGCGCAATTAATGCCTCAAACGCGGCCAGCAGTCTGCTCTTCACTTCCCGTAGCGACTCGGCGTCAGTTTCCCAGGCAGCATAGGCATGAAAGTCACGCATCACCTGCTGATGCAGCCCCGGTAATCGACGCCACCGTTTTTGATCCAGGGCATCGTTCATCGCCGCCACCAGGGCATAAAGCTGCTGTTGCTGACGCTCTCTTTCCATCGCCTTATCCAAGTTTTGCCGACAGACCTTCCCAGCCTGTGCGCAGATTCGTCAGGATGAGGATCACTTCATCAATTTTTTCTAACGACAATTCGCCGCTCGCTTCATACAGACGGTAGACGCAGTGGTCATAAAGCCGGGAGAGATTCACCACCAGCTCACCGCCGGTTTCAAACTCCAGCGAGCTGGTTAAGGCGTTGAGAATATCGATACATTTATTGATGCTTTGCGCTTTACGCTCGTAGCGTTTGTTTTCAATGTGGCTTTTCGCGCGTTCCAGTTCGTCCATCAGTCCCGAAAACAGCACCAGCACCAGCTCTAACGGCGATGCTGCTGCCGTACGCGCAGCAAGATCCATCTCTTTATATTGCGAATAACCATCCTGCGTGTCGTACATATTGTTTCCCAATCCTTCTTTTAAATCAGCCGGTTACATAAACGCGGCCATACTCACTTTCATGGTATACGTTTCAATCAACGTATTGGTGTACTCTTCCACATAGCGGTCATAGTTGGTGTTATAGGTTTCGGTCAGTTGATCGCTTTCGTCCTGAATTTTGCTCTGCTGGTTATCAATGTTTTCCTGGCGCATAGCGATGATGCCGTTGCTGGAATCCAGGTAACTTTCCATCAGGTCGTCCATCTGCGCGACCATGCTGTCATCGCCGACAAAAATGGAGGTCAATCCGTCCGGGTTTTCTTCCATTTCTTCGCTGAACTGGGTGGAGTCAATCTGCAGGTGGCCGTCGGAATCCAGCGTAATGCCATAGTCGACAATCGATACGCCGCCGTATGAAGCGTGTGCGATATCATCCATCTGATTTGCCAGTGAATTCATCCCAGCGTCACCGGCAAAAACCCCGGCTGCCGTGTTGTCATCGCCGTAGCTGGTGAGAGAATCTATGGTGTCGATTAGCGTGTTATAGGCATCCACAAAGGTCTGCACTTTTGCCTGAGAACCACTGGAGTCTTCAGCAACGGTAAAGGTGGTTACATCGTTCGGATCGTCAGGGTCGCTGACCTCTGAAAAGGTCATGGTTACGCCGGGGATCACATCGTCAAAGGTGTTAGTGCTGCTTGTAATGGCGGGGCCTCCCGCATTACCCAGATGAATTTCAGCGTCCTGCGCCTCTGTGACGTTATTTTCGCTGGCGATAATCTGATCAGAGAAAGAGGTGTTTCCCGTTACGCTTACTGAGAATTTGCTTTGCGCTCCCGTAGAATCGGAAGTCAGCATGATGGTGGTTGTCCCGTCGGTTTTGACCAGTGCCGCCGACACGCCTGGGTTGTCATCCGAGCCATTAATCGCATCAACCAGTTCGTTGGCATCAATAAAGCTGTCGCCATCCTCATCGGCAGACGCGAGATCGATATCCATGGTCGTACCATCATCCATCGTGAGCTCAAACGTGCCGGTTGCGCTAAAGGTATCGTCACTCATGCTGAAGGTCGTCTGCTGCGCCTGCGCCAGTTTAGTGACATAGAATGAATAGGTTCCCGCCTGCGCCTGCGAGTTTGCTGATACGGTATTCGCCTCATTATTCGAGGTGGCAGAAAACGTCAGTGGGCCGTCGGTGTCGCTGTTAAGCGCGTCTATTGCTGACTGAAAGTCAGTGAGCGCCGAACTTAACGACTCCAGACCGCTGCTCTCTGCATTCAATTCGTTCTGTTGGTTCTGCAGATTCGCCGCTTGAGTGGCGATATCTGCGTAGGCAAATTCTTGTGCTAATTTTTGGATCGGACTCGTAAAGCTCATAATCAGTGACTCCGTGCAACGTTATTTATGCATTAGCAAAACGCATGCCAATATTTTTTATTATTTATATTCAGTAAGTTAAATTAGTAGCGGAAATGAATTTTCCCTTCCTCAGGAAGGTTTCCAGGTAAAGCCTGGTCGCTGAAAGCACAACACCGCCGGGTGGCGGTGTTGTGAATGGCATCACGTCAGGAATTACTGCAGCAGGCTGGAAACCATGCTGGACATGCTGTTGGACTGCTTCAGCATGGTGATACCCGTTTGCATCAGTACCTGTTGCTGGGTCATGTTGGACGCTTCTGTCGCGTAGTCGGTATCCATAATGTTGCCGATCGCCACTTCAGTGTTGTCCTGCATGCTGGTCAGGTTAGCAGCGGTGTCGTTCAGACGGTTGATGGATGCACCCAGTTTGGACTGGATCTTAGACACATCATCCATTGCAGTCTGGATAGTGCTGATCATATTGTTAGCAGCGCCCGCAGAAGCTGTTAGCTCGGTACCAGATGCACTCACGTTAGATGAGTTGTCAGAAGAGAAAGATTTGCTGACTTTATCCAGATCGTTGACCAGATCACCCAATTGCGAAGAAATATTTACGGTCATGGTGTCAGAAGATTCAGCGCCAACCTGGAAGGTCACTGAACTCTGGAACAGACCTGAAACCCCTGTGTTACTTGTGGCAGCCGTACCGAACAGGTTAGTGCCACCATAGGTGGTGTTCTGCAGCATATCGGACATCTGCTGACCCAGTTCGTCGTATTCGTCCTGCATCGCCTGTAGATCATCGCTGCTGTAAGTTCCGTTCGCAGCCTGGGTGGACAGGTCTTTCATACGGCCCAGTACGTCGGTCATTTCGTCAAACATGCTGTCCGCAGTCTGCAGCATCGCGGTTGCGTCCTGAATATTGCTCAGCGCAACGCCCATACCGCTGGACTGCGCGGTCAGGCGGCTGGCAATCTGTTTGCCCGCAGCGTCATCTGCTGATGAGTTAATACGGTTACCTGTCGCCAGACGTTCCATAGAAGTAGACAGTGATGCGCTGCTTTTGTTGATAGCATTTACAGCAGACATTGATGCGGTATTAGTATTAATCGATAACATGGTACTGCTCCTTGGGAATAATCGTTTTCGTTTCGATACTCAGTAAAAACGACCACCCGTTCGGAAAACTTAAAGCGCTACAAAAAATTTTTTCATGCCTCCTACAACTTCATCAGCAAGAGCTCACTCCTATTTTAGCTTTCCGTGCTTTAGCTCCAAAAAAGGCCTCACCCAAGGAAGAACTCACCTAAGGTTTAATTAAAAGATTATTAGAAATATCTCATCATGAGTTGATTGATTACGCATCTGAAGGGTTAACTTTATGATAAAGATAAGATTGTACTCAATCAAGAATGCATTAAAGTATCGTACTCAGGCTTTATTTTACATTTCGTTGCAAATAGCCTGTATTTTTATATTGTGAGTCTCGGACACTTTCGCTACATTTCAAATCCTTTTTTGGACAGTATAAAAAATACTCAATAGCGATTCGGCTACAGCTTCACAGCCAGAAAGACATTTCAATTTCTCCAGAATTTTAATGCACTGATTTTTAACGGTGTGACACCAGGGATATAAAATCTTGCACGGGTACACAAAACGATGAGTATCGTAGTCAACAACTGGCGGATGGATTCCTCGCTTAATGCGTTAATCCATTGTGAAACAGGTGAGATACGTCGCCTGGGCGAATACCATTTTATTCTGTTAGAGACATTAGCTAAAAATGCCGATGTGGTTTTATCTCGGTCGTATTTAATGAGCGCGGTATGGAAAAATCGTATCGTTGGTGGAAATAGCCTGCCGACAGCCATTCATGCCCTACGTGTTGCTATCGACGATGACGGCAAGCAGCAGGAAATTATAAAAACCATACCCAAAAAAGGGTATTTATTTAATAAAAACTACCTCACTGAAACTATTGACCTTAATGAAACTGTGGCTGATGACAGTACTATTGATGAAGCCGAGAAGCGTACCGAGGTTATTGAACTCCTTACGCTTGTTGAAACGCTTCCGTCAACAACTCATGGGGAAATACCCTTACTTAACAGTCAACTATTGCCGAGAAGCCAGAGAAAAACTAACATCAGGCGGCATCCTTATCGCGCCGTTCTGATTACCTTACCCGTTATCGTTATCGCGCTGTCGTTGTTTATTTTAATCTCTTATTTTAAAGCACCATCTGTCACTAAAATGGAAGAAGCTCCACAACTGGTTAAAGAGACGCTTGAAAATGCCAACCGTGTTACCGTATATCAACTGTACGACTCAGGTGAGAATAAGAAATCGTCATCGTTTGTTTCACCGCATATTCTTCCCGGTATAGAGCAGCTCAACCCATTGTTGGTAAGCCATAATGCCTCGATGACCTTGTATTATCGGGTTTCACTGAACAAACTTGCCCTTGATATTGTGCTTAGTAATCAATGCAATGACAAATGGCAGTTAGCGCTGAGTTTTGATAACTGGCTAAATAAAGATAATGAAATGAATGGTATTTTAATTAAAGAAGTGGAGAAAATGTTAAATGAAATGCCAAAATGCAAATAATTTCTTTTTCCCTGGCCTGTCTGTTTTAACGCTATTTTTCACTTTTATCGCGCATGCCCATATTGAAAATACGGTTATTGCCAATTACGATCTTAATACTGGCAAAAACGTACATTATGAACTCATTACGAGTCCACTGAACAAAAACATGACCGTCACTCTCGTCCCGCTGGAGCAAAATAACAAAATGCCATCCACGTTTAAGATCGCATCGTGCATAAATCATTATGCAGGTTCATCTAAACAAGGGGAGTTTCACTTTAGTACCACCAAAACCGATCAAAACGATTCCCGGCTGGCTAATTTCGGGGTATTTGTCTCTGAACACAACCTGCATACGTGGTGGCTTCATTTAAACCCACAGCAAAATTTGCTTTTTACACGGGATGTTGGAGGTCTATTAATCACAGACCCCACTGTATTTAACTTCTCAACAAATGCATGTCAGCAGAATTAACTTAATAAACTACGGACAGTCTGGCTGGAAAGTCGGGCTTGTCCATTTACCGCCTGTGCTAATACCTGATAATTGTGATTAGCATGATCCAATACTCCCCCCAGTGATTCAGAGGCTTTTACCGCACTCTCTGCCTGTGGAAAACGCGCCATACCGTCAATCAGTTGCCGGCCCTTTTCCTGCTGGGCAGCCATTTGCGCACGTTGATCGCCAATAATATCCAACGCCTGCTGTAATCCGTCCGGAGTTCGGGTTCCGCCCTGTGCTATATACTGTTGAAGCTCCTCTGAACGTGAGGGATCGGCAAATGTTTTCAGCGGGGTAAACGCTGATGACTTCGCACCGACATCGCGTACGCTCAGGGTTTGTTGGAGCTGCGGCCACTGCTTTTCCGTGGTGGAGAACGTTAACGTGCCCTGCCGATCGTGCACCTGTACGCCGACGCGACGCAGCGCGTTGCTCATCATTATCTTGTACTGGCCTGGATCCATATCCTCACTCACCACCACCGCCGAGTGCTGCGTTTGCCGCCCGTCGGAAACACTAAACATACGCGAGCTTATGGCATTTGTTTGCAGCATCTGCGCCAGTTCAGGCGCGTGAAAGGTCACTCGCGCCTCGCCCTGCAAAACCGGACGCAGTTGCCTGTCCACCGCGCCGCCGGATAACGCCGTTCTTTTATCCAGCCACTGGGTAAGTTCGGCGCCCTTTTGCTGCTGCGTCTGCCCGCCACGGCGCGAGGCATGGCGATAATCCAGCAAATGCTGCTCCAGTTGTCCCAGATAGTGATCGGCCTGCTGCAGCGTGGTGAGCTGATCGTTAAGCTGCACGCTATAGCGCTGAGGCCGGGTGGTAATAAGCGGTGAGGCCGGGTAATCACTCGCCGTTGCGGGTAACTTTTGACGGACAGGGGCATTCTGCGCAACGGTATGCTGTTGCACAGAAGAATTAAGCGCTCCGCTACCGGAGAGTGATGTTGTATTTAAACCGACCTGCATACTATTCCTGAGCTACTGCTAACTGTTAAATCACACTGAAAAGGTTCAACTCACTCACTTTGGAGTAAGTTTTTAAGGTGGCTTCCATCGCCATTTCCAGACCGGTAAAGGTTATGGAAGCTGGGCCATAATCCAGATCGCTCAACTGGCTAATAAGCTGATCGTTGGACGTTGAGATATCCGTTTGAGCACCGCTTAGCATGGTCATCGTATTCTGCGTTTCACCAATGGTGGCGATAGAGGCATTGAGCTCATCAGAAGCCACGTCTACCGTGTCGATGGCATTCTGAATATCGCTTTGCACCTGCGGATCGGCGGGGTCTACCGATGGATCCTGCAGCTCTTTCGATAATGACGTTAAGGTGTTCAGCACGTCCAGGCTATCGCCGAAGAAGTCGCTGACGGCAACATTGGTATCAACCTCTACGCCATTGGAGACGGTGGTCTGGCGATGATCGTCGTTACCCTGATAGGTATAGCTGTCGGTCACCCCGTCGCCGTCCTCATCCACCGCGACAATCGGCGGCCGATCGTTCACCGTGCCGCCAAACACATAGTGCCCGTCTTCATCCTGGTAATTGAGCGCCGCCACCATCGCTTCGGTCATTGACTGGATATCCTGCCCCAGGCTGGATAATGACTCGGCGGTATTGGTGCCGTTCGCGGCTTCCAACAGATCGTCGCGAATCGCCAACAGATCGTTATTAACGCCATCGAGAATAGACTCCTGCTGGCTCATTCCTGCCGACGCGGAATCAATATTGGTTTGATATTGGTCGAGGGCCGATTGCTGGCGGTTAAGCTGGGTGATACGGGTTGCAGCGATAGGATCATCTGACGGCAACAGAATGCTTTTGCCCGTCGCCATTTGCGTAACGACGTGCGACAAATCGCTGGAAAGGTTATTAAAACTCTGCGTCATAGACACATAGGATTGTTGGGTAGACACTCGCATGATAATAGCCCTCCAGGTTAGCTACACATTTCCAGCACAGAATCGAAAATATCAGCACCCGTTGAGATGACTTTCAGGTTAGCCTCGTAAATCTGCTGGTAGGTAATAAGGTTGACCGCTTCTTCGTCCATGCTGACGCCGCTCACGCTGCTCTGTTGATTCTGTGCCTCGGAGTACACGTTGGCTGCGGCTTCGGCTTCCGTCTGGTTTTGCTGGCTGTAAATACCGATGTTACTGATGATCGATGAACAGGCTTCGCCCACGGTTACGCTGCCGAGACCTTCTATATCCAACGGTTCGGTCGAGATGTTGATTAGCGCCTGCAGGTTATCGCTGTTACCGCTTTCGTCTGGCGAGCTGGAAAATGCCAGTTCATCGGCGGTGATATCGGGATTGACCTCCAGCGGACCATCCGATGAGTTTTCGTCATAAATAAACAGCGGTTCGCCGGGATTCCCGTTCAGGTCATAGCCCTGCGCCAGCTGAGTGTTAACCGCATCGGCAAATTGCTCCGCCATGCTGTTAATCGTTCCCGTCAACGGCGTCAGTATTTCATTCTGATAATCAAACAACGCCCCCAGCGAACCGCCGGTATCGGTGCTCATGGATGAGGTGGTTCCGGCAAACGTCAGCGACATGCTTTGTGTGCCGTCGGCGTTGGTATCCAGTTCGATGGTGGAACTCTCCTGCCCGCTGACCAACGGCTGACCGTTTTGCAGCGTGACGTTATAGTTACCTTCATCATCGATATTGACCTGAACGTCCATGATACCGCTGAGTTGTTCGACCATCTGATCGCGGGCGTCGTACAGCGCCGAGGCGTTATCACCGTTGGCTTCAGCTTCCGCAATTTGCTGATTATAACTGGCAATACCGGTAGTCAGGGTGTTCACCTGCGCCACCATCGCCTGCTCCTGGCTGACGATCTCGCTGCTTTGCGAGTCGATATAATCGAGGGTGTTATCCACGCGCAGCGCCAGCGCGCCGGACTCGCTAATCACCTGCTCACGCAGGGCGGAATCATCCGGGCTGGTGGTGGCTTCGTTTAGCGCGGCAAAAAAGTTATCAAAACCCCCGCTCAGGCTGCTGTTATCATCGCTGAGGACGGTTTCCAACTGCGTTAAATATTCTTGCTGGGTGTTGTAATAGCCATAATCGCTGGCGGCATACCAGACCTGGTTAACCTGATACTGGTTTGAGACCCGGCGAATACTGTCAACCTGCACACCGTTACCCGCGCTGTTCGCCGAACCAGAACTGGCGCCAATGGTACTGGTGATGGCAACCTGCCGGGTGTAACCGTCTGTCATGGCGTTGGCGGTGTTTTGCGCCGTTACGTTAAGCTCCACTTGCGCAGTCGATGCGCCGCTGTAGCCAATGTTAATCATGTCCATCAAAGCGTCCTCGCCGGTCAGTTACCCGGTCTGTCATTAACAACCTTGCCGATTAAGAGCGGCGAAAAAACCGCAGTTCTTAAGCCGCCGCGCAATCTTTATCCTTTGTGATGAGGGGAGAGTTGTTTGACGATCATCTCCGCAATGCCAATGCCGTGCTGTTGGGCAAGACTGTTGCACAGCTGATCATCATAAAATCCCTGCATCATGCGTACCGAGTCGCTGTTAAACGGGTTATCTTTTGAATCGAATATCTCATTGGTTTTACGCATCTCTTTCAGCATGTTGCGTAAGAAGATGGCTTCGAACTGCTGGGCCGCTTTCTGCAAATCGTTATCTTTGATTTTGGGGCCCATTAACGCATCGCTGCCGTCAATACCCCCGCTATGATTCACCTTAATATCGGCCATTAAATCACCTCCAGATCGGCATCCAGCGCCCCGGCTTCATGCAGGGCCTGTAAAATAGACATAATGTCGTCTGGCGTGGCTCCCAGGCTGTTGAGCGCATTAACCAACGTTTTCAGACTGCTGGATTCAGGCAGCGTAATCATCCCCGGACGGGCATGATTCACCGAAATATTGCTTTGCGGCGTCACCGCCGTACGGCCACCGGCAAAAGCGTTCGGCTGGCTGACGTTGCTGCTTTCATTGATGGAAACCGTCAGACTGCCATGCGATACCGCCGCCGCATGCAGGGCAATACCATCGCCCATAACGACCGTACCGGTACGCGAGTTAAACACCACCCGTGCCCGGACTTTTTCCGCCTGCACCTGGACGTCATCTAACTGAGACATAAACGCAACGCGCGCCCCGGGGCTGGTTGGCGCGCGGACGATAACGTTGGTTGAGCTTTGTGCCGTCGCAATGCCGCCAAACGACGCGTTGATCGCCGCCGCAATATTATTGGCATCTTTGAAAGAAGGACGTTTCAGGTTAAGCGTGATGGTATCGCCCATCTGGAAATCGCTGGGAATTTCACGCTCTACCGACGCGCCGTTCGGTATCAGCCCGGCGGTGGGGGTATTCACGGTGACGCTGGAGCCGCTGGCCCCGGTCGCGTTCATCCCGCCGACCACCACGCTCCCTTGCGCAAGGGCGTAGACCTCTCCGTCCGCGCCGTGTAATTGGGTGAGTAATAATGTGCCGCCGCGCAGGCTTTTGGCATCGCCAATCGACGAGACCGTGACGTCAATGGTCTGCCCACGCGAGTACATGGGCGGCAACGTCGCGCTGACCGCCACCGCCGCAACGTTCTTCACCTTCGGATCGATTTTGCCCGGCAGTTGTACGCCGAACTGGCGCAGCATGTTGGTAATTGTCTGGTTGGTAAATTTGACCTGGTTTTTATCCCCGGTTCCATCCAGACCGACCACCAGACTGTAGCCGACGAGTTGGTTTTCCCTGACCCCCTGGACATTAACCAGCGACTCCAGAGATTGCGCCTGCACCGCGCCAGGTAGCGCCAGGCTCAGGGCGATAACGATGCCGTTTAACGCCTTCATCCAGCGCCCGCTTAAGTGTTGCATATCAAAATCCTGCATTAGATCGGGAAGAGAGGATGGTTAAACAGACGCGTCAGCCAGCCCGCCGCATTGGCATCGCTCAATGCGCCACGACCCGCATAGGAGATACGCGCATCGGCAATACGCTGCGATGAGACGGAGTTGTCGTTCTGAATGTCATCGGCGCGCACCAGACCACTCAGGCGAATGTACTCATCGCCCTGGTTAAGGGTGAGCCATTTTTCACCGCGAATTTCCAGGATACCGTTCGGCTGTACCGAATGTACCGACACCGTAATTTCACCGCGCAAACTGTTTTGCTGCTGCGAGGTCGCCGTCCCGTTGAAGTCACGATTAGCATCCACGGAAGCGGAAAGGTTATCTTTGGTATGTCCGAACAGCGTCGGCGCGCCGATATCAACGGTATTGTTCTTACCGAAATTGGTTTTCGCCTGTTTGCTCGACTGGGTGGATTCTTCCAGCATCACGGTCAGGATATCCCCCACCCGATAGGCGCGGCGGTCCGCCGTCAGCGACCAGTTATACCCAGTTTCAAACACGCCACCCGCACGACCATCCGCCGTTGGCGGCGCTTCCGTTTTGGGAGGAGCAAAGAATTCGTCATTTTTTTTGACCAGTAGGGCCTGCGATTCGCACCCGCTTAACAGGGGAAGCAGTACCATCAGCCAGAGATAATTTTTCACGTTCTGCCTATTTCTGCCGGATGGCGCTGAACCATCCGGCATTTCACATTCTTGAGTTACAGTGTCTGACTAATAAACTGCAGCATATCGTCTGCCGCAGAGACCATTTTGGCGTTCATCTCATAGGCGCGCTGTACGGTGATCATCGCCACCATTTCGTTGACGATGTCCACGTTCGAGCCTTCCAGTGCTTTATCCTGTAACGTTCCCAGGCCATCTTCCCCCGGAATACCTTCCGTCGGTTGGCCGCTGGCCGCCGTTTCCAGATACAGGTTGTCGCCTTCGGCTGAAAGCCCGGCCGGGTTGGCGAAATTCACCAGCGTTAGCTGCCCCAGTTCAGTAGGGTCACTGTCGCCGGGCAGGATTGCCGTCACGGTGCCGTCAGGTGAAAAAGCGACTTGGGTGGCCCCTGCTGGCACATCAATTTCTGGCTGTAGCGGCAATCCCTGGGCGTTGGTTAGCACGCCGTCGGCATTAACCTGCATATTGCCGTCACGGGTATACGCAATATCTCCGTTCGCCTTTTGCACCTGCCAGAATCCCTGCCCCATGATGGCCACGTTCATCGTATTGTCGGTGGTTTCTACATTCCCTTCGGTGAAGGTTTTTTGTGTTCCCACAATACGAACACCGCTACCGAACTGCATACCGGTCGGCATGATGTTATTTTGATCGAGCATGGCGCCCGGCGCTTCCTGAGTCTGATAAAACAGATCCTGGAACATTACGCGGTCGCGCTTAAAGCCCGTGGTATTGACGTTGGCGATGTTGTTAGCAATCGCACTCATCTCAGCATCCTGCGCCGACAGGCCGGTTTTACTGATCCATAACGCTGCGTTCATAAAACTTTATCCCTGATTAAAGGCTACGACTCAGGAGCCGCGTAGCAGTCTGTTGCCTGAGTCGCTGAGATCTTCAGCCGTTTTCATCATCTTGATTTGCGCTTCGAACTGACGGTTCATCGCGATAGATGACATCATTTCGCTCACCGCAGACACGTTACTGCCTTCCAGAAAGCCGCCGCTCACTTTGATGTTCTCATCGCGCTGTGCCGGTACGCCGTCCGCCGTCACCAGCATCCCTTCGCTATTTTTCGCCAGATTGGCGACCGGAATATCCACCAGCTTCAGGCGATCGATATCCATCGTTGCAGTGACATCGCCATCGTCAGGTGTGACGGAGAGCGTGCCGTCGCTGCCGAAAGAGGCAATCGCGTTTGGCGGTAAAATAATCGGGCCGTTATCCCCGAGCACCACGTTACCGTCGATGGTCAGTTGTCCCTGATCGTCCTGCTGAATATTGCCGTTACGGGTGTACACCTCGTTTCCCGCTTTATCCTGCACGGCGATATAGCCGGATCCCTGAATAGCAACATCAAGTGGACGTTCGGTTTTTTCTGCCACGCCGGTGCTGTCATTGACGCCGCTGGGACTCTCCTTCGCCATAAAACGCGTATCGAAGCCACCGCCTTTTACTTTGTCATTGCTCGCCATCGCCATATCCGCGCGAAAACCATTGGTGTTAACGTTGGCGAGGTTATTGGCGCTAATTTGCTGCTCCAGCAGCGTCTGGGTGGCGCCGCTCAGTGCGGTATAAATCAACCGATCCATTTCTTAGCCTTACATCGCCTGGAAGAGAGCCTGATCCAACTGCGTACTGGTGGAAATCACCTTGGTGTTCGCCTGGTAGTTACGCTGGGCGGTCATGAGATTGACCAGTTCGTTGGTGATATCCACGTTGGAGCTTTCGAGCATGCCGGAGGAGAGCGTGCCGCAAGAGCCGGAGCCAGGCGTGCCAATCAGCGGCGTGCCGGATTCGCCCGTCTGTACCCAGGCTGTACCGCTTACCGCTTCCAGCCCGTTCTCATCCGGGAAGGTCGCGAGCACGACCTGACCCTGCAGCATGCGTTCGCCGTTGCTGTAGGTGGCGTAAACTTTACCGTCGTCATCAACCTGCACGCCGTTTTGCGTCGCGGAGGCATAACCGGTGGCGGAGTTGGTCGTCACCGAGAAATCAGAGCCGTACTGAGTACAGTCTGAATAATCGACGGTCATTGAAATCGGCGCAGCTTCATCAGTAGTGAACGTGATGGTTTGCGGCGTTGTTGGCGATGTCAGCTTACCGGTATTCGGATCGAAGGTCAGCGTGATCGGCGGTGCGTCTTTCTGCGCTTCGCCATCAAAGGTGTACTGCACTTCCCAGGTGTTATCTGCGGTTTTAGTAAAATACTGGCTAACCGAGTGCTCGTTACCCAGCGAGTCATACACGGTGGTGGTGTAGCTGTCGGTGTAGGTGTCGCTGTTGTTTGCGTCAAACGGTACGCTGGCGCGATCGATCGTTTCATCACTGGCATCAAAGTTTGCCGTGAAGGTCATGCTGTCGGTGGCCTGCGCCGGGATGTTGCCGGTTTTAATCTGGATATCAGTGACGGTACCAGTTTGCAACGTGCCGCTGTCATCAACCGGATAACCTTGCAGGTAATCACCGGACGCATTGACGATATAACCGTTTTTATCCGTCACAAAAGAACCGGCGCGGGTATAGGATATGTTCCCTGCGCTGTCGCACATGACGAAAAAGCCATCATCGTTAATGGCCAAATCCAGCGCATTGCCGGTTGATACCATCGAGCCACCAGTGGAGATACTTTGTGCGGAACCTGCCACGCTCACGCCCATCGCCTGTGTCCCGGCGTACATGGCGGAGAACTGGGTAGTCATTGATTTATAACCGACCGTCCCGGAGTTAGCGATATTGTTACTGATACCGTCCAGTTGCTCGTTGACGGCGTTTAGCCCCGTCGCTGCAATTTCATAACTCATTGTTTCTTCCTGTAATGTAAACTAAATCAGATCACTGTATTGCTGTCGGCGTTATCGCTGCCGTCGTTAGTATCTGGCGGCGTGGTGTCATCAGTGCTATCCGGTACACCAAACTGGGTGATCATGGTGAATGGCACTTCGCCAACGCCGTCAACGTTGAGCACCGGCGTGCTGCCATCGAGCGGAATACGCACATCTTCCACCTTGCCCGTCACCTCAATCGGCACTTCCTCTTCCCCGGTATTGGTCACCACGGATACGCTGTAATCGCCCGGCGGGATGCCGTAATCCGCAGGATTGATGTCGAAGTCCACCTGGCCGGGTCCGACGGAGGTTTCACCTTCCGGGATCAGCGACACGGTGTAGTCATCACCCGCTTCATCGGTAAAGTGCAAATCCACATCGGTACAGCTGTCATCCAGCGTGACGCGCCCCTGAATCTCCTTGCTGTTATCTTCGATATCCAGCGAGGTGGTTTGCACCATGATGTCGTCGCCGACCATATTCCCCAGCGCCATCACCTGAATGTTGCTCATCAGCACGGCGTTGGTGTTGGCCTGGACGCTCATCTCTTCCATCATGGCGACCTGCGCCATTGAGGAGAGCTGATCGATATAGGCCGTAGGATCGGTGGGATCGGTTGGATCCTGGTTTTCAATTTCCGCCACAAACAATGTCAGGAACGTTTCCACCCCAGAGCTTTCCGTTGAGGTCGTGGTCGTCGGCGTATTACTGGTACTGCTGGTATCCGTCGTTGACGACGTCGTAGAAGAACTACTGTCTCCCAGATTGGTGCTTTGCGCCGTTGCGCCGACGTTATTTTCAGCAACGGCCGTCGTCTTCTCCTGAGAAGAAGCCAGCGCCTGAGATTGGGCATACAGAGCCAGGGTATTCATTACACTTCTCCCAGTTTGAGTAAGCTTTGCTGCATACTTTTGACGTTATTCAGCACATCAACGTCGGTTTCAAAATCACGTGACGCGGACATCATGTCAGCCATTTGCTCGACTACGTTGACGTCCGGGTACCAGACAAAACCGTTCTGGTCCGCCATTGGGTGATGCGGCTCATAACGTTTCACCGCCCCGCCGCTTTGCATGACGTCCTGTACCTGTACGCTGGCGCCATCAATGGCGTGACGGTTATGCCCACCTATCAGACTATTGTTGTAAACCGCGGCAAAAACCGGGCTGCGCGCCTTATAGGCCTGCGCCTCGCTGCTGGCAGGAGATTCCGCATTCGCCATGTTGCTGGCGACGGTATTCAGACGGATGGTTTGCGCCGTCATCGCCGAGCCGGAAATCTGGTAAATATCAGTAAACGACATGGTTATTTTCCTTCAATGGCCTCTTTGATACCGCTAAGTTGCAGGTTCAAAAAGGTCAGACTGCTTTGATAATCCATACTATTTTGTGAAAACCGGGCCTGCTCGGTATTCAGCTCTACGGTATTGCCATCCTCTGAAGGCTGCATCGGCACCCGGTACTTCACGTCCACCTCGGGTGGAACATTTGTGCGACTTGCCCGTTGCATCTCAGCGGCAAAATCAATATCTTTGGCTTTGAAATTTGGTGTATCGACGTTTGCCAGATTCGCAGTCAGTAGCTCGGTCCTCTCAAGACGTAACTTCACTGCCAGCGGATGTACACCCAATGCCTGCTGAAAACTGATTCCCATTTCTTGCATCACTCCTGCGTAGATATCGCTGTTATTAGCAATATGTATGCCAACTTTTAAGTGATTGATGAGAAATGACTTTATGAAAACACCTCCTCACAGAAGGAAGCCTTCTTTCCGCTTTGCCGTGGAAATGATGCTGGCTATATGCTGTGTCTTACCCGTACATGCCGCCGTCCGCCCCATTCAGCACAGCGCCCGGGAACAGATCAACGCGCGGGTTCTCGATGCCGCAAGTCATGAAATTGACGCGCTGGCGCGCAAACAGCAGTGGCAGGACTATCGCTACACGTTCAATATCTATATCCCCTCAGCCGTGAGCACCAGCGCGCTATGCGCATCGGCGCCACAGATCACCTCCAGTACCTCCCCGGAGATGGCCTTGTCACGCATGAACTTTGTGGTGACCTGCCCGGGCAATGCGGGCTGGAAATATAACGTTGCAGTGCGCCCCGACGTGTCGGTGCCGGTAGTGATGCCAAAGTCGTTGATTGCCCGAGATACGGTGATTAAGGCCGACGACCTGCAGCTTAAAAAATTCAATATCAGCAACCAGCGTGAAGGGTTGATGACAAATATGGATGAAGCGATTGGTCTCACCAGCAAGCGCGCCCTACAACCGGGTAAGCCGATTACCCGTAGCGAGCTGGTTCAGCCCGTATTGGTGAAACGAGACCAGCCGGTGATGATCGTCTCCCATACGGCCGGGATTACCGCCTCGATGCCGGGCGTGGCATTGAAAAATGGTCGTAAAGGGGATGTGATAAAAGTTCGCAACAGCAGCAGCCAGCGGATCATTAGCGGTGTGGTGGATGATACCGGCGTGGTCACCACGCTGGCGGCGGAGTAGTGAGGGGGATTTTTTGTGATGGGATTAAAGTTTTCCTCTATTGCCGTCGCTTTTAGCCAATAACAGATAACCAACCCAACGAAATATGTACGAGGTTGCTATGAAAATTACCCCAACTCTGCCAGGCAATCGTCCTGCATCGACAACCGAACAGGCGCGTGCAGACAAGAGCAGCGTGCAGACGAGCACATCCAGCTCTGCGGCGCTTTCCGCCGATGATATTACTCAGGCGGGATTGCAAACGGCGCAGCAAACGCTGAACAACGATACGCAAAGTGACGTTGATTACGGCAAAGTGGCGCAAATGCAGGCCATGCTGGCCTCAGGCGATTTGCAGGTTGATACCGATCAATTGGCTGGGGATATGCTCAGCTTTTTCCAGAAATAAGAGGCTAAAACAGTGAGTACCAGGCTACAGCAGGTGAAAACTCTGCTTCAGGGCATCCGCGAGGACGGGACGCGGTATGACGCGCTCAGACACCAGTTGGAACAACAACGTCTGTGTATGATCCGTCGCGACAGCGACGAGCTGCTGGCTGTCAATGAACTTATTCAACAGCATTATGAGCAGTTGCAAAACAGCAGCCAACAGCGCCGCTCGATCCTGCAACTGCTGGGCGTAAGCGTCAATCGTGCAGGGATAGAGCAGGTCTTTAGCTGGTTGCCGGGCGTGCAGAAAACTGCCGCAGAGGGCTGGTGGCAAAGCCTTGAGCAAAAAGCGAAACGCTGCAAGATGTACAACGAAAAAAATGGCGATCTGCTGATCCGTCAGTATGAGTTCATTCAGGCTTTTTTAGGCACTGAGCCAGATTTTATTTACCAGCGCTAAAACTTCCTTCCCTGACGCGGAAACCGACTTTCCGCGCCTCACCTAACTAATTGATATAAATATAATTAAAATTCAGGCATGGATATTGCACTGTTATAGCCAGATTTTGAACATTGGGATTACTGAGAACAAATTATGAGTATGATTGATTGTTATGAACCCGACTTTGTCCGGTTGTTTTTATCCCACCACCCGGATTCCGCTTTACTGGTCAACATGCGCTGGAAAACGGAAGTTCGTCAGAGTCTGAACTTAACCGATCCGGCCAGCTGTCAGGCTGCATTAGGCGATCCCAATGCCTTTGTCCTGCATACGTCAAAATGCGCAGCTGACCTGGACAGCCCGGCGTTATCCGCACGCGATCAGGTCTTGAATCAATCAGCTCTGAATACCATCACCCTTCCAGGTTTGTCGCCGGAACTGCGCCTGTATGCGCTGGGCATCATGCTCTCTTTTTCCGAGAAATGCCCCGGCAGTAGCGATGCCACGCTGGAAAAGCTGGCCTCGCTACCACAAGTGCTGGCTGAACATGCAGAAAGTGGAAAACTGCAGGAGCAATTCGCACAACTGCCCAGTCTGCCTCAGTTGCAGCGGGAAATGATCACCCAAATGGGCAACTGTGATTTCAATTGGGAGCTGTTGCCGGAAAGTGCGCGTAAGCTGACCTTGCCCCTGCAGATCAGCCTGCTGATGCTGCAAGATGCTAACAGTGAAGCCTTGCTCCAGCAGCAGTTGCAGGAGCAGTGGTTAATGACATGGGATCGCTATTTCGCGCAGGAGAGCTGGATTTTCAGTAACTACCTGATTTATCGCTTGTATCACGACACTTTCCCGCAACACGACGATGAAAGCCCGCTCCAGCGTTTCTTCTGGCTGGTCGCCGATGTCTTTATGATTCGCACACTCTTTTGCCTGTGGACAATGGACGATTCCACATTAAGCCACGACGAAATTTATGCCCTTTTCGCGCTGTTTGAAGCCTGGCGTAATAGCGAGAATGCCAACTCGCTGCACCAGCATATTCTGAACATACTGCCCGGAGACCCTCTGCTCTCGGCGTTTTCCCTGATTACACGTTAGTGCCTGTTGACCGGGTGAATGCCCGGTCCTTTTTCGAATCACGAATACACATCACTATGCCTGAAACCTCTAAAGCTCGTTCCGCCCTGACCGGCATTGTCAAAACGCTGGATACTGGCCGTGAAAAGCCATTTGTCAGCGTTGTCACTCCCACGTGGAACCGCGCCGCTTTCTTACCCTATTTACTGTACATGTACCGGTATCAGGATTACCCAGCCGACCGCCGGGAGCTGGTGATCCTCGATGATTCCCCGCAAAGCCATCAGTCGATCATCGACAGGTTGACGCAAAACCACCCTGAGAAATTTAATATTCGCTATATCTATCACCCGGAAAAGCTCGACCTGGGCAGAAAACGCAATATGCTCAATGAGCTGGCGTTAGGTGAATATATTTTGTGTATGGATGATGATGATTATTATCCATCAGATAAAATCTCTTACACCATTGAGATGATGCAGCGCCACCGGGCGTTGATTTCGGGTTCCGATCAGATCCCCATCTGGTATAGCCATATCAACCGCTTGTTTAAAAGCCGCAGCTTTGGCCCGCAAAACATTCTCAACGGCACCTTTTGCTACCATCGCAATTATTTGAAAAAGCACCGTTACGATGATGAATGTAACTTAGGCGAAGAAGAAGGATTCACCAATCAATTCACGGTGAATCCACTACAATTGCCGGGCGAGCGCACCATTATTTGTATCTCACATAGCCAAAATACGTTCGATAAAGACTTTGTATTGGGAAGCAGCGAGCCGCAGGAAACCTCGCTGGCACAGGCGGTTACCGACCCGATGCTAAAAAACTGGTATCAAAGTCTGCATAACGCCACGCATCATCAGCCGATCCACTGGGATTACATTGATCAGGTGGTGATCGTGAATCTGGATTCACGTCCGGATCGTTTAGCGCACATCCAGCAAGAGCTGACGTTTCTTAATTTCCCTGCGGAAAAGGTTACCCGGCTGGCCGCATCAATAGCAACCAATGGCCAGATTGGTCGCCGTCAATCCCATATGCAGGCGCTACAGCTGGCGCAGCGTAAGGGCTGGAAAAACTACCTGTTATTTGAAGATGACAGCGTGATCCTCAAACAGGAAAAGCATATTCGTGTACTTAACTCGCTCCTGAGCGCGTTACCTAATTTTCCGTGGGAAGTGGTTATCCTCGGCGGAGAAATTAAACAAGGCAGCGAACTGAAAAGCCTGCAGGGTATGATCCATGCCCGCGACTGCAATAAGGTTTGCGCCTATCTGGTAAACAGCCGCTATTACCCGACGCTGACTCAGCAAATGGAGCATGACCTCTCAGACACCCTCGAAGAGCAATGGCAGCCGCTGCTACGTGAAGGAAAATGGCTCTCGTGTTATCCGAGCATTTGTTATCAACGCGCGGGATATAGCGATATCGAGAAGAAAGAAACCGATAACATCGGCTACTACTTCAATAAAATTAATAAAAAACCCGAGACCGTCAACGCGCTGGTAAGCAACTCGCTACCTTCGACTTCCACTCATCTCGATGCCATTGGCTTCTATATGGAAACGTCGCTGCATTACGCGGTGTACCGCCCCATTATTCGCGCGCTGCAGGCGATGGGCCATACTTGCTCGTTGTTGGTAAGTGACAAAATACACAAGTCGTTTCTGGATGAAATGACGGCAACGATTAAAACCATTAACGACCCCGCGCTGGGCGGAACACGCCTTTCTACGGTCATTGAGCAACGCCAGCGTTTCAAATGCCTGGTCAGCCCTTACTATACGCCGTTGCTAAACGGACTGGCGGATACCCATGTGCGTGCCATGTATGGCCTGGCGAAAGAAGAGTGGAACCATGCCTGGTGGAACGCTTTTTATCATCGCATCCTGTGCTACAGCCACTATAGCCAGCACGCGCTTGATATTGGCGGCAGTGCAAAAGTGGTCGGCAATCCGCGCTTCGATGAGTGGCACAACCACACTTTTGATAACACGCTGCCAAAAAGCCTGAAACTCAATGCGAAAAAACAGACCATTCTGTATGCGCCAACCTATGGTGCGCTAAGCTCCCTCCCCCATTGGGCGGAACAGCTCAGCCGGTTAAGCCATGAATATAATATCGTCACTAAATTGCATCATGGCACCCGGCACAGACCGGAAGAAGCCGCCTCTCTGGCGCTGGCGCAGCGCTATTTAAAAAACAGAATTGACGATCCGCAGCACCTGCTGGCGCTTATTGCGCAGGCGGATTACGTCCTGACAGACAGCAGCGGCTTTATTTTTGATGCTATTCATATGAATAAACGCATCATTTTGCTGAGCTGGCCCAACATGAATTCGTTGCTCGATGGTCAGCAAAGTTTCTCCACTCCTGACAGCGCAGATCAACGTATCCGGGACATTCTCCCTGTTGCTGATGATATGCAAACACTGCGTGCTGCGTTATCCGATACGTTTGACTGGGCTGCGCTGGAAGTGTCATTGACTGAGATTCGCCAGCACTATTGCGATGCGTTTATGGATGGCCGAGCGGGTGAGCGAGCGGCGCAGGTAATTGCTAAAACGATTTGTCCAGAAGATGTTACGGATCAAAATGTCTTATTACACAGCCTACAGAAAAAATTATTCAATTTAACATCTAACTGACATCATAAATTATCTGGAGTAACAGAGTGACGATGGATATAAAAAAAGTTGAAAAAATATCACTATGTAAAATATGCAATTCCGAGGCATCGTTGTATGGCGTTATTGATTTCAACGAGTTACATGGCAGGCATGGACTGAAATCTAAATTATCGGGCCAACCTATCTACTATCATCGATGTGAACACTGTGGATTAATTTACACTAATGCTTTTGATCACTGGAATGAAGATGACTTCTCTACATACATCTACAATGACGAATATATCCATATTGATCCAGACTTCCCTGAATTAAGACCTCAACAGAATGCAAGATTTTTGATTGAAAATTTTTCTGATATTAAATCATATCATATGCTAGATTTCGGTTGTGGAAATAACAAACTAGTCGATTTACTTAAAGAAAAAGGCGTAGATGCAACTGGCTGGGATCCTTTCTATCAAAATGATTCAATGCCGCAGGAGAAATTTGAGTTTATTGTCTCCTTTGAAGTAATGGAACACACACCTGACCCGATTAAAACGGTATCATTAATTGATAATTTATTAAATAGTAATAATGGTAAATTTTTCTTCTCAACATTAAATAATGACTCACGACTGCATCTCAAAATGGATGATTGGTATATACTTCCCAGAGGTGGGCATGTTAGTTACTACTCAACAAAATCTTTGAACATTCTATTCCACAAATTCAACATGGAGGTCCATCATATATGTGACGGCCTTCACCTGGCATTTAAATAAGACAAACAACAATCAAAGTGAACATCTATGTCATCAAATCAGGTTAATGCGAAAAAATTTCTAAGCTCATTAAAACATCTTAGCACTGAGCTAGTAACATTAAGAAATAACGATACGATTGATAAAATTAAAAATTTATTTATTGCATATACCGATACATTAGAAGAAAGCAATGAACTAAATGACCTCATTAGCAAACTTATAGAATTATCAGAAAGAAACATCGATGATAATGATATTGATCATTTTATTTGCCTAATATCCAAATACTGGATAATGATTTTAATGAAGAATATTCATATTGTATTCTTTGGTAACTTGAGTAATGCCTATAAGTTGTCCAACACTATCCACAATTTTTCGGAGGTGCAGCATGTCCCTGCCGATCAAGATATCGATACAAGCAGTATTACCGCTCTAATACCACAGAGTGTTTTCACATTAGTTATCTATGACGATATAGGCAGCAAAATTCTATCGCAACGAAAAAACCTTAACGTTTTTGACTACATCTATTTAGATGATATATTTATAGATACAATTGGAAGAACTACAAAGGATAAAATAAATTATTTAATCAATAGACATAACTTGTTGCGTAAGAAGCATTACATTTTATTGCCAATATATAGTATTATCACCTCAATTCACCATTAATTAATTCTTTATACAATACTAAATAAAGACGGACCTTCTCTCCGTCTTTATTTAACAAAAGAACATCTGATTTGCCCCACCTATTTCAAGACTTTTTCACCCCTGTTATTTCATTAAGTGTCGGATCGCTATTATGAATGGCCAAGGCATTAATTCCACATGGAAAGACTTTATATCCCATACCGATGAGGAAATTGTTTATTTTTTCCTTATCCGATTTTAATGTCTCCACCAATATAATTGGATGATGCTTACATATTTGCTCTATACCACCTTGTAATACATCCATCTCCATACCTTCCACATCAATTTTAATGAAATCGAGCCGAAGTAAATCTAAAGAATCAAGAGATATTACAGAAACTTCATCACAATCATCATCACTGTAAGAAACATATTGTCCAATAAATTCTGTACCTATTTTTTGCTTTAGCTCCAAACTACCAAAGCTTGCGCTACGGTTATAATCTGGGCGAGGAATAAGCATCTTACCTGTTTCAGCACCTAAAGCGGACAGTTTTGCCTGAGCATTAGTGCAATTATTAATGGCAATATTTCCAGCTAGTGCATAGAAAATCCTCTCCTGAGCTTCAAAACTCAACACTGATCCCAACCCTTGCATATAACGAGAGCACTCTAATGTATGGACGCCAATATTAGCACCACCATCAATAACAAACACGCCATTACCATAATATTTTCGACGACATGATAACAGTTGTAAAATTAAGGAAATCTCGTCGACATCGAAGCACGCACTATTGAGAATATGATAGCCCACGCCATAATATTCATTACTATCTTCATTTTTGTTATAATCATTTCTATTTACGATCATTGTGCCATGATGTGAGGCACTGAGGACAAACGACAGTTGGCGTGGGGCAAAAAACATAAAGAATCCTATCTGTTAATAGTCGAATAGTTTTACTATACAATATATAACTCTTACAAAGTAATTATAAATATTTAATCACCCTGTATGAACTGTTCCGGAATAACGCTGCAGAACAAATTTTTTAGAAGATAAAAAAGACATAATTTCTGGGAATAACTTTTCGGCAGAATAACTTTTTATGCAGGAGTAGCGAAATTTATCACCTTGCACATCACCTAATGGACACCAATTATTCAGTCGACGCATTTGAATATTTGTACCAAGTACATCTCGACAGAATTTTGAATCTATAGCCAGTTGCATACAGTGACCATATTTACATTTCAGATTCACGCATAAAGCATTCCATCCCAACCTTCCATGCCGATAGGGAATACGCTTATACCCGGGCACAATCGAGTAAAGTGAAACAATAGCTATATCAGATGCGCCAGCTAATGCAACAGGCCCAGAATCGGTGGCGACCAGTAGCTGACTTTTTCTCATCAAATGTATGGTTTCAAGAATTGAGAATTGGTCCACCGCATTAATGACTGCCGGATGAGTGAACTCATGCACCTGTGTTTCAGCATATTTATTATTGGTACTTCCTATTGCGACAACTTTCCAACCTAAATGGATAAATTTCTCTGCCAGAATATTCCAGTTCTCACCAGACCAAGTACGATTTGGATCACCTATGTTGGCATGCAATAATACAATATTTTCATCATTAAAATTATTTATGGTACAGAATTCATCAACCCGAGTAAGATCATGTCTACTCAGGTCAATATCCATGCTCATTTCTTTTGGATTAATTTTCGCGCCAACACTACGTAAACAGGCATCGATCTGATGGCAATCTGCCAAAATATGTAAAATCTCGCAAAAATGTGCACTACGTTGTGTTTCCTCATAGAAGTAATCAATTAAAGCATGATCTGAAAGATCTTCAATGGCAATAACCTTATCTATCCACGGATTACATCGTGCTAATTCTGTGTAAGCTCGGTGCGTCACGAACGTTATTTTCTTCTTTGTAACAGCATAAAGGGCCTTAACTGCTGATAATGCAAACATGCAGTCGCCCAATGAGGATTTCATTTTGATAAGAATCATTTCATCGAGCTGTTGTTCATCATTTCCATTTAACAGATTTTTTGTTTCACTGCTATAGAGAATGTCACCCTGATAACCAACAGAAAAAATTAGTTTTCCAAATTGTTTAGTGCTATGAAAAGACAAATCCTCGTACAAAAAAAAATAAGAAATTCGATTTGTAGGAAATGCCAGCAAGTATAAATCAGGATGCCCTGAAATTTTTTCAGGAACGACACCAAGCGCATGAAGAAAAAACATAGAGCACTGTTCTTCATAGCTTATATTCAGATATTCACGACCAGACAAGTATTCTCGGTAGTCATCAGAGGCGTTAACACAATTAATAACCAATCGAGAATACTGATTCAAGACATCCTGCGTTGATATGTACTCATCAAAATGAAAACCAAAATCTCTTTTACTCGATTTAAACTGTGCTGACTTTCGGTAAGTCGCGTCAGCATAAGTTAACATTAATATATTATCTGCAACATATTTTTTTAGGCGTAGAAAAATATCCCCGGTGATACCAAGTATCTTCATGTACAGTAACTGTACTTTTCTATCTGTTTTCTTAATGCATTCATAATCAATCGGTAACGTATTCTTAAGTAACTTATCGGTAAAGCTTTTATTATTATTCTCAGCCAATAAACATGGGCGAACCATATGATACTCAGTATCAAACAGATAGTGCCAAAAATAAAACATAAATGCCGTATCAAAACGGAATAAATATTTCAAGTCAAGATTCTCAATCATCAACTGAAACTCATTGAGCAAACGAGTTATTGAGGATTTTAGAGTTTCCCTCTTTAAATTTAAAAATTCCTGACGACAAAGAAGATCTTCTACAACACCATCCCATACGTGTAGCTTTATATTAGTAATCGTTTTAATTTTATTGATATTACGTATAAGATTAAAAGACAAAATAGATATAAATGAAGCTGTTACTGGAAAATGCATTTCAATATGCGAAAATTTTTTTTCAACTATAGTATTGCACAACTTCATGATTAAATGATCATAGTAATCATGATGGTGCTTATATGGTATAATTAGTGCACGAGTCACTGATAGTACATCTCCGTTTAATCGACTAGCAAACGGAGAAATAAATATCGATTGACTATTTTCTTTTTCAAAAGAATCTATGTGGTTTAATAACTGTTGTTCAAGAGTGAAAAATGTTTCTGATATATATATTTTTAACATCTTCATAATTCATCCTTACTGCAAAAATAATCCCATCAAAACATTATTAATGAGTTGAATCAGCTTGAATAATTTCTATTATCGAAGTCGTCGATATCGATGGTGTTCTTGGGAAATAGATCACTTCGCACAGGTACGACAAACTATCAAAGCGTCCAGCCCAGTCATCCCCCATCACCAGCGTATCGGCGTTAAACTGGCGAATATAGTCGGCTTTTTTCTCCAGCGACTCTTCAAGAAACACGCAGTCCACACATTTCAGCCCGACAACAATCCCCATGCGATCGCTTTGGCTATAAACCGGCATCCGGCCTTTTTTCTGCATATTTAGCGCATCCGAAGAGACGCCGACAATCAGTCGCTCACCCAACTGCCTGGCGCGTTCAAGAATACGCAAATGTCCAATATGAAAAACATCAAATGTGCCGAAAGTAATGATCGTTTTCATACCAGTCCCAGCGTCTTCTGTCTTAGCCAGCATTGCGCGGCGATTTCATCTACGGCTTTTTGCTCTTTTACCTGCGCCTCATTGCTCAGCGCGTAACGCTTATCTGCCAACGTCATGGCAACAATTTTCTCTTCGCAGGCCGCGGCAACCAGATTTTTTTGAATACGCTGCTCTTTGATTTTAGCCAGCGTTTTTTCCTGTTCTTGCCAGGCAATCACCGTGCGCAGCGTACCTTTGTAACCCGTGACGTTTTTAAGTGATTCAACGGAAGGGGTGTCAACACCGGTGCCGGTTTTTTGAATAAGGTAGCCCAGCGCTTTGATGTTATTGTCAAAACCGGTGCAGACCTGCTGCTGTTTAGCCAGCTGGACCGTCATGTCTTTTACTGATTTATCCCGCAGGCGCTGCAACTGCGCCAGGGTATCAATAATCTGCCGCATGATTATTTACCTTCCGTTTTCTTTGGCTGGGGGAAAAGGGCCTGTAAGCGACTTTGCACCAGCTCAAGCGAGGCGGGTTCACTCACCTCCTGACGCAGAAAACGCTCGATAGCGGGGAACACTTTGACGGCTTTATCAACGCTGGGGTCGGCTCCGGCAACATAGCCTCCCAACGGGATCAGCGGCTTAATTTCCATATAGGCGGCGTAGTTTTGTTTCAGCAGACGGGCCGACTGTTGGTGTTCGTTGGGCGTAACCTGCGTCATGCATCGACTGATCGACTGCCCAATATCGATGGCTGGATAATGCCCGGCTTCCGCCAGCTTACGGGTCAGAACGATATGCCCATCCAGCACCGCGCGCGCGCAGTCAACGATCGGATCCTGCTGATCGTCCCCCTCCGCCAGCACCGTGTAAATGGCAGTCATTGACCCTTCGCTTTCGCTGTTGCCCGCGCTTTCCACAAGTTTTGGGATCATGCCGAACGCTGATGGCGGATAGCCTTTCGTCGCCGGAGGTTCCCCTAATGACAACGCAATCTCACGCTGCGCCATGGCATAACGGGTTAACGAATCCACCAGCAGTAAAACGTGATGCCCACGATCGCGAAACCAGGCCGCGATAGAGTGGCACAGCTCGGTGGCTTTCAAACGCATCAACGGTGACTCATCCGCCGGAGCCGCGACGACGATAGATTTTGCCAACCCTTCCGCGCCCAGTGAATGATCGATAAACTCTTTCACCTCGCGGCCACGCTCGCCAATTAACCCCACCACCACGATGTCGGCCTTGGTCTGGCGGGTGATCATCCCCAACAGCACGCTTTTTCCCACGCCGCTGCCGGCCATTAATCCCACGCGCTGGCCTTTACCGATAGTGAGCAGACCGTTGATTGCTTTTACGCCAACATCCAGCGGTTGGTTTACCGACCTACGCGTAAGGGGGTTGATGGACGGCGCCTGCGGCGGTAGCACGTCATTGCCGGTCAGACGACCTTTGGCATCCAGCGGTTCGCCCAGACCATTGACCACCCGCCCCAGCCAGCTTTCGCTAATCAGGATCTCCTGGGCTTTTTCTTCGGGGAATACGCGCGCGCCCGCCATCAGTCCGACAGGGTGTTTGAAGGGCATCAGGTAGGTGATATCACGATTAAATCCCACCGCCTGCGCGTCAATCAGCGTATGGTTGGCGCTTTCAACGCGGCACAATTGGCCCGTTACCAACGGGCAGCCCACGCTCTCCAGCAAAATGCCGTTCACGCGCACCAGTCGCCCGGCTACCCGGGCTAAAGGAATCGACTCAATAGAACGCAGCGCGTTGTCGAAGCTGGAAAGGTCACTCACCCGTCGGCTCCGGCAGCAGCGACTCTTTGAGCGCCGACATACATTGCTCGAGTCGGTGCTCGCAGCCAATATCCAGCTCGGATTTATCGGTAATCACCCGGCACTCGCCCGCCTGCAGATCGGGAGATGGCGTCAGTCCCCATGCGGTGACCTTCTCAGGCGCGACATCTTTGATACGGTTAAATTCTTCGTTACTCAGCAGCACCTGTAGCGACTCAGGCATCGCTGGAAAGGCCGAAATAGCCTCTTCGACCAGCGATAATAGCTGCGTCGGTTGCAGCGCCAGCTCGCAACGGATCACCTGGCGGGTAACCTTTTCAACCAGCTGCAACAGGTCTTCCCGCTGCTTACGCTGGATGTGCGCCAGATAGTCATTCACTTTGCCGGAGATAGCTTCCAGCGGCTGGGCGGCTCGTTCAAACTGCTTGCGCCCTTCTTGCTGTCCGGCCAGGCTGCCTTCAGTGTATCCCTGACGACGACCTTCATCGTGCCCCTTCTGATGACCCTCCTGAAAACCCTGCTCCTGGCCTTCGGTCATCCCCTGCTCAAAACCTTTTTGCAGCCCTTCCTGGAAGCCATCCATCAGTTGGCGCTGATAATCCGCTGGGGTAATACCCGGCGTGAGCTGTTCAGCCTGGAGATGGCGCTGGCGAGGAGGAAAACGATGCAGCCGGTAACGACCACGAATGGTTTCAATCGCCATGTGTTACTCCGCCGTCTGTTCAGCAAACAGCTGTAGCTGAATTTCACCCGCTTCCTCAAGCTCGCGGGCAATTCCCATGATTTCACGGCGTATTTGTTCAATACGGCTCACCGGAACCGGTCCAAGACGTGAGGTTATCGCCTCCAGCTGTTGTACCTGACGTTTAGGCATCACGGCATAAATCGAACGGCGTAACAGCGCTTCGGTACCTTTCAGCGCCACCGCCCAATCTTCCATCGGCACTTCATCCAGCAGTCGACGACGCACTTCGTCGGTTTGGCGGCTCAGAATAAAGAAGTCGTACATTTCATCCTGCAACTGTTCAAGCACATCTTCATCGCGCTCGCGCAGCTGATCGAGGATCACCTGTTGGTTCCCCTGGAAGCGGTTAACGATATCCGCGGCCTGCTTGATCCCTTTCACTTTCGAACCATGTTCGGAGAGCACCGACAGCCCACGCTCGATCAAACGATCCAGCTCATCCACCACGTCGCGGTTTACATCGTTCAGTTTGGCAACCCGATAGAGGATCTCGTTTTGCACTGACTCATTCATGTAAGACAGTACCGTAGCCGAGATCTCTGGCGTCAGGAAGGCAAGGAATACGGCCTGTAACTGCAAATGCTCTTCTGAGATCAGTATCGCCAACTGGCGCGGTTCCACCCACTGTAAACGCGCCATCCGCGAACGGATTTCGTCGCCATAAATACCGTTGATCACGCTGCTGGCGATTTCTGTGCCCAGCGCTTTATTGAGGATCCCTTGCAGCATGGAACGCGATGCGCCGTTGATACCGCTCTGCTCGCGGAATTCTTCAAAAAAGTTGTTGATCACTTTTTTGGCCATGCTGGTTTTTACTCCAGACAGACGCGCCATGTTTTCACTCAGACGAACCACTTCTTCACGGCTGAGTTTTTGCATCACCGTGGCAGCCGCCTCCTCGCCCAGACACAGCAATAAAATTGCAGCCTGTTCCAGGTAGCTGTTGTTGCTGCCGTTATTTATTGTCAATTCGCTCATTGCTGGTAATCCATTGTCTGAGAACTTCAGCTACGCGATCGGTGTCGCTCATCGCCAGTTTTTGCAGGAACTCCAGCTTCACTTCCAGACCTGAGCTCTGCGAAGGCAGGCTGTCGTCACCAGGGAAAGAAGGCAGTTCAATGTTTTTGCGTTCATCTTCAGCGGCCGCAAAATGAGGTTTGTCCGCAGGAATCGCGATCGGTGCGGCGTCCAGCGCCAGTTCTGGTGTCGACGTCCGGCGACGTTCGGCGGTCAACCGTTTCATGACCGGACGAACAACAAACAGCAGCAACAGCAGAGCCAGCAGGCCGCAACCAATCAGACGCACCCAGGCCAGAATGTTGTCATCCTTCCATAAGGGGACCACCGGCTCGACGGGGATCGACTGCGGCACAAAATTAAGCAGCGATAAGGACAGATTGTCGCCACGCTTAGCATCAATCCCGGCGGCGTTATTCAACAGCGCCGTCAATTGCGTGGTTTGTTCCGGTTTCCAGTTCTTCAACGCAGGCGCGCTCTGGTTAAGTACCACGGCCACATTTAAACGTTTAATGTCGAAACCAGGATGCTGAATATGTTCAACGCTACGGTCCCAGGAGTAGTCGCGTTTGTTCTCGCTATGCTTTGACAACGCAGCAGGCTGGCGAGGCTCTTCTGGCGCGGTTCCATTGGCACCATTCGTCACCTGATTTGCCGCCAATGGAGGACGGTTACTCAGCGAGCCGGGGATCCCCATGGCGATTTGGTTGGTATCGCTATCGAGTACCGTTTCTTCACGATTAACCTTTGGCGTATCGCCGTAATGCTCCTGGGTTTCGTCGATATTGCTCAGATCGAGATCCGGCATCACGCTCACCCGGTAGTTACCGCTTCCTACCAGCGAGTCGAGAACATTTGCGAGACTGGCGCGGGTCTTATCCTGGATATCTTTGAGGATTTGGTCGCGCTTACGCGTCGCCGCAGAAACCGCTTCACCCGCGCCAATACCATCGGACAGCAAATTCCCCGCCTGGTCGACAACGCTGACCTGCGAAGCTTTCAAATCAGGCACACTGCCGGATACCAGGTGTACGATGGCATTCACCTGATCGAGATCCAGCTTGCTGCCATAATGCAGACGCACCACCACCGAGGCGCTGTTTTGCGGCTCGTCGCTGACGACAAAAGAACTCTCTTCATTGAGCGCCAGATGCACGCGGGCGCTCTCAACGGCATCCAGCGTCATAATGCTTTGCGCCAGTTCGCCTTCCAGGCTCCGCTTATAGCGAATGTTCTGCACAAACTGGCTGGCACCCAGCACTTCATCTTTGTCCATCAGCTCATAGCCGCTGGGCAGCATGGCCTGAACGCCTTTCGCCGCCAGCGTCATTCGCGTTTTGGACAAAGCCTCTTCCGGAACCAGAATTTGTCCGCTTTGCGGATCGATGCAGTATTCCAGTTTTTCACCATCCAGCACGGTGACTATCTGCGAAACCGGGATATTCTCCTGGCTACCGTACAGCGAAACATAGCCGTGGTTGCCATTCCACAGCACGCTGACAATAATGGCGGTAGCCGCAATAGCCG
>NZ_SZXG01000037.1:0-36491 GCF_005281305.1 Citrobacter sp. wls706 | reverse complement strand
TAGCCGCAATAGCCGCTGCCGCCAGTAACGCCAGGCGTTTTTTACCATCCAGCCTGAAAGAGAACGAGGGTAAAAACTGAGTTACTTTTTTTATTAGTTCATTCATAGCGTTAGACTGACATGCTCATCAGGTCATTGAATCCGGAAGCGACTTTATTACGTACCTGCACCAGCGCGGAAAACGATAACGATGCCTGCTGACTGGCGATCATCGCCCCCGCCAGGTCGTCGCTTTTCCCCATCTCAATGGCCGTTTGTTTTTGCTCCGCAACCTGCTGGAACCGATCAACATGATTCAGCGCCCCCTGCATAACCCGGTCGAACGAAACCGGAGATGATGCCAACTGGGGGTTTACCTGCATCGGCGAAAGGACGGGCGCTTGCGCGACCGCTTTCATCTGCTGCATGTCCTGCATCATTTGCGTCTGCATGGTACTGGCTGGGGCTATCGTATTTATGCTCATGACCTACTCTTAAAATTAGAAAAGCGTTCTCGGTACCACAGACTGATTCAGGAAAAGATTTCTATTCCCTGTTTTCGCATTGATGCCAGACGATAACGAAGCGCACGTGGTGTTATTCCTAATAAATCAGCGATTTTGGTTTTATTACCCTGATATTTGCGCATCAGGTCAGCGATATATTGATACTGTGCGCTGCGACCATGCTGGCCCAGATTGTCGCTGGTGGTGATCTGCGCGCTGGGTTTAGGTTGCCATTGCGGCTCGCTCCAGGAATCGGACTCAATGGATGGCAGGCCTAACGTATCGGGATAAATGACGCCATCACGATTAAGGATCATTCCTCGTTGAATGGCGTTCTCCAGTTGGCGCACATTACCCGGCCACGCATAGCTCAGTAACGCCCGGCGTGACGATTCAGAAAGCTTGATATTTTTTACCAGCACCGTGGAGTATTTTTTAATAAAGGATTCCGCCAGTGGGATAATATCTTCCATACGCTCGCGCAAAGGCGGCATGGTCAACGGAATCACTGACATGCGATAATAGAGATCTTCTCTGAAGCGTCCTGCCGCAACCTCTTCTTCAAGATTTTTATTGGTGCAGGCAATTAAACGAAAATTTAATTTGATGAGACGGTTACTTCCTAAACGCTCAACCTGTTGTTCCTGTAATACACGCAGTATTTTGGCCTGTAGTGCCAAAGGCATATCGCCGATCTCATCCAGCAGTAATGTACCGTTATTGGCTAATTCCATCTTTCCCGGTACGGTGGCCACCGCTCCAGTAAACGCCCCTTTATCATAACCAAAGAGCGTTGCTTCAAGCATGTTTTCAGGAATAGCGGCGCAGTTCACACCGATATAAGGCGCCGACGCCTCCTGCGCAAATGCAATCGAGTGAATAAATTTGGCGATACATTCTTTACCAGTACCGGTTTCGCCATGGATAAGTACTGGAACATTAAACGCAGCAATACGCCTGGCCATTGAAAAAACGTTAATGCTGGAGGCTGCTTCGGCAATAAGTTCAAACATGATTATTTACACTTAGAAGTAAAGTTAACATCCGTTACGAGAAATATACAAATCATTCCAAAGCACAATCATCGAATAATAGATATCGCCCGTGCCATGTCTTAATCTCATCCTTGCTCATGTTTTACCGCCCGTTCACGGGGCAGCCCTATCGGAGACTATTTCCAAATAGGGATTTTCCTAAAAAAATACTATCACCAGTAACATTAACAATCTTAAATTAAAAGATAATAAAAATATTATTCCTTTAAAAACATCAACCTATAAGAAAAACCGTGTAAAAAACAGACACAATGATAAGCCTAAGCAGCGACAGGCAGTAAGTGGGCAACATCACGGATGTGTAATTAATTATTTTTTAATTATAGTTCATCACCATTAATAACTTGCAGAGGAGAGGGGTAAAATATCTAATATCCAGCCCTACTCCATTGACGTGAGTAGGTACTGCATTTCGTATCTAATGGACTTCAACACTATGAGAATAGCGTCAAGGATGAACAGTAAATTAAATGGATTTGTATTTTCTTTGATAACCGCGGAATTTGATATCAACTTATCCGCCCCAGAAATTACAGCTGAGAAAGCGTACCATGCTGAAATATAGTCAAACGCCCGGAATCTTTAAACTTGAAGGAAACCGGCTTGGACGTCCATATCATCGTCTGCCGACTATGTTTACGGGAAGTTTTGATACAATTGAATCACATCTTGGAAACTATTTCCTGAAAAAACATCGCACAAATATAACACTAAAAAAAATACACTGTGAGATGGATGTTATCAATAAAAGTGCGGAATTATTAGTTTCTCAGGTTGGGCATCTGGCCTTTGATATCGACCGCGCATTATTGTTAATGTTATTAGGTAACTTTTATGGTCTGACATCATCTCTCGCCGACGAGAAGTCGCAAGATGATTTACCAACCAAAACGGAAATCCGGTTGCGAAGCAGACTGGCACTGGATATTTGCAATATCATTTTTAATAAAAATATATCCGGTATTCCACTGACGCTCAAACCCGACAGCAGCACCATACAAACCCACTGGGCTTATCAGCTTACATTTGTATTAGGTGATGATGAGAATTGTAGTTTCCGCATCTTACTGGACGATTCGCATACCGATTACATTCTGAATTTGATCCGCCGTAGCGAACACGGAGAGAAAAAAAAGCAGATTGATAAAACCAGCGCTGAAACGCGTAAAAAAACGCTGATCAAAGAAATCATTCATACGCTGCCGCTAACCATGAACGTGAAGATTGCAGAAATTCCTCTGAATGTTGCCGACCTGACGACGATTAAACCCGGCGATATTTTACCGATTGCGATGCCTGATACTTTCCCTGTTTATATCGGGAAATCCGAATTATTTAATGCCCTGATCGTAGAGGATAAAGACAAACTGTTTTTGTCCGAATTAACGAGCAAGACGGAGAAATCCTATGAGTAAGCCAGAAGATATTTTAGAGCAAGGCTTCGAGTTAGCCCCCGAAGCGACTACGCCACCCACACCGTCTGTCACAGAAAAGCTGGTGGCGCGTTTAGAAGACCGTTTTTCCGAGTCGATGTCATTACTCAAACGTATTCCGGTCACGCTAACGCTGGAAGTTTCATCCGTAGAGGTGATGCTGGCCGATCTGCTGAACATCGATGATGACACCGTCATCGAGATGGATAAACTCGCCGGTGAACCGCTGGATATCAAGGTCAATAATATCCTGCTAGGTAAGGCTGAAGTGGTTGTGGTCAACGAAAAATATGGCCTGCGCGTCCTTGAATTCAACACGCATGAAATCAACGACCTGGCACCATGAAACGCGCGCCAACACTCACACTCTTACTGGGTATCTCGTTACTCATCCTTTCTCCCTTTGCCTGCGCGCAAGGGGGAGATATCCCGTTGCTGAATGTGATTTCACACGGAAATAGCCAGGAATACAGCGTAAAAATCCAGGTCCTGATCCTGATGACCCTGGTGGGCATTCTGCCTACCCTGGTGCTGATGATGACCTGTTTTACCCGTTTTATTATTGTTCTTTCCCTTCTGCGCCAGGCGTTGGGGCTGCAACAAACGCCGCCGAACCGCATATTGATTGGCATTGCGCTGTCGTTAACCATGCTGGTGATGCGCCCAATTTGGATCAACATTTACGATCATGCCGTGGTCCCTTTTGAAAACGATCAAATCACGCTCCCCGACGCCCTGAGTACAGCCGCTTCGCCATTGAAACGCTTTATGCTGGCGCAGACCAATAAAAAAGCGATTGCGCAGATAATGACAATCGCCAACGCGAAAGGGAATGCAGTCGACCAGGATCTTTCCATTATCGTTCCCGCCTATGTGCTAAGCGAACTCAAAACCGCCTTCCAGATAGGTTTTATGATTTACATTCCGTTCCTCGTGATCGACCTGATCGTCGCCAGCGTACTGATGGCGATGGGGATGATGATGCTGTCACCGCTGATCGTTTCGCTGCCCTTTAAGCTGATGCTGTTTGTGCTTATTGATGGCTGGGCGCTGACCGTTGGGACGCTGACCTCCAGCATTCGCGGTCTGGGACTGGGCTAACGGAGATCAGACATGCTTACCATTGATGTAGCCGCAGACATCGTCGCCAGCGGTATAAAAGTTGTGATCATTTTAGTCTGCGTGTTGGTCGTTCCCAGCCTTCTGGTCGGTATGTTAGTCAGCATTTTTCAGGCTGTGACGCAGATTAACGAACAAACGCTTAGTTTTTTACCCCGGCTGATCGTCACCCTCGCGGTATTGGGTATTTGCGGAAAATGGATGATCGTCCAGTTGAGCGATCTCTGCGTGCATCTGTTCACTCAGGCCGCCATTCTGGTGCACTGACATGCGCGAAACAGATATTACACAGTTAAGTAATCTGATTCTGGGTATGTGGTTTCCCTTCGTGCGCATTATGGCGTTTATTCACTACGCGCCAGTACTGGATAATGCCGCACTGACCATACGTATACGCATTATTTTGTCACTGGCGTTGGCCTTTATCATTACGCCCCTTATCCCCCACCCGGTGCCCACCAGCCTGCTGTCGATGAACAGCGTTATTTTGACCGCAGAGCAGTTTCTGTGGGGGATGCTTTTTGGCCTGATGCTGCAGTTTTTATTTTTAGCGCTGCAACTGGCGGGTCAGATCCTCTCTTTTAATATGGGGATGAGCATGGCGGTAATGAACGACCCCAGCAGCGGCGCGTCAACGACGGTGCTGGCGGAAATGATCAACATCTACGCGGTGATCCTGTTTTTTGCCATGGACGGACATCTGTTGCTGGTGAGTATTTTATTCAAAGGCTTTACTTACTGGCCGATTGGCAATGCTCTGCATCCGCAATCTCTGCGCACGATTTCCCTGGCGCTGGGCTGGGTATTCGCCGCCGCCACGCTGCTGGCGCTGCCGACAACCTTCATCATGCTGATTGTTCAGGGCTGCTTTGGTCTGCTAAACCGTATTGCACCACCGCTCAACCTGTACTCATTAGGTTTTCCCATCAACATGCTGGCGGGCCTGATCTGCTTTGCGACTCTGCTTTACAACCTGCCCGACCACTATTTGCACCTGGCGAATTTCGTCTTACAGCAGCTTGACGCGTTGAAGGGGCACTATGGCGGATAGCAGTAGCGAAGAAAAAACAGAAAAACCCTCGGCGCAAAAACTTCGCAAGGCCAGACAAGAGGGACAAATACCGCGTTCAAAAGATATGGGGCTTGCCGCCAGTCTGTTTGCCGCGTTTATGGTGATCTCCAGCAGCTTTCCCTGGTACGAAGATTTCGTGCGCGAAAGCTTTATCAGCGTGCATCAGTACGCGCAGAACATTAATGACCCGGATATCATCGGTCAGTTTCTTGAGCACCATCTGCTGATTCTGGGGAAATTCATCCTGACGCTGTTACCGATGCCGGTTGCCGCGCTGTTTGCCTCACTGATTCCGGGAGGCTGGCTATTCCTGCCGATAAAAATATTGCCGGACTTTAGCAAATTAAGCCCGATCAAAGGGATTAGTCGCCTGTTTTCCACCGACCATCTGGTCGATACCGGCAAGATGACGCTCAAAGCGATAGTGCTGCTGGTGATGCTATGGCTCAGCGTACGCAATAACGTTGCCGCATTCCTCGGCTTACAAGAGCTTCATTTCAAACAGGCCATCAGCGATGGTCTGGCGCTGTACAGCAGCATCATGCGCAACTTTGTCATCTTGTTTGTTTTCTTTGCGTTGATCGATGTCCCTCTGGCAAAAAAAATGTTCACCAAAGGGCTGAAGATGACGAAACAGGAAGTGAAAGAAGAGTATAAAAATCAGGAAGGTAAACCCGAGGTTAAGGCCAGGATCCGTCGCCTGCAACGGCAAATGGCTATGGGGCAAATTCGCAAAGTTGTGCCAAAAGCCGATGTGGTGATCACCAACCCAACCCACTATGCCGTGGCGCTACAGTACGACCAGTCACGCGCCGCAGCGCCTTTCGTGGTTGCTAAAGGCACTGATGAAATCGCGCTGTATATCCGCCAGGTGGCGGCAGAAAGCAATATTGAAGTTGTTGAGTTTCCTAAGCTGGCACGCTCCGTTTATTACACCACCCAGGTGAATCAACAGATCCCATTTCAACTGTATCGGGCGATTGCACACGTCCTGACCTATGTACTGCAAATGAAGCACTGGCGTGACGGTTCACAAGCACGTCCTTCGCTGAACAGACATATTTCCATTCCAAAAGAGGTTCTTAAACTGGATGCCGAAAACAACTAAACAATTCCTGGCGCTGCTGCGTAACGGTAACATCGGCATTCCGCTGGTTATACTGTGTATCCTGGCCATGGTGATCCTGCCGTTACCACCGGCTCTGCTGGATATTCTGTTCACCTTTAACATCGTGCTGGCGGTGATGGTGCTGTTAGTGGCCGTTTCAGCGAAACGCCCGCTCGAATTCAGCTTGTTCCCGACCATTCTGCTGATCACCACCCTGATGCGATTGACGCTGAACGTGGCGTCAACACGCGTGGTATTACTGCACGGTCACATGGGTGCAGGCGCTGCCGGTAAGGTGATTGAGTCCTTCGGCCAGGTGGTGATCGGCGGTAACTTTGTCGTTGGTTTCGTGGTGTTCATCATTCTGATGATCATTAACTTTATCGTGGTGACCAAAGGTGCGGAGCGTATCTCCGAAGTTTCTGCCCGCTTTACGCTTGACGCCATGCCCGGTAAGCAGATGGCGATCGATGCCGATCTCAACGCAGGACTGATTAATCAGGCGCAGGCGCAAACACGACGTAAAGACGTAGCGGGCGAAGCGGATTTCTATGGCGCGATGGATGGTGCGTCAAAGTTCGTACGCGGCGATGCCATCGCCGGGATGATGATCCTGGCTATCAACCTGATCGGCGGCGTCTGTATCGGGATCTTTAAATACGATTTAAGCGCCGAAGCCGCATTCCAGCAATACGTACTGATGACCATCGGTGACGGCCTGGTCGCCCAGATCCCTTCTCTGCTGTTGTCGACCGCGGCAGCGATCATCGTCACCCGTGTAAGCGACAGCGGCGATATTGCCACAGACGTGCGTAGCCAACTGCTGGCCAGCCCCTCCGTGCTGTATACCGCCACCAGCATTATGTTTGTGCTGGCAGTGGTGCCGGGGATGCCGCATTTCCCCTTCCTGATTTTCAGCGCCCTGCTGGGATTCACCGCCTGGCGCATGAGCAAGCGCCCCAAGGTGGCGGAGACCGAAGAGAAAAATCTCGAAACGCTGACCAAAACCATCGCTGAAACCACCGAGCAGCAGGTCAGTTGGGAAACCATCCCTTTAATTGAACCTATCAGCCTGAGCCTGGGATACAAGCTGGTGTCGTTGGTTGATAAATCCAAAGGGAATCCGCTCACTCAACGTATTCGCGGTGTGCGGCAGGTGATCTCAGACAGCAACGGCGTGTTGTTACCGGAAATTCGCATTCGTGAAAACTTCCGCCTCAAACCGACCCAGTACGCCATTTTTATCAATGGGATCAAGGCCGATGAGGCCGATATTCCCGCAGATAAGCTGATGGCGCTGCCCTCCAGTGAAACCTATGGCGAGATCGACGGTGTTTTAGGTCACGATCCGGCCTACGGAATGCCGGTCACCTGGATTGTCCCAGCGCAAAAAGCGAAAGCGTTAAATATGGGGTATCAGGTTATTGATAGCGCCAGCGTCATTGCGACGCATGTGAATAAGATCATTCGTAACTATATTCCAGAGCTGTTTAATTACGATGACATTACGCAGTTGCATAACCGTCTCTCTTCTATGGCGCCACGTCTGGCGGAAGATTTGAGCGCAGCGCTGAATTACAGCCAGCTCTTGAAAGTGTACCGGGCGCTGCTTATCGAAGGTGTGTCATTGCGCGATATCGTCACCATAGCCACCGTACTGGTCGCTAGTAGCGCCGTGACCAAAGATCATATTCTGTTAACGGCGGATGTGCGTCTGGCGCTACGTCGCAGCATTACCCACCCGTTTGTACGCAAAGATGAGCTAGCGGTATATACGCTGAATAGTGAACTGGAGAATCTGCTGGCGAATGTGGTGAATCAGGCTCAGCAAAGTGGAAAAGTGGTGCTGGACAGTGTGCCGGTCGATCCCAATATGCTGAATCAGTTCCAGACCAATATGCCGCAGATAAAAGAGCAGATGAAAGCGGCGGGGAAAGAGCCGGTGCTGCTGGTCGCGCCGCAGTTACGTCCTCTGCTCGCGCGCTATGCGCGCCTGTTTGCCCCGGGCCTACAGGTGTTGTCTTATAACGAAGTTCCGGATGAGCTGGAATTAAAGATCATGGGGGCGTTGAGTTAACGCCTGGCGAGGCGGTGTGATTACACCGCCTTTTTGATTACAGAATCGTATTTTCCGTAAGAATACGACGGGCACCAAGATAATGATCCCGCCAGAAGTCATCGGATAAATTGCTCACCCGAATGGTTTCTCCCGTCCTCGGCGATTCAATAAATTGCCCCTGCCCCAAATAGACGCCCATATGATCGGCAATATCCCGGCTGTGAATATGAAAGAAGACTAAATCACCACGGCGAAGATCGCGGTTAGAGACGATGGTTGCCCGTCGGTAGTGATACATTTCATTCGCCGTCCGGGGCAATTTTGCCGCCAGGATTTTGTTGTAGGCATAAAAAATCAGCCCGCTACAGTCAAACCCTTCATCAGGATCGGTACCTCCCCACAAGTAGGGTTTACCTAGCTGTTGCTCAAGTCGGTGGATGGCCACTTCAGTGATATTGTGCAGATGATCGCTACTGAGAAAATGATCATTCTCAGCCAGTTCCTGCCAGCGATGGTCGCTGGCTTTTAGTGGGCCAGGGAACCACTCCGGGTGCTGTTTAATCAGCGCCCGGTTCTGCTGGCGCAGCGCGCGTTTACTTTCTGCGTTGCCTTCCACCACGTAGCTTGCCTGTTTTTTTTCCTGTGCGTGATACTGCTTCAGCAGCCGGGCGCGGTTACGCATCCGCAATTGCGCCGCATAGCTTAAATGGGCGTCAGATAAGTGGGGCTGAACTTTGGCGACAGACGGTAAAGACAGCACAACACACAAAGACAGCAGGCCCGGTAAGAAGCAACGGGGCGCAGAGACAAAAAACATGAAAAGAAGAATACCTGGTCAAACACGTTCGCCGCAGTTTACCGCTATTGCTCATCGTTCCTGTTTAATATTCGATTATTAAATAATTAATTTTTTAAATTCAATATATTAGACATTCTTCACTAATAAGAAGAAATGCAGTGTGCTAACCAACAAAACAAGCCAGTGTCTGACTGCCTTTAAGCGCAATTTTCCGTATAAAGAAAAACTAAAGTGTAAACGCCGCACGAGAGACTTGCGAAAAACTCTCTTGGTGCTAATGTGAGCGCTCCAGATCCAGATTTATCCGATTTGGGGACTCTTTTTGCCGTCCTGGCGTGTGTAATCGTTTTATCAAGGAATAAGCAGTATGCGTAAAATCGCATTTTTTCTTGCGATGCTTTTATTGCCGTGCGTTTCATTTGCTGGTTTGCTGAGCAGCAGCAGCCCGACCACGCCTGTCAGCAAAGAATATAAGCAGCAGTTAATGGGCTCCCCTGTCTATATCCAGATCTTCAAAGAAGAGCGAACGCTGGATCTGTACGTCAAGATGGGCGAACAGTATCAATTGCTCGACAGTTATAAGATCTGTAATTATTCCGGCGGGTTAGGGCCGAAACAGCGTCAGGGCGATTTCAAAAGCCCGGAAGGGTTTTACAGCGTACAACGCGGACAGCTCAAACCGGATAGCCGCTTCTATAAGGCGATTAACATCGGTTTCCCTAACGCCTACGACCGTGCACACGGTTATGAAGGTAAATACCTGATGATCCACGGCGCCTGCGTTTCCGTCGGCTGCTATGCGATGACCGACAACGGTATTGATGAGATTTTCCAGTTTGTCACCGGCGCTCTGGTGTTTGGACAATCCAGCGTACAGGTGAGCATTTACCCATTCCGCATGACCGATGCCAACATGCAGCGTCATAAGTTTTCGTATTACAAAGATTTCTGGGCCCAGTTAAAGCCAGGATACGATTACTTTGAACAAACGCGTAAGCCACCGACCGTTTCCGTCGTCGATGGCCGTTACGTTATCAGCAAGCCGTTGAGTCACGAAGTCGTTCAACCGCAGCTGGCATCAAACTACGCGCTCCCCGAGACAAAATAATGCCCATTCGCCTGGCATAATCTTTTGCCAGGTTTCATTGCCGGTTAACGGCTGAGTGGCAATCACGGTGACCACATCATTGGGTGTGGTCTCTGAGCTAAAATCAATTTCCACATCCTGATCCAGCAGCGTCGCTACGCCAAATGGCGCTCGACGGGTGATCCAAAACAGGTTGGTCGAGCAGAAAGCCATCACATAACGACCGTCAGACAACAGCATGTTGAAGACGCCCTTCTCCCGCAGTTCTCCTGCCAGCGCCGCGATATATTTAAACACCGCTGTCATATTACCTGGCGTGCGTGGATAACGCTCTGTCAGCTTGTTCAGCAGCCAGCAAAAGGCTTTTTCGCTGTCGGTTTCACCGACCGGACGGAAATTACCAGTCTCCAACGATTTATAACCGCTGAGCTGCCCGTTATGGGCATACGTCCAATTGCGTCCCCATAGTTCACGGGTAAATGGATGGGTATTTTCCAGCGCCACTTCTCCACGATTCGCCTGACGAATATGGGCAATTACGGAACAGGATTTGATGGGATAGTCTTGTACCAGTTTAGCGATAGGCGAATTAAAGCTGGGTTGCGGATCTTTAAACGTACGGCAACCCTTACCCTCATAAAACGTAATACCCCAGCCGTCTTTGTGCGGCCCGGTCCCTCCGCCGCGCTGAACCAGCCCGGTGAAGCTAAAGCAGATATCGGTTGGCACATTGGCGCTCATCCCGAGCAGTTCGCACATACATCACCTACCTTAAAACCGTGAACTGCCTGATGGCGCTGCGCTTATCAGGCCTACGTGGAGCTCATGTAGGCCGGATAAGGCTTCAGCCGCCATCCGGCAATCGCCTTCTTATGATTTAACCATCTCTTTTTCGATCAACTGAATCAGGATATGAATCACTTTGATATGAATTTCCTGAATACGATCAGCGTAGCCAAAGTGCGGCACACGAATTTCGATATCCGCACTGCCCGCCATTTTGCCGCCATCTTTACCGATCAGGGTGATGACTTTCATCCCCTTCTCACGCGCTGCGGCAATCGCTTTAATCACGTTACCAGAATTACCCGACGTCGAGATGCCTAACAGGACATCACCTTCACGGCCAACCGCTTCAACGTAGCGGGAGAACACATAATCGTAACCGAAATCGTTGCTGACACAGGAGATGTGGCTAACGTCAGAGATAGCAATAGCCGGATAACCAGGGCGGTTTTCACGATAGCGCCCGGTCAGCTCTTCGGCGAAATGCATCGCGTCGCAATGGGAACCGCCGTTACCGCAAGAAAGTACCTTACCACCGGCTTTAAAGCTGTCTGCCAACAGGACCGCCGCGCGCTGAATGGCGTGAATATTGGCGTCATCTTTAAGAAAATTAGCCAGCGTTTCCGCCGCTTCGCTCAGTTCGTTACGAATAAGATCCTGGTACATGAGGATATCCTTCAGCATGAATGTAAATGACAAGATGCAGTGTACCGGATAGCGCTACCAGCGAGAAGTACAAGCCACAGGAATGGCCGCGGCTTTTGATTTTTTGTGCCGGTTAAAACACCAACAATGTGAGCTTTGTTGTAATTATTTTGTAAACACATTGCTAAAAGAATTTACATCCACTACAACCTTATCATCACAAGTGGTCAGACCTCCTACAAGCAAGGGAGCTTTTCGTTATGATGATTTTGAGTATTATCGCTACGGTTGTTCTGCTCGGCGTATTGTTCTATCACCGCGTGAGCTTATTCCTCAGCAGCTTAATTTTGCTCGCCTGGACGGCTGCGCTTGGCGTGGCAGGTCTGTGGTCAGTCTGGCTGCTGGTTCCTCTGGCCATTATTCTCGTACCGTTTAACTTTACGCCGATGCGCAAATCCATGATTTCTGCGCCGGTGTTCCGCGGTTTCCGTAAAGTCATGCCGCCAATGTCTCGTACAGAGAAAGAAGCGATTGATGCCGGTACTACCTGGTGGGAAGGCGACCTGTTCCAGGGGAAACCTGACTGGAAAAAGCTGCATAACTATCCTCAGCCGCATCTGACAGCCGAAGAGCAAGCGTTTATTGATGGTCCGGTTGAAGAAGCATGCCGCATGGCGAATGACTTCCAGATCACCCACGAACTCGCGGATCTGCCGCCGGAACTGTGGGCGTATCTGAAAGAACACCGCTTCTTCGCGATGATCATTAAAAAAGAGTACGGCGGGCTGGAATTCTCCGCGTATGCTCAGGCTCGCGTATTGCAGAAACTCTCCGGCGTCTCCGGGATCCTCGCAATCACAGTCGGCGTACCTAACTCATTAGGCCCAGGCGAACTGCTGCAGCACTACGGCACCGAAGAGCAGAAGAATCATTACCTGCCGCGTCTGGCACGTGGTCAGGAGATCCCATGTTTCGCCCTGACCAGCCCGGAAGCAGGTTCCGACGCAGGCGCGATCCCTGATACCGGCGTGGTCTGTATGGGTGACTGGCAGGGTCAGCAGGTGCTGGGGATGCGCCTGACCTGGAACAAACGTTATATCACGCTGGCGCCTATCGCTACCGTATTGGGTCTGGCATTTAAACTCTCCGACCCGGAAAAACTGCTGGGTGGGGAAGAGGAACTCGGCATTACCTGTGCGCTGATCCCAACCTCAACCCCGGGCGTACAGATTGGCCGTCGCCACTTCCCGCTTAACGTGCCGTTCCAGAACGGTCCGACGCTGGGCAAAGATGTCTTCGTGCCGATTGATTACATTATCGGTGGCCCCAAAATGGCCGGTCAGGGCTGGCGTATGCTGGTGGAATGTCTGTCTGTGGGGCGCGGTATTACCCTGCCGTCCAACTCCACGGGCGGCGTGAAATCGGTCGCAATGGCAACCGGCGCGTATGCGCATATTCGTCGCCAGTTCAAAATCTCTATCGGCAAGATGGAAGGTATTGAAGAGCCGTTGGCGCGTATTGCCGGTAACGCCTACGTGATGGATGCTGCGGCGTCGCTGATTACCTACGGCATTATGTTGGGTGAAAAACCGGCGGTACTGTCGGCTATCGTGAAGTATCACTGTACTCACCGTGGACAGCAATCAATCATCGATGCCATGGATATTACTGGCGGTAAAGGCATCATGCTTGGCGAAAGTAACTTCCTCGCCCGTGCTTATCAGGGGGCGCCTATCGCCATTACCGTTGAAGGCGCTAACATTCTGACCCGTAGTATGATGATCTTCGGTCAGGGTGCGATTCGCTGCCATCCGTATGTGCTTGAAGAGATGGCTGCGGCGCAGAATAACGATGTGAATGCGTTCGACAAGTTGCTGTTCAAACACATCGGTCACGTTGGCAGCAATAAGGTACGCAGTTTCTGGCTGGGCCTGACGCGTGGCTTAACCAGTAGCACGCCGACCGCCGATGCGACCAAACGTTACTATCAGCACCTGAACCGTCTGAGCGCCAACCTGGCACTGCTTTCGGATGTGTCCATGGCTGTTCTGGGCGGTAGCCTGAAGCGTCGTGAACGTATCTCGGCGCGACTGGGGGATGTGTTAAGCCAGCTGTACCTGGCCTCTGCGGTGCTGAAGCGTTATGACGATGAAGGCCGTAATGAAGCCGACCTGCCGTTGGTTCACTGGGGCGTCCAGGATGCGTTGTACAAAGCCGAACAGGCGATGGACGATCTGCTGAAAAACTTCCCGAACCGTTTGGTTGCCGGTTTGCTGAGTGTGGTTATCTTCCCGACCGGTCGCCACTATCATGCACCGTCCGACAAGCTGGATCATAAGGTCGCGAAGATTTTGCAGGTTCCGAGCGCCACCCGTTCTCGCCTTGGTCGCGGTCAATACCTGACGCCAAGCGAGCATAATCCGGTCGGTTTGCTGGAAGAGGCTCTGCTGGACGTGATTGCAGCCGACCCTATCCACCAGCGGATCTGCAAAGAGTTGGGTAAAAACCTGCCGTTTACCCGCCTGGACGAACTGGCGCATAACGCGCTGGCCAAAGGGTTGATTGATAAAGACGAAGCCGCGATTCTGGTGAAAGCCGAAGCGAGCCGTCTGCGCAGCATTAACGTGGATGACTTCGAACCCGAGGAGCTGGCGACTCAGCCGGTAAAGCTGCCAGAGAAAGTGCGTAAGGTCGAAGCGGCATAACGACACACGCATAACATTTAGCCCCGCTTAATGCGGGGCTTTTTATTGCCACATTTTCGTTAAAGCTCATGCTACAGTGTCAAAATGTTGTTCAACGAGGAGCCTCGATCGTGCCTGGTTTGAAAATTACTCTGCTGCAACAACCGTTGATTTGGATGGATGGCCCGGCCAACCTGCGCCATTTCGACCGACAACTGGAAACCGTCACCGGACGTGATGTGATTGTGTTGCCCGAGATGTTTACCAGCGGATTTGCGATGGAAGCAGCAAACAAATCGCTGCCGCAGGAAGAAGTCGTAAGCTGGATGCGCGCCAAAGCGCAACAGACGAACGCCCTGATCGCGGGCAGTGCCGCGATTCAGTCCGAACGCGGTGCGGTTAACCGTTTTTTACTGGTCGAGCCCGAAGGTAATGTGCATTTCTATGACAAACGTCATCTGTTCCGCATGGCGGATGAACATCAGCATTACCAGGCGGGAGAAGCGCGCGTTATTTTTACATGGCGCGGCTGGCGCATTCTGCCGTTAGTCTGTTATGACCTGCGTTTTCCGGTGTGGTCGCGCAACCGTAACGATTACGACCTCGCCTTGTATGTGGCTAACTGGCCCGCGCCGCGTTCACTGCACTGGCAGGTTCTGCTCACTGCACGGGCGATTGAGAATCAGGCGTATGTAGCAGGATGTAACCGTGTAGGAACTGACGGTAACGGTCATCATTATCGCGGTGACAGCCGGGTGATAAATCCACAGGGTGAGATTATTGCCACCGCCGAGCCGCATCAAGCCACACGTATTGACGCTGAACTGTCGCTCTCGGCACTGCGTGAGTATCGCGAAAAGTTTCCCGCCTGGCAGGACGCCGACCCGTTCGCGCTGTAGATATCGCCTCTCCTCCCGCTGCGTAACATTTTTCCGTAGCGGGATTGTTGCACTCCGTAACCAACCGCAAAACAAATTCGCGTGGCGACATGCTTCAGGCAACGTATTCTGCAAGGGATAATCACTCGTAACCGGCGAGTGTCTGACAATGTTAATAATTCCTTTATCAGGATTTCAATAATGAAGAACTTCGTACGCATGACTTTGCTGGCTGCAACCGTAGCTGGCGCTTCTTTTAGCACGTTTGCAGCAAATGTATCCAACGTTCCCGCTCCAGCTCAGGACCCGGTAGTCCAGCACCTTAAGCTGACCACCGACCAGGTTGCGCAGATCAAAAAACTGCACCAGCAGCTTGAAACCAACGTCAGCCAGATTTCAGTGAAAGATGTTAAAGACGGCGCATTGATTGACGTCATCAAGTCCGGGAAATGGGATGAAACCGCCGTTAAGAAGCAGCTTTCCGCGTTCAGCAACATCGAACAACAAGCGCGTTATTATCGTGTGAAATACTACTTTGACCTGAACAAAGTGCTGACTCCGGAACAGCGCCAGCAGGTACAGAAAGATATCGCACAGACGCTGAGCGAGTAATCCCCAGGGCCTGAATCAGCAATGATTCAGGCTTTTCGGCACGATCTCCTGCTGAAAAAAGAAGCCCTGTACAGCATCTGCGCCGCTCATACGGCAGATGGCGTAATCCTGCGCGGTTTCTACTCCCTCGATCACCACCCGCTCTCCCAGCCCGCGAAATTGATTGACCAGTACTCTCAACTGCCACTCCGATGATCTGAACTGATGAAACATCCCGCTTTCAATTTTAATGGCATCAAAACGGATGCCAGACAGTCGCCAGACAAAAAACAGCTCAGGCGAAACGTCATCCAGCCACACGCGAAAACCATGGCGCACCAGGGTTTTTATGGCGATGCATACCGCCTGCTGTTCTGCCTTTTCCAGACGCATCATGGTAGCGGGATCCTGAATTTCAATAACAATCCGCCCCTGATGCGCCTGCCTGGTGAGTCGCGAGATCCACGACAGACAGGTCAGCATCCTGACGGATAAATTCAGCGAATAGCTTCCTGGGAGTAAGAGTACCCGCTGCATTTGCCACATAAACAGCTGCTGTTTCGCGCTGACAGAAAGATGCTTGAAAAAAAGATCCAGCGGGAGCGGTGTGCGTACCTGGCTTAACACCTCACGGACATCCAGTGATGCATCATCAAAAAAATGAATGCGCTGCAAACGGATCCCGGAGATCCGCAGCAGTTCGGCATTACGGGGAAGCTCTGGTACATATTGAGCCTGTTCGCTGAGTCTGTTCATGTCATTCCATTTTTTGATTAAAAGGACGTCGTGCATCCTGTAACCAGGAGATACGGCGATCGTTCGGGTAGATCAGGTAAAAGCGCGTCGCCAGACGGTGCGCCTGGGTCAGGTCGCGCTGCTGTAACGCCAGCAAGATTTGCGTGAAGGAGATATTCGGGTCCGGGTGAACACGCACATAGTCAGGCGCCCAGCGGCGAACCAACTCCAGCCAGCGAGCATCCCGGGTACGTTGATACCGTTGCAGGTATCCCATCTGGAGATCGAACCGGTAGCGTGTGGCAAGCAACCAGCCGCCCACCGGGAGCGATTCAGCAAGTTGCCACTGTGTTGACTGCCGTTCCGCCAGCGTCAGTTGCTGTTGCGTCTGTAGCGTGAGAAGTAACAAGGGAGTGGCTATCAGAAACGAGATAAATGCCAGCCAACGAATCAACGACGTCGCCGGGCGCGTCAGACTTGCCCCTGTTAGCGCGCCATCTGCGCAACGAAGCAGCAGGATCAGCAATAACCAGTGTGGCGTTGACTGTCTGACTGGGTATTCCGTCAACATATGGATAACCACCGGCAACGCCGCCACCAGGCAGGCGCGACGCCAGCAATTTCCGTGCAGCCAGAGCCATAACCCACCCGCAATAAAACACAGCGCGCCCGCCAGTCCAACCAGACCGCCCTCCACCAGCCACAGCACCAATTCATTATGTGGATGCGAGATACTGCTCAGCCCTAATGGCCCCGCTCGTTCGAGAAAAACAGCAGCGAAACTGCCCACGCCCCATCCCATCCACGGGCGTTCGGCAAATAATGCCAGTGATGTTTTCAGCACCGTCCAGCGCACATGAGAAGTCGTTAAATGATCTACCGTGGCAACGGACAACAAATGGCGAGCGGCAGCGCCTGTCGCCATACCTAACGCCAACGGCAGGAGAAGTAGCAACAGCGTGCGGCGTTGTGCAGGGAACACCACCATCAGCAACACCTCACCGACCGCCAGAGACAAATAGCCGGTTTGCGACTGGGATTCATGCAGCACAAATCCCATCATCACCAGAGCAACCCCGAAAACAATTCGGTATCTGCCGCCCTGGCGTAAAAAGAGCAGCGCTGACAGCAGCACGCCGCACGCAGTGAAACTGGCCAGCAGATTGACCTGCTGAAAAATACCGTAGGGCCGCGTGCCGCGCCGCCAGGCGAACTCCCAGTAATCAACGCCCGGCCAATGCCAGTACTGATAGACAAACGCCACACATTCGATGACGCATGCCCCCCATAACAGGGCCAGCAATACCGTGCGAACGTTTGTCGTAAGTGGAATTTGTAACGTCACCAGATAGACAAGCACGCCACCCAGTAACGCCCCCGCTACCAGCAGCGCCTCGGACCGCCAGATGCCCGGCGTCAGCAGACAAAGCAGCGTCAGGATCAGCGCGCCCAGCATAAATCCAATAGCAGGTACAGTGATGCGCCAGCGTCGGCGAGGCAGTAGCATCGCCGTACTTGCTGCCAATACTGCAGCGTAGATCCAACTGGTAATATTAAGCGGCAACGACAGACCGCTGCCGCCGTTATTCAGCCAGTAGAGGTGCATGATCCCGCACCAGAAAAACAGACTGACAATCAGCAATAATTTCTGGCCAGGCAGCGGCGCAATACGATTCAGTGCGTTCATCATGCTACTGGTAATTCAACGTCCAGGTCCCGCTGGCGCTGAACGGACCGTATTCAAGAGACTGGTTTTTTATCGCCGACGGTTCTGCCGCGACCCACGCCAAAAAATTCAGCGTCATCGACCCTTCAGTAATCTCTGTAACTGACGTGCTTTCATCAAGCCGGATTGCCGTGCCATCGTCTTCACTCATTCCAATCCCGATCCCCGATGCCCCGTCCTGCTCGCTGCTATCCAGCGCCAGATGATCGGTAAGCTCCGCATCTTCCTTGCCGCTGAAAGTGACCGAGATCCCGCGGAAAACCTCCGGGTTGCAGTCGCGTAACTGGATGCTGAATTTTTCCGGCTTACTGCGTCCTGAGAGATAGAGATCCTGCGTCGCGATTTGCCCGAAATCGACCTCGATTTTGTCGCCGCCGGGTGCAAGGCTGCAGGCCAGCGCTCTGATGGTGCCGTGAAAATACATATCGCCACCGACCAGTTTGGTATCAGCCTGTACCGTTGCGCCAAACAGCAGCGTACTCACCGCGATTAACGTTCTGAAAGTCATGGTATTACCCTACTGAAACTGCGCGACAACGGTGGCAGAGGCTTCAAACTCACCTTCCTTAACGCTCCCCACGCCCGGCTTTGCCACCGGTGCGGCAGTGAGATTCCAGTCGCCCTGATTCTGGTAAAAACCCTTCACGTTGTAGAACTGATTGGGCACTACGGTGCCGCCGCTCTCGTCTTTAATCATAATGCCGAGATCGTCGCGTTTCTGCCCCCCACTCAACGTGCCGAGAAGATGATCGTTAAATCCAGCCGTACCTGACGCCGTGGTGGTTTGTACACCTAAATTGATATTCAGCGCGCCCTGATCGAAGCTGCCGCCTTCACAGACCACATGTATCGGGATCGACTTGCTGTAATTGGTGCCGTTGAGTTTTGCAGCGGATCCGGGCAGATCGCCAAACTCAATGCTGATTTTGTCTCCCCGATTGAAGGTGCATTTATCCGGCACGGTAATGAGCCCGGATTTAATGACCACGCGTGAAATCGCCGTGGTTGGCGTAGGTCCCGCACCGCCCATGCGCCCGGCAACCTCCACCAGCGACTGGGAGGTGATATTGATGCCATTGATAATGGGTTTAGTGACAATAAACGTCACTTTCCCTTTTGAACCACTTTCAACGTTCGTGGCGCGTGTGTAGCCCTTACGCTTTTTGCAGCTGTTGTTACTGTTGCGGTTTGAAACGTTGGTAAAAGGCGCCTGGACGTATTTGTTATAACGTCCGGCAACCCACACCTGAACTTCCACATCCAGATACTCGTTTAACCGAAAACGGTTCGCCCCCTGATTTGAAGGCGGCATGGTGGTCGTGGTGGTGTAATAAATAGGCTCCCGAGAGATATCGGCCTGTTCGCAATAAAAATTCACCACATACCAACTGCCCAGATTCCAGGTAAAAGGCTCCGTTCTGCCGCCTACATGGTTTTTGCTGACATCCAGCGAACTCAGTTCAATATCGTACTGATGCGGCGACCCGCCCTCCGGCTCACCTTCCCCCTGTGTGAATGCATGCCCGGCCAGAGGACTGCCTGCCAGCACGACCCACAGCAGCGCTTTATGCAATACGCTCATAGATACTCCAGCTTAAGTCTGACCAGACCGTTAAATTCGCCAGCGGTCACCTCCTGCCCAAAAGATTCCAGCGCGGCAAGAAAGTGAATCGCGTTATCACCTGGTTTGAGGATCCACATGCGTTGCGGTTGATTCAGGTGGATCAACTGGTTGCGTTCGGTCAGTAGCCGAATGCCCGCACCACGCACATCGCCGCGAATACGCCCCAGATCGCTGTTTTCCGGCGCGCCTTCGGCCATCAGCGTCATCGAAACGCCACGTTCCACCGTGCTATGCGCCAGCTCCGGCATTTCGCTGGTCTGTCCGGGAAAATCCCTTAAGGTATGGCCAGAACCTTTTAAGCAGCCATTCAGGTTCAGCGTCACTAATACCGGATCGCTGCGATCGCCGCTCTGGCGAAAGCGGCTGGCGGAAATATCACCCAGATCGATGGTCTGATCGCGTGAAGCCATATCCAGCACGCACGGCGAAACGAACACCCGACCATGAAAGCGGACGTTGCCATACTCGCCGGAAACGTTGCTCATATCCTGGCGGCCGCTAGTGGCCTGAACCGGGCAGGCCATACCTGCCATCAGCAGAGCGCAAAGCATCTTTTTCATTTACGAGTCCTTTACCGGGGCTGTTGCTCCATCGGCAATGCTTTACACACATTGCCTGTGCAGCTGAATTTCAATTCAGGGTGACCGCCAAAATCGTTCACATACATCATGCTGAACTGGCTAACGCTGCCGTCGGTGACGCTGAAATCAAGCGAGGATTTTGGTGAAACCATAACCCCGGGGAAATCAGTCAGCCTGCCGCCGCCCTGCGCTTCCGGCTTACGGCTTAAACCGATCAAGGTGACGAAGTATGGCGTTGGGTTATCCACGGTCCAGCGTAGACCCTGCTTGTGAAAGACCAGTTGGTTTTGCCACACCGCGCCCGGCGTTTCCGGCACGATGGCGGTCGGACGGTAGAACAATTTGATGCGCGACTGCATCGCCAGTTGCAGCACGTTCGGCTTATCAGGCTTAGGTGGAATCTCACGCACATTCAGGTAGAACAGGCTTTCTCGATCCTGAGGAAGCGCATTAATCCCGCTGGTTTTCGTCACCCGGGCAATGCCCTTTTGCCCACCGTTAATTCGCTGTAGCGGCGGTAAGACCATCAGCGGCGAGGTAACTTTTGTTCCGTTGGCGTCTTCCACCCACGACTGGGCCAAAAACGGAATGCTCGGGCTGGTATTGGTTAAGTTCGCGCTGACAGATCGCGCATCACCGGTGATGATCATCCGGGTACGGTCGAGCGCAATACCCGCCCAGGAAGCGTTGATCTCTGCAATAAAAAGCAGGCCACAAGCCACGGGTTTGAGCCAACGCTGCACGGAGTAAAAAGCTTGATTTTTCATGACAAAATTCATTCTGGTTATTGAAATTATTCACAAGGCAACAGCACGTTACCTTCCGGGTTGAGTTGTTGTGGCACCTGTAAGTGACACTGCGCTCGTCCGCCCCAGGCCACGGAAAGACGCTCGGCTGGATTCACACCGGCAATCCAGGCCATGCCGTTTTCCATCACCATGGCGACGCTGACGCCGTTGGCGTTAAACACTTCGGCGCCAAACGGCGGGACCGAACCATCCTTCAGGCGCAGCAGCGCCATCATTTTTTGCCCCTGCGCCACGGCAAAGCGCTGATAGCCAATCGCCCCTTCCGTCAGGGTGTTGGTGACGATGGCTTTGGTCGCGGAAATATCCTCGTCCATTGCGTCCACATCGATGCGGGTATCAAAGCTGTGATAGCTGACGACGTCCGGTACCACGGCAATACCGAAGCGGTTTGAATGCGCCTGTTCGCCGTTCAGCGGTACATTCGCCACACCGTCGGTATCAACCATCACTCTGGCGGTATTCATTGACGCCTGGCTGTTGTGCAACGCCGCGCCGTGACGCGTCGCGGTAAAACCGCCGCGCATCGTGCCGCCTACGGAGAAATAGCGTGATTGCTGCCAGCTGACGTTAGATTCCAGCTCCGCCATCATGCTGCGGTGCTTGTAATAGCCATCAAATGCCGTGCGCCCTTCACCGGAAACCCCTGCGCGCAAACGCCATGGGTTGTTACGGTCGCGGTTATCGGAATACGAAACCATCTGGCTGGTCTGGTTGCCGCTGTTCTGCAACTCATAATCCATGGAGCGGCCATCGCTCCAGGGAATCGAAATTGAAAGCGAAAGACTGTCGTCCCGTTTGCCCTGATACTCAGAGCGGTAAGCCGCAAGGTTGGCGCTTATCCCTTGGATGCCCGCCAACGAAAAGCTGTGTCCCATCGACAACCCGTAACGATCCTGCGAACGACGATCCCAGTAGTTCTGGTGGGTGTAGGTCAGATACAGCGTGGTGGCTAACTGCGGATCGTCGGCAAAAAAGGTCTTGTTACCGGTGATGGTGTACATCTCTTTTTCGTTACCGGCGCTGTTGTTATTGGCATACTGCTCGTCGAGGAACTGTGAAAAAGTACGGAAGTTACGCTGTGAAAAGCGGTATCCGGCAAAGGTGATGGCGCTGTTGTATTCATCAAAGGTTTTGGCATAGCTGAGCTTAAAGGACATGCCTTTTTGTTCAGCCTGATGCTTCACACGGCTCACGGATTGCGTCGCATCCGCTGACAACGCCCCCAGCCAGCTCAAATCCCGCCCAATCCCCATCGACCAGGCGTTATAGCGCTCGCCAGTGAGCAGCGCGCCGCCGTACAGCGACCACGCATTGCTGACACCCCATGAAAAATCGCCGGTATAAAACGCAGGGCCCTGAATGTCATGGTTGTAAAGCGATGGCTTACCGACCGCGGCGTTATAGCGAACGTAGCCTGGGCGCGTCAGGTAGGGAATATCTGCGGTATTAACCTGAAAGGTTTGTACGCTGCCATCCTGTTCCTCAACGCGTACATCCAACGTGCCGCGTACCGAGCCGTGCAGATCCTGAATATTAAACGGCCCCGCAGGAACGGTGGTTTGATAGATAACACGTCCCTGCTGACTAACGGTGACCTTGGCGTTACTACGAGCGATGCCATGAACTTCAGGCGCGTAACCCTGCAAATTCGGTGGCAGCATACGCTCATCGCTGGCGAGGTTAGCCCCGGTAAAACGAACAGAATCAAAGACCTGAGAATTCAGATAGATTTCGCCAAGCGTCAGTTTTGCCGCCTGCATCGGTAATGGGCGATAAGCATAGATCTGATCCCAGTCGATACGCCCACGATTATCATCAGAAGCGTAATTGGCCTGATACTGCCCGCGAAAGCGCCACGCGCCGAGGTTAAAACCTGTTTGCCCGTAGCCAGAAAGAGAGCGGTAACGATCGCCCCCCTGCTCGTAATGTGTGGCCTGACCCGAGATGCTGTAGTCAAAAATCAGCCCCGCGACGCCATTATCCCAGCGTTCCGGCGGCGTCCAGTCTGGATCGGTATATTTCATCCATGCCTGCGGCACGGTAATGTCCAGTACGCCTGCGCTATTATTCAACGCCACACCCGGCAGATGGGAAATGTCATAACATGTCGCGCTAATCGGATGAATATAGGTCAGTGCCTCTTCTTTGAGCGCCAGTAATTCGAGTTGCTGTGGCGTCAGACACGCCATGGATTTATGCGAGTTGGCAGGATCGACGATATAGCGGATCGATTGCTGAGGAATTTCCTGGCTGTTAATACGAACATCCAGCAGATATTCACCGGGAGTCACAAAGTTGCCTTCGGAAAAACGCTGCAAATCGACATTCTGCCGGTCGCTGGCATCCAGTACGTCAGTATTAAATTCAACGGCCTCATCCGCTTCAGCCCATGCAGAGGCACAAACCAGAGTAATAAATAGCGCCAGGCGTTTTTTATCTGTTTTCAGCGTGATCATTTTCGTTCGCAAACCTTCAGATACCCGAATTGCAGTGCAGCTCAGAGATAATTCACAACAAAATGCGTGACCGCAGTAAATTCGCCGGATGTCATTCTTCCGTCACGGGAGATCAAATAAGCCGTAAAGTTGAGCGTGTTCTTCCCTGGATTAAGCACATAATCCGGTGATGGTTCGCCCAGATGAATTTGCTGTCCTTTGCTGTCGTATATTTCTATTGCTAAATTTTCAGTTTCCGACTGCACGCTCAGATAATCAGGATTGTCCCTGTCGGGCGCACCAGAAAAGGTAATATTGGCGCGTTGAAACACATTCCCGGAATGTTGAGAATCCCCTAATGAACATCCCAGCAAATGAATACTGAAATCATGCGCGGACACTTTTTCTGGTCTTCCAGAAATATCTCTGGCAGAGAGATCATCGAATTCAACCAGTAGCGATCGGTCGCGCGGATCAACATAACAGGCAGCCTCAATAATATTTCCTCGCATGCGCATTTTGCCGGGCGTACTGTTTAGACGATTGGCGCCAGCCATAACCCATGCAGGCGAGATAAAGACAAAAAGCAGTAAAATTCGCCATCCAGGCATAACCGTATTTCCTTTCAGTTATTCGCAGGAAGGGTTAAGCAGGCGCATTAATGCGCCCGCTGCGGGTAATTACTGATAGTCGATCTGGAAATTAACGGTAGATTCGAAATCACCCGGCGTTACCGCTGCAGAAGCGTTGTTTGCCTGCAGATAAGCCACGAAATCAATGTCAGTTTCGCCGTCAGTGATGTTGACCTGAGAGGCAGCTTTACCCCATTCCACATCCTGGTTGCCGCTGTCAACCATACCAATACCCGCGCCCTTTGCAGTACCAGAAGTGAATGCAGCCAGCGCGTTGTTGTCTGTATCAATTGTTGCCGGGGTATAGGTCACAGTGGCCGTTTTCGCAACGGTGGTGTCGCAGCCCTGAAGAACGATTTTGGCATGCTTAACGCCAGCACGTTGGTTGTCTTTTAACTGAGAGGTTGGGATCTCACCAAAATTAACCTGCACCGGGCTGGATTCAGGTGCCAGACCGCATGCGGAATTAACCAGAGAACCGGTGAACTGAATTTTACCGTTAGTCGGTTCAACATTTTTTGCAGCGAAAGCAGAAGAGGCAGTCAAAGTCATTCCCGCCATCAGCGCGCAGGCCACAGCCACGTTTTTCATTTTCATATTACTACTTAACCTTATATCCGTTTTTAGTTATTCCGACGATCTATTTCCGCAGACATTTAAGTCATGGAAATGCTGATCTGCAGGTGGCGGTAGCGCATATCCTTGCAAACAATCCATCTCAACCCGCCCCTTATTTTGAACATCGCTGGCATTCCATACGAAATACCGTCTACAGCTGTTCAGGCTGTTTCGGGGCTTATATTAAGTCGGCAGAAAAATGACACAATGCAAAAATACGGTATTAATCAAACTCAGGGAATCGTGTTGTATCACCGCCTGCACAACGATCGTTTACCTAAAAAATCGCCAAAATTCAGGCAACTGCTAGTGTTAATATCTATTATTTTGCGTTTTTATAGAGTTTTTATCTATCAACTATTTTTTTATTTAGTCCGGATACCAGGCAAAATGTATTTATGAAAGTTTTGTAAAAATGAAGGTGGATATCAAAACCGAGTAATGACAATAAGATAGTGACAGAGAGAAAGGAGAATGAGACATCTATAAGAAATATTAAAATATTGTTATATAAATATTAATAAAGCGATCTATGGCGCAACCATTTTTTATAAATGAATTATGTTATGCTATTGCTTCCCCCACTCGAATGCGAGATATCCTGCTTTAAAGGAGACATCAGTGATTTCTCATATACCAATAAACAAAATTAAATCCGTAATTATTGGTGATGGCTTAGTTTTCAGACCAAATAAAAATACCCTAAAAGACCTGACATCCGGTGAAATGGCCACATTGAATAATGTGGCAACGCAATTACTGCTCTATTTGTTGCAAAATGGTAAAGAGATTTCCTCGCGCGATGAAATTCTGCTGAATGTTTTCCAGCATAATGGCGCCCGGGCGACGGATGCCAATCTCAACCAGCACATTTCATTTCTGCGCAAAGCAATAACGTCAACGGGTCACCCTGCAGAGCTCATCGTCACCATTCCGCGAATGGGATTTCGGATGGGCGATGTCAATATCAATATTCAGCAACTGGAAGAGGCGCAAACACCAGCGCGAATTGCCAATGTTACAACGAAGCTCAACAAAAAGAACCGGAACCGATGGCCTGTCGCAATAACAACGTTAATCACCGGCCTCGCAGTGCTGGCGACAGCGTGGTTAACATGGATACCCAATGAAATCGCCATGACGGACGCAGCTATTCTGCGAACAATCGACTACGAGCAATGCCGGGTACATATATTAGGGAATGCTCTCACCGATACCATAACTGAAAAGAAAGCGCTGGATATATTCAAGTCAGTGGGTATTAACCCAAACTGTTCGCATCCAAAAGATCTCTATCTTAATACGTGGGCGAGCAACCATAACCTGGTTGAGTGGTCGTTTGCCGCTGAATGCGGACTAAACCTCGGCTATTACCATTGCGTCAGCCAGTATCGTCATTATGAGGAATGATATGAAGCAGGAAAGCGATCACTCTCCTTTACTATGGTCAGTGGTAATTGCCATTTTTGGGCTGGCGGCCATTGCTTTTTTCATTATCGCCGGGAATGCGAAGAAACAAGAAATCAGCTTTTCATGCTCATCGGAATTCACGTCGATACTCGATATCCAAAATAGCAAAAAGGAACTCAACGGAATTATGCTGATCACTAGCTACAATTCCGGACACCTTTCATTGTCAGTACAAGGGAAATTCAAAAGTGATGATGGTGAGTTCACGGTTAACCGAAAACTGTTCTTTCGCTACGCCCGTCCGCTCGGCCATACCGCAGGCGTTTTCATGCTCACTCCCGATGGACGTGAAAAATCCCCCGATGATGACGCAACGGATGCTGTCGATTATCTCTTCTTCGACGCTTACGAACGTGCCGACAAGCTATATATGCTGAAGCACCTGAATGAGGAAACGGTTCTTATTGGCGATAACTTTTCACCCCGCTTCGCCTGCGTGATGAATCACTTCGCGGGTTAATCGCCTCTACGATATGCGTCGGGTTAAGGATGACCTGATGTGTTTCCCGCCCGGCAGCGCGGATGTATCGATACAGTGTAATGAAGGGATTGTTATTTTGGGTGGGACTAAAACGACGAAAGCCTGAATCATTTCTGATTCAGGCTTTCTGAATAGTGGCGGAATGGACGGGACTCGAACCCGCGACCCCCTGCGTGACAGGCAGGTATTCTAACCAACTGAACTACCACTCCGCGTTGTGTTCCGCTTGGGAACGAAGCGAATATTACGGATTGCCTCGCGCCTCGTCAACGCTTTTTCTCACGTTTTTAATCGTTTGCTGCAAAAATCACCCGAATGGTCATTTCTGCACTGTAATTGGGTCATCTACGCCCGCCAGAGACAACTTCCCCCCTTCTTCTGCACCAGGTCAAGCCGCGACTCATGGGCCGCTAACTCCTCATCAGTGGCAAAAACAACGCGTAGTTTGCTGGACTGCCGAACAATGCGTTGGATCCCCGTGTCATTTTGCTGCTGGCTGTCGCCTTCCATCGAGAACGCCATGGTGGTCTGCCCACCGGTCATCATCAGATAAACGTCGGCCAGAATCTGGGCATCGAGCAATGCGCCGTGCAGGGTTCGTTTACTGTTGTCTATTTCATAACGCGAGCATAACGCATCAAGGCTGTTTCGCTTGCCAGGAAACATTTTCCTTGCCAGCGCCAGGCTATCGGTTATTTTGCAAAATTCGTTGGTTTTCGGAATACCACGATTGAGCTTAGCAAACTCGTAATCCATAAAGCCGATATCAAACGATGCGTTATGGATGACCAGCTCCGCGCCGCGAATGTAGTCGAGAAACTCATCGGCCACCTCGGCAAACGTAGGCTTATCGAGCAGGAATTCGTCTGCGATGCCGTGTACGCCAAACGCTTCCGGATCCACCAGCCGATCCGGCTTCAGGTAAACGTGGAAGTTATTACCGGTCAGGCGGCGGTTCACCACTTCAACCGCACCGATCTCAATGATCTTGTGGCCTTCGTAGTGGGCGCCAATCTGGTTCATACCGGTGGTTTCGGTATCGAGGACTACCTGTCGTGTAATTCCAGTGCTCATAACGGTCATTTATGTCAGACTTATCGTTTGATTTCGATTTGCTAAAACAGGAAGTCTACCAGAGATGCTTAAACAGGTAGAAATTTTCACCGATGGTTCTTGCCTGGGAAATCCTGGGCCAGGTGGTTACGGGGCGATTTTACGCTATCGCGGACGCGAAAAAACCTTTAGTGAAGGGTACAACCTCACAACCAATAATCGCATGGAGCTGATGGCGGCAATCGTTGCGCTGGAAGCCCTGAAAGAACAGTGTGAAGTGATACTCAGTACCGACAGCCAGTATGTACGCCAGGGCATCACGCAATGGATCCACAACTGGAAGAAGCGCGGCTGGAAAACGGCAGATAAAAAACCGGTAAAGAACGTCGATCTGTGGAAACGTTTGGATGCCGCGCTGGGTCCACATCAAATCAAATGGGAATGGGTTAAAGGCCATGCGGGCCATCCGGAAAACGAACGCTGCGATGAGCTTGCGCGCGCCGCGGCAATGAGCCCCACTCAGGATGATATTGGTTATCAGGCCGAGTCTTAAGCGTCCGGTTTGCGGTATTGCCGGGTAGCGCCAACGGCCTGGCGGATTGGCGTTTTGCTTTTATTTTGTTTCATTGGGTTGAGCGTAAGCGGAATGGTGCGCTTACGTGCGACCACCAGTTGCAAACATCCCAGGGCAGGAATATGTGCGCTTAACATTTTCCCGCCCTTCTTGTTCCAGGGCAGGACATGAAAACGGCTGTAGTGCAGCACTTCAAAATTGAGTAAAGAGAGCCAGTCCAGTTGACGCATGAGGGTAAACATCCGACTGCTGTAAGGCGAGGTCTTGCGCAATACCGGCACCAGTTTACGCAGTCCCATCAGGCTTACCGGATTAAACCCGCTCAGAATCAACCAGCCGTCATCAATCAGCACGCGATCGGCTTCACGCAGTAACCGATGTGGATCGGAACACCACGGTAGCGTATGGGCCAACAAACAGACATCCACCGACTTATCGGCAAAGGGCAGATGCAAAGGATCTGCCGTTACCTGCATGGGAGACCCCAGCAAAGAAACATTTACCTGATGAGAAACCGCGCACGCTTCAGAATCGATTTCTGCGCTTAAATTACCAATTTTAAGCAGATGAAAACCGTACATTTTTGCGAACCACGGGTTAAGCTGATGCTCCAGCGCCTCACGATAGTATTCGCCCCAGGGTAAATCACCCCAGCTCACGGGCGCTACGACAGTTTGAGGGATCCTTGCCGGTTTCATCATAACCTTCCGTTTCGCTTTGAGAGGTAAGATATGAATCTTAACAGTATTCCTGCATTTCAGGACAATTACATCTGGGTCCTGTCAAACAATGACCAACATTGTCTGATTGTCGACCCGGGCGAAGCCGCCCCTGTTCTGCAAGCCATTGCAGAACATAACTGGGTGCCAGAGGCCATTCTGCTGACCCATCATCATCAGGATCACGTTGGCGGCGTGAAAGAACTCCTGCAACACTTCCCACAAATAGTGGTATACGGACCGGCTGAAACGCAAGATAAGGGAACGACGCACATAGTCGAAGATGGCGATATTGCACTCGTATTGGGGCATGAATTTAAGGTAATTGCCACGCCGGGTCACACTTTAGGACATATCTGTTACTTTAGCCAACCTTACCTGTTTTGCGGAGATACGCTCTTTTCTGGGGGCTGTGGTCGGCTTTTCGAAGGTACTGCAACGCAGATGTATCAATCACTTAAGAGAATCAGCGCTCTTCCCGATGATACTTTGATTTGTTGCGCACATGAGTACACATTAGCAAATATGAAGTTTGCTTTAAGCATCCTCCCGCACGATTCGTTCATAAATGAATATTATCGTAAAGTTAATGAGTTACGCGTAAAAAAACAAATGACACTACCCGTAATTCTGAAAAATGAGCGGCGAAATAATATTTTTTTGCGAACTGAAGATATTGATTTAATTAATGAAATAAACAAAGAAACAATATTGCAACAACCTGAAGAGCGTTTTGCCTGGTTAAGGTCAAAGAAAGATACGTTCTGACAATTCCGGGTTGCCTTTTGAAAACTTCGCCGTTATGATCGGTCGTCTTTTAAGCAACTATTGACACACACATGAAGGCAAAAGCGATATTACTCGCCTCTGTCCTGCTTGTTGGGTGCCAGAATACTGGTAACGTCCAACAGCACGCACAGAGCCTTTCTGCAGCTGGTCAAGGGGAAGCAGGAAAGTTTACAAGTCAGGCGCGATGGATGGACGATGGAACATCTATCGCTGCTGATCAAGATTTGTGGGCTTTCATTGGTGACGAGCTAAAGATGGGAATTCCGGAAAACAGCCGGATTCGCGAACAGAAACAGAAGTATTTACGCAATAAGAGCTATCTCCACGATGTAACTTTACGGGCAGAGCCGTATATGTACTGGATAGCCGGGCAGGTTAAGAAACGTAACATGCCAATGGAACTGGTACTACTACCCATAGTGGAGAGCGCTTTTGATCCTCACGCAACGTCTGGCGCCAATGCCGCAGGTATTTGGCAGATCATTCCGAGCACGGGGCGCAATTATGGTTTAAAGCAGACCCGCAATTATGATGCACGTCGCGACATTGTGGCTTCCACCACTGCCGCGCTCGACATGATGCAGCGTCTGAACAAGATGTTTGATGGCGACTGGCTGCTGACCATTGCTGCTTATAATAGCGGTGAAGGTCGCGTGATGAAGGCGATCAAAACGAACAAAGCGCGTGGTAAATCCACCGACTTCTGGTCGTTACCGTTGCCTCAGGAAACGAAGCTGTATGTGCCCAAAATGCTGGCTTTGAGCGATATTCTCAAAAACAGCAAGCGCTATGGCGTGCGTCTGCCTACAACAGACGAAAGCCGCGCATTGGCACGTGTTCGCTTGAATAGCCCGGTTGAGATGGCTCAGGTTGCCGATATGGCGGGTATATCCGTCAGCAAGCTGAAGACCTTCAATGCAGGCGTTAAAGGCTCCACGTTGGGTGCCAGCGGTCCGCAATATGTGATGGTGCCAAAGAAGCATGCAGAAAAACTGCGTGAGTCTCTGGCTTCAGGCGAAATTGCAGCCGTGCAGTCAACGCTGCTCGCGGATAACACGCCGCTGAACAGCCGTAGCTACAAGGTTCGCTCTGGCGATACGCTTTCTGGCGTTGCTTCACGTCTTGGCGTGAGCACAAAAGACCTGAAACAGTGGAACAATCTGCGTGGTTCTTCCCTGAAAGTAGGCCAAAGCCTGACGGTAGGCGCCGGAACCAGCGCGCAGCGACTGGCTAACAACAGCGATAGCATCACCTATCGTGTGCGTAAGGGCGACTCGCTGTCGAGCATTGCCAAACGTCACGGGGTTAACATCAAGGATGTGATGCGCTGGAATAGCGATACGGACAACCTGCAGCCTGGCGATCAGCTAACGTTGTTTGTGAAAAACAACGGTATGCCGGACTCCTGATAACATTGTTGAAATGAAGGCACTGGTTTCCCACAGTGCCTTTTTTATTTATCCTGCTTTATGCGCCTCTACCATTATCGTGTCGCTGGTAAACGACCCCTCTTCCTGTAATGCAAAGTAGGCCTTCACGTCAGCAGAAGCACTCTCCTGGTATAAACGAATCGCTTCGGTCAACGCCGCAGGCGTACGCATCCGCGCAACCCACGAACTGAACTCCAGAGGCAGGCGATCAGTTAACAAGGTGTCAGCAATCAGGTTGGCGTCATTGATTAAAGACAGCCACTCCCCGCTGGAATAATTGCGTACGTGCGAGGTATCACGCAACGCTTCCACGGTTTGTAACCAGATATCACGTACAGGGTGACCCGGCGACATCACATCCATCACGATCAGTACGCCGCCGGGCTTCAGGATGCGGTTCACTTCGCGCAGCGCGCGCCCGACATCATGCCAGTGATGCGCGGAATAGCGGCTAATCACCACATCAAACGCGTTATCTTCAAATGGCAGACTTTCGGCATAACCCTGGCGCGTGGAGAGGTTTTCCAGCCCCCTGTCTTTTGCCGCCTCCGCCACCACTTCAAGCATTTGTGACGATAAATCATAAGCTACGACCTGCCTGACGTGCTGCGCAGCCACAAAACTGGCATGCCCTGCTCCGCATCCCATATCCAGTAACCGGGCTTGCGGAAATGCTGACAACCTTGCGGACAGGCGTTGCAAATCGCGGCCAGAGGCATGTACCGCACTGGTCAAATAGGCATTAGCCTGAGAGCCAAACTGTTTTTCGACGTTGTCATGATGAGAGCGTGTTGTCATTGTGTTGTCCTTCGGTTGTTGTTTAATAGGAAGGGCAGCACCACTACAGGTCTGCCCTACGGCAGACCTGACACACCGTTATTGTTCAGGTTTGCCGGGACTGAATTCAACGAGTAGCGGATTGTGATCGGATGCGCGGGTGACCAGCACAGAGGCTTCACTCACGTTCAAACCACGATAGAACACAAAATCGAGAGGGCGACCAAACGCGCGTCGGCGTTGATCGTCGGTAAAGCGCACCTGGCGCAGCGACATTTCGCGCGCAAAGCGGTACAGCGCATTCATCCGTCGACGGCTCCAGGCATTGAAATCACCCGCCATGATCACCGGACCGCTATGATGGGCAATCTGATCGCCAATAGGAAGTAACTGCTTACTATAGACATCAACGCCAAGGCTGAAATTTACCGCGTGGATATTCACCACCATCAATAAACGCGTATCAGGCAACGGGTAAACTGTCACCAATGCTGATTTCGCCAGCCGTAAGATAGGCTCACGCTCGCGCAATGGACAGCAGTAAACAGGATGGGCGGCGGAGAGCGTCATAACGCCAGAGGGGTGCTGAGGCAGCACAAAGGCGGGTACCTGGTCGGCAGCGAGATAGTTAGCGGTCGCAAACTGCACCAGTTCAGGCGTGGTTTGTGCTTCCTGCAATAACACCAGATGCGCGTCTTTGCCAAAATTTTTCAGCACCGACTGCCATTCTGCACGCTGCTGCTTAAAAATATTCCATACCAGCACGCGAATACGATCTTCACTGCTTAACGGAGCGCCTGCGGGTAATGCCTGGCCAATATGCGCAAACGAGCCTGGCGGTAAAATCCGCTCTACCGGCTGTCCGGCAACATAACGCATGGCATAGGTGTTTTTTCGCACTTTAGACTTTCAAACCTCTGTAACGTCAACCAGTCCGCAGCCGGACTGGTTCTTCTGTTATAGGGATTTTAGCACTCACTTTCAACGAACAATTGCAGTTTGTTTTGTAAGTGGGCGCTTACATCAATGATTTACCCCAGAGCAATGCGTACAGGTTTATCAAGACGACCGCTGACGCCCATCAGTAAGAAAGCCACCAGAACAATGAGGGCGCCAATCCACGGCGTCTGCGCCAAACCGTAATGCTCCACCGTTTGCCCGCCAATCACTGAACCCAATGCAATACCAATGTTAAACGCTGCAATGTTGAGTCCTGATGCCACATCTACCGCATTAGGCGTGAATTGTTCAGCTTTCTGAACAACGTAGACCTGCAAACCCGGTACGTTGCCAAAGGCAAAGATCCCCATCACCAGAATAGTGACCAGTGCGGCGTACTGAGTGGATGCGGTCACCTGGAAGACCATCAGCAGAACAAACAGCGCGGCGAAAATAAATTTCAGCGCAGGAACGGCGCCATGCTTATCTGCCAGTTTGCCGCCCCAGATATTGCCGATAGCCACAGATACGCCATAGCCCAGCAAGATCCAGCTTACTGCTGCCGGAGAGAATCCAGCCAGATCCTGCATCATCGGCGCCAGGAAGGTGAATGCCGTGAATACCCCGCCATAGCCCAGCGCCGTAACGGCGTAAATCAGCAACAGACGAGGATGGGTCAGCACTTTCACCTGGTCACGAATGCTGGCGGCAGCCCGACCGGGGATGTTAGCCGGGATCAGCAGTTGGCTACTAATGAGCGCAATCACTCCTAACAGTGATACCGCAAGAAAAGTCTCGCGCCAGCCAAAATGCTGACCGATGAATGTTCCCAGCGGCACGCCCGTGACCAGCGCGACCGTTAAGCCGCCAAACATAATGGCGATCGCGGAAGCCGCTTTCTCTTTCGGCACCAGACTTGTCGCGATGGTAGAACCAATTGAGAAGAACACGCCGTGCGCTAGACCCGTCAGCAGACGGGCGACGATTAATGTCATATAGCCCGGTGCCTGCCATGCCAGCAAATTCCCCGCCGTAAACAAGACCATCAGCGCGACCAGTAACTGTTTACGCGGTAAGCGTCCGGTCAGAGCAGTCAGCACCGGCGCGCCAATAGCCACGCCCAGCGCATAGATTGAAACCAACATTCCGGCGGAAGGTAACGAGATCGCCAGTTGTTGAGCAATGGTCGGCACCAGGCCGACAATCACAAACTCAGTCGTGCCAATAGCGAAGGCACTTATTGTCAGTGCAAATAAAGCGAGAGGCATAAATAGCTCCATAACATCAGTAATCAGATGACAAGCAGTATGCCTGGATGTTTTAATGACAAAAATATTCAAAATATCAATTTAATTTTGCTTCAGGTGCAAAAATGAAAGCAACCTCCGAAGAACTTGCAATTTTTGTCGCTGTCGTGGAAAGCAGCAGCTTCAGCCGGGCGGCAGAGCAGCTCGGCCAGGCCAATTCCGCTGTCAGCCGGGCAGTTAAAAAGCTGGAGATGAAGCTCGGCGTCAGTCTGCTTAATCGTACGACCCGACAGCTGAGCCTGACTGAAGAAGGTGAGCGATACTTCAGGCGCGTGCAGCAGATACTGCAAGAAATGGCTGCAGCAGAAACGGAAATCATGGAATCACGTAATACTCCGCGCGGCTTACTGCGTATCGATGCGGCAACGCCGGTAATGCTGCATTTCCTGATGCCGCTGATCAAACCTTTTCGTGAACGGTATCCGGAAATGACGTTGTCTCTTGTCTCCTCAGAAACGTTCATCAATCTTATTGAACGAAAAGTGGATGTTGCGATACGCGCAGGCACGTTAACAGATTCAAGTCTGCGCGCGCGCCCGTTATTTACCAGCTATCGCAAGATTATCGCTTCACCTGACTATATTGCCCGCTTTGGCAAGCCTGAGAGCGTTGAAGAGTTAAAACGGCATCTGTGCCTGGGGTTTTCTGAACCCATCTCGCTCAATACCTGGCCAATAGCCTGTAGCGATGGGCAGCTCCATGAGATCGAATGTGGGATTTCTTCCAACAGCGGAGAAACGTTAAAACAGCTTTGCCTGAACGGTAACGGCATTGCATGTCTTTCAGATTATATGATTGACAAAGAGATCGAGCAGGGAGAACTGGTGGAACTGCTGGCCGATAAGCGTCTGCCGGTAGAAATGCCTTTCAGCGCCGTTTACTACAGCGATCGTGCCGTCAGTACACGTATCCGGGCATTTATCGACTTCTTAAGTGAACATATAAAAACAGCTCCCGAAGGAGCTGTGAAAGAGGGTTAAAGGGTACAAAGGGTCAGGCAATTAATCCCACTCAGGAGCCAGACCTTCCGGGCTAACCAGGCGGTCGTTGCAATCCAGTGCCGCGATCGCTGCTCTATCTTCGGCATCCAGATGCAGTTCCAGTGCCAGTAGGTTACTTGCCAGGTTTTCACGCTTGGTGGAAGAAGGAATTACTGAGTACCCTTCACCCATTGCCCATGCCAGGATAACCTGTGCCGGAGTCGCATTATGTTTAGACGCAATGCGTGCAATCACTTCATCTTTCAGCGCTTTACCGTAAGCCAGCGTCATATAAGAGGTGATGTGGATACCGTGCGCTTTCGCCCAGTCAACCACCTTGCGGCTCTGCAGATACGGAGACAGTTCAATCTGGTTAGTGGCAATATTCTCCACACCCACTGTAGCAATGGCTTTTTCCATCAGCGGAATGGTGAAGTTTGAGATGCCAATTTCGCGAGTCAGCCCTTGTTCTTTAGCTTCAAGCAATGCCTGCATAAATTCTTCGACAGACACGGCATCCCCCGGAGATGGCCAGTGGATCAGCGTCAGATCGACATAATCCGTACGAAGTTTTTTCAGGCTCTCTTTCAGGCTTGGGATCAGCTTGTCTTTGCTAAGGTTTTCAATCCAAATCTTGGTGGTGATGTACAGCTCGCTACGTGGTACGCCACTCTCAGCAATCGCCTGACCAACAGCCGCTTCATTATCATAGATTTGCGCAGTGTCGACAGCACGGTAGCCCAGTTCAAGCGCCGTTTTAACAGAAGCAATAACCACGTCGTCTTTCAGACGAAAAGTACCTAAACCGAATGCGGGGATAGTCATGAAATTCCTCTTTATTTATCAAAATGGGTTAACTGGAATCATTATGACGAACGAGAGGATCGAGAAAAAGATCGATTAAAGCAGAGGATTTTTGCTAAAACAGCAATAATCATATGACAAGCAAAGAAAAAAGCCCTGAGCGTTAGCTCAGGGCTCTTAATAAGTGGCGGAACGGACGGGACTCGA
>NZ_SZXG01000027.1:0-524 GCF_005281305.1 Citrobacter sp. wls706 | reverse complement strand
CCCGACTGGCCCGGATATTATGAGCAGGAAGCGGATAACCTGAACGGTCAGTGGGCACAGTATGAGATTTTTGATTATCCGGGCCGTTTCAAGGACGAACAGCACGGGGAGGATTTCACCCGCTATAAAATAGAAGGCTGGCGCAGTGGGGCCGAAACGGCACTCTGTGTCAGTAATTCCCCCCAATTATGGCCCGGCATCCGCTTTACCCTGTCAGACCACCCGATACCTGCGCTTAACCGCAACTGGCAGGTGGTGAGCAGCACGCTGGTAGGCGTGCAGCCTCAGGCCCGCCACAGCAGCGCCGGACAGGGGACTCTGCTCACCAACCAGTTTTCCGTTATCCCGGCAGAACAGACATGGCGTCCCCGCCCCCTGCCAAAGCCCAGAGTGGACGGTCCGCAAAGCGCGGTGGTTACCGGCCCGGCAGGGGAAGAGATTTTCTGTGATGAGTATGGCCGGGTGCGGCTGAAGTTCCTGTGGGACCGCTATCATGGCGGCACGGAGGACAGCTCCTGCTGGAT
>NZ_SZXG01000028.1:0-475 GCF_005281305.1 Citrobacter sp. wls706 | reverse complement strand
TCCGCCACCAGCAGCCACGGGATCATCCCGCTGTCGCAGTAAGCAAAGTCGCGAAAATAGTGATGCGCGCTCATCTCGCCGCCGTAAATGGCATCTTCATGGCGCATACGCTCTTTGATAAACGCGTGTCCGGTTTTTGACATCACCGGTTTACCGCCAGCCGCCGTCACCACATCCACGGTATTCCAGGACAGGCGCGGGTCGTGGATAATTTTCGCCCCCGGATTCTTCTCCAGAAATGCTTCCGCCAGCAGGCCGACAATGTAGTACCCCTCAATGAACTGGCCTTTTTCATCGAACAGGAAGCAGCGGTCAAAATCCCCGTCGAAGGCAATCCCCATATCCGCGCCGTGTTCAATCACCGCATTGCGCGTGTCAGCCCGGCATTCCGGCAGCAGAGGGTTGGGAATACCGTTGGGGAAATTGCCATCCGGCGTGTTGTGAATTTTGATGAACTCGACCGGCACGCCCAGCG
>NZ_SZXG01000025.1:0-430 GCF_005281305.1 Citrobacter sp. wls706 | reverse complement strand
CCCCCCTCAATTCTCCAGCGCCCACGGCAGATAGGGACCGAACTGTCTCACGACGTTCTAAACCCAGCTCGCGTACCACTTTAAATGGCGAACAGCCATACCCTTGGGACCTACTTCAGCCCCAGGATGTGATGAGCCGACATCGAGGTGCCAAACACCGCCGTCGATATGAACTCTTGGGCGGTATCAGCCTGTTATCCCCGGAGTACCTTTTATCCGTTGAGCGATGGCCCTTCCATTCAGAACCACCGGATCACTAAGACCTGCTTTCGCACCTGCTCGAGCCGTCACTCTCGCAGTCAAGCTAGCTTATGCCTTTGCACTAACCTCCTGATGTCCGACCAGGATTAGCTAACCTTCGTGCTCCTCCGTTACTCTTTGGGAGGAGACCGCCCCAGTCAAACTACCCACCAGACACTGTCCGCAACCC
>NZ_SZXG01000026.1:0-444 GCF_005281305.1 Citrobacter sp. wls706 | reverse complement strand
GGTTCTGTTGCAAAGTTTTCCAAAAAATCTATTTTAGTGTAAAATTGAGAAAAAAGACAGAGAGGACAGAGTAATGAATCATTTTAAAGGCAAACAATTCAAAAAAGACGTCATTATTGTCGCTGTTGGTTACTACCTGCGTTACAATCTAAGCTATCGTGAAGTTCAGGAATTGTTATATGATCGTGGAATAAATGTTTGTCATACTACGATTTATCGTTGGGTGCAAGAGTACAGCAAAGTCCTCTATGATCTTTGGAAGAAGAAAAATAGACAATCCTTCTATTCATGGAAAATGGACGAAACCTATATCAAAATTAAGGGACGTTGGCATTATCTTTATCGTGCAATTGATGCGGACGGCTTAACCTTAGATATCTGGTTACGAAAGAAACGGGATACGCAAGCAGCCTATGCTTTCTTAAAACGACTCCATAAACAGTT
>NZ_SZXG01000008.1:0-4162 GCF_005281305.1 Citrobacter sp. wls706 | reverse complement strand
ATGCGGCGTAAACGCCTTATCCGGCCTACCAAAGCAACCCCCTCGCCTCCATAACACAAGCCATCCTGCGGCATATGCGGTAAACTAAGTGCGATTTTGCATCAGGAAAGCGTCTATGAATCACTCCCTTAAAGCCTGGAACACCTTCGGTATCGATCAACAAGCTAATGAGTTTGTCTGCGCCGAAAATGAGCAACAACTGCTGAATGCCTGGCAATCAGCGAATGCATCACATCATCCAGTACTGATCCTGGGCGAGGGGAGTAACGTCCTGTTTCTCGATACCTTCCATGGAACGGTGATCGTCAATCGAATCAAGGGCATTGAGATCACAGAACAACCTGAGGCGTGGCATCTGCACGTAGGTGCCGGTGAGAACTGGCATCATCTGGTACAGCACACGCTGCAAGAAGGTATGCCAGGGCTGGAAAATCTGGCACTCATTCCCGGATGCGTCGGTTCATCTCCCATTCAGAATATTGGTGCTTATGGTGTGGAGCTGCAGCGTGTCTGTGAATATGTGGACTGCGTTGAACTGTCAACCGGCAAACATCTGCGCGTCAGCGCCGCGGAATGCCGTTTTGGTTACCGTGACAGCATCTTCAAGCATGAATACCAGGATCGTTTCGCAATTGTTGCCGTTGGTCTGCGCTTGCCTAAACAGTGGCAGCCCGTTCTCACTTATGGTGACCTGACTCGTCTGGATCCCGCAACCGTGACGCCTCAGCAGGTTTTTGATTCTGTCTGTCATATGCGCACAACAAAGCTGCCCGACCCGAAAGTTAACGGTAATGCGGGTAGTTTCTTTAAAAACCCGGTTGTTACAGCGCACGTTGCGCAGGAACTGCTGGCTAAATTCCCGACCGCGCCTCATTACCCACAGGTTGATGGTTCAGTGAAACTGGCTGCCGGCTGGCTTATCGATCAATGCCAGCTAAAAGGCATGCGTATTGGTGGTGCAGCGGTACATCAGCAGCAAGCACTGGTACTGATCAATGCAGACCGTGCGACCAGTCAGGATGTGGTGCAACTAGCGCATCATGTACGCCAAAACGTCGGTGAGAAATTCAATGTCTGGCTTGAACCTGAGGTCAGATTTATTGGCCCACAGGGTGAAGTGAATGCTGTGGAGATCATCGCATGAAAGATAATACCGTCCCCCTGACGCTTATTTCCTTGTTAGCCGATGGTGAATTTCATTCCGGTGAGCAGCTTGGTGAACAGCTGGGAATGAGCCGCGCGGCAATCAACAAGCATGTTCAGACGCTACGCGACTGGGGCGTTGATGTATTTACTGTTCCCGGTAAAGGATACAGCTTACCTGAGCCTATCCAGTTATTAGACTCATCACTGATTCATTCTCAGTTGGATAGGGGGAATGTCACGGTTCTGCCGGTTATCGACTCAACCAACCAGTACCTGATGGACCGCATTGGTCAACTGGAGTCAGGGGATGCCTGCGTCGCTGAGTATCAGCAGGCCGGTCGTGGTCGTCGCGGACGTAAGTGGTTCTCACCGTTTGGCGCCAATCTGTATCTCTCAATGTTCTGGCGACTAGAGCAAGGACCGGCAGCCGCAATTGGTTTGAGTCTGGTGATTGGTATTGTCATGGCGGAGGTTTTACGCGATCTGGGTGCGGATAAAGTTCGCGTGAAATGGCCGAACGATCTCTATCTGCTCGATCGTAAACTGGCCGGAATTTTGGTTGAACTCACGGGTAAGACGGGCGATGCCGCGCAAATTGTTATCGGTGCGGGTATTAACATGGCCATGCGCCGGGTAGAAGAGAATGTCGTTAATCAGGGCTGGATTAATCTCCAGGAAGCGGGAATTAATATTGACCGCAATACCCTTGCTGCCCGACTGATCCGCGAGCTGCGCGCTGCGCTGGTACTGTTTGAGCATGAGGGCCTGGCACCTTATCTGTCCCGCTGGAAGAAGTTGGACAACTTTATCGACCGTCCGGTAAAACTCATTATTGGCGATAAAGAAATATTTGGGGTATCGCGTGGAATAGATGCACAAGGCGCATTATTGCTTGAACAAAATGGCGTGATAAAACCCTGGATGGGCGGAGAAATATCGCTCAGAAGTGCTGAATAATAATAAGGGGAGCTGTAGCTCCCCTTATTAATTTATTTACGTAGCCTGACCTCTTCAACGGCATGATTGGCGCTTTTGGTCATAATCAAGCTGGCTCGCTCACGCGTTGGTAAAATATTTTGTTTTAAATTCAGCCAGTTAATCTCTTTCCATAACGATGTAGCCGTGTTGATTGCCTCATCTTCCGACAATTTCGCATAATTATGGAAATAAGAGTCTGGGTTGGTAAATGCCCCTTCGCGGAATTTCAGGAAGCGGTTGATATACCACGTCTGGAGTAATTCTTCTGGCGCATCAACATAAATAGAAAAGTCGACAAAATCAGAAACAAATACATGATGTGGATCGTGAGGATAATCCATCCCGCTCTGTAATACATTAAGCCCTTCGAGTATTAATATGTCAGGCTGGGCAACGGTTTTGTCGCCATCAGGGATCACATCATAGATAAGATGAGAGTAGACCGGCGCCGTGACGTTAGGTACGCCTGACTTCAAATCGGAAACGAATTTAACCAGGCGGTGCATATCATAGGACTGAGGGAAGCCTTTCTTCTTCATGAGTCCACGATCTTTCAATACCTGATTAGGATGAAGAAAACCGTCGGTCGTAATCAACTCAACCTTACGATGCTCAGGCCAGCGACTCAATAGTGCCTGTAAAACACGAGCTGTGGTGCTTTTGCCAACGGCGACGCTGCCAGCAATGCTAATAATATAAGGAATACGCTCGCCGTTAGTGCCTAAAAATTGCTCCAGCACCGCCTGACGTCGCAGGTTCGAACTGATGTAAAAATTTAGCAAACGCGATAGAGGCAAATAAATTTCGGCAACTTCTTCCAGCGACAAGTCTTCGTTAATGCCTTTCAGACGAGCAATCTCTTCCTCGGTCAGAGTCATTGGCACGGAATCACGAAGCGCAGCCCACTGGTTGCGATCAAACTGTAGGTAAGGCGACGTTAACGCTTGCTCTTTTATACTCATACGCATGGTCTGGCTGTCATTGCTATATCAGGTCTGCGGTAAAAAAACGAAATCATCCCCGGCACGCAATGGCACGCACATTTCAGTTAATTTGGACAATGGGCAGGAGGGTAACACCAGATGAGGGGGAATAATAAGAAAAAATCATCCCCTGAAAAGCAATGTGACGGCTATTCCAGATGTATAAAGAGGTACTTTCTCTCTATGGATGAGCGCATGGCGGCGCAAAACTTGCCTTTGGAAGGGCGCGCGCCGTTGGAAATTTGTCCAATCATACGAAGAAATAGATTATTTATCGGACGTATAGTGCAAAATGTGAGCGATAGAACATTTTATGCAATTTTTTAGTTGCATGAGTGCGCAGGTCTCCATAAAATGCGCGCTACTTGATGCCGACTTAGCTCAGTAGGTAGAGCAACTGACTTGTAATCAGTAGGTCACCAGTTCGATTCCGGTAGTCGGCACCATCAAGTCCGGTGGGGTTCCCGAGCGGCCAAAGGGAGCAGACTGTAAATCTGCCGTCACAGACTTCGAAGGTTCGAATCCTTCCCCCACCACCACTTTCTGGCAGCGTTATCGCCGCCTGAGTTGGTTAAAAAATTAATCAGCTCGAACATAAAAGAGAGAAATCTCTTTTTTGTTACAGAAAGAACTGGGTAGCCGAGTTTCAGGATGCGGGCATCGTATAATGGCTATTACCTCAGCCTTCCAAGCTGATGATGCGGGTTCGATTCCCGCTGCCCGCTCCAGACGTGCTGATATGGCTCAGTTGGTAGAGCGCACCCTTGGTAAGGGTGAGGTCCCCAGTTCGACTCTGGGTATCAGCACCACTTCACTTCTCCTTCCCGTTTCTCTCTGTTTACTTTTAAAAGCATTCAACAGCTCAGGTATATTGCCTGGTTGATGTGGTGATATCACCGATTTATCCGTGTCTTAGAGGGACAATCGATGTCTAAAGAAAAATTTGAACGTACTAAACCGCACGTTAACGTCGGTACTATCGGCCACGTTGACCATGGTAAAACAACGCTGACCGCTGCAATCACTACCGTACTGGCTAAAACCTACGGCGGTGC
>NZ_SZXG01000035.1:0-20667 GCF_005281305.1 Citrobacter sp. wls706 | reverse complement strand
TTTGATGAACTCGACCGGCACGCCCAGCGCCTTAAAGCGGGCCTCAATGGCGTCAACCACCGGACCTGCCGCACCGTTGCCGGAATTGAGCACCAGCTTCATCGGTTTCAGGTTGCCGGGATTGATGTAACCCAGCAGATGGTCGATGTAGGCATCGCGAGGATTAATCCGCTGGTAACGGCCACGTTTGCTCTCATCAACCGCCGGGAAGTTATTCGCTTCCGCCAGACGCTGCACGTCGCGCAGACCGGTATCGCCACTGATGGGCCGCGCCCCTTCCCGCACCAGCTTCATGCCGTTGTAATCCATTGGATTATGGCTGGCGGTCACTTCGATACCGCCATCAACGCCAAGATGGAAAGTGGCGAAATAAATCTCTTCGGTGCCCGACATACCAATATCCAGCACATCCACCCCTGCATCCTGCAGTCCTTTCGCCAGCGCCAGCTTTAGCGTCTCGCTGGTCAGGCGCACATCCCCGCCGAGGACAATCGTTTTTGGCTTCAGGAACTCGCCGTAAGCGCGGCCAATGCGCCACGCAATATCTTCATTCAGCTCTTCGCCCAGCCTGCCGCGAATATCGTAGGCTTTGAAACAGGTTAATTTTTTCATACCCTAATCATCTTTTCTATAACGTTCTTTTTGCCGAACGATGTCATCCTCTCCTAAATAATCTCCTGAACTTACTTCAATGAGATTAAGGGGGATAATTCCTGGATTCTCTAGACTATACGTGGCCCCAAGAGGGATATAAATTGATTCATTTGCAGTGACCAACATCGTTTTATCATTAAGAGTAACTTTCGCCGTCCCAGAAAGCACAATCCAGTGTTCAGACCGATGATGATGCATACGTAAAGAAAGCCCTTCACCCGGTTTGACTATGATTTTCTTAACTTTATATCGTTCGCCTTGATCAATTGCATCAAATTTACCCCAGGGTCGAAATACCTCACGATGTGCGATGTATTCTGACCGTTCTTGTGACTTGAGCATTTCAACTATCTTTTTGACATCCTGAACGTCAGATTTCTTAGAAACAAGTATTGCATCTTTCGTCTGAACTATAACGACATCCTCAACACCAACAGCTGCAACCAGTGCGGACTCTGAATAAATATAATTATTCTTGGTGTTATATGTCAGGACATCTCCTTTGCAAACATCGCCAGTATGTGTTTTATCACTAATATCCCATAATGATTGCCAAGAGCCAACATCGCTCCAACCGATATCAACTGGACAAACAATACAACGATCCGTTTTTTCCATAACGGCAAAATCAATAGATTCAGCAGGGCAATCCTTGAATATTTCTTCTGGTAAACGTATAAAATCAAGATCACGATAAGAGGAAGAGACTACCTGCTCACAGATACTGTAGATATCTGGTCTATACTTCTTTAACTCTTCTAAATAAGCCGATGCTTTAAACATAAACATACCGCTATTCCAAAAATAATTTCCAGATGAAATATATTTTTCAGCGGTTAGGCGATCGGGTTTTTCAACAAAATTCTTAACACGATAAAACTCACCTTCAGCAACATTGGAAAGAGATAGTACATCAGTATCTCTTTCTATATAGCCATAACCAGTTTCAGCATATTCAGGCACAATACCGAAGGTCACAATACTTCCATTTTCTGCAATTGGTATTGCTTTCTGAATTGCATCACAAAAGATTTTTTCTTTAGTGATAATGTGGTCAGCAGCAAGTACCAATAGCAATGGATCCTCTTGCTCATTACGCTTCAGCGCAGAAAAAGCTGAAAGCGCAATTGCAGGTGCAGTATTGCGTCCACACGGTTCCAGAATGATATTATCGCGTAACTGATCTATCTGTCTTAACTGCTCAGCAACAATAAAGCGATGTTGTTCATTCGTGATAACTAATGGCGTTTCACAAGAAAGATTCGACAGCCGAAGTAAGGTTGTCTGTAATAGGGAGTGTTCACCCGAAAGTTGTAAAAATTGTTTCGGATAAAGCTCCCTAGATAGAGGCCAAAGACGACTCCCCGTACCACCAGCCATTACGACAGCGATTAACGGTACATCAGACATATTTGACATCCTTCGTTTCTAAGCCAATGACATGATTGGCATCATTTTGAAAATAGGCACGACTGTTTTCATGAACGTTCTCGCTACTCAACAATACCGCAGGCGCCAGCCAGCAGTATGCTTCGTGCTGCGCGTCGGGCAAACACAGGTCTTTTTCCTGTACTTGCAGACGAAAACCGAGCACCACGTAATGGGTCGAAAACTCCTCATTGGCGAAATTGTCGTTATAGAAGTGTTGCCAGACGCCATAAAACTTGCCAGCGGACAACGGTAATCGCAATCCCAATTCGCCTTCAGTTAGCCGTTCAAAGGCCGCACTCAATGGCTCATCCTTCTGTACTCGGCCACCAGGTACAAACCAATAGCCTTGCGCGGGACGGTTCAGCCGTTTACCTAAAAGAAATTCGCCCTGCGTGTTTTCCACAATCAAATCGATGGAGACAAGCGGAGTAGAACGAACGACGGTGACAAAATCGTCCTGAGACAAAAACATACTTACCCCCGGAATCGATGTTGATTCTCAAGGAACCAATGATATGTGCTGCCCAGGCCATCTTCGAGTGAAATGCCGAACTGCCAGCCCAATTTTTTTAGTCTCGAGACGTCAAGTAATTTGCGGGGAGTGCCGTCCGGTTTGCTCGCATCAAATAGCACCTGTCCTCTGTAGCCCACCACTCGTGCGATTGTTTGAGCTAGCTCACGAATGGAACAGTCCACACCTGTACCAACATTAATGTGAGATAGCATTGGCTGGGTGTTTTCCTGCCAAACTTCGCGGTCCAATTCCATAACGTGAATACTGGCTGCTGCCATATCATCTACATGCAAGAACTCACGCATTGGCGTGCCGCTTCCCCACACAATCACCTCTGAGGCATTTTGCATCGTCGCTTCATGAAAACGACGCAACAGCGCCGGGATAACATGCGAGTTACTCGGGTGGAAGTTGTCGTGGGGCCCGTATAGGTTTGTCGGCATCACCGAGCGATAATCACGACCGTATTGGCGGTTATAGGACTCACACAGCTTTATTCCGGCGATCTTAGCAATAGCATATGGTTCATTAGTTGGTTCGAGCGAGCCCTGCAGCAGTTCACTCTCCGCCATTGGCTGTTTCGCCATCTTAGGGTAAATACAGGAAGAGCCGAGAAATAACAATTTGTTCACGTCGTGCAGATGCGCCGCATGAATAATGTTGCTCTCTATCATCATATTTTCGAAAATGAAATCGGCTGGGTAAGTGTTGTTGGCAACAATGCCTCCCACCTTAGCCGCAGCCAGATAGACCTGATCTATACGCTCGGCGGCAAAAAAGTCTAAAACAGCCTTACTGTCGAGCAAGTTCAGTTCATCTCGGCTACGCAGCACCAGATCCACATCACCGCGTTGTTCTAACTGGCGAACAATCGCGGAACCCACCATTCCGCGATGACCAGCAATAAAAATACGTTGTCTGTTCATCGATTATTCCTGAGATAAACTGACATTAAATCCGTGAGACTTTAACAGAGAGTGTTTCTTCGCTGCCTCCAGATCTTTCGCAACCATTTCAGATACCATCTCCGAAAGTGTGATTTCCGGTTTCCAGCCTAGTTTTTCGTGTGCTTTGCTCGGATCACCTAGCAGAGTTTCTACTTCTGCAGGACGGAAATAGCGCGGATCTACAGCAATAATTACATCTCCCACCTTCACGCCGGGAGCATCATCGCCGGTAACTGAAACCACGATCCCCTTCTCCTCGACACCTTTACCTTCAAAACGTAATTCGATTCCCAACTGGGCTGCGGCCATTTCAACAAACTGACGTACGGAGTACTGCACACCAGTAGCAATAACAAAGTCTTCCGGTTCATCCTGTTGCAGCATCATCCACTGCATCTTTACGTAGTCCTTCGCATGTCCCCAGTCGCGCAGAGAATCCATATTGCCAAGATACAAGCAGGACTCTAGACCTTGTGCGATGTTAGCAATAGCACGGGTAATTTTACGGGTCACAAAGGTTTCGCCACGACGCGGCGACTCGTGGTTGAATAGAATACCGTTACAGGCATAAATGCCATATGATTCACGGTAATTCACTGTAATCCAGTAGGCATACAGTTTAGCAACAGCATACGGAGAGCGCGGGTAGAACGGGGTGGTCTCTTTTTGCGGAATTTCTTGCACTAGGCCGTAAAGTTCAGAAGTGGATGCTTGATAGAAACGGGTCTTCTTTTCCAGACCAAGGAAACGAATGGCTTCCAATAGACGCAATGTCCCCATAGCATCGACATCAGCAGTGTATTCCGGAGACTCAAAGGAAACTGCTACGTGACTCATTGCACCAAGGTTATAGACTTCATCCGGCTGAACTTCTTTCAGAATACGAGTAAGGTTAGAAGAGTCTGTCAGATCGCCGTAATGCAAATGAAATTTCGGGTTGCTGGAATGTGGGTCTTGATAAATGTGATCCACGCGTTCAGTATTAAACGAAGAAGCACGACGCTTAATGCCATGAACTTCATAACCTTTTTCCAGCAAAAGCTCCGCCAAATATGAACCATCCTGCCCAGTCACGCCAGTAATTAAAGCAACTTTCATTTTTTAAATAACTCCTTATATTATTAACTTAACTCACCAGGAAGAATGAAATTTCTAGAGTCCTGAACCGTTAACTTCTTGGGGGCAAAAACAATGCACCCAGGTTGGTAGCCTAAAGCTGATGCCCAAATAGAAAACGTACTATTAGATAATATCTTAGTTTCAGATTGTGCTAACAATAAAAAATCATCAAGCATATTGCCTTCGGAAAATGAATATTTTATAGCCATTTTATTGGCTATATCAGAAGCATATTTTTTATCATCTGTTACGATAACAAATCGCTCTGCAACATTCAACTCTTTGACCTTAGCCAACTGTTCCAGATAATAATTTACATCAGCAATCCCACTGTATTTTGCAGTTAAAAAATCACCACCACGAATATGAACTGCGCAAATGCTCTTTTGAATTCCAAGATTGGTGTATCGGTAGTCTTTTTTCAGAACCTCAAGCATTTCATCGAAAAGACTTTGGTCAAGACAACTTTGGAAATAACCATCCAAGTAATAGTTTTGTGCAGGGATTATTTTATTAGCCACTCGATTAAAATTATAGTCACCAACAAACCTATCACTGTATTTTGCAATTGCTTTCATTCGGGGTAAACGCAACTTGAGAATACTATGATTCTTTATCGATGAACTAACCAATTTAAAATAAATTGGTAATTCATTTTTCCTTACTGCCTTATATTTTTTTAACTCAGAATCATCAAGTGCAATCAATGGAACCGTACTTTTTTTGCTAATAAGAAGTGAAGCGCCATATTGAAAGATCTGATTGCCTAGCCCACCTGCTAATCTGCAACATACTTTAGACATTGACACTCCATTTATTTATTTAATATCTTTTTTAAAGAAATAAGTAATAACATATAAAAAAGTATAGCAGCCATTAACAATAAAACGTCAATACTTGGCACCAAATAATACAAAATCAAAAAAACAATACACGTAGATGCATAGTATATTAATTTGTATTTATTTTCGTGCCCAATTACGAATTGCATTATTGTAAATGTCTTGGCTGAATATATAAAGAATGCTGGGATTGTATATATAAAAAGTGACAATGGTATATATTCGATCTTTTCCGTGGTTATATAAGATGAAAAGACCATCAGTGGAAAAACAAATCGCGATGAGGATAATAACAAGAAAGTAAATACCTTCATCGCATTTCGAGTTCTATTGTGAAAAAAATAAATCACACTGGTTGCAATAGAGAAAAAAACAACTTTTACAATGACATCGCCAATAGTAAAAAAAGACAAAAAGTAAAGTGATAGAGCATAGAAAAAAACTCTAATGATGATAATTCTGTAATAGTTATCGTCTATGTAATTATACAACTCACCAACAATTCTTAATGTTGGATTCACTTCCTTTTTTACCGTTTTAATATCATTTTCTACATATCCATTCTCATAAAAAATATATAAAATGGAGTATGTCAAAATAAAAACGATCCCCAGAGATAAGGTTCTCGCCTCAACATCTAGCAACCCAAAATAAAAGAACAAAAAACAAGGTAAAGGTATTGTGAGTAAAAAACTAATAAATTTAGAAGAGGTCTTAATACGAGATAAGAAAGTATATCCGAATGGAAAATATATAATATATTTATTCATTAAGCATCCTTCTTAATAAAATCAACTTTGCGAGCATTTGCTTTAAGACACCTATTCCATTTTTCTATATCTCTATCATTGCGTACAATAATATGAGAATGATCGCTCACTAAAACTAACTCTATATCTGTGTAGTTATCAGTAACGACTATTGTGGTTTCTGCTTTTTTTAATAAATGCAACAAAGTGTCTTTCTTTAAAAATAACAGATCCTTATTAATTTCACCTGTGCACTTATTATTTAAAAAACCAATTGTTGAAGAATAATACTCGACACCTAGTTTTTGAGCAATTGCCCTTGCTACAGGTTCGATAGTTGCACTTGCGATCACAATTTTATACCCTTGTTTCTTATATTCCTCCATCAAAATATTTGTGCTATATATGCGATTCTCTTCTAGTTCATCTACGAATTCCCTTGCCCATTTATTGATATCATCGAATGAGAAATCAGATAATTGTTTTACCTGTAAAATCCTATAAACATCCTTCCTACTGAAGGATGAATATATTACATTCAGCGCACGCAATATATATGGGGCATTCATTATACTCTTGTTATACTTTATTATGTTTTTTTTAGAAAGCCAACGCAAAAATGAATATGTAGTATTGTCATGGTATAACGTACCGCATATATCAAAAACAGCCAATTTCAAAATATCATCCTCCTAAAACTGTCGTGAAAAAGGACCTTAGCTTATGTTCTTTCATCTCCATGAAGACATTATACTTATTTATTATTGTCATTTTATCAAAATTCAGCAGATTTGCTTCTCTAATTAAAGAGTTAAGTTTTACAGGGTCATCATTTTCATAAGTTAATAACTCATCCGCAAAATATTCTTCCAATTCAGGTTGTGAAATCCCACTCGAAATAACAACACAACCATACTCCAAGTACTGTAGTACTTTTGATGGAAATGAATAAAAAGAGAATTTACATTGCGACCGAAGTGGGTTAATGCTTATTTTTGCATCTAACAGCAATGAATTATAATCAGATTCATTAAGAAAACCCCGATAAGAAATTCCTAGCTCATTTGTACAGGTAACAACATGTTCTTTTAAGCCCCCATTACCGGTAATTACTAACTTATTTTTTATATCCGTAGGTAAATCAGTCAGAGCCTGTAAGAGTACTTCTATACCACCAACGAAATCTAATCTCCCAGTATAAATAATATTTCCTGGTGTTGAGCTAGGTTTAATTGTATTACCATTTCTAGAATTGTATCCATAGTCAACTATTGAATTTGCATCTTTTCTCTTAATTAGATTTCTGACATTTTCATTAACGACAATGAAATTATGCCCTTTTTTGAAAACAAAATTTTCCGAACACTGCGTTAAAAACCGCTTAAGAAAAGAAAAATCATAGACACTGTATATTTCCTCAACTTGAAATATAGTTTTCTTCAATATCCAAGGGAAAATATATGTGGGTAATATATAAACAAGGATATTAGCAGGTAATAAATTGTAGATCAGGACATACTTCCCTCTACCCATTATTTTAAATATAAGATAGAACATTAAAAAAATCGAAATAAACCCTTTTAATATTGCACCTAAAAAATTAGAGGCAACACAATATGTTATACACTGTTGCGTATTCGAAATATTATGTTTTTCGCGTTTTACGATTGATACATTTCTAGATTTAATAATTGAATATATTTTAAGTTCACTTCCATCTGGAAGACATCGGCAAACTCTATCAACTCTATGCCGCACCGAACTCGCAGCAGAGCTCCCTTCAGCACCCAAAGGATAATAATCATTTACTCTATAATATACTTCCATTTTTATTATACCTCCCGGTCTGAATATGCATAGTCGTAAATAGAGCATAACAGATCAGCAACATCATATTACCCTCAAGAACTACATCCTGACACATTACTATTAGTGTTAAAACCGACAAAAAGAAATACGGACTCTTAAATTTCCCATTTTGCTTTTTATATTTTAAATAGCTAAAGAAAAGAATAAAGTTAGAAAAAAGGAACATGATCAGGGGTATAAATCCGGCAACTCTGGCGCTATCTAAATAAATGTTATGATACCAATTTCCAGAATACTCACTTGCATGCGGTGTAAATCCACCCATAGGTTGCATCAGGAATTTTGTGATTCCATCTTGTATAAGCTCAAATCTAGCTGATTTCAGCCCTTCACTTCCAAACCGTTCAAACACCAAATTGAAATACCTATCAAAAACTGGCAAATCTTTAAATATTAGAGAAAACGTAATTAGGGCACCAATGCTTATTAAACAAAACCAAATGGTTGCTTTCAGATTTATATTTCTACTGTATTGATAAAACAAACTAATAATTGCAATAATAAAAAACGTACGTCCACCAAGGAATATCGATGATAATAAAAGCAGAGGATATAATAATGTCAGAAAAATTCTTTTGTTAAACGTATTAGCTTTAAACGCAACTAATAAATACATAAACACAATAGCTAGTGAGTTACTTATTCCGGGCGAGTTAATTTCCTCATGACTAAATGGATCCAGCAATTTACCGTATCCATAAACTCCAGAAGGTTCAAGAAAACTATAAATAACAACAAATTCTGCTCTAACAAAAATACCGAGAATAAGAAAAAGCAACATTTCCTTAGCATTCTCAATATTATTAACTAATATTAGCGTTAAACAGACTATCATAAAGACAATATACATTGCATACTTTATGGGCGAGTCAAGATATAGCCTAGAGTATCCAATAATAAAAACACATAACACAAATAAAACAAGGAATAATACATTCCAACTTGTTGCGACACTTCCTGCGTATAATGATTTATTTTTATAGACTGTTAGGAATAGTGACAACATTAGTAAAGGTATAAATACAGAATATAAGCTAAAACCAGAGAAGAAAAAACTTAATAACAGTATGCTTTTATATACATTATTACTTTTGAATTGCATTCAATTATGTTCCTTTAGTTTTTTACTTACTCTAATTAATTCAACTATATTATCTTTAATATCCCCCTGGAATAAATGTAAATAATCTTTTAAAACAGTCTCAGACCAATTCCACCATTCTATATCCTTTAATACATCTACATGCTGTGCAGAACAGCGGAATCGTTTAACGACAGCAGGAACACCAGCAACAATCGCATACGGCAGCACATCTTTTGTTACAACAGCACCTGCTGCTATGATTGCACCATCGCCTATTTTAACACCATCCATAATAATAGCATTGGCACCAACCCAAACATCATTACCTAAAATAGTTGTTTTTTCTTCTGCAAATTTATCTTCGTTTGTAAACGAGACACCACATTGTTTTCTTGAAGAATAAAAAATTGGATGTGTTGATATTAAAGACGTTGGATGAGCGCCAAGCCCTCCAATTTTTGAACCCATAGCAATACTGCAAAATCTGCCCACCATAGCATTTCCTATGCTTGCTCCAACGGCATAGGAATATCTCCCAATATGTGAGTTATAAATTGAGGATTTTCCAGTAATTCTATTATTACCTTCAAACGTGGAATATTCATCAACATAAGATAGCAGGTCTATATAAATCCCCATACCATTTTTATTTATGTCTCTTTTTATCAGATATGATTTAAATCTATTCAAAAATCCCATATCAAGCCCCTTTTATCTTTCTTTTTACAAAAGAAATAACTCTGGCAAGTAGGCTTTTTTTGTTTCTTCTGAAATAGTCTATATGTGCCAAATAATAATCTTTACTTTCAATTAGAACATCTTTTCGGTTTAACTCTATGGGTTTATTAGCAATAGCAGTATCTTTATAAATGTCATCACCGTTACAGTTTTCCCCTGAACCATCGTGACCTATGTTCTTCGCCATTACTGTTGTCGGAAAAAGAGCCAACCACTTATTTGATGCTAGCGTTATATACCAGAAGATAAACCATGTATTAAGTTTACCATCAGCATTAAGCGTAGCTTGTTCAAAAAAATCAAATGCTCCATCAAAATTTATGTAATCTTTAATTTTCTTATCAGTTAGTTTAACTGTATTAATATCTTTATTAAAGCTCTGCCATCGATCTGCCCATGTAGCCCATCCCCAGCACAGCGGAATTCTTAGTAGGTAGGTTGATTCATTATTATTGGCCATCTTGACAGGATAGCTGCTACCGGAAATAGAGCCTACCTTTTTTACTTCCGCGTACATATCTAATGCGTCATTCATATACTTTAAGAAATAAGGTGATGTCTCTATATCATCCTCAAGAACAATTACGCGCCCAAACTTATTTACTGTTTCCGTTACGCCCTGAATTATACTTTGAGCAAGTCCAATATTTTTATCTTGCTTAACTATCGTTATACTATTGAATCCAGTTATAGTGTCAATATATTCTCGCACAGCCTGGACACCGGCATCATCCTTCTGGGTTTTTGCACCGTCTGAATAGATAATAAGGTCAGTATATTCTGCAAGACTATTCTTACTTAATGCCGTTAACATTTTTTTTGTATGCTCAGGTCGTGAATAGACAAAAGCGATTACAGGAGAATATTTTTTCACTTTCCGTTCCTGTTTATTACCTTAAAAAAAATAAACTTTTGAGTTGCATCAAAAAAATTCTTTTAGCAAAAAACAAATTAAATAGTATAGATGCCGAAAACTGGGACAATACTGCAGATATCGCGGCACCTTTAATTCCATAGTATGGAATTAAAGTTAAATTTGCTATGCCGCAAACGACAAGACCTGTAAGCGACTTATATAGAGTAAATGCTCCTTTCCTTTCATTAACAATCCATAAGCTTTGAGCTACCCCTAAGCAAATGAATAAGTTTGTCACTACATGTATAGCAAGCACTCCAATTCCGTTGGTATAATTGGTTCCTAGCATAATTTCTATAATAAATGGAGACATTACTGAAATTATTAACGTTATTCCCCAACCAATGAAGGAAAACATCAGAAAAACATTTCCGATAGCTTTATAATACTCATGCTCACCCTCTCTCTTCTTTCTTGCAATATATGGTGCCAAACTCACTGATAATGTTACCGGAACAAAATTCCATAATGTCGAAAATTGCAATGCGGCCGCATAAACCCCTAATGATTCTTCACCTAATAGATTTTTTATCATGACCTGATCTATCCTCATATATAGTATGATCGATAGTCCACTTACTAAATAAGGCCAAGACTCACTAAGTAATAATTTGCATTTTTCTACAGTTGCAGACCACTGATGTTTAGTTCTAAATTTTCTATACGCATAGGTCAGCGCTAACGCAGATAATAACGCATCTATGCTAAGTAGTAACGCGAATGCCCAGAGCGGACTGTGACATAATATTAGAACAACTCTCATTATATTTGTAATAGTGTATGCGCACAACTTTGCTATAACAGTTCTTTTACTCTGACTTTGACTTTGAAACCAAATATCAATTGTATCAGCGCATTGAAATACTAGTCCACCACCAGCCAATAAGGTTAACAATGCAAAATGGGCACCATTAAAAAAAGCAACCCCACCCACTGCCACGATTAAACATAAAAAACCAACACAGAAACGCAAAATGAGCGCGGTTCCTAAATTTTGATGTGCCTTATCTATATTATGAGCAATATCGCGTACTAAAATCGTATCCATTCCAAGCAATGCTATCACTTGAAAAAAACTAATGAGCGTAATTACATATGCCAGTTGACCATATGTCTCTGGCCCCAAATAACGAGCTACCCATACTCCTACAAGCAGACCAAACATTAATCGGACGAATTTATCAAATAAAAGCCACCCGGCATTTGAAATTATTTTCTTAATTTCAAAATTAACATTTATTTTTTTTGTAAGTTTAACCAGCATTCAAAACACCTGCGAAATTTTGCAATCTAAGTAATAAACCTACTCAATATTTATAGATTTATAAGTTTTCTGATTCTAATAGGCATGCTACCGCCCCTGGCTCGACAGCTACCAGTGCACTGCTTAAAATCTAAAAGGTCCGATCAACTCCGTTAGCGCTATCGCAAAGCTCTGAAATTTTTAACGCTAATTGTCTTACCAAATGCTATCAGAAACAAGGAAAAATCAACCCAATCCAGGATTAAACTTAGTAGGTTAACTCGTTGTTATTGGTTGTTTTTCATAAAAAAACGACAGTAACACCCCACAGCATAAAGCATAGTCACAAGGATGTTAGCTGCCGCTATTTTTTCTGGCTTACCGTCACAAAGACCTGTAAGTCTCTACTCGCTCAGTAGCTTCTCGATGCCCTTACGGAACTTGGCACCTTCCTTCAGATTACGCAGCCCGTACTTCACAAAAGCCTGCATGTAGCCCATTTTTTTACCACAATCGTAACTGTCACCCGTCATCAGCATGGCGTCAACAGACTGTTTTTTCGCCAGTTCTGCAATCGCATCCGTTAACTGAATACGTCCCCACGCGCCAGGTTGTGTATGCTCTAATTCAGCCCAAATATCAGCCGAAAGCACATAGCGCCCTACGGCCATCAGATCGGAATCCAGCGTTTGTGGTTGATCGGGTTTCTCGATGAATTCAACAATACGGCTAACTTTACCTTCGTTGTCTAAAGGCTCTTTGGTCTGAATAACCGAGTACTCAGACAGATCGCCTTCCATGCGCTTGGCCAGCACCTGACTACGCCCGGTTTCATTAAAACGAGCAACCATGGCAGCCAGGTTGTAACGCAGAGGGTCCGCACTTGCGGTATCAAGAACGACATCCGGGAGCACCACGACGAACGGGTTGTCCCCAACAATCGGGCGAGCGCAAAGGATTGAATGGCCCAGGCCGAGTAATTGCGCCTGACGAACGTTCATGATAGTGACGCCAGGAGGACAGATGGACTGCACCTCAGCTAATAACTGGCGCTTAACACGCTGCTCAAGCAACGATTCGAGTTCGTAAGAGGTGTCGAAGTGGTTCTCAACTGCGTTCTTGGACGCATGCGTTACCAGAACAATTTCTTTAATGCCAGCAGCTACAATCTCGTCGACAATGTATTGAATCATCGGCTTGTCTACGATTGGCAGCATCTCTTTCGGGATTGCCTTCGTGGCAGGCAACATGTGCATCCCGAGGCCCGCTACCGGAATAACTGCTTTCAAATTAGTCATTAAGTCATTCACCTATTCAATTGTTGCTGAATTATAGCTTTTTAGCTTGTTTTAGCCAGTATGAATTACATTGCACCGATACCGCGCATGTTACGCCGCTTATCTACAGAATGCAGTAATCTTAAGCTCAAGTAGGTTCAATTTGAGCCAGGAATGGTCGCAAAGTTACCTCCCATGCCCCGGCAGTCGGAAATTCACCGCTTCTACATTCACCACCTGATGGTTTACACGGTCAATGTCAACTGAACTTTGCCCAGTTTCGTTTACCGCACGGATATTCGCCAGCGATAGCAAGGTGTCCTGTTTGGCCATAAATTTACCGCGTACATCCTGGCGCAGATCGAAGTGCATCTTGAGCGCGGGTCCCGTCGTGGATTGCTGCATGACCTTGATGTTGCGTAAGAAAAGGTGCTGCGGTTGGTTGTGCAACTCCAGCGTGGCGCGCTTCATCTCTAGATTAGTGATGGCCACAAAAGACGTGGCATTACCGGAGGAGATCTGGATGCCACGTAATTTGTATTCCAGTTTCGAGTTATCCAGATGAATATTATTTAACTTAAAATTTTGCGGAATGGATAAATATCGCCCTTTGATGACGCCATAGCCAATGAGCATACCTGCGCTATTCTCCATATTGATATTATCAATAACGAAATTATCACACCCATAAATCGCGACCGTTGCATTATCGATGCCCGCTTTCTTACTATAATCCGGAGTGATATTTCGCGCGGTAATATTACGAATGATAAAGTGTTTGCCGTTCTCCACATGCACTAGTTGCCGGCAGTCGGAACCGGTGATATTCGCCACCACAAAGTTTTTTACCGCCAGTTCCTCGGGATAGCTATTGTCATAAGTACTCCCCGCCAACCCGATACCGATGCCCCAGTTCACATTGCCGTTGGTACAGTTGATACGTTCGATAACGTGATCAGAAATGAGGATATTGCTGTCGTTTATCGCTACATTCCACTCGATAGCGTCCCCTTGTAAATCGCTAAAACGGCTGTTCGTGATCTTTACGCCGTCCATGCGATTATGAAAGCCCTGACGCAGGATCCCATAGTTAGCGCGCGTAACGGTAATATCATCGATTGTCAGATTACGCATCAGCCTTGAGTTTTTGCCGCCAATATAGATTTGCGTTACCGGAGCAAAACCACTCATGGCAATCCCTTTTATTACGCAGTCCGACCCCCGCACATCGAGGGTAACATTCCTCAGGCTCCCGCCCTGCCCGCCCATCACCTTGCATCCATTGTGCAGAACAAAGCGCCCACGACCATTGCCGCTTATGCGGCCTTGAACGGATAGCGTTTTGCCTGGCGGAATAACAATCGCAGTATTGATATTCTTACATTCCAGCCCTTCGGGTACGACTACCGTTTGCCCTTCCGTGAATGCCTGCCTGAAAGATGCGACCCAATCCTTTGGGTTGTAATCCTGAATATTGACGCTGCCAGATGATTCAAGCGCCCGACCTACGGGAGAGTGCAGCACGACAAGCGCAGAGCCTGCCGTCAGAAAAGCACGACGTGAGAGTTTTTTCTCTGACATACAACCTCGATTTACATCGTTTGCAGCAGGCTGGCTAACTGTTTATTAATCGCTAACTGATTAAATTCAGTTTCAATTTTTTCTCGCGCGCATTGCACAATCGGCTGCACCTGCTCACTGTCGAGCTGGCTGAATGCCGCCAACCGTTCAGCCAGCGCCTGAGCATCGTTTTCCGGCGCCAGCCAGCCAGATTTACCCGACTCGATCAGCTCAGGGATCCCGCTGTGAACCGTCGAAATAACTGGGATCCCCACCGCCATCGCCTCCATCAGCGCCACCGGGATCCCCTCCATATCACCATCCCTGCCGGTGATGGAAGGCAGCAGAAATACATCTGCCTGCTCAAGCATCTCCTTCACCTGATGGCTGGGTTTAAAGCCGGGCATCTCAATCACATCATCGAGTTGATATTGTTCAATCAGCGTCCGCAGACGACGCTCCCAGGGACCAATGCCAAGAATGCGATAGCGAAATAAGACGCCCTGCTCTTTCAACTGCCGACAGGCTTCGATGGCGACGTGCAGCCCTTTTTTCTCGGTTAAGCGCGCGACAGAAATAATCTCCAACGGCGCGGTTGGCGATTTCAATTGGCGGGGGGTAAAGCGCGTCATATCGATTCCCATACGCGAGACGGCAATTTTCTGCGGCGGACATCCCATGTTTTTTAACCGTCCGGCCCAGAGATTGCTGATGGGCAGCATCAAGTCACCGCGCTGAAACAGCTGCTGATATTCGGGGGTATAGCGGGCCAAAACGTCCCGGTGCGAAACATCAACTCCATGAAATACCGTGGCTATTTTCCCGCGGAGCATCCCAAGCTCACGCAGTTTGGCAGCCGTCACGCCTGCCGGGCCAAAGTGCGCTATAAAGACATCCGCCTGAAATGCCTGCGGATTCCCACCGCAAATAGCCGCCAAAATCAGATTGCGTGCCTCGTCGCCATAGCGAGAGACATTCAGCGCTTTCCAGGTGGCCGCACGGGTGATGCCCTGCAATGCAGCAGCCGCCCTGAATTTCAGCTTTGCCAGTTTGCCGTCCGGTTCATTCAGCAGCCAGCGCGTTTTGTCGCCCAATTGGTAGGTATTAAATGAGGCATGCGTATTTTCAAGATCGCCCTTATGCATCGCGACAATCTCCACCTCATAGCCCATATCGATGAACGCAGTGATCTGATTTAATACGAAGGTCTCTGAGGAGAGTGGAAATTTAAGCAGGAAAAAACCAATCTTCATTTTTCCCCCTCAATGCGCGTTAATACCGACTCCACCATGCGCACCCCACGTTCGCGTTCACGCATAACCGCATCCCCTACCCGTATGTTCAGTTCGGGAAGCTGTCCGAGAATATCGGCGACCTTGCCCTCCAGACTGCCATCTAAAAGATGGCGAATATCGACGGCCATTTCCGGTAATCCCAGTTGCTGCATGATTCCTGCCGACTTGTGCTCGTAGTTAATGGCGATGGCGGGTGTCATAAAATTCATCGAAATGATGGCAGAGTGCAGGCGGGTGCCCACTGTCAGGTCGCATGCCCCGAGAATTTTACCCATCTCAAGGTCGTTGAGTTCATCCATGACCACGTGATAACGGGCCGGATCGTTAACATACTGACGCAGGTTCAACGCCACCATACGGTCATCTTTGTTGTAACTATCAATACCGGTACAGGTTGACAGCGCTATCACCTGGTATCCTTCAGCGAGAATGCGGTTCACTACCCCGGCAAAGGCTTGTTCATAGGCCTGTTGCGTGGTTCCCAGACGCTTATCAAATGGCGCCAGTTCACGCAAAGTAATGGCCACAGTCTTCTGCTTTGCCGCCATGTGCAACCAGTGCTGTACGGCGTAGCCCGGCTCAAAATCCTGATGATGATTGTCGACCAGCCAGGCGGTATCCACGCCAGCTTCCACTTTTTCCGTGGTTATTGCGCTGCGTTTCATCAGTTCCAGACTGACGGATTCGCGCAAAATCAACGCGTTACAGTGACCAAAAACGTAGTTAGCCAGTTGATTAAACTGCTCATCCTGGAATGGCCCCACGCTGTGCCCAATCATGTACAGCGGTTTTTTTGCCATAAATGAACACAGGGCATGTTCGAACTGCGGCACACCATACAAATCGACAAAAAACGATCCGCCGACCTGGATAATGGCGTCATAGCGCGACAGTAAACGGACAAAATCGGTAAATCCCTGGGCGATAGCGATGTTGCGAAGATTGCCGGAGTCAGTAACGCGCGAAAGCAACACCTGGTGCTGATAGCGACGGCGCAAGACCTTCTTCACCCGTCCCATGACGCCCGCAGCGTTGTTGTGTTGCTTCATCTGCGAATATAATGGATCGCCCATCACCGGACGGTTGAGTAACCATGAGGAGCTTACCGGGTAGCGGCTCATAACATCGACTTCAGTCTCAGGACGCTGCGCGTTAATGGCATCCAGCAAACCACGCAGAATAGCGCTATCCCCTCGGTTCCCGCAGGTATGGTTGCCCAAAATTAATAGTTTCATTATGACCTCTTAAAGCGTTGTTCTTATCCTGCACGGAGCAAGGTTTTCATTTTTTCACTGCGACAGAGCTGGCGTTTTATTTCCACCACCAGCGGATGGCGCGACAGCACAATCATCACCGCAAACGCCAGCGTTCCCGCCACGATTTGCAACCCCAGCACCGCGCTTAACGGCAGTTGGTTGCGCAGGGTAAAACCCAGCGCATAGCTCACAACCACGGTTGGCAAGGAGAGATACAACGGTAGCCACAGACTGAGCATGTACTGACGGTAGCTGGAGCCGAGGACAGGTTTGATCATCACGAAATAGCTGAGGATGGTGTTAATCACCTGAACCAGCAAAAAGCCCAGCGTCACGCCTGTCGCCCCCGCCAGATGTCCGCCGATGAAAATGGCCGGAATAAACAGAAAGGTTTTGAACACATTGAATTTGAAGCTGATATCAACCCGCGCCTTCGCCATCAGCAGTGAACCGATCGGATTCCCGACAGAGCGCAGTAGCCCGACAATGCACAACAGTTGCAGGATGGGGACAATACCGTTCCACTTCTCGCCAAATACCAGCGGCACCAGATTGTTCGATACCACCATTAATCCCAGCAGCGCCGGAAAATTGATGATCCCGACCACCGACAGCAGCTTGTAAAAATTCACCCGCAGTTTTTCGCTGTCATCCTGAATTTTGGCAAACGCCGGAAACAGAACGCGGGTAATGATCGGATTCAGTTTGATTGGTGGTACAACCGCCACGTTCCAGGCAAGATTGAATCCCCCTGCGACGCCTGCCCCCAACGTTCTGGCTAACAGCAGCGTAGAAAGGTTGGTATTGATGTAATTAATGATGCTATCCGCCGTCAGCCATGCGCCGAAACGTAGGTTTGACGAAACGGAAGCCAGCGAGAAATGCAGCCCCGGACGGTAAATCTGGCGACCAAAATAGCCGAACAGCAGTGTACGTAGCGTACTGTTCACCAGATACCCAAGAATAGCCGTCAGTGCGAGCGGCCAGAAATGGGCACTGACCACGGTAAAGGTAAAACCGGCCAGCACCGAACTGGTCTCAATCATGCCGATTTTGTTAAAGGCCAGTTCTTTTTGCATCAGCGCGCGAAACTGCTGCCCGTGCGGTATTACCACAAACGCCAGTGATAACGCTTTGATGAGCGGCGCCAGTTCAGGATTATTGAGTACGCTGGCAATCGTCTCGCTAAGCAGAAACATCGTCACGCATACCCCAATACCGAGTCCAACATTGAGCCAGTACAGGGTGGTCAGCTCAAGGTAGCCAATCTCTTTACGCTGAATAATGGAATTGGCAATGCCAAAGTCAGACAACGTGTCGGCCAGCGCAATGATCACCAGCGCCACGGTTAACAACCCGAACTGATGATTATCAATAATCCGCGCCAGGACGGTCATCTGGATAAGCCCCAGACCTATAATGATCACCGTGGCAATCGCCGACCACTTCGCGCCATTCAGTGTTTTTTCTCGTAAGCTCATGTTAATACGCCGCTTTGTTCACAAAGCCTTTAAATATCGTCAGAAAAACAATTTTGATATCGAACCATAAGCTCCACTCGCGAATATATTCGAGGTCAAATTCCACACGTTTTTCCATTTTTTCCAGCGTATCGGTTTCCCCCCGCCAGCCGTTGATTTGCGCCCAACCGGTAATGCCCGGCTTCACTTTATGACGTAACATGTACCCTTCAATCAGTTGGCGATACTGTTCGTTATGCGCCACCGCATGTGGACGCGGCCCGACGATAGACATCCCTCCGGTCAGCACGTTAATAAACTGCGGTAACTCATCCAGTGACGTCCGACGCAGAAAATTCCCCACCGGCGTCACGCGTGGATCGTTTTGCGTCGCCTGCGTCACCACCGCGTCGTTTTCCATCACTTTCATTGAGCGAAACTTCCAGACTTTGATCGGCTTCCCATCCATGCCGTAACGGGTCTGGCGAAAAATTACCGGTCCTTTTGAGGTCAGTTTCACCAGTAGCGCAATACCGCACAGCACCGGGGAAATCAGCAGCAGGATCAGCGTGGCCAGCACGATATCTTCCGCACGCTTCAACAGACGGTTAATTCCCGAAAGCGGCGTGTCATACAGCGGCACCACCGGAACACCGTTCATCTCTTCAATCCGTGAATGCAGGATGTTGAAGGTAAAGACATCGGGGATGAGGATCACTGAGCAGGTGGTGTCGGCCAGATCACGTACCAGTTTTTTTACGCTGGCGCCATCGCTCATCGACATGGCGATATAGACGTTATGAATGCGTGAGGCTTTAGCGTCATCCACCAGCTGTTGCAGGTTCCCGGCCCAGTCGTGGGAGTTTTTGCCGGGGATAGGATCGTGATAGACGCCGGCCACTTCAAACCCCAGCCACGGTTCATGGCGAAAGCTGTCCAGCAGCATTTGTCCGGCAGGCAGGTCACCAGCCACCGCGACCCGGCGGGTGTTGTAACCGCGATTACGCAGCCATCCAGCGCCGTAGCGAATAAACGAACGACTCAACACCAACCCTACGCTTGACAGCAGATACCATGCCAGCCAGACCGCAAGACGGTTATCGAAATCATTATTAAAGGCAATTAAGCCTGCGCTAAAAATCAGGCTCAGCGTCCAGTTTTGCAGCAACAGCACCAGCTCAGTGGATATTTTGACGCCGCGCCAGGAGCGATAAAAATCCGTTATCCCGCCGAGCATCTGAAAAACCACCAGCGTGATCAACGCCACCAGCAGGTGCATGTACAGGAAAGGCAAACCGCTTAATTCGCAGATTACCCATAGCCCGCCAAACATGATGGTGATATCCGAAAAGCGTTGCACCATCGAAATTAACGACGCATTGGTTTTGGCGCGTTCGCGCTTCTTTAGATGTGTCATCGTGGTTCCTGTTAGTCGCCCTGGCCCATCTTCGGGCAAAGGAAGCACCGGCATTACTGATTCAGCAACGCCAGAAGAGTGCGCGTTCGCGCTTCCATCAACGGAATATCTCCGCGCGATTCCACGTTCAGGCGCACCACCGGTTCGGTATTGGAAGAGCGTAAATTGAAGCGCCAGTCGACAAACGACATGCTGATGCCATCCGTTCTGTCCACCGTCAGCGCTTCCCGGGAAAAGTGCTGCTCCACGCGCGCAATGGCCGCCGTCGGCTCTGCCAGCGTACTGTTTATTTCTCC